>JBBQSD010000059.1:0-34943 GCA_038214135.1 Chloroflexales bacterium | reverse complement strand
CCCCTCGCCACCTGTGGGTGTGGGGTTGGGTAGTGGGGTCGGCGCTCGGGGGAAGAACCGAGCATTGTGCAGCGTATAAGCCCCTCTCCACCTGTGGGAGAGGGGTGGGGGAGAGGGGTCGGCGAGAGGGGAAGAAACGAGCATTGAGCAGCGTATAAGCCCCTCTCTACCTGTGGGAGAGGGGTCGGCGAGAGGGGCATAAGCAGGTACAATTCCTCATGCCTGTACGGCAGTGCTATAATGCGGGAAATCCGTCGATCAATGAGTACCGCATGAGAGTTCAACGATCCTATTCGTCCTATTGGGCAGTTCTGATGATTGCGAGCCTGCTGCTGGCTGCCTGTGCAACGCCCACTACGCCTGGTGGAACAGCCACATCTGCTCGCCCAACCATACCGCCAACCCCTGCTGATCCTGGTGTCCTTGGCGCAAGCGATGCCGCCGAGCTACGCCGCCGCATTCCAGCCCTTGCCAAACGTGATGACCAGATCGCATCGACACTCGAACAGCGTATTCCTATTCTGGCATTGCAGAATGGGTTGAATGATGAACAGAAAACCGTACAGGAGTTGGCGATCACCGAACCACGCTTCTATCAATATACCCGCGATACACGCACCAGTGCTGCATTACGTAGCGAGGTGTTTGGTATCTACCCAACCCGTGAGAGCGATCTGACGCCAGCAACCGCAGCATGCAAAACGACAAAATGCTACAGGGTTGAATTGTATAACTATGCCCTGAATCTGACGACAATTGCCATTGTTGATCTGCCCAACCGCCAGATTGTTGACGTCACCTACCAAACAGATACACAGCCCGATATTCCAGCGCACCTGACTGAACTGGCCACGCTGATTGCCGCCAATGCACCAGAGGTGATCCAGGCACTCGGCAGCGCCCCCAGCCCCAGCCAGGCGGTGATGCCAAATACGAAGACATCGCTGAATGCATCGAAATGTGAGCGCTCAAAGCATCTGTGTGTTGCGCCAACATTTCTGGTTGGTGATCGAGCATTATGGGCGATTGTCGATCTGACCGATGGCACGCTGGTTGGGGCGCGCTGGACTGACCTGGGTGCCTATAATGGGCCGCGTGTCACCGAGAAACAGCTGCAGAATGATATCGTTGCTCGTGAATATTGCGAGAAGGAAACAGCGCTCGAACGCAGCGGCTGGAGCATGAACTATATTCTGACAAGCTCCGACGGCCTGCGAATATCGCAGGTTGCGTTCAATGGCAAACCTGTCGTTCGTAACGCAAAACTGGTCGATTGGCATGTGACCTATTCACAGCGCCAGGGTTTCGGTTATAGCGATGCAATTGGTTGCCCGGTGTTCAGCCAGGCAGCAGTGATTGCAATTGGGCCGCCAGTCGTCGCGGATCTGCAACAGGATGGCCAAATAGTCGGGTTCAGCCTGACCCAGAATTACTGGAGTGAGTACTGGCCACAACCATGCAACTATAACTATGCCCAGACCTACGAGTTCTATAGTGATGGTCGCTTCCGCGTTAAAGCCGCCAGCCTTGGGCGGGGTTGCGGCAACGATGGCATGTATCGCCCGGTGTTTCGGATCGCAATGGCTGGCCCTGGCAGCTTCGCGCAGTGGTCGGGGAGCGATTGGCAAACCTGGGAGACGGAGCGCTGGGCATTGGAAAAGGATGTCCAGGCGACATCCGATGGCAGTCAGTTTCGCTTCATGGCACAGGCGGGCGGTGGCTACACAATCGAACCAAGCCGCGGTCAGTTCAGTGATGGCGGGCGTGGCGATAACGCCTATGTGTATGTCACGCGCCACGATCCAGCCCGTGATGATGGCGAAGCGGATATGATCACGATCGGGCCATGCTGTAATGAGGATTATCGTCAGGGGCCAGAGAAATTCATTGCGGCAACGCCTGAGTCAATTATCGATAGTGAACTAGTGATCTGGTATGTTCCACAGTTAAAGAACGACGACACACCAGGCAAAGAATATTGCTGGGCCAATTCCGTTCTCGAATATGGCGTCTACACAACCAAAGTGTACCCATGTTTTGCTGGACCAATGTTTGTGCCAATCAAGTAATGTGATTGCGATCTATGCCATCGAAACGCAGACGTAAGCAAACCGCGAATGTGCCATCAGCGCCAGCAGTCGCCACCCGCCAATCGGCAGGGCGTGGCTGGATCTGGTGGGCAATCGGTGGCGGGGTGCTATTGATTATTGGGCTGATTGTGGCAGCAGCGCTCACGCAGCGTGTTGGCGGGACAGCATCGGCAACGGCGACGCCAGCAATACAGGCTGGGCCTGTGAGCAATTGCCGCAAGGTGCCACGCTTTGCAACAGCCGCTGGCTACAAAACCGTCAATTTTGCCACCGATGATCGAACCGTGAACGGTCTGAAGATGGTCGATGGCAGCGATCCCAATAATATCTATCGTCACCCAAGCTGGATGATGGCCGGAAACCTTGGCCCGATTCTGGCCGATGGACAGGGTAATGTCTATGCTGGACCGGTGCCGCACATTAATCTGATCGACAATCCGCCCGAGCAACAAAACCGGCTGTATAAAGTCGATAGCAACACCGGTGTCATGGCGCTGTTTCTTGAATTACCCGGTGCAGCGAAGCCATCAATCGAAAATTCCTATGGTGTGATGGGCCTGGCACTCGATTGCGAGACCAACAGCCTGTATGTGAGTTCGGTGTTCGGTTCGGATCGAACGACCGAACAGGGCCGTATTTTTCGGATCAACCTGGCAACCGGAACGATTGCGACGCAGTACGATGGCACCGACGCATTCGGGATCGGTGTCTATAATACGCTGCATGGCAAGCGGCTGTATTTTGGTTCTGCGCGTATGCCAGAGATTCGCTCGATTGCTCTCGACAACAAGGGCGATTTTGTTGGTAGCGAGCGCTTCGAGTTTGTCCTGACAGCGCCTGGCGCAAGTGGTACGGACAAAGCCCGCCGGATTGGCTTCACCGAACAGGGCGAGATGCAGATCAATGGCCGCCCATTCGATTTTAACCTGGTCGCCAATACCTTCCAGCCGCGCTTGCTGTATACCTTTCGCTATCGCATGCAGGACGATGGCTGGGACTATCAAAGCTTCCAGGCGAATTGAGCAGGAAACCCTATGCCAAATGCCATCATTACCCATGCACTACGCACGCCAATTGGGCGTTATGGTGGCGCACTGGCAACGCTACGGCCAGATGATCTCGCCGCGCTTGTCATTCGTGCGCTGATCGAGCGTAGCGGGATCGATCCAACACAGATCGAGGATGTGATCCTGGGTTGCGCTAACCAAGCGGGCGAGGATAACCGGAATGTTGCGCGAATGGCTGCGCTGCTGGCAGATCTTCCTGTAACAGTTGCAGGGCAGACGATCAATCGGCTATGTGCCAGCGGATTGCAGGCGGTTGTCGCAGCTGCTCATGCGATCCAATCGGGTGAGGGCACGATCTTTATTGCAGGCGGCGTGGAAAGCATGACCCGCGCTCCATTTGTGTTTGCCAAACAGGAATCCGCCTGGAGCCGCAGCGCCCCCGCGGTGTTCGACACAACGATTGGCTGGCGCTTGATCAACCCACGCCTAGCGCAGCAGTATTACCCATATGCCATGGGCGAGACAGCCGAGAATGTCGCTGAACACGATGACATCTCGCGTGCTGATCAGGATGCCTTCGCGCTCGAAAGCCAACAGCGCTACGCTCAGGCCCATGCACAAGGGTATTTTAGCGATCAGATCGTGTCGGTGACGATTCCGCCTGCCAAAAAGGGCGATGCAGCACGGGTGATCGAACACGATGAACACCCGCGCCCCGATACAACGCTGGCGGCATTGGCGCGGCTGCGCCCGGCATTTGGTGGCCGAGAACGCATCCGCCCACCCGATTGCAGCCCAAGCGATGGTAGCGTGACCGCCGGCAACGCAAGTGGGGTCAATGATGGCGCGGCGGCACTGCTTGTGATGGCAGATCAGCAGGCACAGGCGCTGGGGTACCGCCCGCTGGCACGCTATGTGGCCAGTGGTGTCGCTGGTGTAGATCCAGCGTTTATGGGGATTGGGCCAGTTCCGGCGGTACGTAAGGCGCTTGCACGGGCTGGATTAACCATTGCCGATCTGGATCTGATCGAGCTGAATGAAGCCTTTGCCGCCCAATCGGTTGCATGCATTCGGGCGCTCGATCTCGACCCAGCCATCGTCAATGTCAATGGTGGCGCAATTGCATTCGGGCATCCGCTTGGGGCCAGCGGCGCACGGATATTAACAACGCTCATCCATGAATTGCGCAGGCGTGGCGGGCGCTATGGGCTGGCAACCATGTGTGTTGGCGTCGGCCAGGGGTTGGCAGTCATTGTGGAAAACCAGGAAAGGATTCTATGAAAATCGGAATTGTTCTACCAATCGCCGAACAGGAAGAAACCAAAACGCCACCACGCTACCCGGCGATCCGTGCCTATGCCCGCCATGCCGAGGCGCTGGGGTTTGATTCAGTCTGGGTGTATGACCATTTATTGTACCGTTGGCCGAACGATCCCGATACGCATGGGATCTGGGAATCGTGGACGTTGCTGACTGCGTTGGCCGAGGCAACCGAGCGGGTTGAGTTGGGAACGATCGTGTTGTGTGTGCCATTCCGCAACCCGGCCTTGCTCGCGAAAATGGCCGAAACCCTTGATGAGGTCAGCGGTGGTCGGCTGATTCTGGGGTTAGGGGCTGGCTGGCATAAGCCTGAATTTGAGGCGTTTGGCTTTCCATTCGATCATCTGGTCAGCCGTTTCGAGGAGGCGCTCCAGATCATTGCGCCACTCCTGCGCGATGGCAAGGTCGATTTCCAGGGCACCTACTATAGTGCGCCAAATAGTGCGATTGTGCCACGCGGGCCGCGCCCAAACGGGCCACCGATTCTGGTTGCATCGTTTGGCCCACGCATGCTCAAGCTCACGGCGCAATATGCCGATATGTGGAATACCGCATGGCTTGGCCATGTCGATCCGCTGGCAGCGCGGCGCACAGAACTCGAACAGGCCAGCAAAGAGGTTGGCCGCGATCCAAGCACAATCGGTATCACGGTTGGCGTCACGGTTGTGTACCCTAAGCCAGAGAAAGAAACCCCGCCGATTGAGAAGGCACTCAGCGGGACAGCCGAGCAGATTGCTGCCGAGCTACGCCGCTATGACGAGAGTGGTGTGGCGCATCTGATCTGCAATATTGATCCAGCAACTACGGAATCGTTGGATCGATTTGCTGAGGCAATGCGGTTGTATCGGGAAGTATAGTAGTTTATTTCGCGGGAACCGTTCCCTGATCGCCGTATTGAATAACAATGCCTGTGGGGGTGGTTTGTGAACCGCCTGCAACGAACAAAGGATGGCAATCGATCATGGATGCTGCTCAAGCGTTTCGAGAACTTGTCACTTCCAATTCCTCCAAAGGGGCAGAGAAAAGTGGCCTAACAAACATCACGTTTTTTGTTGGTGCCGGTTTCTCTAAAACCTGGGATGCGAAATCTCCCACTGGCTACGAACTCTTCACCTTTCCGCAATCATTCCTGCAAGAGATGGCATCCGAGATCGAACTTGATGAATTGCTGACACAGCCAGGCTACCCAACGATTGATGATGCTGCGCCGGCCAAGTTCAAGGAGTTGCTGTATAACCTGAGCATGCAGCTCAAATACCCTGGAATCCGCACACGCTATATGGACGAGCGCAGCATTACGTTTGTCCTCAATGAAATTAAGGCCATCGTCCAAAAACGGTTTAAGACGCTGACGACTCTCAATCACTATGATCAAGACCAGGGCAAGTTCCTGGCTCCTGCAACGCCAACCGATAATCAAACAACCATTCTCAGGTTTTTCCAGTGGCTGAGTGAGCAACAGGAACAAGGCCGTGGCTCTGCCCGTGGCGTACACGCGGATTTTTTATCCACCAATTATGATTATGTGCTTGAGACGATCCTGGATAATGTTGGTGAGCAGAAGGCGCTACGCAATACCTATCGGGGCATTACGCCTACATCGATCTGTGGGCAGCGCAACACAAATATCGTCCAGGATCATTGGTCGATTAACACGCTGCTCAAGATTAATGGTGGCTTCGAAATCCTGACCAACCCCAATGGCGTGGGCTATGATCTGGATTACCGCTCACGAACCTTTGAGGAGGTGCGCGATAGAGCACCCGAGATCATGATGCCCTCCAAAGAGCAGAACTATACAAGCTCCTACTTCGCGAACATCTTTCCGAAAGCAGTTCGGCTGCTCCAGGAGAGCCGCATACTCGTGATTGTTGGGTATAGCCTTTCGGAAGAGGATGCTCTGCTGCGGTTTCTGATTCGCCAGTTTGCCGAGGACTTACGCGATGTCCATGGCAAATATATCTTTTATATTGATTATACAAGCCAGGATACCATGACGGAACGGCTACAGGGCTGCTTCCGCTATATGAATCGTATGGATGCTGGCAATATCTTTACTGCTTCGGAGGGCTTTGTGGAGTGGATTAAAAAGGTGCTTAGCTAAATAGCGCTGAAGATCTGCGAGATATATCTGAAGCTGTGGATGGGGAAATTGTGCTTGCGCGACATCCAGGAACAGGTTCCGCATTGCAGCACAATGCATGTAGGCATGATTCCTAGAATGCCGCCCGCAGTGCGGCTGATGCGGAGGCCTGGGCCACATAGGCTGAGGGGATACCGAGGTTGCTTCTCAATAGACGTCAGCTCTCAGCCATCAGCCATCAGCTTTTTAGTGCAGATAGAAACATTGATGATACCTACAGCGCGTATCGCTAGAATCAATGCTATCGTTAGCAACCTGAAAGCTGAGAGCTGAATCCTGACTTCTGAATCCTGGCTTATTCGTGCTTACGAACTGTGCCTTCAACACCGACCATCTCGACGACAAGTTCGCCATCCTGTTCCGCCCATACGCCACAGGCTCCACCGCCCTGGGCAATATCGAGTTCGAGCGGGGTGCCGTCCATGCGTAGGGCTGGATGATAGAACGTGGCGACTTGATCAGCACGGCCTTCGATATAATGGCCGATCAGCGCCCGCCGAAACCGATCACTGGTGACATTCGGGTAGCTGCCGTGTACAATCTGGCCATTGAAGAACAACACATCGCCTGGTTGCATGATGATCGGCAGCACCGGCGCATCGGGTGGGACTGGCACGGTGACATCGGTGAAACTGACGCTGGTATCGGCTTTTTCGGTACACAGCAGCGGCCAGTTGTGGCTGCCTGGCACAACCTGCAAACAACCATTGGCCTCATCGATTTCGTCGAGCGCCATCCATGCAGCGATACAGGTTCCTGGCTGGGCCCGCAGATAGAAGTTATCCTGATGCAGCGCCTGGCCACGGGCACCCGGTGGCTTGAAGTACAGCATTGTTTGAACGGCATATGGCGAACGGCCAAGCAAGGCAATCATGCATTCATCAAGGCGTGGGTCGGTCATCCATTGCAGCGAGAGCTGATCCCAGCGATGCATATGGATCATGCGCGGGTAGACTTTGAGCGGATCGCTGCTGTTGGCATCCACACCGGCCATATCGCCAGGGTATGTGCCGTGTTTCCGCAGGCGCATATAGTGTTCGCGGTAACGGTCGGTTTCATCGCGATTGAACAGGCCCCGCACGATGACATAGCCCTGTTCTGCAAAGTGCTGTTTGTGTTCTGCTGTGACCATGATCACCCTCTTGTTCATAGCAAGCTGATTGATGGTTCTATTATGCCATACTTTTGGATTGGCGATTGCCACCTGCTGTACGGACGCGATGGATCGAACCAGACGCACCAGCGGAGCGTCTCTACCCGCTACTGTGCATCAAAAACCTCGGCTACTGATACGCTAAAACCCGCGAGCAGTAGTGATGTCGCATCCTCATTGCGATGGAAGCGACCATGCGCGCTATAGGTATCGTTCTCGAATGCAAGCACAGTGATTGTCTGATCGATTGGATTGACGATCCAGTATTCTGGAATAGCAGCCTCAGCATAATCGGCCCGCTTCGTGACAGTATCGCGTTCGGGATCATTTGGGCTAACAATCTCGATCACAAGATCGGCACCCAGCCATGCGGCATCCTGATTCCGTGGATCATTGACATCGCGCAATAGGAGAATATCTGGCTCGCGGTATTTGCCAGGGCGAATCTGAAGACGTAATGGAGCATAATAGACGACACCGCCGCGTGGTTGGATATAGGTCAGCAGCTTGAGCATCAGCAATAATGATATTGCTTGATGGTAGCGCGTTGGCATCGGTAGCACCTCCACAACGCCATCAGTAAACTCAATCATTCGGTTTGTCTGGTCAGTGAGCTTCAGGTAGATTGCTTCAGTCCAAAGCCCCTGAAGGACTGAAGAATCAATCTCTAGTGCCTCGTTGGGCCAGACTAATAAGAATTGTGGAGGCGCGACCGCATGTGTCATCGCTTGCTTCCTTATAGCGCTATGATGGATTGAGTGATTCAAACAATTATACCATATCGGCTCGAAGCAATACACGTTTCCGTTACAGGTGTGACATATCGAAAGTAGCCTCTATGCCAGCGCCACTCTTCCTTCTGTTCGAGCTTGGTGTGTATTGCCTGGCTGCGATCTGCCTGCGCCATGCCTGGGTACGCGGCAGAATATATGTGGTTGGCCTGATTCTTGGCATGATCTATGGTGTGCTGCTTGAATACATGGCGATTGTGACATTGCAGGCCTATGACTATGGTCAGTTCTTGATCATGATCGCTGGAACCGTGCCGCTGTGTATTGGTGTGAGCTGGGGTTTGATCCTCTACACAGCCATGGCCACCTCCGATTGCTTTGGCATTGCTTGGTATCTGCGCCCGATTATCGATGCGCTGCTGGCGCTGACGATTGACCTGAGCATGGACGCAATTGCCATTCGGCTTGGCTTCTGGACATGGCGTAGCGCTGGTGCTTGGTTTGGTGTGCCGCTTGGTAATTTCTATGCCTGGTTCGTTGTGGTGGCTGGCTTCTCGCTGCTGCTGCGCCTTGGCCTGCTTTCGAGCTATGCAGGCCGCCTACGGTTTCTGGCCGATCTTGCCGTTGCGATTATTGCTGTTCCACTTATCCTGTTTGGGCTTACCAGTATCATCTGGCCATCGTTTGCGCTGGTGGCGCAGGGCAATGTAGCATGGCTAATCACTGGGCTATTGCTTGGTGGGAGCGTGTTGCTGGCAATCTGGGCGGCGCGCCACACGCCACGCGATCAGCCATTTGATTGGGTATTGCTGTGTGTTCCCGCCTGCTTCCATCTGTTTTTCTTTGGCGCGCTGTTCTGGGCCGGCATCAACCGTCAGGTGCCGCTGCTCATCCCCATCTCTGCACTGATGTTCGGTATCGGGCTGGCGCTGCACTGGTGGCCGATGGGTGATCGATCTAGTTAGCTTTTCAGGAAGTTATGCAGCAGCGCCTTGCCAGCATCGGTCATGATCGATTCGGGATGGAACTGCACACCCTGAACAGCCAGTTCGCGATGGCGCAAACCCATAATAATCCCATCATTCGTCCAGGCGGTTACTTCCAAACACTCTGGCAGATCATCGCGGCGCACAATCAGTGAATGGTAGCGCGTGGCTGGGAATGGCTCGGGTAGACCGGCGAACACCCCGGCACCGCCATGGTGAATGGCCGAGATTTTGCCATGCATCACAACCGGCGCACGAACGACAGCACCGCCATAGGCCTGGCCGATCGATTGATGGCCAAGGCAGACGCCCAATATTGGAATGGTGCCCCCCAACTCTTGAATGAGTGGCACACTAATGCCAGCCTCATTGGGTGTACACGGCCCTGGCGAGATCACGATCTTCTCGGGGGCCATAGCAGCCACATCGGCAACACTCACTTCGTCGTTACGTTTGACAACAACCTCTGCACCGAGTTCGGCAAGGTATTGGTAGAGGTTATAGGTGAATGAGTCGTAGTTATCGAGCAGTAGAATCATGGGATGCTCCTTTGTCTTGAGAAGACGTTCTGTATCTCTGGTTCAGGGCTACAGCTTAGGTGCCTTTTTTCTCCAGGAACCGTTCCTGTGCTCATTATGCCGCTATGCGTGGCAGGCAGCCAGAAACCGTTCCCGCCCAGAGGGCACCCGGTTTCCAGCACCTTCCCTCGGGCAGGCGCTACACCCTGCACCCATAATGGATGTTAATGGCTCACCATCGTTCGCTGATCATGCCACGGCTGCGATCAATTTATGTCTGTAGCGTTGGCTTGTCGCCTTATATTTTGTTCAAAGAATGTCGGCGGCCCATCAACGCTCGTTGGTCATGCCACGGCTGCGGTCGATATGTGTTGGTGGCTGATTCCCTCACCCCTAACCCCTCTCCCACTGGGAGAGGGGCTAGGGGTGAGGGCTTTCTCAGTTCCGTAGTTCTATGGTTCTGTGGTTCTCCATGCTGACTCCTGACTCCTGACTCCTGACTCCTGACTCCTGACTCCTGAATACTTGGTTCTCCATGCTGACTCCTGACTCCTGACTCCTGAATACTTGGTTCTCCATGCTGACTCCTACATAAGTTGTGCCACACTCTCCCGAAACACGTCCGTATGGAAATCAATATCGGCTGCGGTTGTGTCCGGCGCAATCAGGGCCATATTATGGAAGGGTGTCATGAGAATGCCGCGATTGAGCGCCGCTAGGTGCATGTAGCGATCCAGATCGCCATCGATTGCGGCGGCTGCTTCGCCGCCATTCTGCGGTGCTGTTGGGCGAAACCAGTATTCGGCTCGGCACCCCAGGCGATTAACATGCCAGGGCAAGCCGAATTCTGCAATCACCTGATGAACACCCGCTGCAAATCGTTCGGCCAGTGGAATGGTGTGCGCGTATGCCTGTTCGGTCAGTACATGTTCGAGCGTGGCCCGCATTGCAGCCAGCGATAATGCGTTACCCGCTAACGTCCCGCCGATCCCGCCCGTATCGGATTCGTCAGTGCGGATACTGGCCTGTACCCGTGCTGCCGTTTCGGCGCTAAACCCATAGACCGCCGCTGGTAATCCGCCAGCAATTGGCTTGCCAAGCGTTAGCATGTCTGGTTGCAGCCCATACGCCCTGGTATAGCCACCTGGGCCAGCACAGATTGTGTGGGTTTCATCAATAATCAGTAGCGTGCCGGTTCTGCGGGTGAGATCACGTAAAGCGTCGTGAAAACCAGGTTCGGGCTGAACAATGCCAATATTGGTCATCACCGGTTCGGCCAGTACACAGGCTACGTCACCATGCGCCAGGGCTGCTTCGAGGGCTGGTATATCGTTAAACTCAACCACCCTAGTCGTGATCGTTGGGTTGATTGGTGGGCCAAGGTTGCCAGTACGGGCACCCGCGACACCATCACGCAATGTGATGAAGGTTTCATCAACAGTTCCATGGTAGCACCAGTTGAACACAAGGATCTTTGGGCGCTGAGTAATATGGCGAGCCAAGCGGATGGCGAACCGATTTGCATCGGTGGCAGTCAGGGCGAACTGCCAGTATGGCAGCCCAAAGCGGCGCTGAAGTTCTTCACCAACCCATAGTGCATCCTCAGTTGGCAGCATAAAGGTAACACCACGGCGGGCCTGTTCGCTGATCGCCGCGACCGCAGCTTCTGGCGCATGGCCGGTCATCGCGCCAGTATCGCCCAAACATAGATCCAGGTAACGATGGCCATCAACACAACTGAAATACGCGCCATGGGCCTCGGTCACAAATACGGGGAAGGCCCCTGCCCAGCGCACCATCCAGTGCATTGGGACGCCACCGAGCAATGATTCTTTGGCACGTTCAAATAGTTCGTGCGAGCGTGGGTGCGTTTCGGCGAAGCGGGCCAATTCGGTAGCCAGGGCAGCCTGCAAGCGGGTTCGATCCATCAACATTGTTTACACCTCAACGGTATAATTCAGGCTGGCCTCATCGCCAAGCAGCCCACGAAAGCCCCAATGATGGCGTGGCGTCTCGGTAATAGTCATCTCCACATCCTGCGGCGCAATGCCACACTCATCGGCAATGCGTGTGAACAGGAGCCGGATGAGCTGTTTCTTGGTTTCAATCGTGCGGCCCTCGAACATGCTGATTTCAATGATTGTATAGGCGGTCGTGCGATCAGGCGGGTAATAGAAATCTGCTTGATCAAGTGGAAAGAAGCGATGCGCACGCTTTTCGGGTGGGTAGGCCAGCGCCTCAACAACACAGCTATGAATTGTATCGGAAAGCCGGGCCTTGATTGGATCGAGGTGTTCGCGTAATCCATAGATTTTGATTTGGGCCATAGATACACCTTTCAGGCGTGTAGGCTCCTTTGGAGGAGCCCTTCGCTTTCTTTCGTCGCGGGGCTGCGGGCCCGCACCTGCGGTCGGGGTGGCCCGCCACCCGGGGTGCCAGACCCAAAGGGTACCCCGGCCACCCCGTCCAGGGACAAGAGTCCCTGGACCCTAAATGAACCACCGTGGTTCGCCAATGCCCTACGGTCATGCCTCGGCTGTGTCAATAACTGCTGGTGGCGTGTTGGGCACAGCGCGCTGTGCCCGTACGTGTTCCTTGGTTCCACAGTTCTCGGTTCTGCCACAACTGTGATCGAGATGTGTTCGTAACTGCTTCCTGCTAGCTCCTGAAAGCTGATGGCTGAGAGCTGAAAGCTAATTCTGACTCCTGACTCCGGACTCCTGACTTCGCGGTCAGGGTTCTCGGTTCTCGGTCTTCTGACTCCGGACTCCTGACTTCTGACTCCTCGTCAATCGTACGCCCGTACTCGTGGCTCAACCAGCCGTTCGGCTTCATCGATTGCCCGCAGGAGCGCCGCTGCCTTATTGCCGCTCTCGTGATACTCCGCCGTTGGGTCGCTATCGGCCACCACGCCACCGCCAGCTTGCACATAGGCCACGCCATCCTTGACAACCATGGTTCGCAGGGCGATACACGTATCCAGATCGCCATTGAAGCCAACATGCCCAACGGCACCGGCATAGATGCCGCGCTGCTCGCCCTCCAATTCGGCAATAATCTCCATGGCCCGAATCTTTGGCGCACCACTCACCGTTCCAGCAGGAAACACAGCCCGTAGCGCATCAAGTGCTGTCATATCAGGTCGTAAACGCCCGGTCACATGGCTGACAATGTGCATCACATGGCTGAACTTCTCGACCGACATGAAATTTGGCACCCGCACCGATCCAGCCGTGGCAACACGCCCGATATCGTTGCGGCCCAGATCGACAAGCATCAGATGCTCGGCGCGCTCCTTTTCATCGCCCAATAGCTCCTCGGCCAACGCCCGATCCTGTTCATCATCCTGGCCGCGTGGGCGTGTTCCCGCAATCGGGTGGGTCGTCACCAGGCCATCCTCAACCCGCACCAGCAATTCCGGCGATGAGCCAACCAGATCACATTCAGGAGTGTGCAGGAAGAACATATATGGCGATGGATTGATTGTCCGTAATGCCCGATAGATTGTGAATGGATCGGCCTTGACTTGACGGCTAAAGCGCTGCGATGGTACTACCTGAAAGGCATCGCCAGCAGCAATATATTCCTTGGCCTTGAGCACCATTGCCTCATAACGTGCCTGGGTCACGTTCGATGTTGCCCGAGTCGCGGTGGGCGATGGACGACGCGCATCCACGGTCGATGGTCGATCATCGATCAGGTGCTCGAATGCAACCGGCTCACGCAACCGTTCAGCAATCTCGGCCAGTTTATCGGTTGCACGGCGGTACTCGGCGGCCAGATCATCAACATCCAGGTGGACATGGCTGATAATCTTGATCTTATGCTTGAGATGATCAAACACCAGCAGCGTATCGACAAACTGCCACATGCCAAGTGGAATATGATAGCCAGCTTTTGTGGGAACGGGCAGTCGTTCAAAACAGGCGACCGTTTCGTAGCACAGATAGCCAACCGCACCGCCAACAAAACGCGGCAGATCCGGCAAACGCACAGGGCGATATGAGCTTAAGTACGAACCCAGCACCTTCAGCGGATCGGTATAGGGCAGGGTTTGTTTATAGCCGCCCTGGACAGCGTGGGCCTGGCCATCATCGAAACGCAGGGTCAAGTATGGCTCTGCGCCAATAAACGAATAGCGGGCAATATGCTGGCCGCCCTCAACCGATTCGAGCAGAAAGCTCCATGGGCTGCGGGCCACTTTCAGAAACGCCGAGACTGGTGTTTCCAGATCGGCAAGGACTTCGGTATACACCGGGCACAGGTTGCCCTGGCCACGCATGGCGCGAACTTCATCAAGCGACGGGCTGGTTTTCATCGTTTTCTCCCTATCGAACCACACATTATTCACTCAGTAGCATCGTGATTCTGGCGCGCACATCAGCTGGTATCGCATCGGCCAATTGGATCTCGGCCAGCAATTCGGCACGGGTAATCAGCGTCTGATCCCCCAACCAGCGCCGCTCCTGCACATGGCGTGTTCCGGCCCGCAACACCGCTCGCACATCTGGCGCTAGTGAACGTGCATATTGTTCCAGATCATGCCAGATTGCTTCCAGATCGGCAGCCATAATTGAATCTGCATACTGGCTGAAGGCAGCCGCAAATCCAGCATGCTCATCGAACTGTGGCACAAACACGCGCTCGGGTGTTGCAAGATCGATATGCCGCACAATCGGCAGTCCATCATCACGAATGAACAGCACTGCAACCGTCTGAATTCGTTGGCGTAACACATAGTTCGGTGCCGCGATCGCACCAGGATTGATCAGCAACATATTCTGATAGTGGTGCGCCATTGGTATATGGGTGTGGCCAAAGACGACAATTGAGGCCCCGGCGCTACGGCCAAATCCTGCACGTCGCTCAAGTTTTGGCCCCCATGCATCATCCTTGCGTGAATCCAGCTCCTGCGTCCGATCAAAATAGTGAGCGTGGGTCAGCACCAGCCGCTGGCCTGCCACAGTGAGGATCTGCTGATATGGCAGTTCACGCTGTGCATCAACAGTGTCATCATTGCCATGCACCGCAATCACTGGCGCAATGATGCTCAGGCGATCAAGCACCCACAACTCACCAACATCACCAGCATGCAGGAGCAGATCGACACCATGCAGCACCTCGAATAACGCTGCGGGCAACTGTGGGCAGCGATCCGGCATATGGGTATCGGAGATCAACCCGATCCGTGCAACCATACGCTCGTCTCGCAGATTAGGCGGCAGGAAGCGATCCACCATACTGTACTACTCCAATACGAAGCCAACTCGTTCCTTCACCAGCCGAATCTTTGGCTCGGCCACGGCGCGGGCACGTTCCGCACCAACACGCATCAGCCGATCAAGCTCATCTGGTGCAGTAATCAACTGATGGTAGCGTTCGCGGATCGGGCGCAAACCCTCAATCACCGCTTCGGCCACATCGGTTTTGAGCGCGCCATAGCCCTTGCCAGCAAAATGATCCTCGATTGCCGCCCGACTCTGGCCGGTGATCAGTTCATAGATCTGTAGCATATTATTAACACCGGCTCGTGCTGGATCATCACTGAATGTAATTTCGCGCCCAGCATCGGTGACGGCCCGCTTGAACACCCAGCGAATCTCATCTGGCGTATCGATAATCCGCACCGCATGGCCGCGGGTCGGATCGCTCTTACTCATCTTGGCCGTTGGATCATTCAGCGCCGTAATCCGTGCGCCCGTTTCGCGGATCACATGCTTGGGAATCACGAATGTGTCGCCATACAGGCCATTAAAGCGCTGGGCAATATCGCGGGTCAGCTCAACATGCTGCTTCTGGTCCTCGCCAACCGGCACCTCATCGGTGTCATACAGCAGAATATCCATTGCCTGCAACACCGGGTAATCGAGTAAACCAGTCAGGACGCTCTCCTGCTTCTGGGATTTCATCTTATATTGCGTCATCCGTTCCAACCAGCCAACTGGCGTGACGCAGTTCAGAATCCAGCAGCCCTCGGCATGGGCGCGAACATGGCTCTGAATGAACAGTGTCGTCTGCTGGGGATCGATCCCAGAAGCAAGCAGCAATGCCGTCAGTTCGCGTGTCTGCTGGCGCAGCAGTGTCGCATCCTGTGGAACCGTAATCGCATGCAGATCGACAACACAGATAAAATTCTCCTTCTGGCCCTGCCCAGCCACCCATTGCTGGATGGCACCAAGATAATTGCCAATATGCAGCTGGCCCGATGGTTGAATACCAGAAAAGACCCGCGTTCGTTTGGTTGCCATATGTGTCTTCCTTTCTTCGATGAAATAGCCGATAGCCGATAGTCCGATAGCCAATAGGGTTTCTTTCATCAGCCCTGCATGTAGTGTCTATCAGTTTTACGCAGGGCAGGCTATGGTATAGTTAAAGCATTGATGTCTCATTCTGGCTCCTGACTCCTGAATACTCGTTCTCGCCATGAAACCAGAGGTGTTTTGTGCCACGTCTGCATCGCCGCATGTTCTTGACCACACTCCTGGCCACGCCCGCCGCCCTGTTGGCCCCCTCGATTACGCATGCCCAAACGAATGGAACATCGATTGCCAGCCCGCAATCGGTTGTCACACCACTGCAACCCATTGCGATCAGCGCCCGTGCGCCTGGATATACTGGCCCGGCAGCGATTGTCCTGTTTGATTCGCGCAAGCGTTATGCTGGCACTGCCGAAGGCCGGATCGAGAACGGCCAGGGCACGCTGACGGTGTTTCCGCGTGGGGCACTTGGCCCACAATGGGCTGCGCTGTTTCTGAGCGGCCAGCAGGCGGCAGTCAATCCGAGCCTGTTTACACTCGATGCCCGCACCAGTCTTGTGACTGGCCGTGAGCGCTTTGATGCGTTTATCCCAGCTGCCCAGAAGTTGCTTGATCAGGCCGTGCTGAGCTATAACCTTGGCAACCGCCAGGTGCATGGCTATCGCTCGCCCGATAGCGCCCTGCTCTGGCTGCGCGACCATATCTACCAGCAACGGGCCGCACGCTATTTCGATCCCAATTTGCGTGCGACCATGGATGCCTTTCGCGATTCGCAATACTCGGATGGCAGCTTCCCGGATTTTCTGGATCGGCCAGAGTTTCAGATCCGCGCCTACCGCACCCCCGTCGAAGCCGATGTCGAATACCTGTATGTCCAGGGTGTCTATGAACTCTGGCAGACCAATGGCGATGATGGGTGGCTGAAGAACCATCTTGGCACCATGCGCCGAGCGCTGACCTACACCCTCCAGAATCCGTTGCGCTGGGACGCCGCACGCGGGCTGGTCAAGCGCCCTTACACCATCGATACCTGGGATTTTGAGATCGGCCAGACCACCACCGACCCGAATAATGGCAAACCAGCACCGCGCCACTGGATCGACGACAAGACGATCTGGGGGATTTTTCATGGCGATAATACTGGCCTGGCCCAATCGCTCTCCATGCTGGCTCGCATTGAGGATCGCATTGGTGATCCAAACCTGGCCAAACTCTGGCGCGATCTTTCGGCTGGCATCATCCGCAATCTGAATGCCGTTTCCTGGAATGGCAGCTTCTTCCGCCATCATGTGCCGTTCAACAAGGTCGATCTGCCCGGTGTGAATGCCGAACGCCAATTGAGCCTCTCGAATGCATTCGCACTGAATCGCGGCGTGTTGAATACTGATCAAGGCCGAGCAATATTGGCCGAATACATGCAACGCGGAGCCGAAGACAATGCCCGCTATGCATCTGGCCGTGCCGATGGTGCCTTTGCCGAATGGTACAGTATTGATCCGCCCTTCCCACGCGGCCTGGTTGGCCTGGCAGGGCGCAGTGGCGAGATTCCTGGTTCGTATGTCAATGGTGGAATCATGCCGCTGGTTGGCGGCGAACTGGCCCGCGGTGCCTTCCGCTATGGCCAACCCGAATATGGGTTCGCAATTCTCGAACATTACTGGCTCCGTATGCTCAGTAAGGGCCGGACATTCCTCTGGTACCATCGTGATGGCGCAGAAGGTGTTAGCTCAGACGATACCATCCCGACTGATGGCTGGGGTACTGGCAACATGCTCAGCGCACTGATCGAGGGTGCTGCTGGCATCAGCGATAACGCAATAGCCTACCGTGATGTCACTGTTGCCCCGCGCTGGACCACGACAACCGATGTGCGCGATGCCTATGCCATTGCGCGCTATGCCTCCGGCGATGGCTATGTGGCCTACCACTGGCGGCAGGGCAACCAGGCCATCGAACTTGATGTCACCGGCAGCGCCGACCGTACCCGGATTGCACTGCCACTACCGCAGGGTGCTGGCGAAGGCAAACGCAGCCAACTGAATATCACTCGCAATGGCGCTCCCGCCCCTTATACTATTGAGGAGCGACCAGATGGCCGCTACCTATTGCTTGAATCGCCAGATACCGTGATCCAGATCCGCGTTGCCTGGTAATCCCGGAATTTTAAGAAAGCAGAAAGCCTCTCATCCCGTAAGGGACGAGAGGCTCAAAAAGCTCCCGTGGTACCACCCTCGTTCGCCGCCAGAAGCGACACACTCAACCAGGTACGCTGCGTAGAACGCGTGATACCCTGCGCCCTGATAACGGTGGCGTTTCCGGCTTGGCTACTGCAACTCTGGTATTCCAGAATTGGTTCGCTTCGCGACTCCCAGGGCCATTCCACATTCGCGCCCGCACCGGCTTCACACCAACCGCCGATTCTCTGAGCATCGCTCTAATGTGTACTTTTCCTGATCAACATCGTGTGGTTCACTTGGTAGCGAGTATAGCAGTATGCTGAAGGGCTGTCAAACCGCCTTAGGGCTGAGTTTTTTGTTGGGGCTTGCGCGCCGTTGGTCATGCCTCAGCTGCGATCAAGATATGTTGGTGGCCAGTTGGAGCGTATTGCCTATGCCCTCCGTGTTCTTTTTTGATCTAAAGAATGTTTGTGGCCCACAAACGTTAGTAGGTCATGCCACGGCTGCGAACAAATGAACACCACGCAATGTCAACGTCGGCATCGCGTCCAACGAACGTAGGGGCGCAGCAGGCACCTGTATCCACGAACCAACATCATATTTGGATGTGCCTGCTACGCCCGCAACGAGGCCACATTGGAAAGTGATGGGTGGCTGAGCGCCCTGACGGACGCTGCCGAGCGCATCGCTCGTGTACCACGAGATGCGGGTGATGTCCACCACACTCGACAACCGATCCAGCCCATAGATATATTGGTTCCCATCATTGAGGATCTGGCTGAGCGGCGCGGCCAGATCTTGGGTGTAGCGCGTGGTATTGCCCCGCCTACGGTTTGGGCGATGAGGGTGCCATCGCCGTTACTCTTTTGCCAGGGGCCGTTCCGTCAACGCCCAGAGGGCACCCCCGGCACCCCCCAAACGGCCAGGCGCTACGCCCTGAACCCGTAAGGAAAGCTGGTGGTTCAGCACTGTCCGATGGTCATGCCTCAGCTGCAAGTGGGCGAACACCACGCGAAGGCGCGGTTGCTGACAGCTGATGGCTGATGGCTCACACTCGTACGATTGCCCGCGTTGTCATAGCCATAGGTGTAGGTGTTGGTTGTCGCGCCGCTTTCGACGGCGCCCGTGAGTCCTTGCAAGCTATCGTAGGCATACGTGATCGTGCGGGTGCTACCAGTCACAACGTAGAGGCGATCACACTTCCATTCCCATACACAGAAGAGCGATTAGTGCCATGGGTGGCATATACCAGCTTTCAGAACGAGGTTTTTGTACGGTAGTCAACGCTTCTGCAAGCTTTTCAGGAAGTTTGGCAGCAATTAGAGTCCGTAATGCAGAATCAGAAGGTCTCCATCATTGGATGCTTGTGCAAGACTAGAAATACTTTGAAGGTGTCCGATTATATCGGCACGACTGATACATACATCCTCATAATAACCTTGAAGCTCGTTTCCATTCTCATCAACATTGTTCACCCACTCGCCAGTTAGATGAATTTGGTCAGGGCCTAATCCAAATACACCAATCCAAGCATCACAAATTAATTGGATTCTTCGCGCTTCAACAGGCTCGATAATGGTTGGACCGAAGGGATTTAAACCTGAAAAACTTGATTTTTCAGATGATGGATTTACAGTATCTACCCACACAAGTGTATCATTAATATAACTTATTACCTTGGTGGGTATATAAATAACCTTTTCGGTATTGCTTTGCAATATTTGCATATAATCAGAAGTGGAAACAAAAACATTATGTTCAATCAGAAGAAACAAATGGCTGTCACTATTCATACTAACACCTTAATACTATCAACAAGAATCACAAATCAAAGAGGTAGAGCGCCTCGAATATTACCCCTATTTTCCAGAGCTTGGTATCTGCAACCTACTTATTTACACCATAACTCACTATCTTTCCATTTCTAACGATCAGAAACTCCCCATTACCCTTATTATACCTTACAGTTTGCCAGTCAAGATTGCTCTTTTGAGCACCTCTTCTATTAAAGCTGTCAGCACGCCTTAAATATTCTAGGTAATTATCATTGTATCCGTGGCGAAATGTATGATCTATAATACTGTGAGCAACGCTATCATACGTAGCTTGAGTCCAATTTTGCATCCGTTGCTGGATCTCTCTAACTTGCTGTTCACTGTAACTTGGCTTGAACAGTATCCGCTCCCAAGGATCACCCGCATCTCCCGATCTTGTCGCCAACACCACCGGCCCGCGCTGCTGCGCTGCGTTTGGCCACTGCGCGCTCCGCAGCGACCCACGGTCTACGAGGTCGAGCGGGAAGGTTTCTGGGCACGGCGCTGTTTCTGCTGGAAGCGCATCGCCTTGGACATTGACACCCAACTGTGGAACCTGCCCCAATATCGGCGGCGTTCCCGGTGCTGTTGGCGGTATCGGCGGCGCATTGCCGGTGTTTAATACGGGCGGTGTATCATTCCAGACGAAACCGTTCCCGCCAGCAGCAATAACGTCGAAACCGCGCTTCAATGTGGCACGATTGGCTGCTACGGTCGCGGTATCAGGCAACAGTCGCGTCAAATCAGCGGCCAGTTGATCGCAGGCGTGTTGTCGCACACATGCATCATTGACGGTGTACGATGTGATTCCCGCTGCGGCGAGCACCACAATCGCGTCAGCGACGGAGATGACGATTCCTGCACAGATCAGTGTATCGATCCCGGCGAACACATGCCACTCGGATCACGATTCAGCACCGGATTCGCATAGCCATACTGATACGGCATCAGCGAATATGGCTGCTCCGCCATCCCTGGATACGCATCCCGGCTCCCAAAGCTGCCACTGCCCGCATTGTACCACCTGGCCCGCAGGTAGACACTGCTGCCCTGCTGTAACTCGCCGGTATACCCGAAGGCACCGACCGACCCGGATTGCACCTGGCCCCACGGGTCGTAATTCGCCGTTCCGATCACCCCACCCGCGTCGTTCAGCGTCTGGCGGACACTGCCGAGCGCATCGCTGGCGGACCAGATGCGCGTGCTACTGGTCACCCCATACAGTCGATCCATGCCGTAGACATACTGGTTGGTGCCATCGCTGAGGATCTGGCTGAGCGGGGAAGCGAGATCTTGGGTGTAGCGCGTGGTGACACCGCCGGTCGTCTGGGCGACGAGCGTACCATCGCCGTTATAGGCATTGCTCGTCGTGCCGCGCACCGTCAGGCGATTGAGCGCGTCGTACGTCGAGGTGCTGGTGCCATCGTTGAGCAGATTCCCCGCACTGTCGTAGGTCCAATTGCTCACCTGATTGGCCGCATTGTAGCTGCGAGTAGGGCGCGATATATCGCGCCCCTGCGCCATACGCAATCATCACATCAGGGTTGACAGACTACTATTCGTTTGTTGGTGGGGCTTCTTCGGGCGGATCTATGAAGCGCACCTACACAGGTTCTCGGTTCCCGGTTTGAGTGTCCTCTGGGCAATTCTCGGTTCTTGGTTCTTGGTTCTTGGTTCCGCAGTTTAGGGTTGGTTCTCGCTATATTCCCGCCGCCTGCCGAACCCAGAGGATCTGCTGTTCACGAGTAACGGCTACACCATCGAGCCGGGCAGCCCGTAGCCCTTCCAGCAATATGCGAAAGGTTGGTCCTGGTGTGAGGCCAAGTCCACGCAGATCATTGCCATCTAATTCCAGGTGGATAGCGCGTAATTCGCGCAGATAGCGCGCAACATGGCTGGCAACCAGTTCTGGCGCAGCAATCTGAAATGCCTGTAGGGCGAAATCGTCCAGCCCATGCAGATAGCGATCAATTGCACTATTGGCCAATGAGCTATTAGCAAGATCAATCAATCGCTCGTGCAATACCGAAAGATCTCGCAACATATTGGTGAGCCGCGCACTCAAGCGGTAGCGAACCGCAAACGCAACTCGCTGATCATTCGATAGCGGAAACACGAGTAGGGCCAGGCCAAGCACAGGGCGCGAATCGGTTGGCAATTGCAGTGTACGTGCAGCCACAAACCAATCGGCCATTGGCTCATTCCAACTCAGTGCTGGGTGGATCGCCTGGAGCATGTTCAGATCATGGAACTGTTTCAACACGCATTCTGGCTGTGGCTCCGCAAGTGCCAACAGCAATTCATCCAACACCCGTTGGTGTGTCGTCCGCTCCAACACCCGATGCTCAATTGCATCTGCAATTAGCGCCCGCGTTCGTGGTTCAATTGTACAATCCAGGCGCGCCGCTAGGCGTGCAGCCCGCAGCATACGGGTTGGGTCATCGATGAAACTGAGGTTATGCAGCACCCGTATCAGCCGCCGTTCAAGATCGCGTTGCCCACCATAGAAATCGTACAGTCGGCCATAGCGCGATGGATTCAGGCAGATTGCCAGCGTGTTGATCGTGAAATCACGGCGGTGCAGATCGTGGCGTAGTGTGGCCGCTTCAACTTCTGGGAGTGCTGCTGGGCGTTCATAGAATTCGGTACGCGCTGTCACAAAATCGAGCGATTGAGTTGCATGAACGGGTGTGGGAGCGCCATCGATCACGGTGATCACCGGATCGAGTTCCAGTGTTGCTGTGCCAAATTGGGCGTGGTTGTGAACATGGCCGCCAAGTTGGCTGGCCAATGCTTGTGCCAGGCCAAGTGCATCGTCTTCAACAACCAGATCCAGATCGCTAGGGGCACGCTTCAGCAGGATATCGCGAACTGTCCCGCCAACAATATACAGGGCAGTCCCACGCTGTTCAGCCAGTTCGGCAGCACGATGCAGTAACGTTCGTGTTTCAGCAGACAAAAAGTGCTCAAGTATATTGGCTGTATCGATCTGGCTGTCGCTATCGTGGCTCTGTGGCGCTTCCCAGGCGCGCAGCAGATCGGTACGAGTGACGATTCCCAGGATGTGCTGCTGCTGATCGACCACCAATAACCGGCCAGTGATCCGCCCATCATCATTGAGTAATGCCTGACGCAGCATGGCGAGTGGCGTTTCGGGAGCAACCATCTGTGGCCCATGCCACATATAGCGCGCCACTGGAGCATCGCCGAGTGCATGCCGTAGCGCCCGATCCAGATCGCTGCGCGCAATCAGGCCATGGACTCCATGTTGATCATCAACAACCGGCAGGGCGGTATGGCCATGCCGCATCTGCAGCGCTGCCGCCTGCGCGATGGTAGCAGCAAGCGGAACAGTATGAACCCTGCGGCTCATCAGATCCGCAGCAGTCAGGTTTGGGCGAATGGTCGAATCGTGATAGCTGTGTTCCTGGGGAGCTGGGAGCGAACGCCACAAAAATTTGCCAATGGCATCCAGGCGAGCACCCTGCCCGAGTAACCATGCAGCGCAGGTGAGATCCGCCCGGCTGGTGCCAGGAAGTGTTAGGTTGCCGGTGTTCTCATAGATCCCTAATAACAGCAATGTTGCTTCATGTGGTTGCAGGGCAATGCCAATATCGATCAAGCGCTCAACGAGCAATGTTGTTGTTGCACCAGCCGCACCAATCATTCGCTCTTCCGAATGGGCAAGTGGGCGAGCCGGTGTGTGCTGATCAATAATCAAGAGTGGGGGCAATGGGTTGGGCAGGAATGTCAGGTGTGGGGGCTGGTCGGTAGCAACCAGAATCAGGCGTGTAATCGGTTCATTTGGCAGATCGGCAGCATGTATAAATGGCAGTGGTTCTTGCACCGAGGCCAGGAATGCCCGAACATTCTGGTTCAGATCAGGCCCTAGCAGCGGCACAGCACCCAGAAACAACCGGGATGCAGCAAGCTGTGCCGCTAGGCCATCGAAATTGGTATGACTATGTGTCAGAATAAGCTGCATTATTTCGTATTATGCCTTGAGATTTTCGCGCCAGGCCACCAATGCCTCGATCTTCTTATAATCCCAGGGTTGGCCCATACCAAGAATAATATGGTTGGCACCGGCTTCGACATAGCCATCGTTTGTGTCACCATCGCGTGGCGAAACGCTGCGCTCGATTGTGGCTGGGTCGCGGCCAACTTCTTTGCACCAATCGTTCAAAATGCTATTTTTGTGGGCAAAGTTCGCCACTGGCCCAAAGCCATGCCAGATATCGGCGTGCAATGCTGTCAGTTTCAGGGTGACTTTCTCGCCACCGCCGCCAATTAAAATCGGGATGTTGCGGGTTGGTGCAGGGTTGAGTTTGCTCCAGCGATCCCGAATGATCGGCAGCGCTTCGCGTAATGCACGCAGGCGGCTTGGTCCATCGCCAAATTCATAGCCATATTCGCTATAATCGCGTTCGAACCAACCAGCCCCAATGCCAAGGATGAGCCGCCCATTACTGATATGATCCAGCGTTCGTGCCATATCGGCCAGCAAATTGGCATTTCGATAGCTGTTGCATGTGACCAAGCAGCCAACTTCCACCCTGCTCGTGAGCATCGCCATTGCCGTCAATGTCGTCCAGCCCTCAAAATGAGGGCCATCTTTTTCGCCAGATAATGGGAAAAAGTGATCCCAATTCCATACCGAATCGACACCCAACTCTTCCGCATGGCGTACTGCTTCGGCAAATGAGGCCCATGTCGTATGCTGTGGATGAAATTGGGCACCAACCTTGATCTTTGTCACAATCATTCCCCTCATATGTAATGTACCCCCTAGTACGCCAGGCATCTGTGCATGACTAGCATACCATGGTTGCCATTAGTGTGGGGGTGGGGCCTCCCAGATCGTCACTTGGTTACGCCCACGTTGTTTCGCCAGATACATCGCATTATCGGCACAACTCAGGAGTTCTTCCAGGCTCTGTTCTTCTGCTGCGGTTGCGGTTGCGACCCCAAGGCTGGCCGTTACGCGGATCGTTTTGAGGCCAATCGTGATCTGAAGTTGTTCGATTGCCAGTCGCACTCGTTCAGCTGTCCGAGCAGCATCAGCGCGGTTTGTCTCGGGCAGTAATATTGCAATTTCTTCGCCACCATAGCGGCCAGCAACATCGGTTGGCCGCAGATTGGAACGGCACACTGCCGCAATCGTACGAATAACCTGATCGCCAACCTGATGGCCGTGGGTATCATTGATCTGTTTGAAGCGGTCAACATCCAGCATGACCATTGAGAGTGGCCGACGGGTGCGCTGCACCTGCATAAGTTCTTGCCCTGCACGGCGAAAGAACTCGCGTCGATTTGGGAGTTCGGTCAGCGAATCAACCGTTGCCAGGCGCGTGACCTCGGCAAACAGTGCGGCGGTTTCGAGTGTCGTGGCGACATGGGCTGCCAGAAGCTCCAGAATTGCCAGATCCTCATCTGTATAGGCATCGACAGTATAGCTTTGTGTGAATAGGACCCCAAGCACTCGGGCACGGCCATGAATAAGGACGGCAATCCCTGAGTTTGTGTCGTCTGGTTCACCAAATACCTGGAAGGCGAAATCGGTAAATTCGTGAAAATTATTGATCTTGAGTGGTTCACGACGGCGCAGCATATAATCGGCAAAACTGCCCAATACTGGGGCGTGCTCAGTGGGCCAGAGCGTGTTCTTATCGGCAAGGTAGACATGTTCAATCTCCTCGTGCACTGGATCGAAGAGTGTGATCACAAAGGCATCGGCTGGCATCAGTTGCTTGACTGCCTGATGGATTGCGGTATATAGCTGCGGAAGTGCCGTACTCTGTGCAATGATCTCGCGCACAGCGTGTTGGAGGATTGTCAGGCGTTCACGGGCGCGAACCTCGCGTTTATACATCTGAGTGTGATTCAGTGCAATTGCAACCTGATCGGCAAATGCCTTGCCCAATCGCACATGATCTTCCGTAAAATGATTCGTACGAGCACTATCGAGTGTCAGCATGCCGATCACTCTATCGCGAACGGTGAGCGGCAATCCAAGCCATGAATGAATAGGGTAGTGGATGATCGTGAAGAACGCCGGACGGCCAATGGTATCATCAATACGCTGTGGTGTGCCATGATCATAGACACTCTTATGCAGATCATGACCGGGGATGCTAAAGCGCAGCCCAATGATCTTTTCGGGATGTTCGAAGCCGCGGCAGTCGATAATTTCTGTCATATCTCCAAAGCGTAGTTGTACGGAGGCGCTATCGTGTGGCACCACTCGTGCGATCTGTTCGAGAATCCGCCCAATCGCCTCCTGTGGATCAAGCGTTGCTGCCACAACAGCACCAGCCTGCCGCAACATTTCGAGTTCATCGGCTCGTTGACGTGCTGCTTCATACAGCCGTTCGTGTTCGAGGGCCAATGTGCGGTAGGCTGCCTCACTATCACGCAGTGTGTCTTCGGCCTGCCAACGCCGCAGGACTTGCCCAAACAGTTCTGCTGCTGTGCGGAATGTTACGATTGCCAGTTCATCCCAGATATGCGGGTTGATATCCTCATAGCTGACAAAGCCCCACCAGTGTCCATCGATATGGATCGGGAAGATCTGAGTCGATTGAACCGATATTCGTCTGGTCATACGCAGAAGTTCTGGTGCGTCAGCATACAATTGCTCGGTCAATCCACCAACCGCTTGACCAGACTCAAGATCTTGGCGCTTTGCAGGTGGAACGATCGACCAGGGAATGGTTGTGATCTTGTATGTATCGAGCAGGTTGCGTAGTGAATCGAGATTTGGTTCCCAGGCCTCGGCGAGCAGGCACATAGCTCGGCCATGCTGTGGGTCGTTGATATTTTCCCATAGGTATGCCCGGCTGACTTCAGCAGCATCGCGTAGGTGTGCAAGGGCGCGGACGAGGATTTCATGGCGATCTTGTGCATCGGGTGCCGATTCGAGCAGGACTTGTGAGCAACGGGCCAGGCCTTCCTGGTAGCGCACCTGGCGTGCCAACTCATTTGCAACGGCCATATGCTGTTGATCTGCAGTTGCCAACCGAACCGCCTGAGCTGTCAACATGGCGGCGGAGGATTTCTCGGTTGTTGACGCATCAGTGTCCGGCTGTGGCATGCGTTCACCCTTTCGATATATGTGTTGTGGTATACGTGTGTTTCGTATGGATAGTAAAGGAGCGGTACCCCACGGATACAGCGCTCGTATTCTATGATACGATCAATCGAGCAACCATGCGCATTGTAGAGATTGCAGGATTCCAACAATTTTGCATGCAGTGTATGGAGAGACAGAACAAGTAGCCATGGCCTAATATGTACTTGTTCTTTGTATAAAAATGTTATGGTAGGATAGAGCATAATCGTTACCATCGAAGGAGTTGCTATGTACGACACACCCCGCGAGCTAGTTGAAGCACTACGAGCCACGCCCCAGACGTTGGCTGCCCTTCTACGTGACATAACCCCCGAACAGGCCCGCCACACCCCTGATAATGATGGCAGTGATGAGGGCTGGGTTGTGATCGAAGTTGTGTGCCATCTACGTGATACAGAGGCCTTTGTCTTGGAACGTATGCGAACGCTACGCTATGCTGAACAGCCAACGATTGGCGGATTTGATCAACTAGCCTGGGCTCGTGATCGCAAGTATATTGATGCGGATCTGCAGGCCGCCTTGGCAGCCTTTACGCAGATCCGTGCAGCACACGCCGCTGAGTTGGCAACGCTCACAGCGGAACAATGGCAGCAGATTGGCGATCATACAACTATTGGTGAAGTGACGATCCTCAACCACACCTCTCATATGGTCTGGCATGATGCTGTCCATATTGCTCAGATTGCACGCCAGTTGATGAGCCTAACGAATTGTGACAATCAAAACCTGTAACATACGGTTGCAGGTGTGGAGTGCGCAAGCCATGCTTGCGCAGCGGCAGCATGGCTGCCGCAATCCAAAACGATGATTGAGTTTGATTGTCAAATTTGATTAGCTTGCTTCCTATGGCAGATTCAGGGTCGGCAAAAACTGCGGTGGTCGACGCGCCATGGTGGCCTGTTCAAAGGCATACGCAAGCCGGATGAGCATTGGTTCACTATAGGCCGTGCCCATGAATGTTAGCCCAACTGGCAATCCATGAATAAAACCAGATGGCACGGTGATCAATGGGTAGCCAGCCCGTGCCGCAGGGCCAGAACTGCCGCCCAGATAATTATCGCCATTGAGCAGATCAATCAACCATGCTGGTGTCTTGGTTGGTGCAACAAGTGCATCAAGCCGATGGCTGCTGAGTAATGTATCGATCCCTGCCTGTGCTGCATCGCGGCTGATGGTTAGTGCTTCCAGATATTCTGGCGAATCCAGATCGCCAACAGCCTGGGCTGCGAGCATGGTTTCCTGTTCAAAATAGGGCAGTTCTTCGCCATCATGCTGTTTGTTGAACGCAATAATATCGGCCAGGTTGTGTGGCAATGCCTCACCACCTGGGCCAGCCACTCGTTCGGCCAGGTAGCGCCGTAGCCCATCCTTGAACTCATACAGCAGGATCAGCCGTTCGCCATCGCCAGAGCCAGCTGCTTCTGCTGTGAGTGTCACCTCAATCAGTTCGGCACCATGGGCTGCGAGCGTCGCCAATGATTGTTCATACACTCGCCCAACTGCCGGCCCATGCTTGAATACATCGCGCAATACGCCGATCCGTGCGCCACGCAACGCATGCGGATCGAGTAGTGCTGCATAATCGTTCGGAAATGATCCAGCACTGGTGGCGGGATCACGTGGGTCCAGCCCGGCAATCGCAGCCAGAACGGTAACAGCATCGGCAACAGTTCGTGCGTGTGGGCCAATGGTATCCTGGGTTGCAGAGATAGGAATAACACCAGCACGGCTGGTCAGGCCAACGGTTGGTTTGATGCCGACCACCCCGCAGATCGAGGATGGGCACACAATCGAGCCATCGGTTTCGGTTCCTAATGCCACAACACACAAACTGGCAGCAACAGCAGCAGCAGATCCAGAGCTCGATCCGCATGGTGTTCGATCCAGTACATAGGGGTTGCGGGTCTGGCGGCCACGGCCACTCCAGCCGCTTGATGAGTGTGATGAGCGGAAGTTGGCCCATTCGCTCATATTGGCTTTCCCAAGCAATATCGCCCCGGCCGCCCGTAGTTTCTGGGCGACGGTCGCATCCTGGGTTACGCGAGAACCAACCAATGCCAACGAACCAGCTGTTGTTAGCATCTGATCGGCAGTATCGATATTATCCTTTAATAGCATCGGAATGCCATGTAATGGCCCGCGCAGGTGCCCGTCAGTTCGTTCCTGATCCAGTGCTGCTGCAATCGATAGCGCATCTGGGTTTAGTTCCAATACCGAACGAATACCTGGCCCGCCGTGGTCAATAGCTGCAATGCGTTCCTGGCAGGCGCGAACAAGATCCTGGGCAGTGCATTGCCCAGTAGACATTGCGTGTTGGAGGGTTGCAATATCGGCTTCGTACACAATCGCGCCGATATTGGCAAATAGGTTAGGTAACGTCATGGCATACTTTCCTGTTATGGGATGGGATGGCAAAGTATAGCATAACCGAGGTGCTGTTCTGCCTGCCCTGAATGGAGATGTTTCTATGACAAGAAACGGATGGCAATGCCAGCCTCACTCGATTATCCTGCGAATGAACGAATAATCGAAGGGAGCTGGTATGTCTCGTGCGAGTATCATGCGCCTGTTTATGCTATCGATCCTGTGGGGTGGCTCATTTTTATTCATTCGTATCACTGCGCCAGCACTTGGCCCAATTGCCGTTGCCGAGCTGCGCGTGTTGCTAGCAGGTATTGCTCTGGCTCTTTTTGCGCTAGCGACACATCGTCAGCTTGATCTGCGCGCTCGTTGGAAGCAATATCTCATTGTTGGTGTGATCAACTCAGCGATTCCATTTGCGTTGATTGCAACGGCAGAATTGCACCTTACTGCATCGCTTGCTGCGGTGCTGAATGCCACCAGCCCGCTATTTGGCGCGTTGATTGCAGCACTATGGTTGCGTGACCCATTGACACCCAACAAACTGGCTGGTTTGGCAATTGGTGTGATTGGCGTCGCAATCCTGACGGGAATCAGCCTGCCGAGTTTATCGCCAGAGATCCTGTTGGCCGTGGGAGCCTCGTTAGCCGGAGCTGCCTCATATGGTTTGGCTGGAACATATATGAAGGCTCGCATGGTTGGTGCCCCATCGATGGGTGTTGCGATGGGCAGCCAGCTTGCGGCTGCATTGGTTCTGGCTCCAATCCTGCCATTTGCGCCACCATCATCCTGGCCAAATCAGACTGTGGTGATCTGCATGCTGGCTCTGGCGCTGCTTTCGACTGCGCTGGCCTATATGCTGTTCTTTCGGTTGGTTGCTGATATTGGCCCAATGCAAGCGCTAACGGTCACGTTTCTGACGCCATTGTTTGGGGTATTATGGGGGGTGCTCCTGCTTGGCGAACATATCACCATCGGCACAGTGATTGGAGGCGTGATTGTACTGGCAGGAACAGCACTTGTCACAGGTGTGCGCTTGCCATCGCTGAATCGCGCTACATAGGGGAATATTGGATAGGAAAGATGCTCCAGCAGAGCGCCTCTGAATCCTGCCCTACCGCCCAGCCAACCGTGCAACAATTGGGGCGCATTGCTCGGCCATATCATCGCCAATGACATAATACGAGAATCCGTACTCATCGCGGCGCTGCTGCAACTCATCGACAATCTGCTCAACTGAGCCAATCAGCACCGATGGCATAGCCCATACATCCTCAACCGAAACGCCATCCCAGCTGCGTGAATGGATGAATGCTTCTGTCGTGGCCCTGCGTGTGTCGGTGATCACAATCGATGGAATCAGGCTGAGTTCGATTTCGGGGAATCGCTCGCCAGCGCCAGCGCGAACCCAGGCCAATTTCTGCCGAACACCATCTGGCGTTCGTTCGGACATTACCTGCACCATTGCGCCACTTGCCACCGATGTTGTCAGAATACTGACAATATCGGCCTCACGGCCTGCCAGTGTCAACATGCGGCGCTGCCCGCCGCCGATTAGGATCGGTGGATGCGGCTGCTGGAGCGGCTTGGGTGTTCCATTCAGCGCTTCGATTCGATAGTGTTTGCCGGTAAACGTCAGCGGCTCGTCGGCCCACATGCCTTTAATAACCTGTAAACCTTCCTCAAAGCGGTCAATCCGCACCCCGGCTGTTTCGAATGGCATGCCTGCCTGATCATACTCGGCGCGCAGCCAACCAGCACCAATACCCAGTTCGAAACGCCCACCCGAAAGGTAATCGATGGTGGCGCATTCCTTGGCCAGCAGCACAGGGTGCCGATAATCATTATCGAAGACCAGCGTTCCAACGCGCAATGTCGTTGTTGCGGCAGCGGCAGCGGCAAGGGCGGCAATCGGGTCTAGCTGATCGCCAAACACATCGGCAATAAAATGATCGCGGATCAACAGGGTCGCATAGCCGAGTTGTTCAATCTGCCCCACTGTGGCGAACCAATCGGCTGGCGCTGGAATCTGTTCATTGATCACACCAAAACGAAATCGATGCTGCATATAGGCACTCCTTCAAGAAATTGGCATTTATTCTATAAGCATACCCTGGTAGCTCTAGCGCAGCCATCCGTTTCTTGCGCTCGAAGTATCTGTGAAGGCACAGACTTTATGTCCATCAACAAGTGAGCAGTGATGCTAATAATCTGCGTAATCTATGTAATCTGCGGATAAATACGAGACACGGTTCAATGCTCAGCTACAAGGAGTATCTATCACAGTTATTCTACAACTGCCTTGATCCGCCGTATGCCAGCTGCGACCGCCTCCTCTTTGAGAATGCGGAAGTGCCCCAATTCGCTTGTGCTGGCCACATGCGGCCCACCGCAGACCTCCAGGCTCACGTCGCCGATTGCATAGACCTTGACCAGTTCGCCTATTTCGCTATAGCGCTCTGCGAACAACCCGATCGCACCGCGCTGCTGCGCTTCTGCAAGTGGCATCTCGGCCCAGTGTACCGGCAGATTATCCGCAATCTGCTGATTGACGATGGTTTCCACTGCTGTAAGCTGCTCTTTGCTCAACCGCTGTGGATGCGAGAAATCGAAGCGTAGCCGTTCCGTTGTGATATTGCTGCCCCGCTGTTCGACATGTTCGCCAAGAACGCAACGCAATGCGGCTTGGAGCAGATGGGTGGCCGTATGCAGCCTGGTTGTTGCCGGGTTTCGCTCGGCCAACCCGCCCCGAAAGCGCTCGGCGGCACCCTGGCGCGATTGTTCCTGATGGGCTGTGTAGGCGGCCTGGAACCCGATGCTATCGACGGGCATCCCCTGTTCACGAGCTAATTCTTCGGTCAGTTCCAACGGAAACCCATAGGTATCGTACAAATGGAACGCAACACTACCAGGCAGATGCTCAAGCCCGGCGCTACGGCCCTGCTCAATGGCATGCACAAACTCCCGCTCGCCCCGCGCCAGGGTGCGTTGGAAGCGAAGTTCCTCTGCTGCAAGCGCTTCCGCAATCGAATCGCGGCGCTGGCCCAATTCCGGGTATGCGCTCATCATCGTCGCGATCACGGTGTCGGTCAGGTCTGGCAGAAACGAATGATTGATCCCCAGCATTCGGCCATAGCGGATGGCCCGGCGAATAAGCCGCCGCACAATATAGGGCTGATCGGTATTACCCGGCAGTACACCCTCGGCCAGCACAAATACCGCTGCTCGCACATGATCGGCAATAATGCGGATTGGCAATGGTTCGCGGCTATTGGTCAAACTGTGGATCGCCTCAATAATCGGTATGAACAGATCCGTCGCAAATGCTGAATCGACCCCTTGCAGCACCATCAGGTTGCGCTCCAGGCCAACCCCAACATCGACATTACGCTGCTCAAGTGGCATGTACTGGCCATCGGATTGCTTGTTATAGCCCATGAACACATTATTGCCCAGTTCCCAGAAGCGCTGTGGATGCGTTGCTGGCGTCTGATCCGCTGGCCCATTCGGGTTGGTATCGAAGAACACCTCACTATCAGGGCCGCATGGGCCTGTTGTTCCTGCTGGCCCCCACCAGTTATCCTCCTTGCTCAGAAAGCTGATCCGCTGTTTGGGAATACCAAGCGAACGCCAGATCGCGGCGGCCTGATCATCGCGTGGGGCATCAGAATCACCAGCAAAACATGTCACATGCAGGCGTGCTGGATCGTGCCCGAATACCTCAGTTAACAGTTCGAAGTTGAGCCGAAGCGCATCATCCTTCCAATAATCGCCAAGCGACCAGTTACCCAGCATTTCGAACAGGGTCAGGTGCGTTGGATCGCCAACCGACTCAATATCGTTCGTTCGTAAACACTTCTGGTAGTTGACCAACCTTCTTCCGGCTGGATGTGGTTCACCAAGCAAAAACGGTACCAATGGGTGCATTCCAGCCGTTGTGAACAGCACACTTGGATCATGTTGCGGAATCAGCGGTGCTGCCCCAATTGCAACATGGCCGTGGCGTTGAAAGAATGCCAGGTAGCGCTGGCGCAATGTGTTCGCATCCATAAATTATTTCTCCTTCTTGTGTATCAATGCCGCTGCCCTGAACCAGTAAGAGAAGTTAGTTACTCCCAAATGCCTCTTGGTCATGCCTCGACGGTGATCGAGATGCAGTAGTGGCATAACAAACAATGGTGGCATCGCAATCAACGAGTTCGGGCGGACACAGAGGTCCGCACCCTACACGGGTTCCTGGTTCTTGGTTCTGGGTTCTCGGCCTCGGTATTCTGACTCCTGAATACTCGGTTCTCGGCCAAACAACAAAAAACCCCTGAGCCAATCGGCTCAAGGGCGGAAATCCGCGGTACCACCTTGATTAGGGTCGAAACCCTCACTCAGTCGCCGCAGCCTAAGCAATGCTCAGGCGAGGGGCGCGTCCCGTTCACGAGGGACGAAACCGGCCAACCTTAGCGAAGCGCTCGGCTGCTTCGTTTCGGCGGCAACTCAGGTGGGGCTTCAGCACAGGCCTTCCGGTCGAGCTCACACTACCCTCGACTCGCTGGTATCCGGCGCAATGCCTCTCATCACCGTCATCGTCATCTGTTCAATTGCCAGAACTATACCAGCATGTGGCACTGTTCGTCAACCATCGCAGGGCGGATTACAGGGCGACGTCAAAGTCGCCCTGATGGGGCATAAGCACGCTCTAGGGCCAGTGACTGATACCCCTATGATCATCTATAATAGGTAGCAATGATCCACACATAAACGAGGCTCCAATGCCTGCATACGATGATTATACCTGGCACGAGATCCAATCCCAACCAGAAGCCTGGGCTGCCACCCTGGTAGCATTGCAGGCCGAGGCTGTTCGCATACAAGCCTTTTTTGAGGCAGCCAGAACCGAACAGATCGTCTATATTGGCTGTGGTTCAACCTATTACTTGGCGCTGGCCGCCGCCGCTGCCATGCGCGAGATTGCAGGCCGCAATGCGATTGGCCTGCCAGCATCCGAAGCATGGTTGGCACCCAACAGCAGCTTCCCCACGCGCCAGCGAACCCTGCTTGTCGCAATCAGCCGCTCTGGTGAAACAACCGAAACCCTACGCGCTGTCGAGTCCTTTCGGGCGGCGGATCGCGGGCCGATCCTGACACTCTCGTGCTACTCTGATCATGCGCTGGCCCATATGGGTGATCTGAATATCATCCTTCCAGCCGGCCAGGAACAGAGTATCGCCCAAACGCGTGCCTTCTCGACACTATACCTCGC
>JBBQSD010000058.1:0-36117 GCA_038214135.1 Chloroflexales bacterium | reverse complement strand
ACCGTCCACCGATTGGGTATTCGGGAGATGCGGGGTATTGCTCGCACGCCGCAGGCTTTAGCCTGCGGATGGAGGGATGCTATACTATACGCACATCCATCTTCTACCCATCGATGAGGGAGTTTCACCGATGCCACCCATTCGAATCTCGCTCGCTGGAACCTGGGAGTTCCGCTTCGATGAAGAAATAATCTGGCATTCGCTGGCCGTTCCAGGGTGCTGGGAAACACCAGCTGGCCCCAAAAATCGCTCTGGGCCAGCCTGGTATCGCACATACCTCAGCATTCCCAGCGAAGCCCATGGGCGGCGTATACAGCTTGCCTTCGGTGGCATCAGTTATGCCTGTGAAATCTTCCTGGATGGCCAACCCATTGGCGCGCATATCGGGCTATGGGATGCCTTCGACATCGATCTGAGCATGGCTGCCATTCCTGGCAATACCCACGAACTGCTGATCAAGGTCGAAAAACCAGCCGGGCTTGTTGCTGGCCCAGATTCAGCCAGTTTGCCAGGGCGCTATCCCCTACGCACAACACTGGCCGGCTTTCTGCCATATGTGTGGGGCCAGATCTTCGGCGGCATCTGGCAACATGTCGAGCTTGTGATCGATGGCCCTGCCTGTATTGTTTCGACAAAGGTTCGTGGCACCCCGGATGGCCTGGTGCTGGCCGAGATCGTCTGTACTGGCCCACCAAGTTCACTGATGATCGAGATCCGCGATTCTGATGGAGTAACACTACACACACAAACACTCGCCACCACCGAGGATCTAAAGACCTTCTTTATTATTGAATACTGCATCACCCAGCCACGCCCCTGGTTCCCGGAATCGCCGGTATGCTATATATTGCACATGCAACTCGGCCAGGACGATACCCGCACCATTCGTTTCGGGCTGCGCTCGCTGCAATCCGATGGTACCGATATTCTGCTCAATGATCGCCCGATCTACCCGCGCATGGCGCTCTCGTGGGGCTGGTATAGCGATCTGCTGCACTGCAACCCCGGCCCAGAACGAATCCGCGCCGAATTCAGCAAGCTCAAGGCGCTTGGCTATAACGGAATCAAACTGTGCCTGTGGATTCCACCACAGGATTATTTCGATCTCGCCGATGAACTCGGCATGCTGTTATGGGTGGAACTGCCGATGTGGCTGCCCCAACCAGATGATCACTTCCACAAGCAAGTTCCAATCGAATATGAGCGAATTGTGCGCCAGGTGTGCGGCCATCCATCGGTAATCCTGTACTCGCTTGGCTGCGAACTGAACCGCGCAGTCGGGCCAGAACTATTGGCACCACTCTACACAATGGTCAAGCAACTCGCTGGCGATGCACTCGTCCGCGATAACAGCGGCTCGGGTGAGGCCTATGGCGGCCTGTTGAATGAATATGCCGATTACTATGATTACCACTTCTATAGCGATATTCATTTCTTCCGCAATCTGATCGATTATTTCACCCCACGCTGGCGGCCTGTCCAGCCCTGGGTATTTGGCGAATTCTGTGATCTGGACACATTCCGCGATATTCAGAAACTGATTGGTTCCGATACGGCCATACCACAATGGTGGCTCAGCACCGATCCAGCGATCAATCCGCAGGGCGCACGCTGGCAGTTCGATCTGCCCTTCTATCAGCAACGATTGCAGGATAACGGGCTATGGGAGCGCAGCGCCAAATTCACACAACTCTCACACGAACACGCACTGCTGCATCGCAAATGGACGCTCGAAACCGTGCGATCCTACCGCGAAATTGGCGGGTATGTCATCACCGGTGAGGTCGATACGCCAATCAGTACTGCTGGCATGTGGGATGATCATGGCATCCTGAAATTCGCTGCCGAGGAGTATCATGCCTTCAATCACGATCTCGTCCTCACCATCGGCTGGGATAAACGCCGCAATTGGGTCAATGGTGGTGATCGTGCGGCCTACTGGGATACCTGGAGCTACCGGGCGAGTAGCACGATCCGGCCCCATCTGATCATATCCCACTATGGAGCCACTAGTGGTTCGGCTGATCTGCGCTGGAGTGTGGCCTTGGATGGCGAAGCACCATTTGCAGAGGATCAGTCAACAACTGCATTCACACTGGCACCAGGCACAATCCGCGAGGTTGCCATCGCCGAATTTGCCGCCCCTATGCTCACCACGCCGCGCCGTGCGATATTGCGGGCCGAACTGACGATTGGCAACGAACAGACCGCCAATAGCTGGCCACTGTGGTTCTTTCCGAAAGCACCATGGGCTGGCCTCGAACAGGTTGGATTGATCGATCCACGCAACCTCATGGCCGGTATTGAACGTCTCATCTCTGGGTTGGTGCCAGTTGATCAGAATACTTCAGCCATACTAACCAACCTGCCAGCGATCATTACGACGATCTGGACACCAACAATCGATAGTTATGTCAAATCCGGTGGCCGCGCACTTCTGCTTGAACAGGGCCAGGAACAGGGCGGGCCGCTTCCGACAATCGAAATGCCATTCTGGCGTGAGGCATTACGGGTGGCCGAACCGCATCCGGCATGGGGCGATTTCCCGCATGATGGATGGGCCGGTTTACAGTTCTTTGGGTGTGCAACCGATCGGGCACTCGATCTCAGCAATCATCCACAGGCATATCCAATTCTGCGGCGCGTTGACGTACGCAGCATGGCCAGCCACGCCTATATTGCACAGCTAACATATGGGCAGGGCCACCTGATTGTGACAACACTACGCATACAAGGCGGCCAGGGCGAGCAACCAGTTGGCGTTGCGCGCAACACCGCAGCAGCGTATCTGCTCACAAGGTTGGTGCGGTCGCTGACCGGCAATATGCTATAATACTCAACTGCAACGCCATCCAGATGTACGGTATGGCAGACAAGGCTTTGTGATGCGCTGCCCATTCTGCCAGTATCCAGAGAGCGATGTGATCGATACCCGCAAACTCAGCGCGGGCGATTCGATCCGCCGCCGCCGCAAGTGTGGGGCATGTGGCAAGCGTTTCACAACCTACGAACGCGTTGAATCGGTCAGCCTTACCGTCGTGAAGAAGAATGGTGAGCGCGAGCCATATGATCGGGAAAAGCTCATGCGCGGGGTACGAACCGCCTGCTATCGACGCCCGGTTTCGGCACAACAACTTGATCTGTTCGCCAATGATGTCGAATCGGCAATGATGGCGCTCGACGAACCAGAGATCGCATCGGTGACAATCGGCGATATGGTCATGCGCCATTTACGTGAGCTCGATGAGGTTGCCTACATCCGTTTTGCTTCCGTGTATCGGTCATTTGCGGATATTGGCAAGCTCCGCGAGGCAGTTGACGAACTGCTCGACCAGGCCTCATCACTTGAACCAACTCTTCCGAACGGAGACAGTTAATCACTATGAGTGTTGATCTTTCCGGGCCAAATAACGCGCCACCCGAGGCAGGCGCTCCGCAGGCGAAACCAAGCTGGGCGGCTCAATTGCGTACCGGCTTCCGTGAGCTTCAGATCATCCCGCCACTTCTATACGGCCTTGCTTCTGGCCTGTTGATGACCTTCGCCCTCTTGGATCCATCCAGCGTTTTTGCACTCCTGGCTGGTATTATTCCGGTATCGGCTGGCTTACTACTTGTTCGCAGTATTCGTGGCCATTATGCGCTGCACGGCTTTGTGACGGGTGTAATCGCAGCGCTCGTCAGCCTGGTGGCACTGGCAATCGTTATCTTCCTGACTCCGCTTGGCCCAGAGCTTGCAGCCAAGGGAGCCGGTGGCCCACTACTCCAAGAATGGGTTGTTCGTGGCATGTTGCCAGCCTTCATGCTGCTGATATTCTGTACCTTTGGTGCCAGCACCTCGGGGCGTATGGAAGAGCGCAATAAAGCGCTGCGTGCAGAAGTAACGGCCCGTGGCGGGCAACTAGAGAAGCCGGGCGTCATCCGCACTGCCGATGATATTCGCGGCCTTTCACTGCCCCAGCTTGGCTCATATGTCAACAACCTATTCAAAAAGAAGGGCTTCACCTTCAAGGATTATCGCTTTCTGGATAAAGATAAGCACCTTGATCTATGGATGGAAAAAGATGGCGAACCATGGCACCTGCGCATATCCGTCGCCGATAAGATCAGCCCTGGAACGATAGAAAGCCTGCTTCAGGAGATGAAGCGCGATAATAGCCGTAGGGGTGTGGTGATTACGTCAACTGAATTCACGCCTGCTGCGCTAAAATCGGCCAAGGATCGGCCAGTCGTGTTGATTGATGGGCCAACGCTCTACGAAATTGCAGAGTAGGAACATACATGCTGATCAGCCTCAAAGAAAAGGTTGCAATTGTCACTGGTGGATCGCGTGGGATTGGGCGCGGGATTGCATTGGCCCTGGCCGACACTGGCGCAATTGTTGTTGTCAATTATAAAGGCAACCAGGCCGCCGCCGATGAGGTCGTTGCCACAATCGAAGCCAAGGAAGGGCAAGCACTGGCAATCCAGGCCGATATCGCCCTTGCCGATGATGTTGATCGATTATTCAAGACGGTTCTGGAACGCTATGGGCGGCTGGATATTCTGGTGAATAATGCTGGCATCACCCGCGATACCCTGTTGCTGCGGATGAAAGAAACTGATTTCGATGCCGTGCTGGATACGAATCTACGCGGTGCCTATCTGTGTAGCCGTGCAGCGCTGCGACCGATGACGAAAGCACGCACTGGGCGGATCATCAACATCACATCGGTGGTTGGGCTGATCGGTAATGCCGGGCAGGCCAACTATTCGGCTGCCAAAGCAGGCTTGATCGGCTTTACCAAAGCGGTTGCTCGTGAGATGGCATCACGGGCGATTACAGTCAATGCGATTGCGCCAGGCTATATCGAGACAGAACTGACTGCCGGGCTTGGCGATCAGATCCGCACGGCCATTCTGGAAAATATTCCGCTTGGGCGGCTTGGTACACCAGAGGATATTGCCAATACCGTCTGTTTTCTGGCCTCCGATTATGCTGCCTATATTACTGGCCAGACGATTACTGTCGATGGGGGTATGGTGATGTCCTAGCAGCAGCGCCTTGACGCCCATGGCAAGTCCGGCTAGAATACCGACCCGATATGTGGAGCGCAATGCATCTGTATGCAAAGCAGCGCGGATCAAACATCACAACAGAGATTGGTTCATCTGGCAGCTAAAGCCGCGCGCGCCGTTTCTGGCGTCGCGTGGGTTGCGGGTACAGATGTGCAGATACAATTGGCTCAGGATGGTCTCGTGAGTGTTGAATGCACCATCGTGGCGTGCCCAGATGTCCAACTGCATGCGGTTGGTCTTGCAGTTCAACTTGCCATCGCAGCGGTGCTGAAACGTACAGTCGGGTTGGATGTGCGCAATGTTGGCATCTATATTATTGATATCGACGAGCGCGCAACCGTACCGCGAACGTCCAACCCGTTGGGGAAGAAGCGCCACTATGGCTAGCCTGCGACATCGCGTCCGCATAATTGCCCTCCAGATTCTATTCGAAATCGACGCCACCGATCACGCGCCCGACGTCGTCGCCCAGCGCTGGATTGAGGATGAACTCCTGCCACCAGATGGTGATTCGTTTCTGCGTCGGCTCGTCTTCGGCTCCTGGGAGCATCGCCCATATCTGGATCGGGTGATCGAAGAAGCCGCACCAAGCTGGCCTGTCAACCAAATGCCAGGGGTTGATAAGGCGATCCTACGCATTGCCCTATTCGAGATTCTGATCGAAGAACAGGAAAAAACGCCAGTCAAGGCGGTGATCAATGAGGCTGTCGAACTCGCCAAGCATTTTGGCAGCGATAACTCAAGCCGCTTTGTGAATGGCGTTCTCGGAACCATCGTCACCCGTTATATTGAGGGTGGCGATTAATTGTGTGTTCGCTCGCGGTGGCTAATTGGCCCCGTGCGACAGATACATTGCATACTCCAACGCATCCGTTGAAAGGAGCCCACTCATGGCCTCTCCAGAATTGCAAGCTCGCCTGGTGAAGATCGTTGTCGAGCAACTCGACGTAGAAGAAGCAAAGGTTGTTCCCTCGGCCAAGTTTATCGATGATCTCGGTGCCGATTCGCTTGATCTTGTCGAGATGATTATGGCACTTGAGGAAGAATTTGGGATCGAAATCCCAGATGACAAAGCCGAAGGAATTGTGTCGGTCAGCGACGCGCTCGAATATATCGACGCGAACCAGGTCTAGCTGCCGCGCTATGTGGCGTAGGCGTGATGGTACAGTATCGGCAAAGATGATACGTGTTATCCTGAGAGCAAACCATTTGGCTTCATGACACGCATCATCTTTGTGGATCATTTGTTGGGTTGGAGCACGCCATGACGTTCCTTGGCATCGGTCCAGGCGAATTATTTGTTATTCTGATCATCTTGCTCGTGGTGGTTGGGCCCGAGCGCCTGCCAGGGTTCGCACGCCAGGCCGGAAAGATGATCGTCTCGTTGCGTAATTGGGTGCAGCGTTCACCCGATGCAATGATGCTGTTACGCGCTCGCGATGAGCTCGAACAGGAACTGCGCGAGATCCGCGATGATCTCACCCAGGAAATGCAGACGGTTCGCGATGAGATGGTCAATGTGCGTAACGAAGTGCTTCAGGCTACTCGTGAGGCAACCATTGATGTGAGCCGCCAGCTCGATGCTGCAACCCACGAGATCGATCTAGCAACCCACGAGGCAATCGAAACGATCCAGGAAACCGTCGATACAACACTTACCAGCACGGAAACACTGACCACACCCACCGTGTCGTCTGTCTATGTCAATCCAATTGACATCACGGATACGCCATCTGATCAGATCGCCATAGTTGCACAGGATCTCGGCGCGGATACACTGCCGGATGATGGCATCCATACTATTGCTCCACCCGAGTTGGCCGCAGTATCGAATGGCGTGCCACTGACGGTTCCACGCACTACCAAACCACACGCGCCAGCCATTGCGGCTGATACCTCGGCCCCCGAAGACGGGATTCAGATGCCTGATGAGATGACAGCGCACGCATCACATGATCCGACCAGAACCGAGATCGAGGCGCTCAAACAACAGCTCCAGAATGTAACCAACCAGCTCCATACGCTTCAGGTACTTATTCATCAGATTCAGGCCGAATTGCGCCCAACCGAAGCAGCACTTGCGGAAGTTGAACCAATTCGCCAGCCCGAAGAGGCCCACGATGTCCATTGAACAACTGCCCTATATTGTTGCCATCCTCGTCATTCTGATCCTCATTCCGATTGTGACGATGGTACTAGTGCGTATTTTCATTCCACTTACAGAACCCGATTTTGAGTTAGCAACCGATGGCGCTGCAATGCAGGCTGGCCCAGGGTTCGAAACCCTTGGCGATTTCTGGCAGAGCATGGTGCCCCATCTTCTGGAACTCCGTGATCGGCTGGTGAAGATCCTGCTTGGCGTTGCAATCGCCTCCCTGATTGGCTTCTGGCTGGTCAATAGCCCGGTTATTCTTGGCAAACAGGTTCCCGACCTTATGGTTGAGCATCTCACACCTGCTGGTACAAAACTGCAGGCCATTGGCGTCGGCGAACTATTCCTGGGCTATATGCGCATTGCACTGATCATTGGTGTTGCAATCGCCATGCCGATTATTGTCTATCAGATAGTGGCCTTCTTTGCGCCAGCGCTGCTTCCCGCCGAAAAACGGATGGTGTTCGTTGCGCTGCCGTTTGTGACCGAATTATTTATGGCGGGGCTTGCATTTGGCTGGCTCTTTACCGTACCCGCTGCATTATCGTTTCTGCTTGGCTATGGCCAGACAACTAATGTCGCAACGCAACCAACCTGGGATAGTTTTATTGATCTGTCGACAACCCTGCTGCTATGGAATGGAATCATCTTTGAACTGCCAGCGATCATCTATCTGCTTGCCCGACTTGGCGTCGTTTCTGCCACGATGCTAGCTGGATGGCGGCGCTATGCAATCGTCCTGATCACCATTATTGCTGCACTGATCACACCAACTGGCGATCCATTCAACCTGTTGTTGCTGGCCGTGCCGATGTATTTGCTGTTTGAGTTGGGCATCCTGCTCGCACGCCTGGTACCAAAGAAGCCAGCAGAGGATGGCAGCCTGGATGCGGTGACAACCTGAGAGAAGCCATAGCGACGCATGTAGGGGCGGGGAACCGCCCCTACGACCCTTGCACTGGAACCAACCAGGTAGCCTCACCAAACGGCAGTTTCTTGACCTGAATGACAAGTGTTGCAGCGCTGAGGTTTACCGGCTGCGTAATGATCGCGGTACCCTGGCTCTTGCTCAATGGCTCGGCCTGGATCTCAGATGGACGGCCCTCGGCGATTGGGTACTGATTGCCAAATGAATCACGAACGATAATATTCTCGCCATCCAATGGCAAGCTCACCGTGGTGTTATTGGTATTATTCCGAAGGCTCCAGGTAATGCTGATCTGGCCATCGCAGAAGGCCACTTCTTCCAGCGTGACAACAACATCTGGTGCGAGATCCTGGGCCACCCCATCAATCCCAACCGTCTCCCAGGTATCCGGCTGAACCCCACGCCGCCGCCCAACCGGCTGAAATCCACTCCAGGTACAGCTCACACTTTCAACAACAGAACCAGCATCGGCACCACCAGCTGGTAGGCTGGTACTGACCGTCATTGGGCCGGGCTGATCGGCAATTGGTGGCCGAGAAACCGGCCAGAGTGCAAACGTCAGCGCAACTACCAGAGCAAGCGTCAGCAGCGAAAGCGATAGAACTGCCCTGCCCGACCAGGTTCTCACGAGCCATTCGCGCAGGATTGGCCGCTTCTGTATGCCAGGTTCAGCAACAGCTACTACTGCATCTGGAACTATGGTGGCGGTTTGCTGGGGCAACACAGCTACAACAGGTGCGCTTTCTTCCTCGGCAGCCGTGCGGCCGCCTGCACTGACAAGTACCGTGTTGATCTCCGACCAATCGGTACAGTGCAATAGTTCTGGGATAGCTAGCATCTCTTCTTCGGTCAGGTCAATCTCAGATGAACGTTCCGTAACAAGATAGGCTGGCAGTTCATCGAGCCCTTTCAGATCGACCTTCCAATCGGTTTCGACCTGCGAGCCATCCTGGATGACTGGCGCAATCACAACCAAGCGCCGACATGTACGGAAATCGATCGATGCTGCCTTTTGGCTGGATAGAAAGCGCGGTCGGTTCTCATTCAGGAAGTTAATCAGGCTATAGTAGTATGAGATCACCTGATTGTACGGGTTCTTGCGGCCAGGGTTCAGGCGTTTACGCTCGCCATTTGAACCTTCCACAAACCAGGGGCCATTCACATCTCCAAAGATCTTGCCATCGCAGTATTTCAATTCGATGATGAAAATGCCATCCTGTTTGATAATCACAAGATCAATATTGCGCCCGCCAACACTGAAATTGGCCAGGATTAGATACAGCCCATCAAGGCGCTGAAGCCCATTGGCCAGCGCAACAATAGCTCGCCGCTCCTGCGGATGCTCTGGTTTCTCACCAATCCAAACCTGTACCGCCACGGCGGTGCCCCTTCCCAGGTACCATTCGATATGTGTATTATCGCTTGCTCAACCCTGATGTGCAAGAACTATTCAATGAACGTTGCGTTATATTGTTAGCAATATTGCAATTAATCTGATAGAGCCTTATCGTACGCCGACTTCTTCGGTCAAGGCGAGTGTCCGACGTAACTCAATAATCTGGTCACGCAGGGCAGCTGCTTTTTCGAACTCAAGATCCTTGGCTGCCTGCTTCATCTGTTTCTCAACATCCTTGATCAGCTTGGTCAGTTCATCCTTGCCAATGGGAATCTCATCAAGCGACTTGCCGCTCTTATAGATCTCCTTCTCCTCGGCAACCTTACGAACCCGGTCTGTCAGATCCTTGATGCCCTTAACAATTCCAATTGGTGTAATATTATGCTCGCGATTATAGGTTTCCTGAATCGCCCGCCGCCGATCTGTCTCACTGATTGCAAAGTTCATCGAATTCGTCATCGTGTCGGCATACATGATCACGCTGCCCTCAAGATGCCGAGCGGCGCGGCCCATGATCTGGATCAGCGATGAACCACTGCGCAGGAAGCCCTCTTTATCGGCATCCAGAACCGCTACCAACGAAACCTCGGGCAGATCAAGCCCTTCGCGCAGTAGATTGATACCGACAACCACATCGAACACGCCAAGCCGCAGATCGCGCAGGATCTCAACCCGCTCCATCGTATCAATATCCGAGTGCAGATACTGGGTGCGAATGCCAAGCTCTTTCAGGTAGTCGGTCAGATCCTCGGCCATGCGTTTCGTCAATGTTGTGATGAGTACTCGCTGGCCCTTCGTCACCCGTTTCTTTATTTCGGCCTGCAGATCATCGATCTGGCCTTTGCTTGGCCGGACGAAGATCAGCGGATCGACAAGGCCAGTTGGGCGAATGATCTGCTCAACAACCTGTGATGAGTGTTGCAATTCGTATGGGCCTGGCGTGGCCGAGACATAGATCGCCTGGCGGATGTGCTGCTCGAACTCTTCAAAACGCAATGGCCGGTTATCGAGCGCCGATGGCAATCGAAACCCATAATCAACAAGCGTCTGCTTACGGGAACGGTCGCCGTTATACATGCCGCGCACCTGTGGCAACGTAATATGCGATTCGTCCACAAACAGAATAAAATCATCAGGGAAATAATCCAGTAGCGTCCAGGGCGTTTGCCCAGCCGCACGGCGATCCATATGGCGCGAATAGTTCTCGATGCCAGAGCAGTAGCCCATCTCGCTCATCATCTCGATATCATAGCTGGTTCGCTGCTTGAGCCGCGCTGCTTCGAGCAGTTTTCCTTCAGACTCAAGCTGTTGCAGACGCATCGTCAGCTCGTCCTGAATGTCGATAATCGCCAGGCGTAGCTTCTCGTTGGTGGCAACAAAGTGTTTGGCCGGGAAGACATCAAGCGCCGTTCGTACAAGCAATACTTCGCCCGTCAATGGATCGAACTCAGTAATCCGCTCGACTTCATCGCCCCAGAATTCAATTCGTTCAGCGACCTCGGCATTGGCTGGGAAGATATCGAGGGTATCGCCACGCACCCGAAATGTGCCACGATGGAAATCGACATCGTTGCGCGCAAATTGCAGATCGAGCAACTGGCGCAATAACTTATCGCGATTACGAACCTCGCCAACCCTGATCGGAACCACAACCTGACCATAATCCTGTGGCGCACCAAGGCCGAAGATCGCCGAAACCGATGCGACAATCAGCACATCGCGGCGGCTAAGGAGCGCCTGGGTGGCCGCATGGCGCAGCCGGTCGATTTCCTCATTGATATCGGATTCCTTCTCGATATACAGATCCTTACTCGGTACATACGCCTCAGGCGTGTACATATCGTAGTAGGATATGAACATCTCGACAGCCGCCTCGGGCAGGAGTTCACGAAACTCAGCATACAACTGCGAGACCAGCGTTTTATTATGGGCTAACACAAGTGCCGGGCGTTCGAGCTTCTCAAAGAGCTTCGAGACAACAAACGTCTTACCAGTGGCCGTCGCACCAAGCAACGTCTGATGTCGCTGACCCTTTGCAACGCCAGCCGTCAGTTCGGCAATTGCCTTTGGCTGATCGCCACTCGGCTCAAATGGGGCAACAACTCGAAACGACATATGACTCCCTGGTATTAATAACCGATAGACCGATAACCGATAGCCGAAAATTCAGGAGGCAGGAGTCAAAAGTTAGAATGAAGCAACAAAGCAGCTATTCTATCTAGATGAAGGTAGGTATGTGCTCTGAATGAACACACCCTTGCCTCATAGACCTGTCAGATCTTTCTCAGATCTTTCGTTACACCAGCCCTGAACCGAGGTCGGCTTTTCACACAAGGTTTGGGAATAGTAGACCAATAGTATACCTGATTGGAGGCCAATTTGCCAGGGACTTTCGGCTGATCTCCGAACAAATGTACGCTATTAACGTTCGCGGAGTGCTTTTGCTCGCTGTTGGAGCGACTTAAAATAATCGGTTTCGGTGATCTCGGCGACCTGTTTTGCCTGACGGGAACGGTCGATCTCGATCCGCAACTCACTGACCTGTTGTTTAAGTTTCTGTTCGCGGGCATAGACTTCGCCAGCCATTCGTTCAAACACCCGCGCCAAATTGCCGAGCGCATCCTCGCGCCCGGTGACATCGCCGATTGATGTACCAGTATAGCTGCCTGCCTCAAGCGCCTCAGCTGCCAACGTGAGCTGCGTGACCTGCCGAATATAGGAGAAATCGCGCAGTTGATCGACCATTCTGGCCCGCAGATAGCTAGACAACACATGAATAACACCAAAGGCGATCTCAACGTGTTCGCCCATCAGGCGATAGAGGCTTGCCTGGCTCAACCAATACAGGCGCGTCTCGACGACTGCCGTGACCGAAGCACTGCGCGGCTCGCTATCCAACACCGACATTTCGCCAAACACATCACCGCGGTATAGCAGATTGAACTGCAAATCGCCATCGTGAACACGCACCTGGCCTTCGGCAATAATATACAATGAATCGCCTGGATCGCCTTTCATGAAGATCGGCTGATCGGCGGCAGCAACCAGTGGCGTGAGCGTTTCGGCTGCCCGAATAAGCACATGCTCTGGCATCATTGCGAAGATACCAACGTTACGCAGGCCGATCAGTTGCTCTTCAATTGTGAACATACGCTCGCTCGCTTCTGTCGTATGGCATGTATTGTGCTTGAAGGCTGAATTATAGCCGATCCGGGTTCTTCAGGAATGCCCATTATTGGTCAATTGTTATGGATCTGATAGCTGCAACACTTTCGTAATAGATACATGTGAACCTGTTCACACATCTGCTGCATAATCAGGGTAATCGACATAATATGTGCAACTAACATAAAACAATACCATGTAAAGGAACAAACAATGGCTAAAATTCCGACACTGCCCTCATCGGAGATCACGCCCGAACATATCTATCGGCAGCGCCGCCGCCTGATGATTGGCATTGGAGCGACACTCCTTGGCACCGCCGTGGCATCGTGCGCCAGCCCGTTGAGCAAGCCAGCACAACCAACTGCCACTACAAATGGCACTCCGCAGCCAGAACCAATGGCCAAGGGCGCTGCTGATGAGCTTGGTGATAAGCTGACACCCTACCAGGATGTGACGACCTATAATAATTTCTATGAGTTTAGCCAGGATAAAGAGGGCGTCGCACCGCTTGCTGGTAGCCTGAAGACCCGCCCGTGGAGTCTGGAAGTCACTGGAATGGTGGCAAAACCACAGACGATTGCGATCGAGGATATTCTGAAGCGCTTTCCCAGTGAGGAACGAATCTATCGGCTGCGCTGCGTCGAGGGTTGGTCGATGGTGATTCCCTGGATGGGGTTCCCGCTCAAACAGCTGCTGGCGCTTGTCGAGCCAACCTCACAGGCCAAATATGTGCGCTTCACAACCCTGATGGATCCAGAGCAATTTCCAGCACAGGGTTCGGGATGGTTCAGTTGGCCATATGTTGAAGGGTTACGCCTGGATGAAGCCAATAATGATCTGGCGATTCTTGGCACTGGATTATATGGCAAGGAACTGCTGCCGCAGAATGGCGCACCATTACGCCTGGTTGTTCCATGGAAGTATGGCTTCAAGAGCATCAAATCGATCGTCAAGATCGAACTAACCGACACACAGCCAACATCGCTATGGATGACGGCAGCAGCAAATGAATATGGGTTCTATGCCAATGTGAACCCGGATGTGCCGCACCCGCGCTGGTCGCAATCAAGCGAACGACGGATCGGCGAACTGAGCCGCCGCAAGACACTGCCGTTCAATGGGTATGCCGCACAGGTCGCCGATTTATATACAGGCATGGATCTGCGGGCGAATTATTAATATGAGAACAACCACATGCGTGAGGCTACTCTGAAGTTCATACAACGAAACTGGACACATCTGGTTCATCCGTTTGCACTGGCCCCATTGGCGCTGTTGATCCTGGATTTCTTCAATGATAACCTGACGGCCAACCCGATTCAGGCGGCAACGCTGCGAACCGGATTACCTGCATTAGTGCTGTTGGTGTTATCGTTGGCTGCAACACCGCTCAACACACTCTTTGGCTGGAAGCGGGTGCTGACGCTACGGCGGCCACTAGGGTTGTATGCATTTCTGTATGCTACCATCCACATGTTGATCTTCTTTGTTGTGGATTATGGGTTAGATGTTGGTCTCATCTGGGAGACAATCACCGAGAAGCCATATGTGCTAGTTGGCTTGGCGGCGATACTGCTGCTGCTGCCATTGGCGATCACATCGACGAAGGGTTGGCAGCGGCGGCTGGGCAAGCGCTGGAAGATCCTGCATCGGCTGGTGTATATTGCGGCCCCACTGGTAGTGGTTCATTTCGTCTGGTTGGTCAAATCCGATATTCGTGAACCACTGCTGTATGGTGCAGCAGTGGTACTCCTGTTGGCATTGCGGCTCCCAATCATTCGCCGCCTGTTCAGAACCCGGCGACGCGTCGATCCAGCAACACGGCCAGTGGAGAACCGCACCTGACGGAAATAGCCGATAGCCAAAGGTGTAGGGCGGTTCGCGAACCGCCCATCTGATCGCCGATGATGTGCAAGGCGGGCCGTTCACAAACCGCCCCTACCGTTAACATATTTATCAATCGCCGTCGGAACCGGAACTGTTCGCCAGAAGCGCACCCTGGTTGGTTGGCGGCGTTCGGCGGCAATCTGGCAGCGTAGGAAATTGGCAGCGATCATGATGGTTTCTGCCACCCACACAAGATCGATCAGCAGAAAGAACCCCCAACTAAAGGCACTATCGCCGATTGGCGAGCCAACACGCCCAACAGGCTGGTTGGCTTGCGGGCGTTCTGGCAAATAAATCACCTCGATCTGTTTGTGTTGCTGGGCATGTTGCCAGGTTTCGAGTGAGACAGGAATCCATGTTTCGCCCCACCCAGATGTGTTCATTGCACTGATCCGTTGCCCAGACACCGATTGAAATTCATAGCGCAGTTCCGGGCCACGTACACTCAGGCGCTCGGCAGTCACTTCCGCTAGTGCCGTGCGTACATGCAGCGAATCCTGTAATGCCATGGTTTGGAGCAATTGATCCAGAGCTTGTGCTTCCAAGATAAACAGTGGCGCGAGCAACACCCACAGCGCAAAATGGAGTATAATCGGGCGGATCGTGAACATAGTGCATTCCTGCGTTATGATACCAGCACATGTTTATACAGCTCATAGCTATTATACCGACTTCTGAGCCAAGCCCTGTGCTATAATTGGCGTAGGGTAAGTGGTGTGGACCGCGCCCGCAAACAACCGGAGAGCGATGTCATGGCCCTGCACGAACCGACAATTTCTCATATCCTACAGGAACTGGCATACGAGTACGACTCGATTGTCAGTGAGCGCGAGCTATGTGAACGGGTGCTGCAGCAGCGACCCAGTACGGCGAAAGATCCATACGCGAGCATTCGCGATAAATTACGCTGGGATGGCTCACATGTCGGCTGGGTTCGGCTCGGCGGTGGCGAGGTTATTCCATTGCGCATCGTCCGTGAGGGCCTTGCTTTCCGGCTCATCCCGAATGATGAGGAATACCATACGGACGGAATTCCACGCTACCGGCTGCTACCGTTTCTGACACCGCACGATGTTGTGGTGCAGTTGGTGGATGCCGAGAATCGCCTAATTGTTGCCTCGGCAACTGAACCCCGCGACCCTGAGTTTATCCCAGCCAGTGCGATACTGAGCCTTGGTGCTTGGTTCAGGCGCAGTGGGTTCGAGCAGGGCGACAGTATCCTTCTCACCATTGTGACCCATGAGCCGCTGGTGTTACGCCTTGAACGTGAGCCAGCCGCAGAATTCCATGCCGATGATGTGCTGCGTCAGGAGCACGAACTCGTTGATGCCATCGCAAAACTGATTACACGCAGCCGTTCGAACCTTATTCCGGCGGATGAGGCTATTCTGCCATTGTATGCCCGTGCGGAATGGCGCACATCCTACCCTGGCCGGCCCTGGCAAATGCTGATCACCAATGATCGCCGCCTGCGATTGGTTGATGAATTGTTTATTGCCAGCAGCAGTTTCCGTCGTCCGCTTGATCTGGTTCTTGGCAGCGATGAAGAGCTACAGCGTGATGATAGCGATACACAACTGCTGGCTGCGATCGATTCGTTCCAGGCAGAACTGATGAACAGCCGGCGCGATGATGCCGCTCAGGGGCTATGGGATGGCCTAGCACCACGTGCATCGACGGCGCGGGTGATCTTCGATACCCAGGCAGGCACATCAACGGTTGTCTATCTCGATCCGGTTGATACACTCCAGGATCAGCGTGAACAGATCGAAGAAAATCTTGAGCAGGGCAGCTATTCCGATGAGTCGTGGAGTGACGATTTTGACGATGATGATGATGACGAGTTCGATGGCCTTGATGGCTATAGTGATGCAGAGATCCTTGGGCTCGATCAGATCGATGATATTCAGACGTTCATGGAGCAGAATCCGGCCCTAGCCGAGGCCGCCCAGAAACTGATGGCCGCGCTGACACCCGATGAGGTGGATCGGCTGCAGCGTGCCGATACGCCTGAAGACGCCCAGTATATTTTGGCTGGCCGCTTCCATAAGATGCTGCCTGGCGATCCATCCATGTTTGCAGTCTTGGCTCCCTATACCGTCGAAATTGGCGATGGCAACGACCACACGAACGGCAACGACCACACGAACGGCAATGGCCATACGAATGGCAATGGCTTCGGCGGCCTTGATCATCCAGAACTGCCAGCCGATCTGCTCGATGAGAATTGGCACGACGATGGCGATGAGTGGGAGGATCTGAGCGCCGAACACGTACCGGGCGATACAGCCGCCAGCCGTGAGGCACTGGCCCGTTCCAACGAACTGATGGAGCGCTTCTATCAGCACCTGCGTGCCCAGGGCAAAAGCGAGACGACCGCAACAAGCCGTACTGGCGATCTGTGGGTATACGCCGATTTCCTGGCAAACTACTATAATCGTGGCCTGGCCGAGGGCGATTATGCGACTCTTGATGAGTGTATGTTCTTCTTCTACCCACGTAAGGTGTTGAATAGCTCACCGCGTGCAGCCCGCGAGATGTGTACATCGATCAAGCAGTTCTATGCCTTCCTGCGTAGCCATAATACGATTGATGATGGCTTTGCCCAGGCGATCTGGCGGCGGCGTGATCAGGCATCGCGTGTGGTCGAGCTGTATGAGCATATCGATAGCGATTCGCTCCAATTCGAGCGCTTGTTTGCCCATCTGTTTGCACCATATACGGCGTAGTATTCAGGAGTCAGAAGCCAGAAGAGCGCTACGATAACGTATGTTGCTCTTCTGTGGCACCAATATGGAAAAACCACCATTCTGACTCCTGACTCCTATTTTGCCACTCTCGAGAATCGCTTTATCCCCTAAAGGCATATGATCACCTACACCATTTCCATGCCCGAACCACATACGCACCTGTTTCATGTGACGATTGATATTAGCGAGCATACTGGCGATACGCTCGAATTGGCACTGCCCGTCTGGACGCCCGGCTCGTATATGGTGCGCGAATATGCCCGCCATGTTGAGTCCTTTGCTGTGGAATGTTCCGGTCAGCCATTGACATGGCAGAAAACCGATAAGACGACCTGGCAGATTGCGACACATGGCAACTCAACTATTCGGGCAACCTATCGGGTGTATGCGTTTGAACTAAGCGTCCGCACCAGCCATCTGGACGACACGCACGGCTATTTTAATCCGGCCACGCTGTGTATGTTCATTCCTGGGCGAACCGATCAACCACACCATGTGACGATCATTGCCCCTGCTGGATGGCGCGTGACAACCGGCTTGCCAGCAATTAGCGATCACGGGCACACATCGCCAAGGTTTCTTGCCGAAGATTATGATGAACTGGTTGATTCGCCATTTGAGTGTGGAACCCATCGCCTGCTGACATTTGAGGTCGAGGGCGTGCCGCACGAGATTGCGCTATGGGGCTATGGCAATGAGAATGAGGCCCAACTGGTTGCGGATACCAAACGGATTGTTGAGGCGACCAGGGCACTGTTCGATGGCCCGCTGCCATACCGCCGCTATGTGTTTATTGTACATTTGAGCGATGGCATCTATGGCGGATTGGAACATCGCAATAGCGTCTCGAATATTATTGATCGCTGGACGTTCCAGCCTACCCGAGCCTACGAGCGCTACCTGGGCCTAACCTCGCACGAATATTATCACGTATGGAATGTGAAGCGCATTCGCCCTGCACCATTGGGGCCGTTCGATTACCGCCGCGAGAACTATACCCGCAATCTGTGGGTCGCCGAGGGCATCACAAATTATTATGACAACCTCATTCTTGCGCGTGGCGGATTAATCACGCGGGAGCGGTATCTCGAAACACTGGCCGATGATATCGTGAACATGCAGAGCCAGCCAGGGCGGGCGATCCAAAGCCTCGCACAGAGTAGCTTCGACACCTGGATCAAGTTCTATCGGCCAGATGAGAACAGCAGCAATAGCAGTATTTCCTACTATCTCAAGGGCAGCATGGTGGCGTTGCTGCTCGATCTGCACATGCGCGGGCGCAGCAATGGAACCAGATCACTCGATGATGTGCTGCGCTATCTGTTTGCTACGATCTACGGTGGTGTGGATCAGGAGTGCTTCTATGATGCGCCCGCTTTTGCAGAGCAGGGCGGCTTCCTGAAAGCAATCGAGGCGATTACTGGCAATGATGATCGGTTCTACCACGATATGCTGGCGTATGCCACGGAAACGACCGCTGAGCTCGATTATGCCGCTGCATTCGCACAGCTCGGCATGCAGCTTGTGTGGGGCCATAGGGATGGGCAGGCCAATGGCATGGCACCAACCACACTTGGCATGAAACTCAAAAGCGAACAGGGGCGCGTCAAAGTTGTGAGTGTCGGCAGGGGTGGGCCAGCAGCGCAGGGTGGTATCTATGCTGGCGATGAACTACTGGCGTTTGAGGGCTTTCGCATCAGCGAGGAGAAGCTTCAGGCCCGGCTCACCGAGCGACAACCGGGAGATCAGGTAAGGCTGACAGTATTCCGCGGTGATTGGCTGATCGAAATCATGGCCATCCTCGGTGCTGCTCCATTCGACACCCTGCGGCTTGTGGTGGATGCAGATGCCACTGAGGAGCAGCAACAACGCTATCGGCATTGGCTAGGATTGTAATAGCGGGCCAACACATAGGTTGGCCCATACGCAAAACCTTACCTCAACGCCAGCGCCGCCTCTGCTGGAAATGCCAGATCGACTGCTTCGCCTGGGCGGGGCAGGGCCACATCCGGGCGATTGAATGCATCATAGTGCAGGCTTTGTTCGCCCAAGCGCACGCGCACACGCACCACCGGGCCAAGATACTGGATATCTTCGACATTGCCGCGCAGATGATTGAGGGTTCCATTTGGCGAGGCCGAGAGTGCAATCGTTTCGGGGCGCAATGCCACCGGGAGTGTTGCCCCAACCGCCGCCTCAATTAAGCCTGCGATCTGCAACTCCTGGCCGTCGATTGTCACACGCCCAGCCCGCGGATCAACCACCTGAGCATTCAACACATTCAGGGTGCCAACAAACGAGGCGACGAAGCGTGTCTGCGGGAAGTTGTAGATCTCGGCTGGCGTGCCAATTTGTTCGATGCGGCCCTGGTTCATCACCACAATTCGATCAGAGAGCGAGAGCGCCTCTTCCTGATCATGGGTCACATAGATTGTTGTAATCCCCAGTTGGCGTTGAATTGCCCGAATCTCCTGGCGCAGCGATATGCGGATCTTGGCATCCAGCGCCGAGAGGGGTTCATCCAGCAGCAAAACCTGTGGCCGAATGGCAATCGCCCGTGCCAAGGCCACGCGTTGTTGTTGGCCGCCCGAGAGTTGGTAGGGGAAACGTGCGCCATATTCAGGCATATGGATCAGATCGAGCATCTCGCCAACCCGCTGCTGAATAGCATCCTTTGTGTGGCCAGCCACCCGTAGCCCAAACCCAATATTATTGGCGACTGTCATATTCGGGAAGAGTGCATAGGATTGGAACACCATGCCAACATTCCGGCGGTTGGGTGGCGTGTTGGTCATATCAGTGCCGTCAATACGGATACTGCCACTGGTGGGAACCTCGAAGCCGGCCACCATCCGCAGCGTGGTCGTCTTGCCACAGCCAGATGGGCCAAGAAACGAGATGAACTCACCCTTCTCGATCCGCATGTCGAAGGTATCGACGCCAATCGATTGGCCAAACACTTTACGCACACTATCTATTTCGAGAAAGGCCATTGTGGCTCCTATCAGCGGACTCGCGGCGTACCAGCATTGCGGCTTAACCCCTGGAAAAGAGCGATCGAGCCCCAGGTCAGAAGAAAGCTAACAACTGCCAGGGCCGATGGTTCATACACCTTGCTGCTACTGAGCAGGTTCATATATGGCCCAAAGGCTGGTTGAGCCAGCAATGATGCGATTGTAAACTCGCCCATCACGATTGCGAAGGTTACGAAGGCACCACTGAGTAATGCAACCACAATATTCGGCAGAATCACCTGGGTCATGATTGTCAACCAGTTTGCACCCAAACTCTGCGCTGCTTCCGTTAGCACCAGTACATTGACTGAGCGCAGGCCAGTGTCGATCGCCCGATACATATATGGGAACGACAGCACGACATAGGCTCCAACCAGCAGAAACCACAACCCTTCGCGGCTATCGGTGAAAAAGGTGCGATTGTAGGTGCGGGCCAAACCAAACACAAGGACGACCGCTGGCACAACGATTGGCAGCAGGGTAAAAAACTCAATCACTGGGCGCAACCGGGGCAGCCGGATCTGCACCCAATAGGTTGTTGGAACAAGCAGCACCACACTGAGCAGAATCGTGGCCAGCGCCGTTTGGAACGAGAAGGCGAAACTCTCAAAGAACTTCGCATCTTTAAAGACATTCGCATAGGCGGCGAAGCCTAGTGTACCCTTTTTGGCCTGGAGCGAAAATTGGAGTGTGGCCGCTAATGGCAACAGAAAATAGAGCGACCCAAGCGCCAGCCACACCCACGGCCAGATTGACAATCGGCGCACAATCCCTCCGTTCCATTCGCAAAGGCGCAATAGATCGCGCCTATACTACTGTTTCATCCAGCGTTCGGCCCGCCGTTGCATCTGCGAATAGAGCGCAATCGTGATCACCATAATGACGATCATGCCAAATGAAAGTGCGTTGCCTAGCCCTGGGTCGGAGAGCGCATCGCTACTGAGCTGGGCACCTATCAGGATTGTGACAACGCTACTCTGGCTGGCACCACCAGTTAAGGCAAACGCTGTCGCGTGGGCACCAAATGCATTGCCAAACAGCAGCGCCATTGCGCCAAGGATCGATGGGAATAGGATTGGCAGCCCAATATAACGCCAGTATTGAAATGTCGTTGCACCCAGATTCTCACTGGCCTCACGCCATTCGCGTTTCAGGCCATCGAGTGCCGGTGCCAGAACCAGAACCATCAGAGGAATCTGGAAATAGATGTAGGTCAGCGACAATCCCCAGAAGCTATACAGGCTAAAATTCGGGTAGAGCGCAATCCCAAACGAACGCAAGAATTGGGTCACGATCCCAAGCTGGCCAATTGTCGCAATGAATGCGAATGCCAACGGGATACCAGCAAAATTCGATGCCACGCCAGAGAATGTCAGCACTGCCGAACGCACAAATGGGGGCAGTTTACCAATCGTGATCGCATAGGCCAGCAAGAACCCAAGCAACCCGCCGCCAAGAGCCGTCACTAGGCTTAACTCGATAGTATAGAGATACGATGTCACAATAAAGGGCTTGTTGAGACTGAGAATGTTCTGGAAGGTCAGGCCATGTCGTGGATCAACAAATGTCTGCACAACAATTGAGGTCGCTGGATAGAACAAAAACGCAATAATAAAGATGAAAAATGGCACCACACCAAGCCAGACCCAGGAAAACCTGAGGCGCGGTTGGGCTGGCAGTTGAGCGGCGGAACGAGTCAGATCGGCCATACAGCGTACCTTCAATTGTAGAGTGACAACGTGACGACTTGTGACCAGGTGACAGGGTGACAACGTGACTGTCACCCCATCACCTGGTCAGGTCTCACCCCATCACCGTGCCGGTTGTTACTTCACCGTCGCCCCAACAACGGTCGTCCAACCAGCCTTGATTGCATCAACTGCTTTATTGATCTGATCACCTGTTGGAATACCGACCGGTGAATCATACTTTGGCAGCTTGGCCAGCAGGTCGGCTGGAACCTTACCTGCCTTCTTCATTGCATCAAGCCGGGCCGGAGAAGCATAGCCCTTCAACCACAGCAGCTGCCCTTCATCGGAGTACAGGAACTCCATCCATAGGCGGGCTGCATTCGGTCGTGGTGAGTATGCGCTGATGGCCTGAACATACACACCAGCGAGTGAGCCACTTTTTGGCACAACCACAGCAATTTCCGGGTTTCCGGCAGTAGAATCGCGGTTAGCAAGCGCATTGTAATCCCAGCGCAGTGCGATTGGCGTCTCACCCTTCGCAATTGTGGCTGGCTTGGCAACCACTGGAACAAAATTGCCGGCATCATTGAGCTTCTTGAAGAAATCCAAGCCAGCTGCTGCGTTGTCGAGCGAGCCGCCATTACCAAGAGCAGCTGCCCAAACAGCGTTGATCGCCTGTCCCGAACCAGTTGGATCACCGGCCAATGCGACCTGGCCCTTATACTCAGGCTTCAGCAGATCCGACCAATCCTGCGGTACGTTCTTGACAACCTGGGTATTGACTTCGAAGGTCATGACGCCATAGTAATCCCCATACCAGTAGCCTTCCGCATCCTTGAGTGCATCTGGGATCTCGGCCCAGGTTGCAACTTTATATGCCTGAAGCACCTTATCCTTTTTGGCGGTATCACCCCAGGTGAAGCCAACATCGATCACATCGGGCGCTTGTGGGCCTTTGCTGCCTGCATTGGCCTTGATTGCTTCCACTTCCTGGGCTGAGCTGCCATCCGGGTTCAGATCTTCGAGCTTGATGAAGGGGTATTTGGCCAGGAAGGCCTTCTTGATCTCGCCATAGTTTGCCCAATCGTTCGGCAGTGCGATCACGGAAAGTGCGCCCTCGGCCTTTGCAGCTTCAACTAGTTTGTCCATCCCACCAATGGCGTTGAGATCAATCGGGCCAGCAGCTGGTGCAGCTGGCAGTGCCGCTGGGGCGGTTGGTTCTGCCATTGCCGGAGCTGCCGTTGGTGCGGCGGCAGGCGCCGCTGTTGGGGCCGCGGCAGGTGCCGCTGTTGGGGCCGCGGCTGGAGTCGCCTGGCCACAGGCAGCCAGAACGGCACCGACGCCAGCAACCGCGCTCAGGCGCAAGAAGGCACGGCGGCTTAGCGCACTCGTCTCAATCTTGGAACTCATGTTGTTCTCCTCTAGAGCATCTGTTTCGCGTAGAGTATCTCTTCTACGCCGAGTATGTGTCCACACAGCCGCAATCAGCAACCAATCAGCAACCAATCAACAACCATAGTGATACCATAAAAGTATACCTAGCCTAGATGAAGCTCTCGTCATGGCCATGTTAAGGCTAGATGAAGCCCGCCCGAGTGCTATAATAGTACCATGCTCTACAATGACACAATTGCAGCGATCGCAACTCCACCCGGCGAAGGCGGCCTTGGCGTGATCCGGCTGAGTGGCTCGCAATCATTGGCTATTCTTCAACAGATCTTTGTGCCAGTTCGTGCTGGCCGTTGGAAACCATTTCGGCTGCGGCTTGGTCGAATTATTGATACTGATTGTACTACCATTGATGAGGCCCTTGCGGTGCTGATGAAAGCGCCGCGCAGCTTCACTGGCGAGGATGTTGTTGAGCTTTCCTGCCATGGTGGGCCACTGGTGCTTGGGCGTGTACTTGGGCGAACGCTAGCCTGTGGGGCACGTCTGGCTACAGCTGGCGAATTCACGATGCGGGCCTTTTTGAATGGCCGTATCGATCTCACCCAGGCCGAAGCAACCCTGGATGTGATTACAGCCCGCACAACCAGTGGGCTGGCATTGGCACAGGCACAGTTGGGCGGCTGGCTAGCCAGCGAACTACACGATATTCGCGAGCTTGTGTTGGGGCCATTGGCCTACTGCACCGCACTTGTGGATTTCCCTGAAGATGAACTTGAACAGCACCCGATTGCAGAACCATTGCGTGAAGCACTCACACGCCTAGAGCGCCTGCTTGCAACCGCCGATCAGGGGATCGTCTATCGCCAGGGTGCCCGTGCAGCGATCATTGGCCGCCCAAATGCCGGGAAATCGAGCCTGCTGAACGCGCTCCTGCGCGCTGACCGAGCGATTGTCACTGCTATTCCTGGCACAACCCGTGATACACTCGAAGAAACAGCCAGCCTTGGCGGCGTGCCAGTGGTGCTGATCGATACGGCTGGCATTGCCGAAACATCCGATCTGGTTGAGCAGATTGGCATAGGCCGCAGCCGCAGCGCTCTCGCCGGAGCGGACCTTGCGTTGCTGCTGATCGATGTGCAAAACCCACATCCAGCCGATGCCGAAATCGCGGCGTTGACTGTTGGAAAGCCGACGATTCTGGTGCTCAATAAGATCGATCTGCTGCCAGATCCTGATCAACATGTACAGACGCAAGATTTTGCGTCTGTACATGCATTGCATGCGCTGATTGAGGGATTGGCCCGCCAAACACCATTCGATGGGATGATCGCAATTTCGGCATTAACTGGCCAGGGTATTGATGAATTGGGTCAAACGGTTGCCCGACTCTTACTCGGCGGTGTGGCACCATCTGGCGCGCATCTGATCACAAATCCACGCCATCGTGATGCGCTGACCCGCGTGATTGGCCATGTTCGTGATGCATTGGATGCCCATAGGCGCGGTATTCCTCACGATTTGTTGGGCATTGATCTGACTGCCGCACTGGTGGCATTGGGCGAGATCACTGGCGAGACGATTGGCGATGAGCTGCTGAATGCCATTTTTAGCCGCTTTTGTATTGGGAAATAAGGCGTTGCTTCATGACGGCACGACGAAGATATCTGCGTCCATTGGGCCTATTCGCATTAGCATTGGCTTGTTACCTGGCCGCACAGGGAACGAGTATTCGGCTGTTCTTTCACCTGTTCTATTTGTTGCTGGCATTGCTGGCTGGATCATATGCCTGGGCCTGGCTGAATCTGCGTGGTTTGCGTGTCGAACGCGAGACCTTTACACATCGATCACAGGTTGGTGAGGTTGCCCGCGAACGGATTACCATCCGCAATCTTTGGCCGATTCCACGCCTGTGGATCGAACTGCTCGATCATTCTGATCTGCCGACTCACGGCACTGGATTTGTGGCTACCCTGCCCGGCAATGATAGGCGGCGCTGGAATATTCGCACACCCTGTACGATCCGTGGGAAGTTCACGCTCGGCCCGATCACACTTGCCAGTGGTGATCCATTTGGCATTTTCCGGCTGGAACGAACGATCAACGAAACCAGTGAGGTACTCGTCTACCCGCAGACATCACCACTGCCTGGGTTCAGTTTGCCAAGCGCTGAATTACCCGGTGGCCAGGAAACCCGCACGCGAACACATTATGTCACCCCAAATGTTGCCAGTATCCGCGATTATCAACCAGGCGATAGCCTAAACCGTATTCATTGGCGCAGCAGTGCCCGTAACGATAAACTGATGGTCAAGGAATTCGAGCTTGATCCAACCGCCGAAGTCTACCTGGTGCTAGATATGCAGGAACGGGTTCAGCAGCGGCTCAACCAGCAGAGCAAGCGCCAATCCGAGCGCGAGCCAGAGCAGCGCCAGATCGAATCGACCGAGGAGTATATCGTTCAAGCAGCCGCCGCGATTGCCCGGCATCTGCTCGATCAGAACCGGCCAGTTGGGCTAGTTGCATGGGGGCAGGAACGCGAAGTCATTCTGGCTGATCGCGAGGCGCGTCAGTTGTATCGGCTGCTGGAGGCGCTGGCCATGCTGCGGGCCTATGGAGCACAATCGCTGGCCGAGGTTCTGGCTGCCGAGAATGCCCGCTTCGGGCGCAATTGTACGTTGGTGATTATCACGCCATCGCTGGATGAGCGCTGGGTGCGTGGCCTACAGCAATTACTCTATCGCGGTGCGCGTGCGATGGTTGTGCTTGTTGATCCACAATCGTTCGGTGGCTGGAAGGATACCCTCGCAATCCAGGCACGGCTGGCCGAGCTACGCGTCCCAACCTATCGCTATCGCCAGGGCGATAAGCTGGCCGATGTACTTGGCAGCCCTGCCGATCTCACGCGCTCAGTTGCGCCAAACCGCGCAGCAACGCCCGCCGCCCCAACAAACCCACCAGCAAGCCCTCGTCGCTGATCACAACCAGGCGTTCGATCTGATCGGTAAGCATGATGGTGATTGCATCATCCTGGGTGGCTAATTCGGCAATCGTTGGCGCGGTGGCAGCCAATGTTGCGGCACTCCATTCTGGATCAGCACCAGCAAAGGCTGGCTGGGCAGTTGGTGCGCGCAGGGTTTGCAGAAATTCATAGCGGGTTGGCGCTTCGATCTGGGCCAGCACAATAGCAATCGTGAGGATTCCGATTGGACGGCCTGCATCAATCACTACCAGAAAGCGCTCTGGTGCCGCCAATAGCTGGCGCAGTGTTGCAGGAACTGGCGTTGCGCCAGCAATCGTCGGAACCGTCGTCTGCATCAACAGGCGCACGGGTGGCGGCAGTTCGGCATCGCGGATGGCACCATCGTTTGTGCTACGTGCATCGCGGGCCGCTTGCAGCGCTTGTTCAACCCCAACCAGCCCGGCAAAGCAACCATTGCGATCAACAACGGGCAGTGATTCAAGGCCCCATTCGATCATGGTCGCAACCACCTGGGGAATCGAAGCCTGGACATAGCTCGTCCGTGGTTCTTCAGTGATCAGTTCTGCAAGTACGCGCTCTGGCACAATACGGAGGATATCCTCACGCTCATCGGGGCGCAGCACTTGAACAATATCAAGCGGCAATGGCAACCCTGCCCGCCGCACAAGATCGACATCCGTGAGTGCAGCTACCACCCGCCGCTGGGCATCAATCACCGGAAGAATAGACTGGTATTGCGTCAGGGCATGGCGTAGCGCATCACGAATAGTGGTAGTATCAACAAATGCCAGTGCAGCAGCATCCATAACTTCGCCAACATTCTGGGTTCCAAATGGCCCCGAGGAACGCAGACGTGCCCGATAGGCTCGCAATTCCTCAATGGTGACAAGCGCCTCTTCGAGTAGATCATCAAGCAGTGGCATCACCCGTGCGATGCGTTCCACCCGATCAACCCATTCGATCACAACCGGCTGCGTATCGGCGACGCTCACGATGCCAGTGGCGCGGGCGCGATGGCCTGGGCCAAACCCACCCATGCCGCGCAGCGCTGTCGCCCCTGTTGCGCCCTCACGCCGCAGCCGCTCCAGCACCGTAATATACAGAGCCTGGCCCTCGCGCAGATCACGCTCATTCAGATAGATTCGCACCCGTTGAACTGGCTCGCCAGATGTCATAGCATTCCCTTTTTATGGGCCCTGGCGGGCGCGGATGTTCGGTGGCGTAAAATCAAACTCACCAATCAATTCTGGTGCCCACAACCAGCGGCTGGCCTCACAGGCGACATAGGCTGGGCATGGATCGGGGCCGGTTCCATACCAGCCATATGGATCCACCTGCTTACCATTATGACGAACCTCGAAGTGCAGATGGGGCGTGCCCTGAACAAAGCCACTTTTTCCACTACTGCCCAACAGATCGCCAGCACGAATTGGAATACCCTGGCCAGTGTTAACCAACCCACGAAACTTCTTGGCGAACTTATCCAGATGCCAATAGACCGTCACATACCCATTGCTGTGCTGAATCCAGATGCCATTGCCACGATGGGTGCTGGCATAGGCAATTCCATCAGCAGCAGCATAGATGAATGTGCCAATTGGCTTATTTGGAAACACATAATCGTGGCCATCGTGGCCATCGTACTGCACGCTACCACGCCCGCGATAATCGAGCACATAGCCATTCCCTGCCCGACCACTATCGACAGTCGGATAGGCGTGATCGAAGTAGGCCAGGTGCGTCACTCGCGTCCCAACCGCCCATGGCCGCCGGAGGAAACCTGTTGTCACTGCTGGCTGTATTGATTCGAACTGTGGCAATTCGTTATTAAAATAGGCAACGAATACTGCCCCAAAGCGATCCACAGCCATCCGCCATTCTGATTGCGTCCGGCCAGGTGCTAGAAAACGCTGGACAGCAACGCCTTCCGGAGCCTGCGCCAGTGTCAGCGTGATTGTCGTCCCATCGGTGAAGCTCAGGGTTGGTGGGCGCTCGTATGGGCCAAGGCCAGCACGTAGTTCGCGAGCTGTCCAATCGATCTGATCGGAAAATCCATCCGGGCCAAGTGGCGAAAAGGGTTGGCGCAGATGTTCGGGCGCAGGATTCGGATCACTCAACAGATAGCTCGTCGCTTCCAGAAGCGCCAGCAGCACCCTGGGTGATGAGCCATAGTAGGCCGCAGTTCCGTTAATGATTTGAGCCGCTGTCGAGTCGCCATCGCGATACGATTTGAGTGGGCCGGGCAACTGATCAAGGAATGCCTGCACATCCTGTTCCACTGATAGTTGAGCACGAGCACCGGGCGGCGCGGCAACCATTATCAGAAATGCCAGCAGCATCAAGAGTTGAGTAAGTTTAGGCATAGTTAATAACACGATTGATCGCTTTGTTGGCCCTCACCCTCGGCCCCGCGCCCCCTGCCCCCCTCTCCCACGCCGGGGCAAGGGGGAATTGCCCCATTGCGAACCCTGTGCGCCCCTGCCCACCGGTGGGGGAGGGGTTGGGGGAGCGGGGGATCAGCAAGGATCTGAAAAACCCTACACCTGAAACCAGAGGGGCCGGGGCGGTTCGCGAACCGCCCATACGATCATTCATTGTCGTCATCATCTAGATCATCCTGCTGATCGTCATCATCCTGCTGATCGCGATCATTGGCCGTTGCAGATGAATCGCCAGATTCGGCAGGTGCTGATCCTACGCCAGCAATGACAACAATATACTCGCCGCGCAATTTCTGCGCTGCAACAGATGCAAGCAATTCACTCAGCGATGCACGTTCGACCTGCTCATACAGTTTGGTCAGATCATTGGCCAGCGCTGCCGGTCGATCACCATAGACAGCCAGGGCATCGCGCAGAAAGGCTTCGAGGCGATAGGGGCTCTCATAGAAAATCAGGGTATGCGGCGATTCACGATCCACATCCAGGAAGCGGCGACGCGGGCCGGGTTTGCGCGGTGGAAAGCCACGAAAGGTAAAGCTATGCAACGCTAACCCAGAAAGCACCAACGCCATGATCAGGCCAGTCGGCCCAGGGATCATTGTCACTGGTAGATCCTCGGCCAATGCCCGCCGAATGATTGTGAACCCTGGATCGGCAATACCGGGTGTACCAGCATCCGTAACGAGTGCAACCGATTGGCCCTGGCGTAGTAGGCCAATAATTCGCGGGCCAGCCTGTTGCTCATTATGTTCGTGAAAGGCGATCTGTGGCTTCTTGATCTCGAAATGCTTGAGTAGAATACCCGTTTTGCGCGTATCTTCACTGGCAACATAATCAACCGAACGCAGCACCTCAAGCGCACGCAGCGTGATGTCGCCTAAATTCCCGATTGGTGTAGCAACAAGATAGAGCATAGCACCAGGTGATTATGTGACACGATGACGAATAGTTCTCTATTGTAGCGGTGGAGGGAGCATGTGTCGAGTCGGAACTGCGGAACGTGTGACCAGGTGACGGGATGACACGGTGACAGATCCTTAATCGAAGTGGTACGCCATCATCAAACATATTCACCTTGTCACCGTGTCATCCGGTCAGGATGGTTAGTTCTTGGCTATTGGTTATCGAGGCATCTGCCAACACGGTGCCATATCGGTCGGGTTAAGGTTTTCGCCATAATGCCAGATCTCATAATGCAGATGTGGCCCGCTGGTCATGCCGGTGCTACCGACGGTTCCAAGTGGCATTCCAACCGTCACGGCCTGGCCATCGCTGACCGAAACTTCGTCCAAATGGGCATACAGCGTGTTCCAGCCATTCTGCTCATCGACAACCCGAATAACATTGCCACCCGGCCAACTACCAAGCCAGACCCTTGCAATACCATTCTGGGTTGCCAGAATGACCACGCCACTCGTCGCATCTGGTTCGGCGTACCCATCTCCATCCGAATCAATCCCTAAATCAATCGCACCCGATGTGTTGGTTGGCGCATGGGTTGCTTCGCCATAGCCCTGTGTAATCACAACTCGTTGTGGTTCTGCCAATAATGGGCAGGCACGTGGCGAACCACCTGCAGCAACAGTCGGAGCCGATGTCGCACTCGGGGTGGGGATCTGCGTGGCGGTAGGTATTGGGAGCGCGGTTGCCACAGCGGTTCGTTCATACTGAATCGTAGTCGGTATGATAACAGCCGCCGCAGCATTGGCAGAGTGGGCCGCAGATGCATCAACCCGGCGAACCGAGCTGAAGAGCGGCCACACAACCGCAAGAGCAGTGCCAAGCAGAAGTGCGCCAAACAGAAGCGTAATAGCAACCAGATACCGTGATAAAATCTGTGGGAAACGGCTCTGAGATCCAGGGGCTATGCCTGGTGATCTCGCATCGGCGGCGCGCATCAGCAGTGTCAGCGGCAATGCTAGAGCGGAGGCAAGCTGTTCCGCATTAGCGGCATCAAGCGGAAGCATGCCCTGTTCAAACATGCAGATCATGCGTGCAGGAATTCCGCTTTGCTGAGCGAGTTCGATGATCGTTAGGCCGCGAACGCGTCGGGCAGATCGAATTGGATGCATGGGCCTCCTGCGATCAAGTGATTAAACACATTCGCAGCATACCCAGATTGCGTGCCCGTGTGCATGACATCAAGCTTACAAAATCTCAGTTTTGAGTATTCAGCCGTCAGCCGTCAGCCGTCAGCCGTCAGCCGTCAGCCGTCAGCTTTTAGTGTAAATGAACGCCCCGGAATCCGCAGGCTAATGAAAATCTCCTATTTCATCGGGAAGAACGATGGATGCCCGCACCCCTTGCCCCTCTCCCACGCCGGAAGAGGGGAGTTAGCCGAGGAAGAATACCCGATTATTTAATTTCCAGAGTACTCATGGAGATTGAACAAATAATCGGGAAAATCGCGCCTGACGCCGCTGGTGCTGATATGGATTGCGCAAGCCATGCGTGCGCTGCGGCAGCATAGCTGCCGCACTCCATAAACACCGACAAACCATACCCGATCTAAATGTAAAAGATCATAAGCCTGCGGCAAGAAAACGATAACCCTAGCTGCGTGGCCTTAGCCCGCAGCGTGTGAGCAAACCCTCCCCCGATGTATATGGGAAGATCGATCAGCCGCCTGGTGCCGTGCTCAGACATTTATTGGCAGGGAAACTGAAAGCTGAAAGCTGAGTGCTGAAAGCTCGGTATTACGGCATTACCCAGCCACCATCGATTGCCAGCACCTGCCCAGTGATATACGATGCCTCGGGTGAGAGCAGGAACGCTACCGCTGGCGCTATCTCCTCGGGTTGCCCGAAGCGACGCATGGCAATCGCATTCAGCGCCCACTCGCGTTGTGCCTCGGGAACATGCCCAAGCATATCGGTTTCGATATAGCCAGGTGCGACGATATTGGCGGTGATACTATCGCGGGCTGCCTCGCGAGCCAGCGCACGCATGAAGCCAACCAGGCCAGCCTTGGCAGCTGCATAATTGACCTGCCCGACATTACCGGCGAGCCCGGCAAGCGAGCCAATACTGACGATGCGGCCATAGCCACGCGCCCGCATTGGCCCAAGAACTGCCCGACAACACAAGAACACCCCAGTCAGGTTTGTCTCGATCACCGCATGCCACTGCGCTTCTTTCATGCGCACAAATGGGCCATCGGCGGTAATGCCAGCATTATTGACCAGCATATCGATCTGGCCCCAGCGCTCAAGGGCCGCCGCCACCAGCGCAGCGACATCGCTCGAATCGGCAACCGAGGCACAATGTGCGAAGGCATCACCGCCGTTCGATCTGATGGTTGCGACAACCTCTTCTGCCGCAGCGGCACTGTGCTGATAGTTCACCAGGACTCGCACGCCGCGGGTAGCAAGATCGAGCGCAATCGCTCTACCAATTCCGCGCGAAGCACCTGTAACAATTGCGACCTGGCCATGGAGGGACATGCCGTTTCCTTTATAAGAACCGAGAATCGAGAAATCAGGAGTCAGGAGTCACAATACCAAGATGCAGTCAACAAAGGACAAGCGAACAAACGAGCAAGCGAACACGCGAACAAGAAAGCAAAAGTCGTACCACTGACCTTGCATACGCACCATTCTGACTCCTGACTCCTGAATGCTGCGCTCAAACCTACTACCCATGATCGTACCATGCCTTGCCCAATTCCCCAAACATGGTACGATAGTATGACACGGTGGTAGATTCAATTCGTGCGAAGGAGCTCGCATGGACGGCACGTATACGGAGCATCCCGCTGACATTCGTTCGCCGCTGCCCCACCCCTCCCAGCGCCTGAGGCGTTGGAGTATCGCTGCGCTTGCCCTGCTTGCGCTTAGTTGCATTGTGCTTCCGCTACTTGCTATTGCAATGCGCCCTGCGCCAATTCGCAGCCACGAGGACCAGATCAGCTCTGTTCTTCGCCAGCATGGCCTGACGCCGACAGCAGTTTATATGGGCGAGCGTTGGCCTGATCGCATTAACATCCAATATGGCTCCAATGTCTATCCATATGGTTACAAGATCTCGGTTGCTCTTGCAAATGGCCGCTTGGAAGATGGTTGGCTCGAATGCGCCGAAGCCGAGGCCAAGTGTACCCTAACAATTCTCGATTTGGGATTACCCAAAACGCCACTGCCCGAGCTTACCGACGAAACAGCGCTGCCGATTCCAGCGTGGCTCCAGCCATATCTCAGCCGAATACTGCCATGAATGCAAAACAACGTTTGATGCTGATCAGTACGCTGATGTTCCTGGTTGCCGCTTTTGGCGGGCTCGAACTGCTGTTGAATGCCGCGCCACGTGCTCGCGCTCAAGAACTTGCCCACGCCCGCGCCCTCTGGGAACACCGCCCATTTGGAGCCTACAAGATGACACTGGAGGAATTCCATTGCTTTCAGGATATTGAGGTGCGCAATGAACGAGTGGTTGCGAAACAACCCTGGAGCCGTTGCCAGCGTGATGCGAAAACCATTACGGAACTGTTTGCAATTGCCCAACGCGATGGCGACCCTGGCGCTCGTTGCATTACCCTTGGATGCGCCTGTGATGATCAGATTAGCGTCCAAACCAGCTATGATCCCCAATATGGCTACCCACAGGAAATCTATATTCGCATTGAGCCACATCCAAACTGGCGACATGCCGACTTCTGGACATATACCATTCGCCATTTCCAGATTCCAGACTGCGATTCATTCATGGCCGGTGATAAACTAATACGAATTACTGCATTCGAGCCATTGCGTTGACAAGCACTACAAACCCGCTTACAATAAATATACTCATATCCCACACAATTGTATTCTCTCCTGTTAGACTCTCGGAGGTGTGCATGGCATAGGCTGAGCAATCCCCTACAGATTCCCCAAGCATATGGTTATGAACCTGTTCTCAGTTACGAACATCTCAGATTCACCAACAAGGAGGTTATGGTGGAAAAACCCCGTAAATTGGGTCGCCGCGGTTTCCTGCGGTTGAGCGCGATTTCAGCATTTGGTGCAACAATAGCAGCCTGTGGCGGAGCCGCGCCAACTGCCCCAACTGCTGCCCCTGCTGCCCCGGCAGCTCCAACCGCCGCGCCAGCTGCGCCAACTGCTGCCGCGCCAACCACCGTTCCAACAGCCATGGTCCAGCCAACTACTCCACCCCAAGCAACGGCTATTCCCGTTGCCACGAGCAAATATAAAGAATCGCCACTGGTTGAAGCCATGGTCAAGGATGGCAAGCTGCCCTCCGTCGATGAGCGTCTGCCAAAGAACCCCTATACCCCGCCGCACGCCTGGCTTGGCACCGGTAAATATGGTGGCACGCTGAACTGGACCAATAGCTGGGGCCCAGATGGCATGGCCACAATTGTTCAGGAAAGCCAGTATGGCCACTCACCATTGCGCTGGCTCAAGGATGGCCTTGCAATCGGGCCTGGCCTGGCAGAAAGCTGGGAAGCCAATGCCGACACAAGCCAGTGGACCTTCAAGTTCCGCGAGGGGCTGAAGTGGTCGGATGGTAAGCCCTGGACGGTTGATGACATTCTGTACTGGTGGGAGTACATGGTCGGCGCAAATGGCAAGGAGAAGGAATTCCCCGCCGGCCTCAAGCCAATCGAGCCACCACCAGACGAAGGCCGTTCCGGCAAAGGTACCCTGGCAACCTTCAAGAAGGTCGATGATTACACCCTCCAACTGATCTTCGATGCCCCAACCCCGCTGACTGCTGATCGGCTGGCGATGTGGGTGAATGCTGGCATCGGCCCGCGCTGGATGGCACCGCGCCATTTTATGGAGCAGTTTAACCCGGTACTCAAGCCCGATGCGAACAAAGATTGGGATGCCCATACCAAGAATATTCGTTTCGTGACCAACGCAAATTGCCCGACGATGACCGGCTGGAAGACCACCAGCTTTGAAGAGGGCGTTCGTGGCGTGTATGAGCGCAACCCCTTCTACTGGGCTGTCGATAAAGAGGGCAACCAGCTGCCGTACATCGACAAAATCGTCTCAACAACATTCCAGAATGGCGAGGTCGAGAAGGTCAATGTGCTGCAAGGCAAGTCGGACTGGACGCATCATTGGGTGCTGAACCTGACAGACGTCGCCAATCTGCGTAAGCAGGCCGATGCAGGCGGCTATGAGATCCGCTTCTGGGACTCAGGCTCGGGCTCGGGCCAAGCATTCTTCTTCAACTACGACTTCAAAGATGCGGCTATGCGGGCGCTCATTCGCGAGCCGAAGTTCCGCCAGGCACTTTCGCTTGGCCAGAACCGCAGTGAGATCAAGAAGAATCGCTACTTCGACACTGGCGAAGAGACGACCGGTACCTTCAGCCCGAAGGCGATCGAGTATAACTTCAATGATGAAGCCAAGACGCGCTATGTCGAATGGCGCGACAGTTTCGTCAAGCACGACCCTGATGCAGCTAATGCACTGCTTGATGGATTGGATCTGAAGAAGGGTGGCGATGGCTATCGCAGCATGCCGGATGGCAAGCCGCTCGAAATCCTACTCATGATCCAGGCCACACTTGAGAAAGATTCTGTTGCACAGAATGAACTCCTGGTGCGTGACTGGAAAGAGATCGGCATCAAGGCCACCATCACCCCGGTTCCTGTTCAGGGCTGGGATGATAAAAAGGCCTCTGGCGAGTATATGGACGATGCAGGCTGGGGTATTGGCGATGGGCCGAACCACCTGGTTTACCCACAATGGCTGGTTCCGCTTGAGCCATCGCGCTGGGCATCATTGCACGGCCAGGGCTATCAGTTGCGTGGCACCGATACAGATGGAACCGAGAAGGACGTCGATCCATGGGAGCGCAAGCCACCACGGATCTATGCAACCGACAAAGCCTTCGATCCAACGATTGGCAAGCTGTGGGAGATCTACGATAAGACCAAGGTCGAGCCAGATGCCATGAAGCGCTATCAGTTGGTCTGGGACATGATGAAAATTCATGTTGAGAACGGGCCATATGTTCAGGGCTCGGTCGCCAACTTCCAACGTGTCTTCATTGTCAAGAATGGCTTGATGAACGTGCCGAAGAAGGAAGATCTGACCTTGGGCGGCTTCACCGATCCGTGGATCCACCCGACGCCAGCCGTCTACGACCCGGAAACCTGGTTCTGGGACGACCCGACCAAGCATAGTTAGGCCATTACAAGAACAATGATTGTAGGGGCGGTTCGCGAACCGCCTGCAATGGCCTATATTGCCGTCATGGTGGGCGGTTCGCGAACCGCCTGCAATGGCCTATATTGCCGTCATGGTGGGCGGT
>JBBQSD010000057.1:0-36909 GCA_038214135.1 Chloroflexales bacterium | reverse complement strand
CTATCGCCAATTGTGACAAGCCTGGTATTTGGTGCAATCCGCTTGATCATGCCGCTCAATACGGAACCAGGGCCAACCTCGACAATGGTTGTCACCCCATCTGCCACCATATGCTCAACTGATGCAATCCAGCGCACCGGTGCCGTTACCTGTGCCGCCAATTCTGCCCGCAGATCGGCAATGCTTGTTAACGGTACTGCCGCGACATTTCCCAGCACTGGAACCAATGCATCGCGCAATGGCGCAACAGCCAGATCCATACCCAGATCATCTGCCGCCGCCTGCATCAATGGCGAATGAAACGCAGCACTCACTTTCAGTGGAATGGCGCGCTTGGCACCCTGTTGCTTTGCCAGTGCAACGACCCGCTCAACTGCCGCTATAGTGCCACTAAGCACCAATTGGCCTGGCGCATTATAGTTTGCAATAACCACCATTTCACGGCCAACCGATGCTGTCCGACAGGCGGCCTCAAGCTTGCTTTCATTGCCACCCAGGATCGCAACCATTGTTCCATCGGTGGCCTGCGCCATCAATTCACCACGCCGCCGCACCAAACGCAGCGCCGTTGGGAAATCCAGCACGCCAACAGCAACTAGCGCAGAATATTCGCCCAGGCTATGGCCAGCCACATATGCCGCATGCCGTGCAATATAGGCCGTCCATCCACTCCCGCCATCAGAATCTGGCTGATCATCCTGTGATATCTGTCCAGATTCAGCCTCGGCCAATGCGGCCAACAATGCCGTACAGACTGTCAGCAACGCTGGCTGGGCATTCTCGGTTGCCGTCAGCGCATCTTCCGGCCCCTCAAAGCACAACCGTGTCAGCGAAAACCCAAGCGTTGCATCGGCCAGATCAAAGATTTCGCGGGCCGCCGCTGAGGATTCATACAGATCGCGGCCCATCCCAACAACCTGGGAACCCTGCCCAGGGAAAACAAATGCGATTGTCACATCTCTACCTTACACGTGCCTATCCAGATACAGTATTCCCCTCTCCCTTCAGGGAGAGGGGTGAGGGTTATGAGCCCCAGCGAATCACCGCCGAGCCCCATGTCAGCCCGCCACCAAATGCCGTCACCAACACATAATCGCCAGCTTTGAGGCGGCCCTGTTCAGCCGCTTCAACCAGACCAATTGGTATTGTTGCCGCCGATGTATTTCCATAGCGATCAAGATTGATCAGAAACCGTTTGATCGGCACTTCCAGGCGTTTGGCCGCCGCCTCAATAATCCGTAGATTGGCCTGGTGCGGAACGACCAATGCAATATCATCAAGCTCCAGGCCGGCTCGCTCCACGGCTCGCAGTGATGATTCGGCCATGCCACGAACCGCCAGCTTAAAGACCTCGCGGCCCTGCATGACAAAATGCTGCTTGCCCTGTTCCAATAATTCGGGCGTTAATGGCATACGCACACCGCCCGCCTCCACCACCATCAATGCTTCATCCGCGCCCGATGCACCAAGATCGCAGGAGAGCATCCCGTGTGGTTCATCACTGGCTTGCAACACAATTGCCCCGGCACCATCACCAAACAGCACACACGTCGCCCGGTCGTTCCAATCGATATAGCTACGGCTGAACACATCGGCGGCCAGAAACAGCACCGTTCGTGCAGCACCACTCTGGATCATGCTGGTCGCTACACTCAAGCCATACACAAAACCACTGCATGCAGCAGCCAGATCAAACGCACCCACTGCAGGAATGCCAAGATTGGCCTGAACAGTGCAGGCAGTTGCAGGGAAGGGCCGATCAGGGGTGCAGGTTGCCAGAATCACAAGATCAACGGCAGCTGGTGCAACGCCAGCCAGGGCGAGCGCTCTGCGACCAGCCTCTGTTGCAAGTGTCGATGTGCATTCATCGGGGCCGACGATCCGGCGCTCACGAATGCCAGTGCGCGAAACAATCCATTCGTCCGAGGTTTGTACCATGAGCTCAAGGTCTGCATTCGTCAGTACCCGTTCGGGAACTGCCATACCCCAGCCCGTAATTGCGGCATACTTGGCCATTATTGTACTGCCCGATATAAAAAGAGGGTCACTGGCACGCTTGGCGCGTCAGTAACCCGAAACGGTTGCCGAGACGGCATTACTCATCGGTACCGGGTTCGGCGATCACAATGATCTGCCGATCACGATACATGCCACAGTTCTTGCATGTATGATGGGATTGCATCCACTTCCCACAATGCGGGCATGTCACCAGTGTTGGAGCGGTAAGGGCCTGATTGCGGCGGCGGTTGCCACGGCGATGGCGCGAAATTTTGGATTTTGGTACGGCACCCATTGGTCGTATTCTTCCTTCTTTGTTCGCTTAGTTGTTGAGCAACGCCCGCAATACTTCTAATCGCTCATCGACTTCGGCATCGCTACAGGTACACTGCTCATTATTCCAATCAACACCACAGCGTGGGCAGAGCCCTTTGCAATCCGGCATACACAGCGGACGCATCGGTAACTCAATCAGCGTATACTCGCGAATGGCCTCACCGATATCAACCATATGCTGTTCATCAATGAAGAATGGATCTTCTTCATCTGGCGCTGGCAATGGTATTCCGGTGTTCACCTCAAACCGTGAATGAAACTCATCATAGAAGCGGACAGCAACCTGCATGTCTATCGGCTTTAAGCAACGTGTACACTCTGTTGCAACAATACCCTGTGCATTCACAGCACCGATCACGCCACTGGCTGTGCGCGTAAATTGCACCTTCCCATCAATGGCCCGTAATACCAGAGGTGGATCCAGTATTATTCGCTCCTCTGTGAATGTGTACGAGCGCTGTGCACCAATTATTTCACGGAGCAACTGCGCAACATTAAACTTGAGATCATGCTCTACCGGAGACATACCAAACCCACCCTGCGCATCGGCGCACTACAGAAGCGATATTATAGGCCAGCGTAGCAATGGTGTCAAGCTAAGTATTCAGAATTCAGAAGTCAGGAGTCAGAATATGTTGCTATTCAACCAGATGTTGCTTGTATAACCACGGTGGATCGATAGGAGCATTCTGAATTCTGAATTCTGACTCCTGAATACTACTTCCGCAGCTCCCCCAACCCATTTTGCACACTGGCTTGCAGTTTGGCAAGGCGGATCTGTAATTCTTCCAACACCTGGCGCGCATAATCATCGGCACCACCACGGATGCCAATCGCCTCGCGTTCGGCCAGATCCAGAAGGCGTGCTCGTTCTGCCTCGACAGCCGCCATGAGCCCTTGTTCCTGGAGTGCTGCCTGAACCCGTGCCTGAGCCTCGCCGATCAGCCGTTCTTGTTCGGCGATCACCCGGCGCGCTTGTTTCAGCTCCTCGGGAACGGCAACGCGCATGCGATCAATGATATCGAGCAGTTTCTCTTCATCAACAAGCAAGCGCCCACTGAAGGGAACCCGCCGCCCCTGCGCCAGAATATCTTCGATTTCATCAATGAGTTGATCAAGCTCGATGGTGCTCACCTCCCTCCGTGCCACAATATCACTCCTGCGGCTGCAGATAGGCCCGCCGAAGCGCTTCGTCCACATGCGGCGGTACTAACCACGAGACATCGCGCCCGAGTGAGGCAAGCTCCTTGACGGTTGTCGAACTGAAGAATGTATATTTGTGATCGGCCATAAACAGCACGACATCAACTTTGGGGGCCAGCCGCTGATTGATCTGCGCCATCTGGAATTCAGCATCAAAATCACGCGGATCGCGTAGCCCACGTACAATCACCGAACCACCAACATGCTGCACATAATCGACCGTCATAATCGAATAGGTATCGACTTTGATGTTCGGGTGATCGCCAACCGCCTCGCGCAATAACGCAACCCGCTCATCAGTATCGAACAATAATCGCTTATTTGGCCGATCAAATACGGCCATGATCACGATATCGAACAGACGTGATGCACGAATGGCAATATCGAGGTGGCCATTGGTGACGGGATCAAAGCTCCCAGGGTACACGGCGGTGATCACAAAAGGCTCCTTGAAGGAGAGTAACTGATGCTGACGCCAAACGCCCTACGATGGTGTATCGCTTGTGGCCCGCAGATCATAGATGGAAAAGCAAGAATCGCCCAGGCGGCGGAATTTGATACGCACCAGACCTTCATATACATCGGCAAGCTCAACGCGTGGTGAATGCCCAACAATCAGTACGCCATCGTCATCAAGCATACCCGATGCAGCAACGCTTCGGATCGTCTCTTCAATTGCCGGGTCTGCATAGGGTGGATCCAGCATAATTATAGCATATTTTTCTGGCGGTCTAGCTGTTTGCAGGTAACGGCCAACCGGCATACAGAACACCTGCGAGCGATCCTGGAACTTGGTATGCACCAGATTTTCACGGATGATTTGGCACACATTGCCCTTCTGCTCAACAAAATCGCCCCATCCCGCGCCGCGCGATAGGCACTCGATCCCAATTGAGCCAGTACCGGCATACAGATCCAGCACACGCCCACGGATTGCGCCATAGCCTTCGAGTACGCCAAAGAGGGCCTCTTTGACCCGATCCAGCATTGGGCGAGTGCCCAGGCCCTTTGGTGCTTTGAGTTTATGGCCCTTGGCTGTGCCAGTAATTACACGCATTGCTTTCCTGAAATTAGTTTAGGATGCCGCTGTGCGCGGCAGGCAGCTTTTATGCCGCTATGTGCGGCAGGCAGCTTTTATGCCGCTATGCGCGGCTGGCACCAGGAAACCGTGCCGTCTGGTTTCCTGGATCTTCCTGCGGTCGGGGCCTTGCCCCGAACCCCGAATGTGTGTCCGTGGCTCCCCAATGCCTGTTGATCATGCCTCGGCTGCAAACGATGAATGATGGTGGCTTGTTCCCTCACCCCTGCTGTGCCGCCCCTCTCCCATTGGGAGAGGGGCCGGGGGTGAGGGCGGTTCTTGGTATTCTGACTCCTGACTCCTGACTCCTGAATACTCAGCTGTTAAATCACTCCCTCGGCGGTGAGATCGCTAAGGGCTGCGTCAAACGCTGCGATTGTTGCCGCCACATCGGCTTGTGTGTGTGCCAGCGAGAGAAACCCACTGCGCCCACGCATGAAATCGATGCCGCGATTGATCAAGGCCAATCGTAGTGCGCCAAGGATCTGCGGATCGCCGCCCTGCTTGAACACACTGGCTGCCAGATGGCTGGGCAATTCACCTGGCGCGAACCCTGGCGTCACACCGGCAACCAGATGGAAGATCGATCCATCGCCATAGGCGGCCCAACCACGCAATCTGTGCGCCTGGATCACCTCGTTCAGCCCGCTAATGATCTGCTGCATCAACACATTGGCATGCCGCCCTGGCTCGCCGCCACGCACCCGTTCGAGTGTTGCAACGCCTGCTGCCGCCGAAAGCGGGTTGGCATTAAATGTTCCATTATGTCGAATTTTATGCTCTTTCATCCATGCCGCATCGCCAAAATCGAGATGTCGCAGCACTTCCGCACGTCCACCGACTGCGCCGCCAGGCAATCCGCCAGCCAACACCTTCGCTAGGGTTGTGAGATCCGCCTGTACGCCGGTACGTTGCTGTGCGCCACCAGGAGCCACCCGAAAGCCGGTCACGACCTCATCGCAGATCAGCAGCACATTATGGGCGGTTGTGAGTTCGCGCACCCCGCGCAGAAATACATCCGAACTCGGCACCATGCCATATGATGCACCGGTTGGTTCGAGGATCACAGCGGCAATATCGGTGTTGCTGGCCAGGGTTGCGGCCAATGCATCCAATTCCGCCTGCAGCACAATTGTCGAGCCAAGCAGCGCCTCTGGGACACCAACAGGCCGATCTGTATCGCTCTCGCGCGCCAACAGATCATGCCAGCCGTGGTAGTGACCATAGAAGCGGATCACGGTATCGCGGCCTGTATAGGCGCGTGCCAAGCGCAATGCCAGCATAGTCGCTTCGGTTCCCGATGCGGTGAAGCGCACCCGTTGCATACTCGGGAACAGTTCCTGCACCAATTCGCCCCAGCGGATGGCCAGCTCGTGTTCGGCACCGAAATGGGTTCCGCGGGCCATCTGCTCCTGAACTGCAGCGACAACAGCGGGATGGCCGTGGCCAAGCAAGAGCGCACCATGGCCGGTGATGAAATCGATCAGTTCATTCTCATCGGCATCCCATTTGCGCGAGCCGGCGCTGCGTTCCACGAATAGTGGGAAGGGTGGCGCATAGCGTACATCGTGGGTGACACCGCTCGGGAAGCGGCCCCTGGCCCGTTCGGCCAATACAGCCGAACGCGGATGAGCCTGTGTATAGGTATCCAGGATTGTTGGCATGTGGTTTACCTTATATGTAGCCGTCAGCCGTAGGGGCGGTTCGCGAACCGCCCGCAGATATGGCGTATGTTTTTGCGATGATGTCCATGTCGGCCATTGTGTAGGGGCAGACACATCGGTCTGCCCACGATGATTGTCGATCTATCATTGTCCGTCAGGGTAGGCGGTTCACGAACCGCCCACCCTACGCCTCTTATCCTATGATGACGCAATGATAGCCCTGCGGGCACCCCTCTCCCAATGGGAGAGGGGCCGGGGGTGAGGGGTCTGCGTCAGCCGTTAGCGTTGACTAGCGCATGGTTAGCTAGCACGAGTGTGATTCGCAGTGGCCACCGACGTTCTTTCTCACATGCCGTACTGCAAGCGCATTGCGAGTGGTTCGGGTAGCCCGGCCTCTCGCATTAAGCGCTGTGTTTTGGCGATATCGTACTCAATACGCTGAAAGTGGATTGTCTCAGCTTCGGTATCGAGGATGGCGAAGGCGGCGCGTGGATCCTGGTTGCGTGGTTGGCCAACGCTGCCTGGATTCACGAAATAGCGCATCTCCGGCTGGATCGGCATCGTCATCCCACTCTCTGGCGAGGAAGGGCCATCGCACATGCCGGTTGGCCGTAGGCGGAAGACGAGCGGAACATGTGAATGGCCAATAAAGCAGATCTGCTGTGAAAAATAACCGAAATTCTCGACGGCCTGATGGCGGGTGAGCAAATATTCCCATACCGGCTCGCGCGGGCTGCCATGAACCATCAGGAAGCGATCATCAACGGGATGTATTGCCGGCGGAACGCTGAGGAAGGCATAGTGCTCTGGGGTGAGCTGCTTGCCATTCCAGATATTGGCCGTGCGGGCTTCTGGGTTGAAATCACTCAGATCGACCTTATTGATACAGGCGAGATCGTGATTTCCGGCAATGGTGATTGTGCTGAATTGACGAACTGCAGTCACACATTCATTTGGGCATGGGCCATAGCCGATTGTATCGCCCAGGTTCCAGAGTTGATCATACGGGCCAGCAGCAGCCAACACCGCTTCGAGCGCGGCATAGTTGGAGTGAATATCAGAAATGATCAGCACCCGCATCGCAATATCACACCCGTGTAACCTCTTGCAATCCGTCTGTAAGGCTTCAGTAATCGAAACCCGGTGCGAAGAGATTACATGGTCCCTATAATACGTTCAGTTGTCGTAGCAAACGTTCAGCGCCGGAGAAGAGCTATGGAGCCAACTGGCCACTGCCCATTTGTGGGCCTCAAACAGAATCGCGCGATCCGGTTCTCCTCACCGACCCCAGAACATCGCTGTTATGTTGGCGGTGATCCGATTGACATCCCGGTCGACCAGACGAGCTACTGTCTTTCACGTAATCATACCCAATGCCCATTATACATGGGTTTAACTCAGGTAACAACGCCCGAAATACCACCACCCGTCGTGCCGGTGCCGCCACCGCCACAACCAGCGCAGGGTGCCATGCAGATATGGCTGGCCAGCCTACCAGCCCGCGACCGGCTGGTCTATCTGTCCATGATCGCGCTGCTTGGCCTGATTCTGGCTGTGTATATTATCGTTGGGCTGCAATCGCTGGTTGGTCTGCCAATAATTGGCAGTGCTGCAACGGCGACACCAGCCGATGCGTCAACATCTACAACGGCAGTGGCGATCCAGCCGAGCGCAACGCCGGCTTTGCCAACGGCGACACCGATTGTTGCGATACCAACCAATCTGCCAACCAGCACGCCATCGCCGCAACCAACGGTTGAGCCAACCAAACAGCCGATCTATTTCCCGCCGACATCGACACCAGCCCTGCCAACGATCACAGCGATCCCGCCAAGCGCCACTGCTGCGCTGCCAACGGCAATTCCAGCGACGGCGAAACCAAATCAGCCGCTTGCGACGGCGAAACCACGCCCGACTCGCCTGCCACAACCAACCGATCAACCGCTGCCAACGGATGTTCCGCAGCAGGAAGAGCCACCACCACTCCCGCCAACACCGGTGCCTGTGCCAGTGGCCGTTGCACCAGAAATGCGTAGTGAGTTTGTCTGGTTGTATTTCGGCGATAGCTCTGGAACATTGTTTGTACCGGTTCAGCGGCGTGTCGATGTTGCCAATCGTCAATCGGGGCGTGCTGCCGTTCTGAGCCTGATCGAAGGCTCGCGAAACGGGTTGACAGCACTGCTACGCAACGATGTCAATCTGCTTGATATTCGGATTGAGAGCGGCACCGCAATTGTGAATTTTGATCGTGACCCAAGCGGTGGCGATCCGCGCGGCTACGATAGCCTGAACCTAACGCTGACTCAGTTTGGTAGCATTAGCCGGGTACAGATCCAGGTTGGTGGCCGCACAATCGATGGCCCACGCGCCCGCCCGGTGGTCAACCCGGTCAACCCACTCGGCCTACCAGTTGATTATCGACAGACCGAATTTCTGCCGTTGTATTTCGTTTCCAGCGATGGGTATCACCATGTGCGCGTGATGCGCCTGGTTCCGAAGACCAAGCAGACGGCGGAGGGAACGGTAAGGGCATTGTTGGAAGGGCCGGGTGGTTATGGTTATGCACTGCGGCAGGTCATTCCCGATGGCACCGATCTGCGGGGAATTTCGATCAGCGATGGCGTGGTAAATGTCGATTTCACCCAGCCATTTGCCAATGCCGGTGATCGCAATTCGGTTGTGCGCACGATTACCGAATCGCTGACGACACTGCCAGGGGTGCGAGGCGTGCGTTTCTTTGTTGAGGGAACATCGGCGGCGGATTGGTGGGGTACCGAATATGGCCAGATCTTCGAGCGGCCATTGGTCAATGGTGAATAACCAACAGCGAGATTACCACCAGGTTCCAACATCATGGGCGTGCTCTTCCGGTGGCACAACCCGGCAGCGCAGACAGACGCGGAAGGGCACGCCGGTCGCATTCTCTAGAGCTAATTCATCGCGGGCACCGCAATAGCGGCAAACGCTGAGGTTCTCGATATCATCGGCACGCCACAGTTGCGGTGAGACACTGATATCAACACGCTGGTTGACGGAGAGTACGGCGACTTTCACACACACCGCTGCGGGAAACACTTCCTCAACTCGTGCAAACAACTGGCGTGTATAGGAATAGACCTCATCCGCCACACAGATATCGTACATGCGTGGATGTTGCTGAATTTTCATACTTCCCCGAGGCGCGTAACGAGCGCACGTAATGCACTATCATCCATCCGAAATTGTGGATCATCCGCAAACATCAGTTCGTCCAACACATGTTCGAGCAGTTCTTCATAACCTGATTCAGGCTGTTCCTCACCGAGTTCAAGCCGATAGAAGTGATCGAAGGCCCAGCCAGAGAGACGCGTATCCGCGATCCGGCCTGCTAGGCGGTTCATAATCTGCTCGGCGACCTGTGTACGGGTGAGGATCGGGATCGATAGCGCGCTCGAGTTTGCTTCACTCTGACTCATGCTCTCCCTCGGTATCGAGTGCCTGCTCACACTGTTCATAGAAACCACATCCGCCACAGCGCTGGGGATCATCGTGGCTACGCTCACAGTCCCCAGCGTTCAGCGCATCGCGCATTTCGTCCAGCAGGGCCAGCAGATCTTCGCGCACCTGTGGCGTATAATCGAGCCGGAAGGTCTGTTCTGCATAGCGTAACAGCCCATATGGCGGTGCTTGGCCGCTCGTCTCTTCGACCAGCACACAATAGGCGGCAAGCTGCATCAAATCTGATTCATATGGCCGATTGGCATAGCGCCCTGGCTTCACCTCGATTGGGATTGTCGCCCCGCGCAATTCAAGCAGATAATCTGGTTTGCCCACCAGCCCAAGCCGACGCGCAAGCAATGGTTTCTCTGGTGCATGCCAACCGGTATCGGAATACCGAACCGGTGCCCAGGGCAAACCAGTTGTGGCCCGCATACGACCACCCCAGACAAGCGCCAGAAGTGCGAGCATTAGCAATGCCAGCCCAATTGTGATCTGCATCGGGTGTAGCCAGGGCAACTAAGCGAATAATCATGGTCTGTATATTATACTCGGTGATACGGGTGTGTGCCAAATTACCGAAGCCCAAACCAGATCAATACAAGGGCAATAAGAATAAGTGCTGCACCAACCCAGATCAGCACACCACTCACCACAACCGCACGGCCATGGCGGCGATGCAGGACGGTCCCGCGTTCACGCCGCTCACTGCCATCGGGCACCAACCCTGCAACCCGCCGTAACCACCAGGCCCTGGCGCAATAGACATATTCGCCAATTTCACTCGCACGGATGAGGGATTGTCGTTCTTTGGCCATTTGCCACCCGTACAGACGCGCTGCATCGCATCTCTACCCGCCACCCAAAACCGAACCACCGCGCAGCCAATTTGCCACATCCGAGATCGTGATCAACACCATTAGGCCCATCAATACCACAAAACCGAAGGCATGCACCATAGCTTCTTTGTCTGGTGGAACTTTTTTGCCGCGCCGTACGATCTCGATCAGCGAGAAGACGATATGGCTGCCATCAAGGGCCGGGATTGGCAATAGATTGATCAGAAACAGATTCAGGCTGATCAATGCCGTCCAACGCAAGAAGCCAACCAAACCATCGCTCTGGATGATCTCGCCGGTGCCACGGGCCATGCCCACCACGCCGGTCACGCCGCCCTCGGGAGCTTGGGCTAATCCAAACAGGCTCAGCAGCAGTGTTCGTAGCCCATCGAGGAAGGCGGCCAATACCAGGAAGGTATGGCTGATCCCAGACGTAATGGCGTTGAACAGGCCGGATTGGACGTTACGCACATTCGGGCCATAGGCGAAGCCAAACCCGATATGCTCTTCCTGCTTTTCATCACGCCACTGCCCTGGTGTTACGGTGAGCGTGACGCGCTGGCCAGCGCGTTCGACAACCGCCGGAATGGGTTTGCCTACATTATCCTTGCCAATCTGCGTCATCATACTCGGCGTGGTGCCGATTGGCTGGCCGTTCAATTCCACCAGGATGTCGCCATTCTGGAAACCAGCCCGCGCCGCTGGTGTGTCGGCATAGATCGTACTGAGGCGCGCCCCATCAAATGCTGTCGGCACGCCCTGCGCCATATACAGCCCAATGAAGATAGCACAGGCCAATACTAGGTTCATCAGCGGCCCAGCCACTAATACCAGGATCTTGCGCCAGGGTGCCGCTGCCGCTAGGCTGCCAACGCCATAGATCGATTCGCCCTCGCTGCCGAAACGGACGAATCCGCCAATCGGAAGCCAATTGAGGGTATACTTCACACCATTGCGTTCAAACAGAACTCTAGCCCGTGGCGGGTAGCCAAGGCCAAATTCCTCGACCTTAATCCCCATCCATATAGCGGTAAGGAAGTGACCTAGCTCGTGAACCAGTACCAGCAACCCGAGCATCGCCAGGAATGCAAATAGGGTCACAAATCCACTGAAAAAAGACTCAATCAAGGTGTAATCTCCTGACCTGCACGATAGACAGGGCGTGCATATGTTGGCGTGAAGTGTACCCGATTACAGGATGCTGTGTCAACGAAATACGTGCAGCTGTGTAGCAAGATTGGCGCTATTTGTTTGCACGCCATCCCTCATGCCCCCAGGCTTCAGCCTGCGCCTATTCGTGGCATTGCCACTAATCTGTGTCATCTGCCTCATCTGCGGACAAATACGAGACATGGAGACATGGTTCACTATTTGCCTTCCGCAATATTTGCGCTATCATCTATACGCGATTGCCGTGCCAAGGAGATCTGCATGCGCCCTATCTCTCTACTACTTCTCATTCTGGCCCTGTTGGCGAGCTGTACACAGCCTGCTGCTCCACTTGTTCCGCCAACCCCACGGCCAACACCAGGACCACATGCTGGGTTGTTTGTGGATGCATCCTTCTCGGAAGGGCCGATCAACCCATTGGTGTATGGCAGCAATACCGGCCCCTGGCAGACAGTCGGCCTCGATCAGATTCCGCTGAGCAAGGCTGGCGGTATCCAGCTGATTCGCTGGCCGGGTGGCAACTGGGGCGATGAGAACGATATTACGGCGCTGCAGCTCGATGAATTCATGAAACTGGCCCGTGCGATTGGGGCCGAACCGCTTATTCATGTGCGGCTGTATGGCGGCACACCGGAAAAGGCTGCGGCGCTGGTGCGGCTGGCCAATATTGAAAAGAAGTATGGCGTGCGCTACTGGGCAGTTGGCAACGAACCGGATCTGTTTGTCAAGAAGCGTGGCGCGAAATCCTATACCGCCGCCGATTATGCCAGCGATTTTAAGCGCTATAAGGCAGCCATGAAAGCCGTTGATCCAAGCATCATTATGCTTGGGCCAGAGATCAGCCAGTATACCGGCCCAACCAGCTACCCCGTCGATACAACCGGTGTCAACTGGATGGAGGGTTTCCTCAAGGAAGCCGGAGCCGATGTCGATATCGTGACCGTCCATCGCTATCCATTTGGCGATCCGCCTGCCACCGCACAGACGCTGCTGGCCGATCCGCCATCCTGGACGACGATGATGGATAATCTGCGAGCACAGGTTCAACGAGTGGCCGGGCGCGATATTCCATTGGCGGTGACGGAAGCCAATTCGGATTGGACTGGCCGGGTTGATGACGAAGCTGGCACCAATTCACACCTGAATGCGATCTGGTGGGCCGATGTGTTGGGGCGGTTGATTCGTGCTCGCTCAACGATTGTGGCGCAGTTCTGCCTTGGCGCGATTTCCAGCCAGGGCATTGGCATGTTTGGACCAATTTCCTATGGCCCGCGACCACTGCCACTGTACCAGGTGTATCCATTGTATCAACAGTTCGGCAACCAGTTAGTTCATTCATCATCGGATGATAACAGCCTGCCGATTGTGGCATCGCGCCGCGCCGATGGCAAGCTGGCAATCCTGGTAATCAATCATGCCGCAACAGCGCGCAGCGCACCAATTGTGCTTGAGGGAACATCGGTTGCTGGGCCAGCCGAGGTGTGGAGCTTTGCCGAAGATCACCCTGTCCAACAACACGGCACCATCGATATGAGTGGTCCAATTGCCTTCGAGCCACGCTCGGCAACCGTGCTGGTTGTGCCGGTGAAGTAGGAATTGCCCAACACTTATGAACCGAACCGACCGCTTGCTTGCGATTGTGCTGGAACTACAGGCCCGTGGGCAGCAGCGTGCCGAGGATCTTGCGGCAACCTTTGAGGTCAGCAAGCGCACAATCTATCGTGATGTGTTGGCGCTGTGCGAGGCTGGCGTTCCGGTGATCTCGACACCAGGGCAGGGCTATGCGCTCAGTGAGGGCTATTTTCTGCCGCCATTGCGCTTCACGCCGGATGAGGCGGTGATGTTGCTGCTTGGCAGTGATGTGATGGCCCAGAGCTTCGATGCCGAATATCGGATTGCTGCCGAATCGGCGGCGCGCAAGATCGCTAGTGCGCTGCCCCAACCAACGCGCAGCGCAGTTCAGCAGCTACAGGCTGGACTGCGTTTTGTGGAGAATAGCAGGGCTGGCGAGCCAGAACACCTACGCACCATTCGGCGGGCGATTATTGCCCATCGGACGATTCGCTTCAGCTATATGGCCCGCCAGGGAGCCGATGGCCCGAGCACAACCAGTGTGCGCGATGCCGATCCACATGGGCTGGCGCGGATCAATGAGATCTGGTATCTGATCGCGTACTGCCATTTGCGCCGCGATGTTCGCAATTTCCGGCTCAGCCGAATATCCAATATACGAGTTCTGTCCAATACCTTCGAGCGGCCAGAAGCATTCGTACTTGCGCCAAATAATCAGGACCGCGATATTGAGGTGCGGCTGTTCTTCGATACGGAAGCCGCGCCATGGGTGCGCGAGGCGCGCTTCTATTATGTAAGCCAGATCGAAGAACAGCCAGATGGAGTGCTTGTGATTCTGCATGTCCGGCGGATCGATGAGGTGCTGCAATGGGTGCTTGGCTGGGGCCGCCAGGTACGTGTATTGGCACCCGATTCATTGCGCGAGCTTGTTATCCAGGAGATCACGGCAATGTTCAAACAGGCCAAAACGCTGTTGCCATAGGGTTGTCACTGGGCCATTGTATGCTCTGGATGTGAACAGTTCGTTGTTCGTATCAATCAAATCAGGCAAATCAGAAGGAGCACACAATGCGTAACATTCTCAACTGGATCGAAATCCCAGCTGTCGATTTCGATCGTGCTGTGGCATTCTATGGCACCCTGTTTGATAGCACTATTCCGACCGAGCAGGTGATGGGCATCTCGCATGGTATGTTGCCATATGAACAGCCAGGCGTTGGCGGCACAATCGTCGGCGACCCACGCCACATCCCGTCCACTGGCGGCACGCTCGTCTATTTGAATACCGATGGGCAACTGAACACATTCCTCAGCCGTGTCGAACCAGCGGGCGGGCAGGTGCTGATGCCAGCGACTTCAATTGGGCCAGCTGGTACCATTGCCGTCATTCTGGATAGCGAAGGCAATCGGATCGGGCTGCATCAGGAGGCTTAGTAGGAGTAGCCCTCATCCCCCAGCTCCTTCTCCCATTGCCAGGGAGAAGGGCAGCATGTGACCTATTACGCGCCGTTTGCGCCCGCAACGACCGCACGGCACTCCGGCAGCTCGAGAAGGGCAGCATGTGACCCATTACGCGCCGTTTGCGCCCCTCTCCCCGTGTGGGAGAGGGGTTGGGGTGAGGGGAATAGGTGGCACGCGGACAATGATTGTAGGGGCGGTTCGCGAACCGCTCACGACGACGGGCAATGCGGGCGGTTCACGAACCGTCCCTACCCTACACTGAATAGAAGATAGAATCTCATGACACTCGCCACCAACACAGCAACCACACCCGCCACGCCGCCATTCGATTTTGGCCATTCGTTGGCATTTCTGGCCGATTTCGGGCCAATGCGCGATAGCCAAGCAATGATTGGTGCATCCGTCACACGGGCCATGCTGATCGATGGCCAGATGATTGTCTACCGCCTTCAGACCGCCGATCCACCGGAAACGGCAGCACTAAACTGTACCCTCTGGTCGGATGCGCCACTCAGCCCGCACACAATTGCGGCAGCACACCAGCGAATCGCCATCGCACTCAGCCTTAGCGATGATCTGCTACCCTTCTACGAACTGGCCGAGGGCGATCCATACTTCCAGCCAATCGTTGAGCAACACTATGGCTACCATCAGGTCAAATTCCCCAGTGCCTTCGAGAATGCCGTTTGGGCGGTGCTCTCACAGCGCAACACGCTCACATCTGCCCGCACGATGCGTATGGCCTTGGTGCAGCACTATGGCACAGCATTGGCTGTGGAGGGAAATATCTATCGTACGTTTCCAGAGCCACAGCGTATGGCAGTCGATCCAGCCGGCGAAATCACCAGGGTGATTGGTCATGCACAGAAGGGGCCGACGGTGAGTGCAGTAGCAGCAGCCTTCGCACAGGTTGATGAACGTTGGCTACAGGTTGCGCCATTCGAGGAGGTTGAACGCTGGCTGTTGAGTATCTATGGCATTGGGCCGTGGGGAGCCAGCTTTGTGATGATCCGCGGGTTGGGGCGCATGGAGCGGCTGCCCAATGGGGAACGTAAGCTGCTTGCATCGATTGGCCAGATCTACAAGCGTAGTGGCCCGGTGACGGAACGGGAAGCCCAGCAGCTTGCGGCCCGCTATGGAGCCTACCAGGGCTACTGGGCGCATTATCTGCGTGTTGCGACGTAGGTGCGGCTATAGGTCAATCCAGTAGCGCGAGATCAGCGCGTTATGGCCTTCGATCATGCAGTGATCCTGAAGTTTCCCGCCATTTTTCTCAATCACCCGCACCGAGCCGATATTGTCGGTATCACAGGTGATCAGCACACTGTTGAGCCCAAACTGGCGTGCGCGATCAAGAGCATGGTGTAGGAGATCCGTTCCATAGCCTTTGCCACGCCAGGATCGTAGTTCGCAGTTTACCGGCCAATCTTAGCTCCAGGGCAGTAACCGTGGTTGCATGCCCATTTTGAGCTGATCTGGTACCAACAATCCGGATACGGCCCGCCCTTTGATGCTGTTCGCGTCAATCGACGTAATCTGGAAGTTGGCATAGCCGAGGGTATACACAAATTGATTGATGCTCTGGCTATTATTCAGCGGTGCGCGAACTTGAATATAGTACCATAATGAGTGTTGGTAGGTATTGCCACCAGATGTGTAGCTGAATGGTATTTTAATATAGTACTCACGCCCGGTTAGTGCGTTATTCTGAACATTGATATTGAGCATGGTCTTCCTATTTTGCCCATTACCAATGGTGCCAGTGCCACGCTGATTATCGTCGCCACAGTGACACAAGTTGGAACGATTACGAACACGGCCACGATCAGTGCAGCTGATCAGCCCGACCCCAACAGCGCGAATGACACTGCGGGCGCATCGATTGGTGGGCAAGAAGCCGATTTGGCCGTAACCAAGGTTGTCAGTAACCTGACGCCAAATGTCGGTGCGAACGTGACGTATACCGTGCAGGTGACAAATAATGGGCTAAGTGATGCAACCGGTGTGGTTGTGAGCGATCTGTTGCCAGCCGGATTGACCTATGTTTCCAGCACACCAAGCCAGGGCACGTATGTCAGCGGCACAGGATTGTGGAGTGTCGGCGCGCTGATCAATGGTGCCAGTGCAACGCTCACGATTGTGGCCACGGTTACACAGCCTGTGCTGATCAGTAATACAGCAGCGGTGAGTGCATCCGACCAGCCTGACCTTTTGTTGAAGTGAACTTGCTGTTCCCACAGCTCACCGGTGCTGCGTATTCTTTCGGAATCAGGCCGTCACCGCGCCATTCGGGGTAGGGTCGGTGCGCAGTAGCATCAGTGTGGAGGGGCGAACACGAGGTTCGCCCGCCAAGGTTGCACGATGATGCCCAACGTGGGCGAACACGAGGTTCGCCCGCTACGCACGACGGGCATCGACAGCGTTGCACAACAATACGTGACGCCCAACCCTCACGATATACTGTTTTTTGGCCCTACGGATGCTATAATCTGGCTGTTATCCGGTTTCTGGTAGTGTGCCTGGTTATCGTCGAGAGTAGTGGTAGTACACCACATCTACCACTTGGTGTGGTCATGGTTTGATCGACAGAAAGCAGGACAGAATGGCCGACGACCAGCACCAACAGATCCAAATTCTTGTCTTTCTCCCTAATATTGATCGTTCCTGCTCCCATCACATGCAGGAATGGCTTCCATGAAGCTGTTGGTAGTCACTCGCCGTCATTACATAGCATCGTTCGTCATCTTCCTCGCGCTCAAGCCGCATGCCACACTTCTCCATAACCCGCGCCGATGCAATATTTTCACTATCACAGCTATCGGCGATGCGTTGCAAGCCGCGCTGCACAAAGCCGAAACGCAGCATTTCGGCAAGCGCCTCGGTCGCATAGCCCTGCCCCCACCAAGCACGGTTCAGCAGATACGAAAACGCAGCCTCGTTATCGGCGTGTTCGAGCATACCCAACGTGATTCCACCAATGATCGTCCCAGTTGATCGAAGCACAATGCCCATGTCATAGCTGCGGCGTGGCTGTTCGTTTGCGAGCGCCATACAGCGGGCGATATGCTCGCGGGTTCCGTCCAGCGTGCTGGGTGGGAAGACCATATAGCGCACCACCTCGGGATCGCTGCCATAGGCATACACAGCATCGAGATCGGTTTCGATGAAATCACGGATCAGCAGGCGTGTGGTTTCGAGTTGCATGAGAATGCCTCCTCTTTCAGGAATGGGCATCGTTATTCGCACGAGAGGTGACTACACTATAGGCAATGTCGGAAACAGATACTACTCAAAAATCCCACAAAAACACCCACAACATGCTATGATGAGCAACCCTTCCTTAGCTAACCATTGGTCAGATTATTTATATACTGCTCACGGGTAACATCTGGACATGCGAACGCATGCAGGGACATTAACCTGGGAGCAAACGTGCGTCATCTGCGTCATCTGCGTCATCTGCGGATACTGTTCAATTCAATGCATGGATGATCGGTCAGGCGCTTTCCCTAGAACAAGTATTAACTGATATTCGTGCATGTATCGCCCTATCGCATGACTTGGTGACAGTGCTTGATTGATGTAGTAGGGGCGCAGCAGCAGCCTGGCATATGCGAGCGCGTCTCAAGAATAAAGCTGCTGCTGCGCCCCTACCCCTGCACCGCGTCTCTACCCCTCACCCTCACCGTGCTACCGTATCAGACAGTCACAGTATCAAGCTTCCGCAACCGGCCATACAATCTGGTCAGCAGATGTAACCGTTCGGCCAGTTCGGGATGCAACTCATCGGTGAGATAGCGCCAGCTCCAGTTGCCACCCAATCGGCCTGGCAAATTCATGCGTGCCTCGGTTCCCAGGCCAAACACATCCTGCATCGGGACAATTGCCGTATTCGCGACCGACATGAATGCTATTCTGATCAGATCCCAACTAATATCACTGCCATCGCGGCCAAGGTACATTTGGGTAAATGTTCGTTCGTGATCAGAACTGGCCCGCCACCATCCCAGAGTCGTGTCGTTATCGTGAGTACCGGTATAAACAACACAGTTCTGGATATGGTTGTGTGGCAAATAGGGATCTTCGCCCGTTCCGCCAAAGCCGAACTGCAGAACCTTCATCCCCGGCAGGCCAAAGCCATCGCGGATCTCCTCGACATCTGGCGTAATCACGCCAAGATCCTCGGCGATGATCGGCAGTTTGCCCAGTGCCTGTTCGAGTGCGCTGAACAATGCGCCACCCGGCCCTGGTGCCCAGCGCCCATTGATCGCCGTATCTTCGCCAGCTGGGATCTCCCAGTAGGCCGCAAACCCACGGAAATGGTCGATCCGAATAATATCGAACAACGTCAGGGCCACGCGCACACGTTCGATCCACCAGGCATAGCCCTGTTCTGCCAGAACATCCCAGCGGAACAATGGATTGCCCCATAATTGCCCGGTTGCGCTGAAGTAATCGGGTGGCACACCAGCGATGAATATCGGGTTGCCGACATCATCAAGGAAGAACAGATCGGGGTTGGCCCACACATCGGCGCTATCGTAGGCCACAAAGATCGGAATATCGCCAATGATCTGTACATGCTGGGCATTGGCATACTGTTTCAGGGCCACCCACTGGCGGAAGAACAACCATTGGGCATAGGTCTGGAAGGCATATTCCTCGGCAACCAAGCCATTGCGGGCCTGCTCAATCGCTGCTGGCTCGTGTTTGGCCAGGGCCGGTTCCCAGGTGTTCCATGCCGCACCGCCGTGGGCTGCCTTGAGCGCCGCAAACAGCGCATACTCATCCAGTTCGCGGCTCTGGTTGGCACGAAATGCAGCATATTCATCACGAAGCTCTGGGCTTGCAGAAGCAGTAAAACGCGCAAATGAGCGGCGCAGCAGATCATTCTTGTATGGAATAATCCAACCATAATCGACGTGATCATCCGGGAAATAGGGCCGATCCGCAACATCAGCCGCCTCCAGCAGCCCATCGGCCAGCAGCAGATCCGGGCTGATCAGCAGTGTATTGCCAGCAAAGGATGAGAAACACTGATAGGGCGAATCGCCATAGCCAGTCGGCCCGAGCGGCATCACCTGCCAGAGTTGCTGGCCAGCCTGAGCCAGAAAATCTACAAACTGGAATGCAGAAGCTCCAAGATCGCCAATGCCCCAATGCGAGGGGAGCGAGGTTGGATGCAGCAAAATGCCGCTGGTGCGTGTCGTCATAGTGCCCTCATCGGCAAATTCAAGATGTCGCAACCCAATATGAGTCGAGACCTGTCTGGTGTACGGCGGAGCGCATGATATACCTGCCCTAAACACCGGACAGGTCTGCCCTAACATATAACCAGGATACTATCAATAACGAATGTAGTATACCGCGTTTTTGGGCGGGGCCAATACGATCACAGGGCGTTGGTTGGAGGCACTATTCCGCTACCACTGAACAGTTGTGTTGTTCTTTCGATCAGGCCGCGAAAGGAACAATAATGAAACACGCCTTTTCTAACCGGCGATCAATATCGATTCCTGCCTGGTGAAGGTGTTACCACCTGGTTGAATGTACCAGGCGGCCCTGTGCGGCCACTGAGCGTGCGTGGGAGTGCCGACGATCAGATGGGGCGAGTGTGGTTCACGATCTCGCCACAGGAACCTACCAGTTGGTCGCCTATGGCAACCGCAGCAAGCTGACGGGGGTTGTCTCATTTGTTGTTCTCTAGTGATTCGCCCTACCCCGCTCGTGTATGCACGAGCGGGGTAGGGCTGCGGTCTCAGCGCACAACCAGCGGCAGATAGTTGCCATGCTGTCCCTGAGTGCCGCTCTTTGGCGTCGCAGTTGCAGTCGCCGTGGGCGTTGCAGTGGGTGTAGGCGTGGATGTCGCAGTCGCAGTTGTCGTCGGTGTTATTGTCATCGTAGATGTTGCCGTGGGTGTTGATGTCTCCTGTAGATCAAGATCGGTAACGCGGAAGAATTCGAAATGCGTTTCGACCTCATTCGACGACTCGCCACTCCAGGAGAACAGGCCAATTTTTGCCTGTGGCCAATTGGCAATAACATCAGGGCCAACCTGCTCCCATTTCAGGCCATCTGAACTAAACAAGCCTCGATAGGTTGCCCCACGGCGCTCGATCCGCATATAGTACATGTGTTGGTTCGCCATCGTCGGATACCAGAGCGGATGCCCATCTTGTTCGACTGCCAGCCCTATAATGCCATTCCCATCAATCGTATTGGCCAGTGTTATAAAGTTTTCGTCGTCCTGATAGACAATCATGCCGGTCTGCTCACTGCCACTACGCGGCCCTGTCATCCAGTAACGCATGTGCGTTGTCGTGGCGATTGCATCACCCGCTACGTGGCGAAGTAGCAACCCCTGTGCATCGCCGCCAATGCCATAGAGCGTGCCCGTTCGTGCGAATAGCGCCACCTCACCAGTATAGCCCTTCGAATTAGGGCCAGACCAGCTCCAATTTCCTTCGCGCACCCACGCCCAGTCAGGATCGAGCGTGCGGCTTTCGAACTCATCACTACGATACCCTACGCCTGATTGGGCAATCAGCCGCCCTGCGTTGATCCAGGCAGATGCACCACTGCCATTGCGCGCACGCACCCGCCAATAATACATCTGGTTCCAGGCAATCGCCGATGGTAGTATATAGATTGGCGATTGTGTTACCGCATCAAACTGTGGTGAAGCAAATGTGGAGTCGTCATCAACCTGAATCTGGTAATCAACCGCCTGTACGAGATCACGCCAGGCCAATGTTGGCTGGTTCGTTGCATAGGGCATCGGGTCCGTTTCATAGATCTGATATGGCTGTGATGGTGCTGCAGAAGCGAGATCGAACAAGATATCGTCGATCAGCATGCCATCAAATGATCCAAAATGTTGAACATCAATGACGATCTGCGCCCAGATTGATCCAACTAGCGGATGTATTGATCTGCCTACGTGAACCCACCCTCGGCCATACGAGTCGGCCAGATTAATCGACTCAGCACCAATCAGGTGATCATTTGCATTGAAAAACTCAACCCGAATATCGAGATCCATGCTCTGCGGCCAGGTATGATCGGCATAGTTTACCTGTATGGATGAGGTTCTAGCCGCACCAACCGGGTTATCGCTCAGATCAGGATCATCTGCATAAAATGTCTCAGCTGGCTCCTGGTAGTATGGGTTCACCCACAGCACCGCACTGCGCCCTGGCTGAACACGAATCGACATCGCAGTATCCTGGCCGATTGGGTTATCGCCCAACATCGGATCGTTGCCGATGATTGTCTCGGCCACACCAGCATAATTCGGCTGGCTGTAGAGCATCACACCGCCGCCAATGTTCACCCTCAGGTTGATATCATATGTGGGTTGGCTGCCCGCACTTTGGTCGAGCCGCAAACGTTGCGAAACCAGATAGGGTGCCGCACTCGGCGGTAGCCATAATGCAGAAAGGCCGGCGTGACGATCAGTCACACAGGATGGTGTCACCGCACCACCAACGGCCCAGAAACCAAGGCAATCCTCAAAGCTAGGGTTATTCAGGCGCAATGGCTGGTTGAGCATCGGGTTTGTACGTAGGATATCGCGTTCTGGGTTGATGGCAGTGTTCAGCAGGCCGATCTGCGGAAACTCGTAGAAGCCCATACCCATCACCGATTCGAGCAGGCTTGGTTCGGATTGGATATGACCAAGGCCCAGCGCATGGCCAAGCTCATGGGCGATTCCACCATCATCGACGCTGGAACGACACTCAACGCCCGCACAGTCATCGACTAACCGATCTGCGGGAAATATGAATTTTCCACCGCCTGTGGCCCAACCACCACCCAGCGCCGGGGTGCCCCGGCCAGCATGATCAAAGAACATGCCATAAATACGACTGTTCGACCACGCATAGCCACGGCCATCAAGCTCAGCCGAAAGGTTGGTCCATACATTCATACTCCAATCGTGAACAACCTCATCATGCGATTCATAGTACAAATCGAGGTTATGGTTTCCAAGCACCGTTACAACATTAGAGAGTGTGAAGGTTCGATCACCAATCTGCCAGCCATACCAGGCCTGAACCCAGCGCATACGGTTCTCGATCAGATCAATAAAGCGCAAATCCGGCACACGATCATGTGGCACAAAATAGATTGGGACGACCAGGTAGGTACTGGCTACTGCTGTCGTCTCAGGGTGGATAGACGGTGGAGAAATGATATCTTCTGCCAATGGCACAATCGGCCCGCCAGTGGTATGAGTATTGGATTGCGTGGAGTAGAGATGCAGGGGTGGATCGTTCTGCTGAGCAGCCGGCGTGCCCACCGGCCTGAGTAACAGGAACGCAACCAGCGCAAACGCAACACAACGAATGAAAAGGTGCATAGTCTACGACCTCCTGGTTTAGGAGATACTCTAGCGCGATGTAGTGAGAAGATCGAGATGATGCTACAACACAAAGAGGGCATTGTGGGTAAACAAGCAACGACGCAGAGGAACAAGAGCGCTACCAGCAAATTATATAGTCGCATTGTTCAGCGCACCTCACGCACATAGTATGGTTGTGTATTTATATTTCGAGCGGATCGAGGATTGCATTCCAGAGCTTCATCCGCTCGGCATCGCCACCAAGATCGGGATGGTGCAGCCGAGCAATGGCTTTGCGGATGGCGCGAACCTCATCGTTACTCAATGGCGGGAATGGGCTACGTGGATCAAGCACCACCAGCGGGCGTCCTTCGGCACGTGCCTTCCACTGATTGCGATCACGCGAGAGTGCCGCATGCTCACGGGAAACCTCCGCTAGGTTGGCAATCGTCAGGTTATAGGCGCGCGCAATCTCGTGGTGGCGGGTCTGCTCTTTACTCAATTGGCGTAGCAGCGTACGAACCGTCTTGTGGGTCTCCTCAAGCTCGTGCCGTAACAACTCTATTTCCAGATCACCTGGCATATCTTGCTCCGACATAAGCCCTCCTGCGTTTCATTGGACACAAATTATACTATGGATCATCGGTGAGCCGCCACCTCCAATTGGGGCTTCAGGGGCTTGACTCAAAGTTGCACGAACGAAACGCCTGGGTTATAATCTGACGTTCGGAGCTACGGCAGTGCCCTTAGCCCATAAGCGAAGGTAGCTTAGCTAGAGGAGTTCTTCCATGTCAGAGAGCGTGAAACTTACGCTTGAGAACCGCGAAATTCTTGGCAAGAAAGTCAAATTACTGCGTCGCAAAGGCATTCTGCCTGCAACCGTCTATGGGAAGGGCGTTGGGCCATTTCCTGTACAACTTCCGCTGCGCTCATTTTTGGAAGCGTATCGCCGCGCAAGCCGCACCAGAATTATCGAGCTCACATTGCCTGGCCAGCCACTCATGGCTGTTTTCGTACATGCCCTGCAACGCCACCCCGTAAGCCGCGACATTATACATGTCGATTTTCGGGCGGTGGATCTCAAGATCGCCGTTACCATGCCAATCCCGCTGCATGTGGTTGGTGCATCGCCATTGGTGCAACGTGGTGAGGCAGTTCTGAACCATGCCCTCACGACGGTTGAAGTCAGCGCGTTGCCAAACAACCTGCCGTCCTCAATCGAAGTGGACGTTAGCGACCTGGATAGTTTCGATAAGAACATCCATGTTCGCGATCTTACCGTGCCAGATGGGGTGACATTTATAACAGATCTGGATGAACTGGTCGTCGGCCTGACCCAATCGCGCATTGAGGCTGAGGAAGCCGCCGATGTAGCGCCAACAACAGCCGAGCCAGAATTAGTCCGTGAGAGGCGTGAGGCCGACGAATAAATCGGGCCGTAGAGACGTAAATCGGGCCGTAGAGACGCAAGATTTTGCGTCTCTACGGCCCTTCGATGTGTGGCTGGTTTAAGAAATAATTCTGATGGCATGATAAAAGCCCTCGTTTGCACGAGGGCTTTTATCTAGGGTCGGGCATCACCGTGGCATTACTAGCGAGCCATGCCAGCGGTGATGCCCTTACGCTCATTACTCATGGGCATCACCTCCTTTGCGCCTGTTCGGCAGTACTGAGGCCTATCCACACCATTACTATACCGAATACCGCAATGAATGTCAAGAGGCATTTTGCCGAAATACCTATTGTCGAAAGGCTTCTTCCAGGCAAACACATGCCCCGACAGAAATTTCTGTCGGGGCATGTTCCATTACAGGTGGGGTTAATCGACCTTGACAGCCTCTTTGAGTGTGCTACTTGCACTAAACCCTGGCGTTTTAGTCGCCGGGATTTTGATTTTTGCACGAGTCTGTGGGTTAACGCCCTCACGCGCCTGGCGCTCACGTACCTCAAAGGTACCGAACCCAGTTAAGGTCACTTTTTCGCCACGCTTCAGGGCTTCTTCAATCACCTGTAGCGCTGCATCGATGACCTGTTTGGTCTCCTTTTGCGATACGCCAGTCTTCTCGGCAACCGCCTTGATGAAGTCGGTCTTCTGCATACGCCAGGAACCTCCTTAGTTATTGCTTAGAAATTCATCACGTCGTCACTATCGAGTATAGCGTACTTGTCAAGCACCTCTCCTGATTAGGAAGCGCAGAAACAGGGTTGAACCTTTCCAATCTGGTTTTATGGCTTCCTAATGCGGTAGAATGATTTTACCGCACCAGGAAGCCTTACAGCTACCGTACTATCAGCGGTAGGTATGTCTGTTGTATGCTAATCAGATTACCCTTCGCACTTTCGCTAGTGGTATTGCCAGCAGTATCACGAGCCTCGACGATTGCGATAAACAGGCCGTTGCCAATCGGGGTGAAATTGAGTTCGTATTGGCCTGTCGCCGGATTGAAACTCAATGGGCGTTGCTGCCACTGTTGCCCATCGCCAGAATAGGTAATGCTGACATTCGCTACTCCAGTCTCACTATCGCTGACCTTCGCACTCAATTTGAGCGCTAATGGTGCTGTGCGCAGGTTTGGTGCGCCGCTACCCAATGCGATATTGACATCCTCAATCAGTGGCGGGCTTTCATCGGCAATTGCTGCTGGCGTTGCGTTGCGTGGGTCAAGGTATGTTACTTCAAACACAAGCTGGTTGTACAGGCGCAGATCGCCGAACCGATTGCCAGTTGCCCGAAACTGCGCTGGTGTTACTGTCAGGAGATCACGGATCTGATCGATCCCGCCAACAGAGCGGCTCACCCGTTCGGCAGCATATGGCTGATCGGGCATCCATTCGTGAAGTAGATCGAGTTCGGGATCCTGCTGCTGATCGAGGAAGGTTTCTTCGGTCACAAGCGTGGTGACGTGTGGATCATAGTTGCCGATCAATGGATCGGTTTTGGCGGTCAACAAACGAATACCACGCGGAATCGGCGGGCCACCACTCGCGTTGAGCGGATTTGGGTTGTTGGTGGGCAGCACCGTAATATCATAGGCCAATGATGGCAGGACTGGCCGGCCAAGGCTCGATTGATCGGTTCCGCGCACGGTGATCGTCTCGTTCGGGCGATAGGTATCCTGGATCTGGCCAAGGACTTTTGGGACGCCAGCATTGGCATTTTGCCTGCTGAATGTCGTCGTGATGGTGATGATCCGAGTGAGGAGTGGAGTCGTCGGGCTACCAGCAACGGGCACAGGTTGCGGAGCTGGATCAATAGGCCCACCGAATGGTGGATTGGCCGGGTTGAAGGTTTTCGGAACGCTGACGGTGATGCCAGGCAGGCCATAGAGTGTCCATTCCAGCAGTACTTTCTCATCAAAGGAGCTAAAGCTTCCAGGGCCAGATGCCTCAAGGAAGCGGCGCTTGGCCATCACCAGGGAATTGCCAACAGTCTTGTTGGTTTCAAAGCGCCCGAGTGCCTCGGTATAGAACAGCGCCAGCTTCTCACTATAGGCGATCGAGTCGGTATCGCCATAGCCGTAGCCGGTGTTGCCGATCAGATTCCCACCCTGCTTGAGAATAGTGGCAACCCAATCGGCCTTGTAGCGGGTGTTGGTCGTGATATTGCCAAGGATGGCTGTATCTGGCACGCTCAGGCCGGAATGGCAGCCAACGGTATAGATTAGCGATGTTGTATGCGTTATTTCGCTTGGAATACGGAAGTATGAGTCGCTTGCTAGGTTGGCTGTTGGCGTGTAGAAGCGCTCGGCATAGACGGTACCAGCCGAGGTGTTGGCCGGAATGGCATCGAAAGAGCTGAAGTGGCCATTGAGTGACATCAGATCGAACTTCGTATGCGGAGTTGCGTAGGCATTGGTCAGCTGTGGTAGTTGGTTACTAAGCCAGCCATCGGTGAACTGTTGCGCCGTCCAATTATTATTGTTCAGCGTTTGGAGCGTATAGCTGACACCAAGGGTGTTGCTGGGCAGGAACCCGAATGTCTGAAGCCGGTTTGCAACAGCAATGGCCTGATCGCTCAGGAAATCGTAGCCGGTCACATAGGCTGCTCCAGCGCCAAAGGCTCCTGTGCGATCACTCTTGATCGCATAATCTGTCCCAACCATCGAATTCAGATAGGCCAGGTTATCGGCTGGGTTGCCAGCCAATCGGCCAATCGCCAGATCGGGAACATACAGATAGCGCCCGCGCCAGGGAGTTGGCTTGCGATCAGCATAGTAGTTATCGGTCTGGATATAGCGATAGAACAGGCTACCATACAGCGGGCTTGTTGAATCGAGTACCGAAGTGCCGCCCGGCTTGAGTTCGTTCTGGTAATCGCTCTCTGGCGCGATGGTTGTATCATCGGGGACGCGATAGAACGGGATGGATGGATCATCACCAACAATCACAAGGTCGGTCACCTGTGGAAAATAGTTCTTGATTGCGAGATTGATGATATACCAGATCTGCTCAGCAACTTCGTTCGCTAGGAGGGGCTGAGATTTAGCGGCATCCCATTGCACATACAGATCATTGAGCAGTTTTACATCCCCTGTCAAAAGGCTGCCATTCAGCGGGCATCCGCCAGTCTTGCCAATATCCAACAGGTAGGATTTGAAACGGTTGGTAAGGACGCCACTACCCAAGGCGGTGTCCAGTGAGGGCGAACCACCACGGGCAGAATTGTAGATCACCAGGGTTTTAACAGTCGAGCTGGGCAGGACACAGGTACTCAGCGATGTAAACGGCGCTGCTTTAACAGTTGGCGCAATCAGCGAACCCTCAGTCAGTTGCAGATCAAGCTCATAGGAACCCGTATCGTTGGTGGCACCTTCGGCACTATACACAAGAATAAACCAGCGTCCAGCTGTCGGCAGGTAGGCTTCAATATCCTCGCTACTCGTGCCATCCTGGGTGGAAATCGAACTGACGCGACCAATCGAGCTGACGCGGCCAATCGAACTGACGCGGCCAATCGAACTGACCCGGCCAATCGAACTGACGCGACCAATCGAACTGACGCGACCAATATCGGCGATATTATCGAGCGATTGACCATCACTGATTGGTTCGGTGGTTGTGAAGGCCGGATCAGACACCAGAGCGATATCATAATCGGCGGGCAGATTACTCAGGCTGATCGAAACCGTTGCACCACCTTTTTGCGACAGGAAGTAGAACCAATCGCCCCTGCTACCGCCATCATCGCCAGATGGCGCAGCAGCAGCATTGATCTTGCCCGTCACACTGGCCGAAAGGGTGGTTGGTGTGAGCTGTTGCAGCGCCACAAAGTTAGCCTGTTGATAGATGTTATTTGGTTCGACCTCAGCAACAGGCGTTGCGCTGCGAGCCACGCCTGGGTGCGGGACAGATGGTGGTGCGTGGGCCGCCTGTGCAAATGTAGCCGATACCAGCCAAGCAAAGGCTAGGAGCATGAGTGCGAATCGGGTGGCTGGATGGCGTCGTGAGTGGAGCATACGGGCCTCCTCGTGTCGCAGGAACCAAGAACCAAGTATTCAGGAGTCGGGAGCCAGAACCTCCCTCACCCCTGGCCCCTCTGCCACTGGGAGAGGGGGAGCGCAGCGGAGGTGAGAGAACAAGCCACAAACCTATGTTGATCGCAGCCGAGGCATGACCAACGGGAGTTGCAGCGGCACCAACATTCTTTAAACAAAAACATACCACCGAGCTAGGCCACAGAAGGCTATTGATCACAGCCGCTGACACATACCGCGCTTACCACATGTTCGGTTTAGACCCTAGAGCGACAGAACTACACGGAAGCAGTGAGCATACAGAAATCAACGTACAGATACGCACTTCTGATCATACGGTAGCGTGAATCTATTTGTAGCTATACAAAGGTACTGTAACGTAGGGCAATTGCTTGTGCTTGAGCAAGATCACGGCGGGCACCAATCTCCTCGAATGTGGTGATTGCCTCAGTGAGTACCGCACGGCCAATTGCTCGGTGATCAAGTTCTAGTGCCAATGCTGCAATTGCTGTTAATGTTCGCGCCAGTTCGTGCGGGCTGGCCGCATCGCGCAGGATGGATTGGCTCAGTTCAAGCTCGGCCCAAGCCTGGTGCGTATTTCCAGAACGAGCCAGGATCTCGGCAAGTAAACGGCGGGTTGCCCCTTCCTCTGCGCGCGCTTCCAGGCGCAGTGCCGTTTCGAGGGCTTTCGCACACAGTATATGTGCGCTACGCAGATCGCCATTGCGCAATTCGAGTTCGGCCTGGTAGCGTTCCAGTTCAGGCAGGAAATCCTCGGCACCGGCCCGATTGAGCAGATCGGCGCTTGGGCGTAGATGCGCGGCGGCACTCACAAAATCGCCACGCAGCAGGTGGGCGGCACCAAGGTTCATGTGCAGTACGCCTGTCATGTACAGCGATCCAATCCGTTCATAGATCGCGAGAGCCTGGGCATACTGGGCAATCGCCTCATTAAATTCGCCCTGGATGCGCAGCAATTCGCCAAGATTGCAGGCAATCATGCCCTGGCCATAGATATCGCCAACCGTCTGTTTCAGGGCTGCGCCTGCTTCATAGTGATGGCGTGCAATCGTCAGTTGGCCCAGATCGACATAGATATTGGCCAGATCATTATGGGCATCGGCCAGCCCACCCAGATCCTGCACATGTTGAAACAGCGTCAGTGAGCGCTCGGTTAGTTCGCGTGCGCGGGCCATATCGCCAATATTGCGATAGGTGCCACCCTGGAGCTTTAACGCCAGCGCCTGATCGCGCTCACTACCAAGTGCTTCGGCCATGACTAATGCCCGTTCGCCCCATTCGAGCGATTGCTGATAGCGCCCGAAGCGCCGCAACAACCCGGCTCCCAACAGTAGGCAGGCGACATTCGCGGCGCTTGGCTGGTTCGTTCCCAGTTTGAGCGCTTGTTCGATACTCTCGAAGGCCTGTTCAAAGCGGGCACGCTTCTCATCGATCCGAGCTAGCCCATAGCGCAGGCGCACATGCGCCTCGGGCAGGGAACCGCTGCGTTCAACGATATACAGCGCTTCTTCATAGCGCGCCTCGGCGGTATCGTATTCGGCCAGCAGCGTATGCAGCACGCCAAGCCGTTCGTATAGTTCGACGATCTGGAGATCTGCTGGAGCGGCCTGGCGGGTGGCCAGTTCGTGGTTGATCTGGATGCCGCGTTCAAACAGGGCAATCGCCTCCCGGTTCGCAAAGCGCTCCTGCGCCTGTCGGCCAGCCCGCAGATGGTAATCGAAGGCCTGCTGCCATTCTTCGGCCAGCAGATAGTGGCGTGCCAACAGTGCCAACTGCTCCTCACGCTTTTCGGGGTACAGCAGTTCGATCCGTAGTGCTACCCTGCGGTGTAGCTCACGCCGCCTGGCAAACAGGATCGCCTCATAGGCCACATCACGGGTGAGGGCGTGTGAGAACTGGTAGGAATCGCCCTCGTGGGTCACAATATCGCTGGCTCGTAGGCGCTCCAACCGTTCCGGCAGATCCGCACTTGGTGCGATGCCATCCAGAATTGAGAAGGCAAACCGACGCCCAATCACCGCTGCAACCTGGGCTGTCTCGCGCAGTGGTTCGGCCAGCCGATCCAGCCGGGCCGTGATCACACCCTCGATCCCATCGGGAATGGCGATCTCGCTGAGTGGGCGGGTGGCCTGCCAGCCGGTTGGGCCGCGAACCAGCGCACCCGATTCGATCAGGCTCTGGACGACCGCTTCAATAAACAGTGGGTTGCCCTGAGTTTTCTCCAGCAGCAGATCCATGCCAACTGGCGCTTCGCCATCCAACAGGCTCTGTACCAGTGCGGCGCTGCTTTCTGGCAGTAATTCGGCCAGGGTCAGCCGCCTACTATTCGGCAGATTCAGCCATGGCTCGGCAAACCCGATATCACTGCGATAGGCCAGGATGATCAACAGCGGCACATGATCGATATGGCTGGCCATGTGTTGGAGCAGTTCCAGCGATGATGCATCCGACCAATGGACATCATCGATCAGCATGACCAATGGCTGGCTACGGGCCGAGCCAATTACCAGTGCCTCAATCAACTCCTGCGCGCGATCATGGCGTTGTTCTGGGCTCAGCGCATTTGTCAGCGTTGTTTCGGGCAGCGCAACGCCAAGAATATCGCCAAGCAGCGGGATAAAGCGCGCCTGTTCTGGTGCAATCGTGGCAACCAGCCGTTCCAGGCGGTGTGCTGTGTGAACGCGATCACCGGCCAGGCCAAACAAGGCCGGCAATATCTGGCGTAGTGTCGCATATGGGCTACTCTGTTCATAGCTCTGGCATTCGGCCAGGCATGGAAAGAAGCCAGGCAACCCAGCCGCTGGGTCGAGCAGTTGGCCAACCAGTTCGGCAATCAGGCGCGATTTGCCAATGCCCATCTCGCCAACAACAGCACAGACTTGGCCACTGCCTTGTAAGGCTGTGTCAGCTAACTCAACCAATTGTGCTAGTTCTGCCGTGCGCCCAACCAGTTTGGCGCGGCGGGCCGATTGAACCCCGGAGCCCTGCGTATCGGCGATACGCGGGTAGAGCGCCTGCACGATGGGAACTGGCTCAACAATGCCCTTTAGCTGCACCGGCGGCAGTTCATCGACGGCAATATGGGCTTCGACGGCACGGCGGGTGCTTGGCGAGAGCACCACGCTGCCCGTTGGCGCAACCGACATCAGCCGAGCGGCGAGATTGACGGGCTGGCCCATGACTGTATATTCCTGGCGATAGGCTAATCCGACCTGCCCGGCAAACACAACGCCGGTGTTCAGGCCAATCTTCTGATGCAGAAAGGCTGGCTCGTGGAGCTGGAGCTTGTCGTCCAGCAATTGCCCGATGACAACATTGCTCTCATCAAGGGCGGTTTTCAGTTCCAGCGCGGCCCGCACCGCTCGCTCTGGATCATCCTCATGGGCAACTGGTGCGCCAAACAAGGCCATGAGCTTATCGCCGTAGGTGTACATATCGACCTTATTGATGATGCCACCATAGCGATGGATCGTCGTCTGTGCGCGATGATAATAGGCATTCAGCACCTGTGCAGCCGTATCAACATCATCGCCAAGCAGGTTCAACGCCTGGCTGAATGGATAGAAATTCGCAAACAGCACGGTGACTGGTCGAAACTCGCCGACTTTCGCATCACGCTCCAGAAAGCGGCGTGGCAGGCCATATGGCAGATAGGGGCGCAGGGCATTCAGGCGCAGTGCCAGTGCTTCGAGTTCATCCAGATCGCCAGCACGCGGCTGCCAGGCATCATCGCGGAGGCGCGATGAGGGCACCAGCATTGGCAGCTTTTCGAGCAAAAAGAAATCACTGCCACGCTCTGGCAGTGTCAGGTTCGGGATGAGCTGGAGTGTTTCTCGCGAAATGACGACCTCACCAGGCTCGGCAATTTCCTGTGCTTCGGCAACCCTGTTGATATTCTGGCCCGTCACCACCAACTCGATATGGGTTGTGTCGCCAACCTCCGCAGCAAACACCCGCCCACTATGCACACCAACTCGCAGGCGAAGCTGGAACGTCCCTGCACGCAACTGCAAGGCACGGAAGGCATGCATGCGTTCCTGCATAGCCAGAGCAGCACGAGCGGCTCGTGCGGCATGATCGCGGCCAAGCTGGCGGGCATCAAAGAAGGCCGTCAGTGCATCGCCACCAAATTTGAGCAACTCACCATCGAAGCGATAGACCTCCGCCACCAATGTGGCGAACAGGTTATTGATGATTGCCGAGATCTCCTCGGCACCCTGTTTGCCAAGGATGGCCAGCTTGCCAGAGAGCGCGGTAAAACCGCTCATATCGGCAAACAGGATCGAGCCATCCCAATAGGCACCACGGATCTGGCCTGGCTGCGGGTGTTCGAGCTGGCGGCGAACAATACTGCTGGGGATGAACGATGCGATCGCGCCTACTTCGCCGCGCAGGCGCTCGCAGGCTATCCGAATCACCTGTGTATCGGGAGCCTCACCGCGTGATAACACAGCCAGCGTTTCGGTTGGCAGATGCTCACGTAGCAGTTCAATCTTCTGGGTTGTGATCAATGGCATATGTATCAATCAACACGATGCGTGCAAACAGCAGAAATAGTATCGTACTCACTCAGGGTTCATTCGCATACGCAGATGCATCATCGATCTGGATTTCGTAGCCATCGTTCGTGCAGCGCAAGGAGAACAAGATTTATAGATGAACTGTTCTCTTGTTCGGGCGGTTAATCGAAGCTCAATCTCGGCTTAACACACCGTTTGCCGCACGTTAATTGTGCCGGTGTACCCTAGCAATGGTTTTACCGATGGAGAGAATAATACCACATGGCGATCAGATCCGCCCGATTGCGGCGGCCAAGTACACGCGAACGGAGTGAATGGGCACTCTTTGCACTATTGGTCAGCCCGAACCTATTTCTGCTGGCGGCCTTCACCTTCTGGCCAATGATCCTGAACATCTACCTCAGTTTTGTTGAGGTGATTGGCTTCGGCGATGGTGCCGAGACGCGCTGGGTCGGGCTGGCAAACTATGTCTCGGTGTTCAGCGATAGTGTCTTCCGCAAAGTGCTGCTGAATACGCTGACATTCACTGGGGCGTGTGTGTTCGCAACCCTGGCGCTTGGGCTGGGCTTGGCAATGCTGCTCAACCAGCCACTCACATGGCGCAATGGTGCCAGAGCGGTGCTATTTACCCCCAATGTACTCTCTGGTGCCGCAATCTCGATTGTCTGGATCTATATCTTCGATCCACGCTATGGGCTGTTGCAGGAGATTCTTGGCTGGGCTGGAATTGCCTCACCACAATGGCTTAATCGGCCACAATGGGCAATCTGGGCAGTCGTGATTGTGTATGTCTGGAAGAATCTTGGCTATGCGGTGGTGATCTATCTGGCTGGGCTTCAGGCGATTGATAAAACACTGTATGAAGCGGCCTCGATCGATGGAGCTGGCTCGTGGGCGCGTTTCCGCTATGTGACGGTGCCAGGGCTTTCGCCAATTCTGTTCTTTCTTGTCGTCACCAGCATTCTCTCGTGTTTCCAGGCCTTCGATATTATCCGCGTCATGACGCAGGGCGGGCCTGTCAACTCGACCAACACGCTGGTCTATTTCCTATATGAACGGGGCTTTGAGCGCAACCTACCTGGCCCGGCTGGGGTCGTTGCGGTTGTGTTGTTCCTGGTGATGCTGATCCTGACGATCCTGCAACTACGCTTTGTTGAGCGCAGGGTCAACTATAGCTAGCGACCCTCACCCCGCCCTGCGGGCACCCTCTCCCACTGGGAGAGGAGCCAGGGGTGAGGGAGATGAGATTATTATGCAACTCGATACGCAAATAACCAGCGTCAGCCCCATTCAGATTGTCGGCCAGCGCCGCAGCCCAGTGTTGCGGATACTTGGCTATGCGGCCATGATTCTGGCGGTGATTGTTGTTGGGTTGCCGTTATACTGGATGATCGTGGCATCATTCAAGATCTCGCAGGAGATCTATACCGTGCCGCCAACCTGGATTCCCGTTGCCCCAACGCTCGAAAACTACCCGGCGGCCTGGGCGGCTGCGCCATTTACCCAATACTATCTCAATAGCATCATCACCACTGCGCTGGCCAGCCTTTCGAAGATGACGCTGGCGCTATGCACGGCCTATGCGCTTGTGTTTCTGCGTTTTCCATTCAAAAACGTTGTGCTGATCATTGTGCTGGCGGCGCTGATGGTGCCAGCGCAGATCACGATTGTGCCCAACTACCTGACCATGGCCAAGCTTGGCTGGGTCAATACCTATCAGGGCATTATTCTGCCGAATTGTGCAACTGCATTTGGCACCTTCCTGCTGCGCCAATACTTCCTGACACTGCCACACGAGGTGTTTGAGGCAGCCGAGATCGATGGTGCTGGGCACATGCGGCGGTTGTGGAGCATCGGGTTGCCAATGGCTCGCCCGGCAGTCGCCACCACCGGCCTGTTTGCGGTGGTTTCGGAATGGAATGATTTCCTGTGGCCGCTGGTCGTCACCAATACTGAAGAGATGCGCACCCTACCAATCGGCGTGTTTCGGCTGTTCGATCAGGAGGGTGTGCAAAACTGGGGGGTGATCATGGCCGGAACGATCTTTGTGGTTCTGCCCGTGATCCTGCTGTTCATCTGGGCACAGCGCTATATTGTCGATGGCATTGCGACAGGCGCGGTGAAGGGGTAATGTCAGGAGTCAGGAGTCAGGAGAAGAATTCCGCTGATTAGGCGCAAGAGGATTATAAAAGCGAAGCATTCTGAATTCTGACTCCTGACTCCTGAATACATGGTCTCACGCGGGTAACCGCTTGAGTATATAGATGCTACACGAAGGAGAGAAGGAGTTCATGGAAAAGATTTCACGCCGACGATTCCTGCGCGGTGCCCTGGTCGGGGCCGGCGCATTCACGCTTGCCGCCTGTGGCCAGGCAGCACCAGCAGCACAGCCAACCGCCGCACCAACCGCCGCGCCAACGGCAGCAGCAGCGGCACCAACCGCCATGCCAGCAGAGCCAACCGTCGCTGCGGCACCAACCGTTGCCGCAATAGGTTCGGCTGTCGAGATCACCTATTGGGGTTCATTCAGTGGCGCATTGGGCGAGGCCGAGAAGCTGACCGTCGATACCTTCAACAGTTCACAGCAGGATGTCAAGGTCAACTATCAGTTCCAGGGCAGCTATGCCGATACCGCCCAGAAGCTGACAGCAGCGGTACAGGCCAAGCAGGCTCCCGATGTCAGCCTGCTCTCGGATGTGTGGTGGTTCTCGTTCTATGTCAACAATCAGTTGCTGCCACTGAATGATCTGATGGCCACCGAGGGCGTCAAGGCCGAGGATTATCAGGATGTGCTGATCAAGGAAGGCACCCGCAAGGGCCAGGTCTACTGGGTGCCATTCGCCCGCAGCACGCCGCTGTTCTACTATAACAAGGATATGTGGGCTGCTGCCGGACTGCCCGACCGCGCTCCCGAGACGTGGGCCGAGTTTGGCGAGTGGGCACCAAAGCTGACGAAAGACCCAATCTTCGCCTTTGGCCACCCCAACGCAGCCAGCTTCATTGCCTGGTTGTTCCAGGGTGTGATCTGGCAGCATAATGGCCTGTACAGCGATCCAGATTTCACCATTCGCATCCAGGAAGAGAACGGCGTTAGGGCTGCCCAGTTCTACCAGGATACCGTTCAGAAGTTCAAGTGGGCCACCTCATCGAAGGATGTCGCCACCGATTTCGTGAATGGCCAGCTTGCAGCAATCATGAATAGCACCGGTGGCCTGGCTGGGATCGAGAAGAATGCCAAGTTTAAGCTCGGCACCGGCTTCCTGCCCAAGGCCGATGGCTTTGGCTGCCCGACCGGCGGCGCAGGTATGGCTATTCTGGCCAGCACGCCAAAGGAGAAGCAGCAGGCGGCCATGAAATGGATCGCCTTCGCCAGTGGCGATGAATGGGCCGCTGAATGGTCGATCAAAACTGGTTATATGCCAGTTCGCAAGAAGGCTGTGGACTCCGAGAAGATGCAGGCGTTCTTCAAAGATCACACCAACTTCAAGACAGCCGTTGATCAACTGCCACAGACCCGCCCGCAGGATGCTGCGCGTGTGTACATCCGTGGTGGCGATGAGATCATCGGCAAGGGCCTGGAGCGGATTGTGGTGGCCAGCGAGGATATTCCAACCGTGTGGGCCGATGTCAAGAAGGAACTGGAAGAGACCGCCAAGCCAACCATCGAACTGTTCAAGAAAATCGAAGCCTAAGCACGAGTATTCAGAAGCCAGGGTAGAGACAACCAGGGTAGAGACGCTTCGGTGGAGCGT
>JBBQSD010000056.1:0-37073 GCA_038214135.1 Chloroflexales bacterium | reverse complement strand
ATCAAAGAAATGCCAATAAAGATGATTACGTGGATCGTCTACAAATATACCATCGACGTGACGAAAGGCTCGGTTTTTGGAGAAACCTTGGCAGGGTGGACCACCAGCTAAACAATCTAGCTCTCCAGGATTAATATCTAGTTGTTTTCCAAGTTGTTCTGGAGATAGCTTAGACAAATCAGCCTGAAGAGCTTTGCTATTAGGATGATTGGCTCGAAAAGTTGCTACGGAGTCAGGGTCAAAATCTAGGCCAGCAATTACTGAAAAGCCTGCTTGCTCAAATCCATGGCTCATACCACCAGCGCCACAGAACATATCAATAAGAGTTGGTGTCATCATAACCGTCATAATATCCTATATTAGGATAGCTGTCAAACTACACGGAGAAGTGTAACATAATACAAATGTTCTGTCAAGCTTCACGATTTGGGAGTTGAGAATGAACTTTGGTTGTAGCCATGGTAAGCTTCAGATGCCGCCAATGTTTATTGCATCCCTATAACATCCTGATTCTGATCATTGACCATTATACTGCTGTTGATCGGAGTCCAACAGTGCTGGCCGCCAACAAGTGGCATACGATAGTGACCGCAGATGCGGCCTGCGGCATCAATGAAGAGCATAGTGGTAGAAGCATGGCATATCGATATGATCAGTGATTTGGCTCATTATAGAGCACATGTCGATCAGCTAGTACAAGCGAAGCGCTCCTTCGTTGTGTGTTAAGAATATACTGGGTCACAAGCAGTCAGCCAGGAACCTGCACGGCTCAGAAATATGTGCTACAATTCTATACTAATTGGTTGCGAGTTTAGCAGCCGGAAGTCCGAAATCATCCAACTTAGAGGGGGGGCACGGTGGCAACATTGTCAATTAGTGGTACAGAGGAACTGTGCTTGACCTTGCGTGGTGCAGCCGAAAACCAGATCCTCGAAACAATTCGCCGTTTACCATACTGGCGGCGGGTTTCCATTGAACGTGACCCCGTCGATGCCGCGCAAACCGTGGCAGTCACGCTCGTCACCGATATTATCCACGAATCGACGGTACGGTCCATCCTGCAGCGCAGTTTTGGGCTGACGTTCCCCAAGGATGGCGGCGATGGGCTGGCTACTCCAGGAGCAGCAGCAGCCGAACGACGCAGGCGCTAGCATAGAGCCGATAGCCGATAACTGATAGCCAACTCGTACGGACGCGATATATCGCGTCCGTACGAGTTACAACCTCTTAAATAGCACTCAATCATTTTAAGCTAGCCGCAAACGTAACAAAAAACGCGAGGCTCTCCGGGTTTGCCATTGAATCCCGATTGGCAGCTTTCTCGGGTGGGACACCAAGCAAGATTCGCTTGATTGGTGTCTCCATTTTTTTGCCATTCAGGGTGCGTGGCACCTCTGGCACGCGATAGATCGCATCTGGCAGGTGGCGTGGCGAGAGTGTCTGGCGAATCTGCGTATTGATCCGGATGATCAATTGTTGATCGAGCTCGTTGCCATCATTCAGCACCACAAACAGGGCCATGAATGATGGCCGCCCCAACAATTCCAGATCGATCACCAGGCTATCACGGATTTCGGGCAGGCCCTCGATCGCACGGTATAGTTCGCTGGTTCCCATTCGAATGCCCATGCGGTTGATCGTCGCATCAGAGCGACCATAGATCACAACCCCACCCCGTCGTGTGATCTTGGCCCAATCGCCATGCCGCCAGATGCCAGGGTAGTGTTCAAAATAGCTCTCACGATAGCGCTGGCGATCGGGATCATTCCAGAAGCCAATTGGCATCGATGGCATCGGCGCGGTGAGCACAAGCTCGCCAACCTGATCGATCACGGAATTACCCTGATCATTAAAGATCTCTACCCGTGCGCCAAGACAGCGCGCCTGAATTTCGCCGGCATAGACAGGCAAGATTGGGCAGCCACCAACAAATGCGGTACACACATCGCTGCCACCACTGATCGACGCCAGCCAGATATCGCGATGAATGTGTTTGTACACCCAGGCAAACCCGTCAATCGCCAGTGGTGAACCAGTCGATCCTACGCCCTGCAATGCACGCAGATCATATTCGACACCAGGCCGGATTCCGGCCTTCATACATGCCTGAATATAGGCAGCACTCGTTCCAAAAAAAGTCATCCTGGTTTGTTCGGCAAAACGCCAGAGTACGCCCAGATCTGGTTCGCCAGGGCTGCCATCATACAGCAGGATCGTCGTGCCGACCAGCAACCCGCCGACAAGGAAATTCCACATCATCCAGCTTGTTGTTGTGAACCAGAAGAACCGATTTCCAGGATGCAGATCGAGATGCAATGCCAACGACTTAAGATGTTCAAGCAGAATGCCGCCATGCGATTGGATGATCGGCTTGGGTAGGCCAGTCGTGCCGGATGAATACAGTACCCACAATGGATGTTCGAATGGAACTGCGGCATAGTGCAGCGCTGTTGTGCGCCCAAGCAATGTCTCCCACAGTACCGTGTTTGGCAAGGGATCGGTAGCAGCCAATCGATCCAGGTATGGCACCAGAATCGTCTGCTGAAGGGTTGGCAGCGCCTGCTGAAGATCGGCCAGCATCGCACGCCGGTCGAATGGTTTGCCAGCATAGCGATAGCCATCGACGGCGAACAGTACTTTTGGCTCAACCTGGCGAAATCGATCAGCCACGCTTGCGGCACCCATATCGGGTGAACAACTCGACCAAATCGCACCAAGGCTGGCACAGGCCAACAGGGCAATCACCGCCTGCGGGATATTCGGCAGATAGGCGACCACTCGATCCCCAGGGCCAACGCCGATCTCGCGCAGGGCCGCAGCAACCGAGGCAACCGCGTCATGTAGTTCTTGCCAACTCATCGGGGTTGCTGCTTGCGTCTCGGATTGGAAGATCAGCGCAGGGTGTTCTGCGGATTGCTGGCGGAACACATGCTCGGCATAGTTAAGTGTGGCTCCGGGAAACCAGTGTGCCCCTGGCATGGCCGAATCGCTCAGGACTGTTGTGGCAGGCTGCGTCGCATGAACATCAAAGAACTCCCAGATCGAGGCCCAGAATCCCGGTAGATCACGCACCGACCATTCCCAGAGTGCGGCATAATCGTGGAAGTGCAGCCCATGCTGCTGTTCCAGCCAATTCATATAGCGATGCAGTGTACTGTTCTGCTGCTGTGCGAGCGATGGCTGCCAGAGGAGGGTTCCTTCGATTGGCAGATCCGATCTATCCATGGTTGCCTCACTGATCAGAGAAACTGCCCGACTGGCAGATCGAGAGTGGTGATCGTTTGGCGCAAGTGATCACAATTGGCGCAGTTAGCGTACGGTTCCTGCGTCATCGCAGGCTCATTCCCACTCGCCGCGCAGATAACGTATGATATCGAGTTCGCCCGGTGAGCGGCCCAGGATCGTCAGCATGGCGGCTAATTCGCTGCGGTGCTGGGTGCTATGCTGGGCCACATGCACCAGGATCTGCCAGATTGGCGTGGCATAGGTGATTCCTCGGCGAACATAGCTGGCTGGCTTTTCGATATCCGTTGCGCTCAATCGATCAATAAACTGTTGCAGTGCCTGTGTTTCGCTCTGCCAGCGTACTCGGATCGATTCGAGCGATGGGAAATCTGCTGGATCGAGCATGGCTGTTGGTGAAACACCATTTAGCCGGTTGCACCACATCCATTCCGCACTGAATAGGTGAACACATGTCTCGCGTATGCTGTCGTGCGCTGCAATTGGGTGCAGATCGAGTTCTACATCCGATAAACCCTCTGCCGCATTCAATAGCTGTGTATTGGCCAGTTGCTGATAGGCGAACAGCATCCGCAGATATTCGACTGTGACCATACGAGGCTCCTTTTTGTGTGACCAGGTGACCGTGCTTGATTAAACAGGTTGTCACCCTCTCACCGTATCAGGGTTCACCGTGTCAGGGTTTCGCCACCAATTGCATCTGTTCCCAGAGTGTGGCGACATGCTCTCGCTCGGTGAGCAGCGAACCAATCGATATACGCACCATCCAGCGCCCATCAAGGATTGCGGGTGTCAGGTAGGCCATCCCAGAACCGTTGATCTGTTCGGCCCATGCCAGTGTGTAGCGATCCAGTGACTCGCCAGCGATGCCAGGCGGTTCGTGGCGTACACAGATTGTTTGTAGTGGAACTGGTGCAAGCACCTGCCAGCCTGGTGTTGCCTGGATCTGTATAGTAAGCCATGCCGCATTGGCAATGTCGCGCCGCAGCCGAGCCTGCAAGCCTGCCACACCCTGCTCACGGATCAGCAACCATAGCTTGAGTGCGCGGAAGCGCCGCCCAAGCGGAATACCCCAATCGCGTAGGTTCTTCACCTGGCTATCGACCGAACTTTGCAGATAGCTCGGGTTGGTGCTCATCACCCGCATAAGGTGCTGTGGGTCGCGCACATAATACAGCGAGCAATCGAAAACAGCCCCGAGCCATTTATGGGCATTCAGAACAATTGAATCGGCACCTTCGATGCCAGCCCACATCCAGCGGCATTCTGGCAGAATCATGGCCGAACCCGCCATTGCCGAATCGACATGCAGCCACACGGATTCGGCCTGGGCGATCTTGGCGATTCGGGCAATCGGGTCGAGCGCAGTCGATGTTGTTGTGCCGGTGGTGGCAACAATGGCACAGGGGATGCAGCCGCGCCGACGGTCATTATCGATCATATCTGCAAGCGCATCTGCTTGCATGGCATAGTTTGCATTGATCGGGATGCTACGGACATTATCGCGCCCGATTCCGGCCAGCAGCGCCGCCTTCTCGACCGAACTATGGCTCTGGCTGGATGTATAGACGATCAGCGGTTGCGCTTCCGCCTGCAAGCCACCACGGGCTAGCGAATAGTTGGAGGCGCGTTCGCGGGCACATAAGAGCGCCAGTAGCGTGCTGGTTGAGGCGGTATCCTGGATGACGCCGCTCCAGGTTTCGGAAAGCCCGACCATCTGGCGCATCCAATCAGTCAGCACTTCCTCAACTTCGCTGAGGGCCGGGCTGGATTGCCAGGAAAGGCCGATCACGCCAAGGCCAGTGCTGAGATAATCGCCAAGAACCGACGCGAGATCGGCATTGGCCGGAAAGTAGCCAAAGAAACTCGGGTGCTGCCAGTGTGAAAGACCCGGCATGATCATCTGATCCAGATCCGCAAACAGGCTATCGAGCGGTTGCCCCTGCTCGGGTGGTGTGGCGGGCAATTGTGCTTTGATCGAACCGGGTGCTACCAGCGACATCACTGGCAGTTCGGCAATATTCGTGCGATAATCGGCAATCCAGTCGATCAACAGGTGGCCGATGCGCCGGAATTCCTCTGGTGTCATAGCGGCTCCGATTTGTCGGGAACGAATGAAGGTGGTGGTGGTCTTCCTGAAAGCTGATGGCTGATAGCTGACAGCTAATCACGGTCGCCAACTGGCCCATGGTTCGCCAGCAGATGCCAAAAAGCGCAGGATATCGAAGATCACCCCAAGCGGTCGCTCGGCCCAGGATCTGGTTGGTTGCGGTTCGCGCTGTAACAGAAATAGCCCGATCTGCAACTGCCGCCAGAGTATTCGCGCCGTGAATCCGGGCATGTCCGCAATTGGCGATAACTCGACATAACTATTTAACATGGCAGGAACCACGCTGAGTGGCATGCCGGCGAAATCCCAGGCCGGATCGCCCCAGCCGGCTGCACCCCAATCCAGAATCGCCGTGTAGGCTAGCGGGCGTGTTTGCACGATCAGATTAGTTGCCTGAACATCGCCATGCAGGAATCGGCGTGGTGCTGGCTGTAGTGCCGTTGGTGCCAAGCGATCAAGCCAGCGTTCCAGCCCACGGGCATCACTTCCGCTAAAGTAGCCTGTTTCGGCAAGCATACGCGGTAGTTCGCGTGGATCGGAGAGGACTTCGAGTTTGAGCGCCGCAATTGGTCCTTCTGCTTCAACACCGCTATGCAGTCGCGCCAGATCGCGGCCAACCTCGCGCCAGACACCCAGGGCATCGGCGGGATCGTGTTCGAGCAGGCCGAGGGTGCGGCCATAGATCTGTTCGTAGATAGTATAGGGCACTGGCAGAATATCGCGCTGGTTATCGAACACAATCAGTTCAGGGGTTCGTACGCCAACAGCACGGGCGGCTGGAGCGGCCAGCGCTTCTTTGCGGGTTGCGGCAATGAACTCCTTCTGCTGGCGCGGGATTCGCAGAACATAACGGCCATCGAGCGAGTAGAGCGCATTGAAGATGCCAACATCGGGCATGTGCTCGATTTCCTCAATTGCCAGGCCATGCCGATCTACGATTGCAAATAATGTGTCGGGGGTTATCTCTGGAAATGGTGGCAGCTTCAAATTCTACTATCCTCCTAAAATGGAAAGAACAGATGAATGCAGGTACATGTTCAACCGCATCCGTGCGAAGTATATAAATCTGCGTAATCTGTGGGCAAATCCGGGAGCGCGCTCATTCGATCTGCGTAGCGTATATAATACCGCATCATGTCTGATGAGCAACAAACCAGCGCTCAGAATGGATGCCCCATGACTGCACAACTCGCCTTTCTACATACTGCCCCAAGCCATGTTGCTACGTTCGAGCATTTGCGTGATGAACTCGCGCCCGCAATCATCACCCGCCACTATGTTGACGAACAATTGCTGATTGATGCCCGTGCTGCTGGTACAATCACGCCTGTACTCACACAGACGATCACGACTCTTCTTCAGGAATTTGCCGATCAGGGTGCCCAGGCCGTGTTGTGTACATGCTCCACAATTGGCGCAGCAGCCGAGGCATGCGCACCTCCTGGCCTAAACGTGCTGCGGGTTGATCGGCCAATGGCGGCCCAGGCAGTTGCGATTGGGAGCCGCATCCTGGTGGCGGCAACACTGGCGAGTACCCTTGGCCCAACGCGGGCGCTGCTTCAGGAAGAGGCAGATCGCGCTGAGCGGCGGGTGCTGATCGAGGATTTGCTGATTGAGGAAGCGTGGGTTCACTTCACATCCGGCGATCAGCAAGCCTATCTCGAAACAATTGCCCAGGCGCTCCGTAACGCACTAGCAAGCGATGTGATTGCTCTCGCCCAGGCATCAATGGCTGCAGCAGCAACTCGTTGCCCCGATCTGTTAGTGCCGATCCTCACTAGCCCACGGCTTGGGTTTCTGGCAATCGTTCAGGCGCTTGAGTAGGAACTGCGGAACAAAGGAACAAAGTTGCGCCGATTCTTGTTCTCTTATTTTTTTGTTCTGGTTCTCGGTTCTTGGGCTGGTATTCTGACTCCTGACTCCTGACTCCTCGCCTCTCACAGCCGCCGCGCAAATAATGCTGCCATAATGGCGCGTCCAAGGCTACTGACCCCAAACAGAATTGTGTATTGGGTCAGGGTGATCGATCCAAGTGGAATGAGCAGAGTCGGGCCAATTGCGGATGCCAATGCCCCACCGAGCACGCCTGCCGCGAAGGTGCCCAGGCCAGTGATCGCACCATAGAATGCCAGAAAGGCCCCACGCCCCTCTGATGGTGCTCGATCCATCACTAAATTCAGCAGCCCCTGGGTGATGCCAGGCCAGAAGATCCCCGAGAAGATCGAGGTCAGCCATAATGGAATTTGGTTGCTTGGTGTCGAGAATACCCAACCCCAGGGCAGCGGGATGACACCAATCATGGAGGCGATCAGCACGGCCTTATTGCCATAGCGATCCTGGAGCCGGCCAATCAAGGGTTGCGTCACAATCGCAACAGCACTGGTGGCCACGGCAAACTGGGCTAGCAGGGTGAATGAGAGGTTCAGGTTCTGGATACCATAGGCATTGAAAAATGGTGCGGCGATGCCAGTCACCAAGGCCCAGCCGGTCGACAGCAGGCTCAGTATCATAAAGGCTGGTTGGCGGAGTGGTGCGCTAAACAGTTCACGAACGCGCACCCGCTCACGTCGGCGCAGCGGTGGTTCTGGCTGAAACCAAAGGACAACTATTCCGGCCAGGGCGGTGATGATTGCGACACCAAAGACCCATGCATAGCCATCTGCTGGATGGTTGATCTGTCGAAAGTAATCGAGGGCAATGCCTGCGCCCCAGGTGCTGAGAATAACGGTAATGCTGGCAATTGTGTTGCGGACGCCAAAATAGCGCCCACGCTGGCGTGCAGGCACAAGATCGCTCATCCAGCTCGTCCAGGCATTGGTGGTGATGCCAATCAGGGCTTGCGAGATCACCAGAACGAACAGGAAGATCGCCATACGTAGCGCAATCGGCATCCCGATGAAGGGCAGGATTGCGATCAGCGCCCAGATTCCGCGGCTAATCCCAGCTGAAACCACGGTCAGCAATCGCCGATCCCCGATTCGTTCTTCGAGGTAGGCTCCCACAAACTGGAATAGTTGGCTGACGAATGGCAGCGCACCAATGATACCAAGCGTGAAGGCATCGGCACCAAGCAGTAGGGCAAAACCAGTCAGAAACGCACCGGCTGTGACACTGATATAGATATTTGTCAGCAGCCCTTCGATGATCGAGAGGCGCAGGCCGCGCTGAACCGCGCTGGAGGGCAGCGCACCGGGAGGAGGAGCCTGGGTCATCAATGTGGTATTCCCCCTCACCCCTGCTGCGCTGCCCCTCACCTATTTGGAGAGATGCAAGGGGTGAGGGCGTCTTGAAGCGACATACAGGTTTGGTTATCGGCTATCGGATTACCGGCTATCGGCTATGTTACGCGCTACATACGCTCAATATACTGGCCTGTGCGTGTATCGATCTTGATCGTATCACCCTGATTGACGAACCCTGGCACCTGTACAGTCGCGCCCGTCTCAAGCGTGACCTGCTTGAGTACATTGGTGGCCGTATCGCCACGCACCGCAATCGAGGCTTCTGTCACTTCAAGGATCATATGGAGTGGAATCTCAACGCCCAGGATCTTGTTGTCATCATAGAACAGAATATCGGCCATTGTGTTATCCTTGAGGAACTTGGCCGGCTCACCGATCGCATCCTCGGGCACCTCAATTTGTTCGAAGGTCTCGGTGTCCATAAAATGGAAACTATCGTCCTCACGATACAGATATTGCATCTCGCGCTTATCGACACGAACAATATCAATATCCTCGCCAGCCCGAACGCGCTCATCAATAGTCTTGCCGCTCTGAATATTTTTAAGCTTCAGGATCACCATGGCGCGCCAGTTTCCTGGTGCATGGTGATGGAACTCAACGACTCGGTGTAACTGGCCGTTATGCCGAATTATGAGGTTTGTGCGTAAATCTGATGTTGTTGCCATACCAATTACTTCTCCACACGATGAACGCCGCCCGTCCTGAGCGGCGCATGTCAGCTACTGCTGAATACCGACCATCATTATAGCAGCGGCTGTGCGTTCGGGCAAGTTTTTAATGGCTGCGCCGCCCATGACGAATACCTGGGAGTTGGCGGCGGAATTCGCGCGGTGAAAGCCCAACAATTTGCTTGAATCTGCGTGAAAAATGGTACTCATCGCTAAAGCCAAGCCGCAACGCAATCGTTGCAGTTGTCAGATTGGCCACTTGAAGTAGCGTACATGCCTGATCAATACGCCGAATCGTCCGATAATGGGCAGGAGATGCTCCAGTTGCGCGTTGGAACTGCTTGCGAAAGGTTTCGTAGGTCAGCCCAACCGTCTCGGCGACGTGTACAAGATCAATCGCCTGCGCAAGATCATCCGAGAGTAGTTCACAGGCCTGAGTGAGCCAGGCTGGTTCAGGCATCAGCACCAGTTCGCTGCTCGTTAGCGCCAGCATTTCCGTCAGCACTGCCAGAAATCGGCTGAGTTCAAGCGCCCGTCCCGTTGGTGTCAGCGCGTTAGGCCGGAGTGTCGCTTCTAGTTGTTCCAACCAGGCATTGATTGGCTCTAATCGGCTGATCGGGCGAGCTGGATTGAGCAGGCCCGCCTGGCGCCAGAGATCAAAGGCTGGCCCATCGAACATCACATATAATTCACTCCAGCGCTCGCCAATACCTGGTCCATACAGATGCCCAATCTCGGGGAAGAGGACGATCAAATCGCCTGCCTGCACAGTGCCTTCATGCCGATTGGTATCACGATAGAACCCACTACCATCCAGCAGATAGACGATTGCATAGCTGTTGAGTACCCGAAATTCTGGCCCACGCACACCAGCACTATCCTTAATATACCCAGCCGCCGTCAGGCGCCCAAGTGGTGTCTGCGCATCATTCCGAAACAGCAGATCCGTTACAACCTCGCGTGTTGCCATGCCGCCTCCCAAAACGTACAAGTTTATGACCAGCGCTGCTATTTTCGCAATGGATTATTATATGTATACTTCCCAAAAGCGCACCAAGAACCGAGGAGTCAGGAGTCAGGAGTCAGAATACTGAGCCAAGAACGAGGGGTGAGCGGTTAAGAATGAGGACAAAGGAAGCAGCAAGCAGGGGCGAACCTTGTGTTCGCCCGAGTACGGGGCTTGTGTTCGCCCGAGTACGGGGCTTGTGTTCGCCCGAGTACCGGGCTTGTGTTCGCCCGAGTAAGCGACATCAACACCGATTGACAGCAGCCGTGGCATGACCAACCAGGGATGGTGATCCACGATGATTCATTCAGGGTCCAGGGACAACGTCCCTGGCCGGGGGCGTTGGGGTGGCGGGCCACCCCGACCGCAGGGGGGCGCGCAGCCCCGCAAACAAGGTGGGAGCGGGACGCGCAGCCCCGCAAACAGCCGGAGTGGGGCGCGCAGCCCCGACGACACAACAGAGAGGAACACCCAATGACCATCGCAACCGAGACATTGCCACGCCTGACAGCGATGCACAAAAAGCTGGACACATCGCCGGAAGCATTTGGGTTTCTGGAGAGTTCAACCGATCTGATGGATCAACCAGAGGCATTGCGCGAGCGCATGAATCGCAATGGGTATGTGTTCCTGCCAGGCGTTCTGGATCGCCCAGAGGTGTTGGCCGTTCGTCAGTTCATGGCCAATAGGTTGGCAGCCCGTAATCTGCTTGATCCAGCCTACCCAACGATTGAGTGTAAAGCTCGGCCAGGGGCGAACGTCTCGTTCTTGCCCGATCTCGCCAAGGATAACCCGTTGCTGCAGCAGTTATTGTATGGCGGGCGGATGATGGCCTTTTGGGAATTGTTCCTTGGTGCAGCCGTTCGCCATTATGATTTTACCTGGATTCGGGCAGTTGCACCGGGCCGTGGCACGCCACCCCACATGGATGTTGTCTATATGGGCCGTGGCACAAAGCAGCTCTATACCGCCTGGACGCCGCTTGGCGATGTGCCACTCGAAACGGGTGGGCTGTTGGTGTTAGAACAATCGCATCGCCATGACCGGATCAACAACGGCTATGGTAGTAAGGATGTGGACACCTTCTGTGAGAACAAGGTCGGCCCTGACTATACCCGCCTGGGCGGTGGTGGCAATATCTCCGATGGTGGTTGGCTCTCCAAGGATCCCTTCAAGTTGCGCAAGAACCTGGGCGGGCGCTGGCTGACGGGTAACTATCGCGCTGGTGATCTTCTCGTCTTTAGCGTCTTCACGATCCATACTAGCCTGGACAATCAATCCGATCAGATCCGGCTCTCCGCGGATACCCGCTACCAACTGGCATCCGAGCCGATCGATGAGCGCTGGATTGGTGAAGAACCGATTGGGCATGGGCCAGAAGGCAAGAAGGGCATGATCTGCTGATTCCCTCACCCCAACCCCTCTCCCACTGGGAGAGGGGCAGCGCAGCAGGGGTGAGGGTGGAATACTCGTTTACTGCGCCGCCGTAAACCCAAGCATCGCAGCCATCTCATGCAGTTGTGCCTGCGCCGTACGGATATCTTGCCCGCTACTGGCCGCATCGAGAATCCAGCGACCCATAATGTCGAGCACGCCCAGGGCGACATGAAATTGCAGATTGTCGTCGATCAGTTCGATAATATACGTCCGCTGATTATTCAGATCGAGTGCCTGGCCATTTCCGCCAACCGCCTGTAGCGCCGCTTCCAGCCGATCCACCTTGATATTGATATAGTCGACATCCTCACTGGAGTAATGAAAATCTTCACGATAGGGAAATGTCAGCAAATACCAGCGTAGTGTGTCGGAGCGGTACTGTTTGAGCGCATCACGAATGAAGACGATATTGCCAAGCGATTTACTCATCTTCTGGCCGTCCAGCCAGGCGAAGCCGCCATGGACCCAGAACTTCACAAATGGTCGCTCATTAGTGTATGGTTCGGTCTGCACGATTTCCGCAGGATGATGCGGGAAGATCAAATCGCGCCCACCACCGTGAATATCTAGCTGTGGCCCAAGGTAGCGGGTTGCCATCGTTGTACACTCAATATGCCAGCCAGGCCGCCCTGGCCCCCAGGGGCTTTCCCAGCTTGGCTCATCGGCCTTGGATGTCTGCCAGAGCACGAAATCAAGTGGATCATCCTTGTTCGGGTCGTCTGGGTTATTGCCACGCTGGTTGGCCATTGCCAGCAGTTCCGCATAGCCATCCAGCCGTGCCATAGCGCCATATGTCGGTTCGGTGCTCACATCGAAGTAGACGTGGCCATTGCGCGCATAGGCGGCACCAACCTCGATCAGGCGCTCAATGATCGGCAACATCCCAGCAATCTCTTCCGAGACTTTGGGAAAGTAATCTGGTGCAGTCAGGTTCAGCCCACGGCAATCCGTAACGAACTGCTCAATCTCACGTTTGGCCAGATCAGTCCAATGGATCTGATCGCGGCGGGCACGCTCAAACAATGGATCATCAACATCGGTGACATTCTGACAGTAGCGGACATTCCCGCCTCGGAAGCGCACATAGCGGATCAGCACATCGAAGATTAGGAAGGTGTGCGCGTGCCCAATATGGGTTGTGTCATATGGTGTTACGCCACAAACATACAACGTCAGCGGACGGTCGGTTGGAATCACTAACTCGGCCTTCTGGCCGCGCAACGTATCAAATAATTGCATAGTTGATCGCCTGCTCCTGGTCTGTTGGTGGATGGACTGTCAAAACCTGTGGCCGAATAGCAATGATCGTAATATCATCGTGTTGTTCGGCGCTACCAATATGCTCCTGCACATGCTTCAATACCAGCTCAACCAGCGCATGAACATCGCCTGGTTGAATATCGGCAATAAGTTCCTCAAGGCGTTCAAAGCCGAACAGGTTGCCCTGCGGATCATGGGCTTCAACGACGCCATCACTGATCAGTAGCAGCATGTCACCAGGTTGAAGTGTGATCTCCTTCTCCTGATAGCGTGCTCCACTATACGTTCCGAGCGGCAACCCAGCGACATCCACGAAATGGTTGCCGCGTGTTGAGATCAGCATTGGTGCAATCATCCCAGCATTCGCCATTCGCACCGTTGCCTGACGTGGATCGAACACCGCAAACAACAGTGCGGCATTCATATGATTGGCTCGCAATCGCGGGGCCAGCAGGTGATTTAGGGCACTCAGTACCGTTGCTGGATGTTCGAGCAAGCGCCCCTGTGATTCAACGGTACTGGATGTCAGCGCCATAAGCAAGGCTGCGCCAATACCTTTTCCGGAAATATCACCAATCGCAATTGCCGCACGCCCTTCCGAGAGTGCCACATAGGTATAGAAATCTCCACCGACCTCGTAGGCTGGAATGGAGCGTGCAGCCACGGCAACTGTATCGGCACGCCAGGGCGGCACATCTGGCAACAAACCGATCTGGATGTCGCGCGCCAAAGCCAGGCCACGCCGAAGTCGCTCATTCTGGGTGGCAATTTCGGCCAAGGATGCCTGGAGGTGCCCGGCCATCTGGTTGAAGGCACGGGCCACATCGCCGAGTTCATCGTTGCCAACCTGAACAATCCGGTGATCGAGCCGCCCTGAACCAAGCGTCGCCGCGCCGGTTCGGAGTGCCTCAATCGGTGCGAGCAAACTGCGGGCCTGCCGCAGCGCCCACACCAACGCCAATGCCCCAACCAGCACAACCAGGATTGCTAGCAGGAGCACACTCCAGCGAATACTGGCGAATGCACTAGCAGCTGGCCGTTCTGCCACCATGATCCATCCAGTTTTCTCACGGCTATCGCCGATCTCGACTGGCGCAATCGCACCAACAACCTCCTGGCTGCGGGCACCAATATATTCGCCGGTTTCGGCTTGCTCGGCCAGCAGGCGTATGAGCTGCGGAGGTGCGGTTTGGGCCGAAATACCATCGCTATTCAAATAGGTGTTATCGGTTTCGTTCACCAGATACGCATAGCTGATCGAGTTGATGCTAACAGCACGCAGTTCAACGGCGATTGGTTGTGCGGAGATTTCGGACTGAAGCGCACCAGTAACGGTTCCAGCATCATTGCGGATCGGCATCGTGAGCAGAAAGCTGGCCTTCCCGGAACTATTCAGTGCAATTGGCGAATAGCTGATCTGGCCGAAGCGCAGCGCCCGGCCAACATATGGATCGCTGGTATTATCGCGTAGGTTCGAATCGGCACTGGCCTGGAGCCGCTCGACGCGCAGCTGATCATGGGCATTTTTGTCGATCACGGCAATACTAATCAGATCGGGGAAGCTGCGCGCCTGAAGATTCTGGGCGACTTCGATCAACTGCTCGCGTGGTACGGCCGGACGTACGCGCAATGTATACGATTCGAGATCCTGGCGGATACGCCGAACGTAGTGATCAACATCACGGGTGACACGCACTGCGGTACTGCGTTGCTCGGCATACACACGGCGCTGTTCCGCATCAAGATTGAGGTACAGCAATAACGCCCCAACCACGACCAGCGGCAGGGTGGAGGAGATTAGATACGACCACCGCAATCTAGCGGCGATACTTCGGTGTAAGCGCGAGTCGACAGGCGATCTCATGGTGTGATCAGCAGGCGGAACAAACGTATCAAGCATTATAGCATATGCAATCTTGAACTATTTCTGTCGTCGTCTGTCATCATCCTGAATGATTGCGAGCACGCTGGCTGTGTTACAATAGAAACGAGCGAGAGTAGGCACGCGCCGGGCAGGGCGTGGGAGGAAACCATGATCAGACGTACAAGCGACCGTAATCCCGAATCCACGAGTGCCTGGCAACAGTTACTTCCCAGTGGTACCCCAGAACAATATCACACGGGATCAACAATCTATGCTCCCAAACAACCAGCTTCTGCTGTGTTTCTGTTGGCAGCTGGGCGAGTTAGATTATTTCTGCGTTCGGAGGAAGGGCGCTCACTGACACTGCGGATGGTTGAGCCAGGCCAGATCTTTGCCCATGTTGCACTCAGCGATGAAACCTACGATGCGTATGCCGAAGCGTTGAGTGATGTGCGTGTGCAGCGGATTGAGTGTGAAGCCATTCATAGCGCGATTGCCGAAAATCCGGCACTCGGTCTTTCGCTGCTCGAAGAACTTGGCCGCTATCGGAAGGTCGTCTCGGAGCGGCTCGATGAAGTGGCCTTCAAATCGGTGCCTGCACGCCTGGCCTCGTTACTGCTGGACATGGCCCAGCGCCATGGTGGCCCACAGGCTGCCAGTGTCCCGCGCCATAGCCATCGCCAGTTGGCTGAAATGATCAATGCCTATCGTGAGACTGTCACAAAGGTGATTAATCAGTTTCGAGCCGCTCGGCTGCTTGAAATCGACACATCAACCATCACGCTCCTCAACCTGCGTGGCCTCGAAGAGTTGGCACAGAGTTGAGACGAGCATTCAGGAGTCAGGAGTCAGAATCAAGAGCGAAGCGTGCGATGGAATATCAATGTTGAACTATTGGTTCGCGGGGCCGTAGAGACGCAAGATGTTGCATCTCTACGGCCATCTACGTTACAGGTTTCGTTGTGCGATAAGTTTAGCGTAATGCTCCCCTATTCTGACTCCTGACTTCTGACTTCTGACTCCTACATTACTTCCTTCGATCCCCCTTTTTTCGCGTTGTGCTTGTTGGCGCAGGCTTTTCGCGTTTGCGGCGCATTGCCTGTTGCCCACGGCGTTGGATGATCTGCCAGGCATCATCATCGGAGGGTGGCTTGGTCAGTTGTTCATCGGAGATCCGGTTGGCCTGCCGCTCGTTCAGATCGGCAACCTGTCGGTCATATTCTTTTTCTTCTGGCGAAACTTCCACCAGGCTATTCCAATAGCGCCACACCCCATACACAACCGCCAGTACTCCGGCGGCCAGCAACAGAAACAAGAAGATATCAGCAGACATACACCCTCAGTAGTCGGAGCCGATAAACGGTAGAGCCTCCACAAGCCCCGCGCCTAGATGGCGGCTAGGAAGCCTGGGAGGCCCAGCGTAAGCGGGAATGTTGAGTTACGCAGCTGCTGTTGCGAATCCGCGCAGCGCCTCGTTCTCGTCCTGATAGATATCGATATACTGCGATAGGCCAACCATGCGGAAGATGCGCTGGAAGTGCTGCGATAGCCCACTCACCGCCAGCCGCTGCCCATTGCGGTTGACCTCCGTAACAACGCCGATCAGAATAGCAATGCCAGCACTATTAATATAATCATTCTGTCGAAAGTTGAGCAGAATTTGCTTGGCTCCATGATCAGTGACCTGGGCATAGGCGCTATTGATCTTTTCCTCGGCGAACGTTGTCACATCACCCATTAGATCGATGATCGACACGCCATCACGCTCGCGAATACTCACACTGAGCTCGTCTTCCAACATACTGTGCTCCTCGGGATGCATTACTCACGGGTACCGTTTGCATGGATCTGCTGCCGTTCGAGGGAAAATCGGCAGATATTGCCGCCCTCTGGATTATGGCTAAAGCCTACGTCATCAACGAGCTGTGAAATGAGCATCAGCCCCATTCCACGCAGGGGTGCCGATCCGAATACCTTCTGCTCGATCCGTGCCGATGGGCCATGGGCCAGATATTGTTTCACGCCTCGATCATGCACTTCTACCGTCAATCGATCATTGCCGCATTCACAATGAACCAGCACACGCAATCCCGGAACACACGCATTGCCGTGTTCAATAGCATTAATACACACCTCGCCAAGCGCTGTTTTGAGATCTTCGATACGCTCGTGATCGAAGCCAAACCGGCGTGCAAACGCCGCAACAGCTTCACGGGCGATCTTCTCGTACCCGAGCTCGCTTGGAATGGTTAGATCGATCGAAGGAGATTGCGTGTCCATAGTACCGATATCACTTTTCCAGATGAATGACCATACGAACCTGATTACCGCCACCCGGGCCGGTTGAAAACTCAACCTCGTCAACCAGTTCACGAATAAGCCAGATCCCCCAACCACCTTTATCTGCTTTGGTAAAACTCTCCTCGATACTGGGCGTCACAAGCGTCTTATCGGGGTCAAGGAGATTACGGCCCTGATCGGCCACACTAACGATAAGTTCATCTGGTCGGACGGTTAACATCACCAGAACTCTCATCGCCGCGTCCTGAGCATTGCCGTGTTCAATGGCATTTGTAACTGCCTCGGCCAAGGCGGTGCGGAGCGCATTGATGCGATCCTCATGAAACCCCATCCGGCGGGCCAACGAAGTCGCCGCGTCCATGGCGATTTTTTCGTAGCCAAGCCGACTAGGCAAACGCAGCTCGATGACCCGCTCGGGGTGCATCTGGTCGTGATCATTGGGCGAGCTGGTCATCCTACCTTCCGTACCTGTTGTTCTGTATTCTGTGCAGTGCAACAGAATACGTTATTTATCTTAGCACACCGCCGCATGGCGGCGCAATAGGTACTATGATGGATTAACACCTATAACGGAATATTACCATGCTTGCGCGGCGGCAGTGTCTGGCGCTTATGGCGGGCTAAACTGAGTGCCTTGATCAGGGCTGGGCGTGTCTCCATTGGCTCAATCACCGCATCTACATACCCGCGCTCGGCGGCAATATATGGGTTGGCAAAGCGATTCTGATAATCCTCGGCGAGTTCGGCCTGTCGTTGAACTGGATCATCTGCCTGGCTGAGTTCCTTACGAAAGATGATCCGAACAGCCGCATCAACACCCATCACGGCAATCTCGGCTGTCGGCCATGCATAGTTGAAATCGGCGCGGATATGCTTTGATGCCATCACATCATATGCGCCGCCATAGGCCTTGCGCGTAATCACAGTCAACTTCGGCACAGTGGCCTCACAATAGGCATACAGCAGTTTTGCACCATGGCGAATGATGCCACCATATTCTTGCTGCGTCCCTGGCATAAATCCTGGTACATCAACAAATGTGACGATAGGAATATTGAATGAGTCACAAAATCGCACAAATCGAGCAGCCTTGACCGATGAATCAATATCGAGTGTTCCCGCCAAATGTGCCGGTTGGTTTGCGACCAGTCCAATCACATGGCCATCGAGCCGTGCAAATCCAATAATAATATTGCGGGCATACAAGGCTTGTACCTCAAAAAAGCTACCGAGATCAACAACCGATTCAATGATATCGTGCATATTATAGGGTTTGCGTGGGCTATCGGGAATCACGGTCTGGAGCGCATCATCCATTCGTTCTGCCTGATCATCTGGAATCTGGTATGGCGGATCTTCGAGATTGTTGGCCGGCAGATACGAGAGTAGCATCCGCAATTGCTCGAAGGCATCGTCCTCGCTCTCGGCGGCAAAATGCGCCACCCCACTACGGCTGTTATGGGTCATCGCGCCACCCAACTCATCGAAGCCGACCTCCTCACCCGTGACGGTTTTGATCACATCTGGCCCGGTGATGAACATCTGTGATGAACCCTTGACCATCATAATAAAGTCGGTCATTGCTGGTGAATAGACAGCACCACCGGCACATGGTCCGGCAATCAATGAGATCTGTGGGACAACCCCAGATGCAAGTACATTGCGATAGAAGATTTCGGCATAGCCACCCAGGCTCACCACGCCTTCCTGAATCCGCGCACCACCAGAGTCGTTGATGCCAATACAGGGCACCCCCATACGCAATGAGAGATCCATGACTTTACAGATCTTCTCGGCAAATACTTCACCGAGCGAACCGCCAAATACCGTGAAATCCTGGGAGAAGATGCAGATCGGACGGCCATCGATTGTCCCATGGCCTGTGATCACGCCATCGCCGAGTGGTTTGTTCTGCTCCATGCCAAAGGCATTCGAGCGATGCACCGCAAAGGCATCTAATTCCACAAACGAGCCAGGATCAAGCAGATGTTCAACCCGTTCGCGGGCTGTCAGTTTGTTGCGGGCATGCTGTTTCTCCGCCGCCTGTGAGTTGGTCGTCTTGGCCAGTTCCCGGCGATGGCGGAGATCCTCAATCCGAGCCTGAGTCGTTTTCATGAAGCCTCGTAATATATATTTCTTTCTGTGCGCTGTGGCAAAGCCACAGCGCACAGAAAAATTAAACTAATTTCAATAGTTCCTCAACAGCATGCACAACCGGGATTTCCCCACGGATAATGGCCTGACGTAGGTGCGGTAGGCGCTCGGCTACCTGCGGATTCTGGTAGAAATGGCGTTGCAGAGCTTCCGCCAGCAAGGCCTCGAACCAACTCGTCGCCTGTGATTGGCGGCGGCTCACAATTGTACCAGTAGTCTCGCCAAGCATCCGATATTCCTCGATAGCGGCCCAAAGTGCGTCGATCCCTTCACCAGTACGGGCAGAACTGATCAACACCGGCACGCGCCAGTTGGTTGTTGCGGGTGCCAGGTAGCGCAGCGCTTGCAGATAATCCGCTCTGGCGGCAAGAATCTGTTCGCGGTTTGGCCCATCGGCCTTGGTGATTACAATCAGGTCGGCCAGTTCGACAACTCCTTTTTTCAGGGCTTGCAGTTCATCACCCGCACCCGATAGCGCTAACAGAACGAAACAGTCGGTCATATCGTGAACGGCAATTTCACTCTGGCCGACCCCGACTGTCTCGACCAGAATGATTTCGAAGCCTGCCGCCTCACACACGATGATACTCTCACGAGTTTTGCGTGTCACTCCACCCAATGCGCCACCGGTTGGCGATGGCCGAATGAAGGCATTCTGCATGCGACTGAGGCGCTCCATGCGTGTTTTATCGCCCAGAATGCTACCATGGGTTCGGCTACTGCTTGGATCAACCGTCAGCACAGCCAGCCGCTGCCCGTTTTCACATAGCCGTGTGCCAAGAGTTTCGATCAGGGTACTCTTGCCAACTCCTGGCACTCCAGTAATCCCAATTCGGATGGAACGGCCGCCATGCGGAAGCAACTGCCGCAACACATCCTGGGCCTGATCGGCATGCTGCGGCGCATCGCTCTCGACCAGCGTGATCGCCCGCCCTAGAATCGCCCGGTCGCCAGATAAAACGCCATGCACATACTCATCGGTTGTCAGTTGGCGGCGCAGGTATGGCATGTATTTCCTTGAAAGCCTGTCAGGCGTGCGCCATATGTGTACAGTCAGCGTTGCCTTGAGCGCACCCTGAAAACCAACGTTTCGGCATTGATCACCGTAAAGGCGCAGCAGCAGCCTAACATTTGCAAGTGCGTCTCAAGATATAAGCTGCTGCTGCGCCCTTACCATTGCTCACCCTCACCGTGTCATCCTCCGAACAGACGCGCTGCATCGCCCCGCTGCGTCTCTACAATAGGGGGTGGCCTGGTCAAAAAGTTCAGGGTGTGCCAGAAAACAGCCGCAAACGCAATTCTTCCAGTACCTGTTTGGCGGCAACGGGAATCACGGTTCCTGGGCCAAAAATGGCTGCTGCGCCATGTTCACGAAGGAATTGGTAATCCTGTGGTGGAATGACCCCGCCAATGATCACCATCATGTCCTCGCGGCCAAGCCGGCGTAGTTCATCCACCAGTTGCGGGAGTAGGGTCTTGTGTCCAGCGGCCAGCGAGGATATTCCAACGACATGGACATCATTTTCGATGGCCTGGCGCGCAACTTCGGCAGGAGTCTGGAATAATGGCCCGAGATCGACATCGAAGCCAAGATCGGCAAATGCTGTTGCGATCACATGTGCGCCCCGGTCATGGCCATCCTGGCCGATCTTGGCAACCAGCATGCGTGGCCGCCGCCCTTCCTGCTTGGCAAAGGCATCGGCCAGGGCGCGTACCTCGGCAATTGCCTGTGATTCGCCATAGGCGCTGCGATAGACGCCCGCAATTGATCGGCTATCGGCGTGATGGCGGCCAAATGCCTGTTCCATGGCCGAAGATATTTCGCCAAGTGATGCGCGGGCTCGTGCAGCATCAATCGCGGCAACCAGCAGATTCCCACTGCCTGTTTTCGCAACATGGCTGATGGCTGCCAATGCGGATTGGACGCGGATTTCATCACGATTGGCACGCAACCGCTTGAGTCGCTCAATCTGTGATTGCCGTACAGCAGTATTATCGATTTCCAGCGTTGGAATGTTGGTCTGTTCGGCTACCTGATACTTATTCACGCCAACAATCGTCTCCTGGCCCGAATCGATGCGTGCCTGCCTGCGTGCCGCCGCCTCTTCGATCCGCAGCTTTGGTAGCCCACTGACCAATGCCTTGGCCATGCCGCCAAGCGACTCGATCTCGCTGATATGGCCCCAGGCCTTGTGCATCAGATCATTGGTAAGTCGCTCGACATAATATGAACCACCCCATGGATCGACAACCCGAGAAATACCGGTTTCGTCCTGCAGAAACAGCTGGGTGTTGCGGGCAATTCGTGCCGAGAAATCGGTTGGCAGGGCCAGCGCTTCATCGAGTGCATTGGTATGCAGCGATTGCGTGTGGCCAAGTACAGCAGCGAGCGCTTCGACACAGGTGCGAATGACATTATTATAGGGATCTTGGGCCGTCAGGCTCCAGCCAGATGTCTGGCAGTGGGTACGCAATGCCATCGAGCGATCCTGTTTGGCTCCGGCCTCCTTGACCAGTTTTGCCCATAACAGGCGCGCAGCCCGCATTTTGGCTACTTCCATGAAATAGTTCATGCCAATTGCCCAGAAAAACGAGAGCCGTGGCGCGAAGCTATCGATATCCATGCCAGAACGGACGCCAGCGCGCAGGTATTCGAGCCCATCCGCCAGGGTGTAGCCGAGTTCGAGATCGGCGGTTGCGCCAGCTTCCTGCATATGATAGCCCGAGATACTGATACTATTGAACTTGGGCATATGCTTGGCAGTATAGGCAAAAATATCGCCAATAATCCGCATGGAGGCATCGGGCGGGTAGATATACGTATTACGAACCATATATTCTTTGAGGATGTCATTCTGAATCGTGCCGGTCAGTTGCTCAGGGCGCACACCCTGTTCTTCGGCGGCAACGATATAGAAGGCCATGATTGGAATCACCGCGCCATTCATCGTCATCGAAACCGACATCTGATCCAGCGGGATGTGATCAAACAGGATCTGCATATCCAGGATGCTATCGATTGCCACGCCTGCCTTGCCAACATCGCCAACCACACGCGGGTGATCGGAATCATAGCCGCGATGGGTCGCCAGATCGAAGGCGATTGAGAGGCCCTTCTGCCCAGCCGCGAGATTACGCCGATAGAAGGCATTACTCTGTTCTGCCGTGGAAAACCCAGCATACTGGCGAATAGTCCATGGACGTGTGACATACATCGTTGCATATGGCCCGCGCAGAAATGGTGTAATCCCCGCAGTAAACCCCAGGTGCTCCAATCCCACGAGATCGGCACTAGTATAGAGTGTTTTGAGATTAATCTGTTCGGCTGTCTGCCAGATACCCGTTTGCGCCGCATGTGGCGCAGATGGCGTGCTTGGTAGATCGGCCTCATATGGGATACTCGTGAAATCAGGGAGTGTCATTCTAGGCTCCGTGTTTATGAGCTATCAGCTTTCAGCCGTCAGTTTAATCTACGAAATCTGCGAAATCTGTGAATATATGCTTGATGGGATTCTTGAATGCTCATCTCCCAATCCTCGTAAGTATCTCGTCCAGGGTTGCGATCGCATCCGCACGCGCATGCATGAACAGATCGATACCAGCATCACGCAGCATCTCGATCTGGCCGGTTGGGAAGCCAGCTAACACAATCAGGGTTTTCGGGCGGGCTGCGCGAATTATTTCGATGAATGGCGGCACAATCGTTGGATAGGTCGGGTCGCTTGAGCAGATCACCACAATCGGCGCATTGCTGTGGATCGCTGCCTGTGCTGCCGCTTCTGGTGTCGCAAAGCCAGGGGTATCGATTACATGTATTCCGGCTGTATGCAGCAACCCAAGTGCAAAATCGGCGCGTGCCCGATGCTGGCTGAGTGGCCCGATTGTTGCTAGAAATGCCTGTGGTGGCTTGCCCGCGCTTTGTGCCCTGGCACGCAATGCCTCATATGGTTCTGCATCACGATGCGGGCGCAATAGAACGCCAATTGGTGGCGGGGAATGCGCCGTGGTTGGTTGATTGCCAGCTTGTTGATTGGTGTACTTTGTAGTGGGTGGAGGTGGCTGTTCTTCAAGGGGATTAGCGTACATATTCGTCCCGACCAGGATGTCGCGGCGGGTGGCGATGCGTGTGGCTCGTTTGGCGGCTGTTTCACTGATCTGCTGCTGCGGCCATGCATCATAGAGCGCTGCCCGAAGGCCGCCACGGCGCTCAACTTCTTGAAACAAGATCCAGGCCTTACGCGCCACAGCATCGGTGAGTGATTCAACATACCAGGAGCCACCGGCTGGATCGATCACACGACCAAGCAGGCTTTCATCGTGTAACAAATGCTGGGTGTTGATTGCCAAGCGGCGTGAGAAGTCATCTGGCGTGTGGATAGCTGCATCGAACGGCCTGACCTCCAGGCTATTGCACCCGCCAATGATTGCCGCAAAGGATTGGGCTGTTGCCCGCAGCAGATTGACATGCGCATCGGCGATGGTGAATGAACGCATGCCACTCTGGGTATGGATGATCGCTGGAGCTGTTTGGGGAGCGAGGCCGCACGCCGCAATAATCTTGCTCCATAGCATACGAGCTGCACGCAGTTTGGCAATTTCCATGAAGATATTGGTGCCAAGCGCCAGAGAGAAACGCACCCGTGGCCCGCTGTGCGCGATTGGAATGCCATGTAGCGCCAGCTTCCGCACTTGTTCAACGGCGCTTGCCAGGCTGAAGGCTAGTTCTTCGACGGCACTCGCACCAGCTTCGTGATACACTATTCCATCAACAGCAATGGTGGACAGACATGGCGCGTGGCGAATGGCCCAACTGGTTAGTTGAGCAATATCATCCCATGCAGCATCGAGATCGATGCCCGTTCCCATTGCCAGTGTAGCCAATGGATCACTGCCAATCGCACCCAACAGTTGTTCCACATTGATGGTAGCTGCGAATTCCTGGGCAAGCGATAGTGCCTGATCGGGGGCAGCCGAGATGAACAACGCAATCGCGCCAGTATCAATACCAGTGAGCATTGTACTGAGAGATTGGGAATCGGTGGGTGCGAGATCAAGCGCCGTCGCACCATGTTTATATGCTTTGAGCGCCAGGCTATTAGCATCTGTGGCAGTATCGGCGCGGATAGATTGGCAGATCCGCCATGGTGTCCTTGGAAGTGCATCCGGTAGTGGTGTAGGCTGGGTGCCGCGCACAAATGGCGGTTGGCCTGGGGCTGTTTCAACGAACTCCAGATCGGCGATATCGTCCGGCCAATAGATCGGCTGCAGATCGATGCCCTCGTCGGTATGGGTAATCAGCTTCTGTTCGAATGCAGCACCCGCTAACTCGGACTCAACCAATGCTCGCCACTGCACACGCGTTGTGGGCGCAAACATTGGCAGTAGCGGGATCTCGGATGGCGGCTGATGTTCTGGCTTGGAAACATCGGCGCTCATATACATTCTCCAAGCATATCACGGGTGATTCAAGTATAGACGGCGTGGTGGAGTGCGTCAAGGATGATGTAGTATACCGATTCAGAGATAATGTTGCGCAAACATCCCTGCACAATAGTGTATCTTCTCTTAACGAACAACGCCTCTGTCTATACTGCGATTGACATAAGCACTGCTCTCAATCAGATGATATATGCGGTGGTTGCTGATATGAGTACACGGGAACATATACAAGCGCTGGCTGATGGGCTTTAGCGCATACTGAAGCAACACGTAGCCCATATCGATAAGGCGGCAGGGAAGGGGAGACTATGTTTGACGAGAAACAGCCGATACCGCTCATGCAACAGCTCTTTATTCATCTGTTGACGGCAATACTCACTGCACTTGCCTTTGCAGCGAGCTTTCTGATCTGGCGACAAACATTGGAATCCGTGCTCTTCCAGATAATTGCCGATACATTTGTCGCACGCCTGATCTATATGGCACTACAAGTTATCATGGCGTTTGCTGTCGTTCTGATGATGTTGACTGGGGAACCCTGGCTCAGTTCTGCCCTTGTGAAGGGCCGGATCTGGCCATTGTTTATGAAGATCGCTGGTGGTATCGTGGCATTTGGCGCAATTGGCCTACTGATTGATATGTTGGTCTCGCGTTAGTTCGGCGCTCAGAAATAGCATATGCAGCAGGGGTGGGCATTGCCCACCCCTGCTGCATGAAGAAGCTTAATCGCAGAGGAAGAACTGCTCATCACGGCGTATATCTCGTGGCGAGACAAACGCTGGGCTTGCAAGCGATCCCGTGTTTAGCGGAGTAGTCGATGCAGCAAGCGATGCACAGGCTGTATTCGTAAGGCCACTCTTGATAATGAGTGGGAGCTTGATCGAATAGTTCTGTGCTGCTGGATTAATAGCCTGTACCTCTACCGCTGCGGCAGGATCTGGTACTTGGCGCGCTGCGGCGTTTTGTACATTAATATGCATCGCAAAGTAATGCCCTGATTCACTCCCCGTACCACCATAATCGGCAATGCTCGGAGTACAGCGGGTATCATATGCGCGAACATAGATCTCGTGCATTCCATTGGATAAGCCTACTGTATTCAGGTTAAATGTTGTGATAACTGCCGGGGCAGGCGTATTCGTGCTGGTGCGTTTGGAAATAACAATCTGGCCATCGATCAACAGATCGACAAGTTGCACGCCCAGATTACTGCCCGTTGCTTGCATCGCGATATCGTTATGCACCTGGACTGTCACTGGTACGGTGCCGCTTACAGCAACATTGAATGCCGCTGGGTTGTTGAGATCATCCCTCCAAGTATCAACCTTGGTCGTATTGATCTGTGAGATAACGGCGTTTGGCCCAACTGCCGGTATCTTTGGCTGTGCAGGGCTGTTGAGTGCTTGCGCTGGTGGCGTATATGCTGGCTCATTGGCCGTGTTGAAATCAAACTCAGCATGGATATTATGCATAGAGCTATTGACGGTGCTGAAGCTGATCTCATTCTGTCCCTGACGAAACACACCATTGGCAATGGGCAGAACGACGGTATAGGGCGCAATCGAACTGATCAATATTGTCATCGGTAGCTCTGGCTGTGAATTCGAAACCGGCTTGGGAATGGCTATTTTTACACCATTGATCGATACTGAGTCATTTGGTGACCATTCATACCAATCGTTTGGATTCATCTGTAGCGTGAACATGAGCCGTTGTGCTGTTGCACCAGTGATCGGATCGGGGATATACAATTGCTTGACGGCGGGCGTCGTGAGATTCAATGGCTTGATGAAATCGGTACCAGTATTATACAGCCGATAGTTATGTGTGACGGTTGTACGGGTCGTACCGGCTGGCGCGTCAAAGCCGAAGTTATCCCAATGGGTAAGCACAAATGGTACATTCGATTTGCTGGCGTTATAGGCAAATGTGTTCCACAGCAGCGTATAGCGATTCTGGGTGAGGTTGAATGCCCCCGGTTGTGTCGCCAACACTTTCTTGCCATCGATCAACACCTCGGCATAGGTGCGGCTGATATGGATCTCCCAACGCCGGCGAACGTTCGATACCTGCTTGACACCAGCATAATCAAGCGGCGGCAGTGGCTGAAAGTTTGTCCGCGATAGCGCTGTTTCCGAGCCATCGGTGCCAAAGTTGAAAATGCTGGCGGTCTGTTCGTTCTGGTGAAACCGCAGGCCATTGGCTGGGTCTGCTGGGGAAACGACCCCTTCAATATTGACCTGACCGCTGATATCCATCAGGCGCGGAACGATATCGAGGTACCACTGGTTGCGGCGGAACTCGCCATCGAAATCGAACACGATGGTTCGGGTGCCATTATCGGAGAAATCGAGTTCGGCGCGTGGGCGGCTGATGCTCTGCGCCCGGTCGCAGTTATCCGAGAACGTCGTATTATGTGCATGGAACTGATCATTAATAAAGAAGCCGTTCGACCAATCGCCATTACAGCGTGAGTACGCGGTATTCCACTTGCGCTCGTCGGGGAGGCCCTGTGGCAAATTGAAATCATCGAAGAAGCCGTTCATTTTGCTACGCAGGCCATCAACGCGGGTTGGATCGCCCGTGAACTGAACAGTTGAGCTTGATGATGACACCTGCCCAAGGCTGTCAACAGATTGAATCTGAGCGACATAGGGCTGTCCATTCACTAATGGCTGGAGTTGAATGATCCGCTCTTCCGTAACCTTGCTAAACGCGCTTGGGTTACTTGCTGGCCCCCAAGTGATTTTATAGCCAACGACATTTTCAGGAAGTGGATCCATGGGCTTGCTTGGGTCGAAATCCCACTGCAAAATAGCATTGCGATCATCCTGGAACACGGTTATGCCTGTTGGAACGGGCAGCCCTGCAGCATTGACCGAGAGTGTGGCCTGGCTGGCCTCCAACGATAGAGCAACAATCAGAGCGATTATCCATACTCGGGCGTTGAATTTCATTCGGTAGTACCCTTTCGTAGGAATGCGTCACATGACACAAGTAAACAGTGAACGTACAGTCTGTCATCATTGACGTCTTCGCTTATTGTTGTACTACAGGTTGAGCTCTACTACCATAGTTCAATAGTCACTTTTAGCCTGTTGAGAGCAGTTTGTAATTAAAAAAAATTAACAAAAGACCCAGAAAAGCAATATAAATACGCCGTTTGGCGCATCAGCATGCCAAATAAGAGATCCATCGTGAGATGGATGAAGGATCTGTAAGAAGCGACTATGATAGGATGATTGAACCAATGTTCTATTGAAAGGGCAGCCCATGCTTGATGCAAAGTTATGCAGTTCGGTTGAGCGCTTGGCGACGGTATTGCATGCCACACCAGATGCAGCAATGGGGCGCGAATGGGTTTGGGGTGATTATAATGAGGAGGGTGTGCGCTTCACCGGCTTTGTGGCCTATGGGCATATGCGCGAGCTTGCGGCATTGGTAGCTGCTGAACGGGTACGAATAGGTTCGGCACCGACGCTCGCGCAGCGTATTCTGGCACAGTATCAGTTGGCCTACCGCGATATGCACGCATTGATGCTTGGCATCGATGCAGCCAGCGCCGAGATTGCGCCAGCCGATGGTGAATGGTCATTGCACCAGGTTGTTACGCATATGGTCGAAGCAGATGTTGGTTTCTATGCAATGGTGCAGGCCAATATCGAGCGCCATCGCAATGGTATCTGGAGTGCCGAGAAGATCCGCGATGCGGAGTATGAACACATATTAGGGCCCGAAGAACCCGTGATGGCGATCATTAATGGCCCGTTGGATGGGTTGTACTTGTTTCACACAGAGATTCATGCACGCATCATGGCGGATCTGGCTCAGATCACTGACTCCGAGATGGAACTACCAGCCAGGTTCTGGGAGGAAGCACTCTTTCCCATTCGCTTTCGGTTACAGCGTTTTGAGGCGCATCTGCGCCAGCATAGCATCCAACTCGAAAGTACGCTGATCGGGATTGGCCGCCCGCCAACCGAGGGCAGCCGCATTGCGCGCCTGCTGTATGCAGGATTGGCCGAACTTGAGGGCTGCCTGATTGGCGCACCCGAAACGGCCGCTGCAGCACAAACCGAGGCAGGAGAGGTAATCGCAGAAATTGCCACTGCCGCAGAACAGGCATTAAGGCCATAGAGACGCAACATCGTGCGCCTCTGCTACGTTATGGGTTCATTGTGCGTCTGCCGTTAGGCTTGCAACATGTTTTCGTAGGCCATCGGCCAGTGGTGTGGCTGGTGGGGCGATGCCAGCCTCCCATAGCCGTGTGAGATCATAGATCCGGTGGCACAGGAATGCTGCCGCTTGGGGATGTTCGGCCAGGTATGCAGCAATCGGTAGCTCCTCAATGCGTAATTCGGCACCAAGCAACTCTGCGATGATCCGATAATATTCGGACGACTCAACGAATTCTGGGCCGGCCACACAAAACGTCTGCGAGAAGGCTGCCGTTTGCCCGCCGAGATCCAGGATCACGCGTGCGAGATCTTCGGCCAACACGGGCTGCTGTAGAAAGTGGCCACCACCAACGAGTCGTAATGGCTCTCCGGCCTGTAATCTGGCGATCAACTGGGCATCGCGCCCATGAGCTGGCAGGCAGCCGAGCTGCGAGCCAGGCCCGTAGATATGACAGGGCCGCACTATCGTCCAGGCCATTGCGCCATTGGTGCTTTTTTGTAGCTCCAACTCACACAACCGTTTCTGGGCACCATAGCCTGTGCTGGTATAGTGCTGTGTCTCTTCGCCCTGTGGGAAGCGCCGTCGTGTTGGTTCATAGACAAAATCGGTCGAGATAAACACAAGCTGGCGGGCAAGTGATTCCAATACTGCAAGATCCTGCTGGATATCCTGTGGTGCAAAGGCGATACAATCGACAACCAGATCCCAGTGTATACCAGCGCCAGCAAGCGTCGCAGCAAAACGAGCCGGATCGCGCCGATCTGCTACTAAACCAATCACGCCTGCTGGCAAGGGGCGTTGTCCACGCGTTAGTGCCCAGACGTGTTGGCCGCGTTCGAGTGCTGCGCGAGCCAGCGTGCCGCTCAGAAAGCCACTGCCACCCAGGATCAGAAGATTGGACATACATTGCTCCACCCTGCTGTGTACGGTCTGACGAGTATAGCATAGGCTGTAGACCTGCTATCGTTGCTCATCTGTTCTGACTCAGGTATAATATGGCCGAATAGCCACAATTAAGGTGTTACTATGCCTGAACATCGCCCCACGCTCATGTTGATCGATGGCCATTCGCTGGCCTTTCGTGCGTTTCATGCGCTCTCCGATTCGGGGTTGCGCTCCTCACGTGGCGAGCCGACCTACATGGTCTTTGGGTTTGTCTCGATCATGCTGAATGCCATTGATGAACATCACCCCCAGCATTTTGCGGTTTCATTTGATATTGGCCGAACATTCCGTGATGATCTGTATGCCGAATATAAGGCTGGCCGTGTTGAAACGCCGGCTGAGTTTCACCCACAACTGGAGCGCATCAAACAGCTTCTTGGTGCATTCAATATTCCAATCTATGTGTGTGAAAATTATGAGGCCGATGATGTGATTGGGACATTGGCGCGGCAAGCAACCAGCCAGGGTGCCGATACACTGATTCTGACGGGCGATACCGATACACTGCAACTGGTTGATGCCAATGTGCGGGTTGTGTTGGCCAACCCATTTGGCCAGAAGATGTCGACCAAGGTCTATGATGTGCCAGCGGTGATCGAGCGCTATAAAGGGTTACAGCCCAATCAGCTTGCCGATCTGCGTGGGCTTAAGGGCGATGCCTCCGATAATATCCCAGGGGTGAAGGGCATTGGCGAGGCTGGCGCAATTGCGTTGCTCAATCAGTTTGGCACCGTCGAACAGATCTATGAGCATTTTGCCGAGATCCCGAACCGCTATAAGAAGCCACTCGATGGCCAGCTTGAAACAGCAGCGTTTTCGAAAAAGCTCGCGACGATTGTCACCAATGTGCCGATTAGTTTGAGTCTACCCGACACACGCTTACACGATTATGACCGATCAGCCGTCATTGCGATGTTCCAGGAGCTTGAATTTGGCGCATCGTTGGTTAAGCGATTGCCCACCTCAACATCTGGTGTCGAACTGGCGAGCTTGCCGACCACACCAGCTGCCACAGGGCCGCTTCAGGCCGATATGTTTACAGAACCAGTACCAACACCGGTCGTCGATCATGGCGATGGCAACCAGCAAATGGCATTGTTTGATCTGCCAGTTACTGCAACACAATCGGCTCCTGCCGCTGCTCCACCGGCTCAGGGTGAGTATCAGGCCGTGCAGACGGAGGAACAGCTTGGTGAGTTGGTGGCAGCGTTAACAAGTGCCTCTGGCTTTGCCTTCGATACCGAGACGAATGGGCTGAGGCCATTGCAGGATGCACTGGTCGGTATTTCTGTCGCTGTTCGCCAGGGCCATGCCTGGTATATTCCGCTCGGCCATCGCGATGGCCAGCAACTACCACGCGAACTGGTGCTGGAGGCATTACGGCCATTGTTTGCCGATCCGCACAAGGCCAAATTCGGCCATAACGCCAAGTTCGATATGCTGGCCCTGGAGCACGCAGGAGTTGCGGTTCATGGCGTCACCTTCGATACCATGCTGGCGGCGACACTGCTGGACAAACGGCGCGGGCTGAAGGATCTGGCATTCTATGAACTAAAGCTTCCAGAGCCACCGACGCCGATCAACGACCTGATTGGCAAGGGCAAACAGCAGATTACGTTTGATCAGGTTGCGATTGAGTTGGCGACACCATATGCAGCCTCCGATGCGGATCTGACGCTGCGCCTGGTGCATACATTTGAACCACAGCTTGCGGCACTGCCAGAAGTGGCGTCGATCTTCCATAACCTGGAGATGCCATTGCTGCCGGTATTGGTGCGGATGGAGCAGGCCGGTATTGGCCTTGATGAGAAGTTTATGCGCGATCTTGGCAAGCGCATGGGCAGCCAGTTGGCGAAAATTGAGAGCGAAATCTATGCCTATAATCAGGGGCCACTCAACCTCAATTCTGGTGATCAGCTCAGCGATCTGCTGTTTGTGAAACTTGGTTTGCCAACCGAGGGCGTGCCAAAGACCGATAAGACTAAGAAATATTCGCTCACCGCCGATGTGCTCGATGGCATGCGCGATAAGCATCAGGTGATTGACCTGATTATGCAGTATCGCACGATTGCCAAACTGAAATCGACCTATGTTGATGCGCTGCCCGATCTGTTGAACCCTGAAACTGGCCGGGTTCACACAACCTATAGCCAGATTGGGGCGGCAACCGGGCGTATGGCCAGCAACGACCCAAATCTTCAGAATATCCCGACTCGTACCGAGGAGGGGCGTGAGGTGCGCCGTGGATTTGTGGCACAACCAGGCCATCAGTTTGTTGCTGCCGATTATTCACAGATTGAGTTGCGGGTGCTGGCGCATGTTACCCAGGATGAACATCTGCTCCAGGCATTTCACGAAGGCCAGGATATTCACGCTGCGACGGCTGCAGCGCTCTTTCATGTGCCAATCAATGAGGTCAGCAAGAACCAGCGTCGCGTCGCAAAAATGACAGTATTTGGAATTGTATATGGCATCAGCGCCTTTGGCCTGGCCCAGCGCACCGATCTGAGCCGCAGCGAGGCCCAGCAACTGATCGATGGGCTATTTGCGACCTACCCTGGAATCCGCAGCTATATCGATGAAACCCTAGCGCATGGGCGTGATCTTGGGTTTGTGCAATCGCTGTTTGGTCGCAGGCGGACAATGGCCGATCTACGGGCCAGTGGGCCACGCCGGGCAGCTGCCGAGCGTGAAGCGATTAACGCGCCGATTCAGGCAACCGCCGCCGATATCATGAAACTCGCCATGATCCGGGTCGATCAGGCACTACGTGAATCCGCCCTGAAGTCCCGCATGCTGCTTCAGGTTCACGACGAATTGATCTTCGAAGCACCAACAGAAGAAGTTCCCGCAGTCGCAAAGCTGGTTCGTGAGCAGATGGAGGGAGTGTTCCAGTTGCGCGTCCAGCTCGAAACAGAGGTCGAGTTTGGGCCAAACTGGGACGACATGCACCCGCTTACCCACTGACAATTCGATTCGCAATCGCCGCGATTTTCGCCCCATAATTGGTTCCAGGGCTGGCCCACCCCTGGCCAGTTGGGTTATGGGCTTTGCCAAGCTGCTTCAGAATTGGCGCGCTGCCGTGCATGTTGCTTGGGAATGGCCGGTAGCTCAACCCACGGCTGATCGTTGCCGACTGAGTTGGGTTCTCGGAGCCATGTGGCAGCGCATAGGCCAGCAGCCGCCCAAGATGTGCAGGAATCGAATCCTGCTCCCAACTGGCGAAGCTGACCCCAAAGCGCCACAGATTGCTTGATGGATCGAAGATCCAGTTGGTAGGGTTGGCTAATTCTGTTGCGCTGGTTTGCCCAGTAACCCCGATTCCGGCTGGGTTGCGGCGTGGGCGTGCGGCCCAGAAGCTCGCTAGATTGCCCGTCTCGTGGATCATCTGGGCAATTGCCAGTACGGGATCGATGCCGACTGCACCACAGGCCCAATAATAGGCTGGGACGATCACGGCGCGAATATCCTTCTCGGTGTATTCACCAGAAGGGCGGGCCAGAATGAATGCTGCAACCCGATCCGCATCGACTGATGGTGTCCCAAAGATTGAGCTATTCTCATCGTACATCATCACACCTCACTTCGTATGGACGCGATATATCGCGTCCCTGCGGGTTTTGTTGTATGTTCAGTTTCGTAGCATAGCATAATTCACATTCAGCGTTGAAAGCAATTCAATTACTATTCCAAAATACGTGCAAAATAGAATAAATGTGCTATAATCTACACGGTAACGGCATCCGAAGCAATAGGTGTGGTATACTAACCGCACAAGGTTTGGAGGCATAGTGATGACGATACAAGAAGTGACTCTACATGTGCCTGAGCGCGTGTACGACCAAATTCGTCGAGCTGCTGAGCGGGCGCATCGCTCAATCGATGATATTCTGCTTGAGGCGCTCATCGCCGTAGCGCCAACAATGATGGAATCACCGGCGGTTCGCGGCTCATTCGCACAACTCACATTTTTGAATGATGCTGCACTCTGGCAAGCAGCTCGTGCAACCATGCAACCTGAGCAGCGCGAGCGCCTAGAAGATCTTCACGATAAACAACAACGTGAAGGTCTCTCAACGGAAGAGTTTGATGAAGAGCAAGCACTCGTAGGTTTTTATCGGGAGATGGTTCTGCTTCGCGGGCAGGCAACTGTTTTGTTAAAGCGCCGAGGATATGATGTGCGTGACGCCAATCAATTCGAGCCGCTTGTATGAGTCCGCAAGGTCATTGAATGATGGCTGACCTGCCATCCGCAGGCTGAAGCCTGCGGCAAGGGGACGATCAACACTAGCCGCAGGCTTCAGCCTGCGGGGTGTGGTGTGGTGTGGAGAGCATACCCGATTGCATACGCAAACTCCCTAAGCAGGCGGCCAGATTTGGAAAGCCTTATGATTGTTCTTCTGTGCTTGGTCAATGTAACAAGCGAATAACTGTTTAATGCTCTCATGTTTTTGAGGAACCTGAATGATCACACACACAAACCCTGATGGAACCCCAAAATATACGAATAGTTTAATCCATGCGACAAGCCCGTACTTACGCCAGCATGCCTATAATCCTGTTGATTGGTATTTTTGGGGTGATGAAGCTTTTCAGCAGGCAAAAGATAGTAATCGGCCAATCTTACTTAGTATTGGTTACCATGCATGCCATTGGTGCCATGTTATGGAGGCCGAATCCTTTGAGGACGAAGCGATTGCCCAACTCATGAACGAGCAGTTCATCAACATCAAGGTGGATCGTGAAGAGCGGCCCGATATTGATGGCATCTATATGACGGCCATCCAAGCGATGACGGGCGGTGGTGGTTGGCCGATGACGGTGTTCATGACACCTGATGGCATGCCGTTCTATGGTGGCACCTACTTCCCGCCCGAGGATCGCTATGGGATGCCATCGTTTCGCCGCGTGTTGCTGAGTGTTGCCGAGGCTTACAGGGAGCGGCGCAGCGAGTTGCAGCGGGCAGGCAGCGAACTCGTTGAGCGTATCCGCGATGCCACGAGTACCAGGCTTGCCGATGGGCAGGTAAGCATAGCGACACTTGATGAAGCCTATGCGAGCATGCATGGTCAGTTTGATCAGACCTATGGTGGCTTTGGGCGCGCACCCAAGTTCCCGCAGCCAATGGCGCTCGAATTTCTGTTGCGCTACACAACTCGCACTGGCCATGCATTGGGCGCGGAGATGCTGACGCAGACATTGCGGGCCATGGCTGAGGGCGGCATGTATGATCAGCTCGGCGGCGGCTTTCATCGCTATAGTGTGGATGAACAATGGCTGGTGCCGCATTTCGAGAAGATGCTCTACGATAATGCCCTACTCGCCCGAACCTATGTCGAAGCCTTCCAGGCCACTGGCGATAGCTTTTTTCGGCGAGTTGCGGAAGAAACACTCGATTACCTGCTGCGCGAAATGCGCCACCCACAGGGTGGCTTCTTCTCGACCCAGGATGCCGATTCGTTGCCAACTGCGGATTCGGATCATGCAGAAGAAGGCATCTTCTTCGTTTGGACGATCAATGAACTGCGTGGTCTGCTTGGGCCGGATTCGATGGCCTTTGCACAGATCTATGATGTGACCGAACGAGGGAACTTTGAGGGCAAGAATATCCTACATATCAATCGGCAACCAGCAGAGGTGGCCCGTGTGCTTGGTATGTCGGTGGATCAGATCGAGGCACTGATTGCCCGTTCGAAACAAAAACTGTTTGCAGCACGGGCACGGCGGCCAACGCCAGCGCTCGATGATAAAATTCTTGTCTCATGGAATGGTATGGCCATCCGGGCATTTGCAAGTGCCGCACGAGCGTTTGGTCGGGATGATTATTGCGCTGCTGCGCGTGCGTGTGCAACCTTCCTGCTGGCTGAATTACGCCAAACTACGAGCGAGGGGCCTGATCCAATTGGAAATGCGCCATTGCTGTTACGCTCCTGGCGGGATGGGCAGGCTGGAACAACGCCCGCATTCCTGGAGGATTACGCACTATTGGCGGATGGGTTGCTGGCACTCTATGAAGCCACGTTCGAGGATCGCTGGCTGCTGGAAGCGCGCACACTGGCTGATACGATACTGGCCCGCTTCTGGGATGCTATAATCAATGGGTTCTACGATACCGCCGATACCCACGAGGTGCTGATTGTGCGACCACGCGATACCGGCGATAATGCAACACCATGCGGAAATTCTGTTGCTGCGGATGTGTTGTTGCGGTTGGCACTGATCTTCGATCAACCAGTGTATCGTGAGCGCGCCGAACAGGTGCTTGGCAGTATGGTTCCGTTTATGGAGCGCTACCCGACTGGTTTTGGGCGCTATCTGTGTGCAGCCGAATTTGCACGCTCAACGCCATATGAAGTCGTTCTGGTTGGCAATCCCGAATCAGTCGATACGCAAGCCATGCTGATGGTGCTGTTCCAGACATTTTTGCCAAACAAAGTTGTTCTCTTGCAGCGACCAGATGTTGAACCAGCATTGCAGACGCCATTACTCGATGGTCGAACACAGATCAATGGCCAGGCGACGGCCTATGTCTGCCGAAACTATGTCTGCCGCTTACCAGTGACTGATCCAACTGCGTTGCAGGCGGAACTTGGGCTAATACCTAGTGGATAAAATCAGGTGCTCTTACTGCGATTGATTGACCTCACCCTTGGCCCCTCTTTGATGCGCAGAGGGAAGTTGCAAATTTTGCTCCCTCTCCCTCTGGGAGAGGGTTAGGGAGAGGGTAATCAGGTGAGGGTAATCAGAGGAAGATTATGCTCACAGCCCACGCAACAAAGCTGCAACGGAGTGGATTGCTGCTGTTGGTTTTCCTCCTATCTGCCTGTACCCTTGGAAGTGTACTTGTTTTCCAAGCCGGGCATCAGTATCGCTATAGTGACGCTAGATCTCGCTGGAACGCCAGCGGCCTGACCCATTACCGGCTCAATGTCGCGGTGGAGCAGAGTTGCACGATTTCGACCGAAGTTCGTTCCGAACAGGTAGCTAGGATTGAGCAGCAGGATTCATGTATGCATCCGGCTCGCACCGTAACAGATCTGTTTGCCTTGATTGAACGCGGCCAGATTTCGGAGCGATGTTTCTTTGCGGGATGCGCCTGCCGCATTGATGTGATCACCTATGCACGCTATGATCCAACCTATGGCTACCCACTGACGATCACACTACGCTATGATCGAACGGCGAACTGGTGGACGCAAGGGTTTTGGCGCTATATTCTCGA
>JBBQSD010000055.1:0-37120 GCA_038214135.1 Chloroflexales bacterium | reverse complement strand
TTCGCTTGTTCCTTGGTTCTTGTTCTCTCGTTCTACTGCTGATGGCTGAAAGCTAACTAATCCGGCACCCCAAACGAAAAATGGGCCTGCACCATCTTCCAGCCGTCGCCATCCTGCCGAAAAACAGCCGTCAGCCGAAATGGCAGCTCAGTTCCATTTGGCAACCGAAAGACGGCCTGATCGGCAAGCCAGCCAACCGATCCTTCCCGAAATGCGCTTGGGTTACTCCCTCGCACAGGTAGCCCGCCCCGCTGAATCCACGCGGCGCTCCAGATTCGCACAATATGCTCGCCGCCAACCCACCACTCATTTGGGTCGGTGCCAACCACCAGCGCGCCCGGATCGGGATCGATCAGATTAGCCAAAAACACGCTATTGCCCTGCTCCGATTCAGCATAATACTGTTCTAGCAGGGCACATAATTCGGGGGCTGATTGCACAGGCTTACTCCTTTGCATTCCGCAATAGCGCAATATCTACGCTTATGATGATAATATATCGGGGAAACAATCGATGCCTCACCATCCGCAGGCTGAAGCCTGCGGCAAAGAGCAAACGAGCCCATAGCCGCGTGGCTTTAGCCCGCGGTGAACGAAGGGTGAACAATACCCGATGTACATGTAGAAGTCCATCAGCCTGTGGCAAAGAGACGATGCACCCATCGCTGCGTGGCTTCAGCCTGCTGTGTACAGTGTTGCAGTACGGCGTTCGACCTCATCGAGCGTGATCGGGGCATCTGGGCCAGTATGTTCAATCCAGATCGAAGCAGCCGCCGATCCGGTACAGCCAGCCAGATACAAATTGTGTGGATCGCGTAAATAGGCGTGCAGAAACCCGGCCATGTAGGTATCGCCAGCGCCAGTCGGATCTTTGGCATCTGTCGCATATGCTGGAATGACATACTGCTGCCTTCCATCATCAATCAATGATCCGGCTTCGGCCAGTGTCACAATGGCAATACTGCAACCAAGTGCTTTGAGTCGCCGAACTGATTCGGCACCATCGACACGTGGATCGATTCCAGTAATGATCTGAGCCTCGACCTCATTGGCCTTAATCACCTGAAATAATGGTGCGACAGCAGCGAAATGATCGGGCAGGTAGTGTTCGATGCGGCCCTGCTGATTGATTCGACGCATCAACCCTTGTGGATCGAGCAGCATTGGCGCATCGGTTGCTTCACGAATACGCTGCAATAATGGCAGCGGCGTTTCTTGCATAATTGGCGCAATCACAACAGCCTGGGCCTGAACAGTCGCAGCAGGCACATCCTCAATTGGATCGGCAATACCCAACACATCCAGCGTTCGATTGCCACGATCATCATAGATCAGGCTGAACCCGCCCGTCTCGGCGCAGGGCCGAACATACTGGGTAATACCATAGCGCGTGACATCCGCAGCAAAGCGTTCCCCATAATCGGAGCCGATTCGGCCAACCAGGGCCGTTTTATGACCAAGCCGCGTCAGCGCAAGGCAGCCATTGGTGGAACCACCCGAAAGAACCCGTTCGCCTGTTGTGATGGCCGGGGTTTTGATATAATCGTAGACCGGATTACCATATGAGATGATCATGTATATGTTCCTGGCTATAAGTATTCAGAATTCAGGAGTCAGGAGTCAGAATATGTTTCACATGGAAGCTCCAAGCTAAACAATACACTTCGTCAAGCAGACACACCAACAGAACATCTCTACCTCAACTCCTGCCTAAATAAAGAACTCGAAAAACTTTATTGCCTCTAGCATCTTTGGCATACCAATGGAATTCGTAGACTTGACTCCTGACTCCTCACCGATTGACCCAATCGAAAAATTCCTGCAATTTCTCTTCTGTATGAAACGCAATGGTGACGCGCAGTTCCTTATCAGTTCGGGCAAGGCTCACTGGCGTGCTGAGAATTCGCTCAAGCGCGCGGCGAATCTCTTCATCATCGGCAGAAAGCCCCGTTGGCCGGGATACTGCCGCTGGCGTTGTTGGCACAGATTGCGGAGCTTCTGAAGGGGCCGCAGGAGCAAACTTGGATACACCACGCAATGCCGCCAATGCCGCCCGAGTATCGCCATTATGCTCACGAATAAGATCGGCCAGGCGTTCAGCAGCACGAACACTCAGATCGCTCTCAATAATAACCTGAACCATGGCCCGCTGCGCATCTTCTTCTTTCAGTTTAAGAATGGCGCGGCCATGGCCAGCACTAATTTGGCCTTTGAGGATGGCTTCCTGAGCCTGCGATTCCAGATGCAGCAGGCGGCGAGCATTGGCAATTGCCTCGCGACTGCCCTTACCCAAACGTTTGGCAATCTCGCCATCACTCAACCCAAAATCATCAACGAGTGACTGGTAGGCACGCGCCTCTTCCAGCGCATTCAGATCGGCACGCTGCACATTCTCGATCAATGCTATTTCGAGAATTTGCTGCGGTGCGGCTTCGCGAACAATCACCGGAACCTGCTGAAGCCCAGCGCGCTGCGATGCACGCCAGCGGCGCTCACCAGCGATCAGTTCATAGCCACCATCGTGCTCGCTGACAACCAGTGGCTGTATGATGCCATGCTCACGAATCGAGGCAGCCAATTCCTCCAGGGCAGCTTCATCAAACTGAATGCGTGGCTGGCGGCTGTTTGGCCTGATCTGATCAATCGGCACCTCACGCAACGCCGCACTCTGCTCACCAGCTGGCGCACTGAATAATGCATCAAGGCCGCTTCCCAAGCCACTACGTCTTCGATTCATGCGGGTATCTTCCTCGAATCAATCCGCGACAATATTTCCGTTGCCAGAACAGCATAGGCCTGTGCAGCGCGGCTGTGCGGATCATACTCAGCAACTGTCTGACCATAACTGGGCGCTTCACTGGCTCGTACACTACGCGGGATGAGCGTATCACAGATCTGGCTTGGAAAATAGCGGCGGACTTCCTGAACAACTTGTTGTGCCAGATTGGTACGGCCGTCGTACATCGTCATGGCCACACCCAGAATATTCAACCGCCGATTAAGCCGCTCTCGTACCCGGTCGATTGTCCCCTTCAACTGGGCTAATCCCTCCAGGGCAAGATATTCACATTGCAATGGAATAAAGACCTGATTGGCAGCTACGAGGGCGTTAATTGTGAGCAATCCCAATGAGGGTGGGCAGTCGATCAGCACGATATCATAATCATTGCGAATCACTCCCAAAAACTCGGCCATGCGCCGATCACGGCGTTCGGCTGTGGCAAGCTCGATCATCGCACCTGCCAGATTCTGATCGGCTGGCATCAGGTCGAGCCGATCACGCCCGGTTGGTACAATCGCCGCGCTTGGTGGAATCTGCCCAAGCAATACGTCGTAGGTTGTGCCGCGCAGATTGCGCTTGGCGATACCAAGGCTGGTTGTTGCATTCCCTTGCGGATCACAATCGATCAGCAATACTCGCCGCCCAACGCGAGCAAACTCACCTGCTAGATTGACTGCGGTGGTGGTTTTACCAACTCCGCCCTTCTGGTTGGCAAATGCAATGATGTGGGTTTGTTGCTCCAGGCCCTGTTCCACGTGTTACAACCTTTTTGTGGCGTCTTGATCGAGTGACAAAGTGATAAGGTGACTGAACTATACGTACGACAGGCTCTCCACGCCGCGGCGTTAGTTCGTCTGGCCGTATAGCGATATGGCCTGCTGCACTGCTGATTTCATCGAGCGATTAGTTTAGGTGGTCAGATGCCAATCTTGACCAGGCAACTATTGCTAAACGCAAAACGGATGTGCATTATGGTGTGGTCTGCGCCTCATCAATCGGCTGTGGCAACATCCAACACGGTGCTGCTCAAGGTACTTCTCGCCTAAACTGTTTCACGTGTTACACGCGCCTGATCGATATGCCAAGTATACCATAGCGACTCAGCCCGCTGTGGGCTGAAGCAACCGTCTATCTGCTATGAAGCCCGCTCAAACGAGTTAACTCAATCGTCCGGAGGCCATCAGGTGCGACTTTAGTCACCCGCAGTTCTGTAGTTCCGGTGTTCTTCTCTTGTCCGCAGATTGCGCAGATGACACAGATTATGTTTGCATTGGTCTTGTTCGCTTGTTCTAGTTCTTCTTTCTGCTGTCGCTAATGGAAGTAGCTGGCAGCCCAGCCCTCGTTGGTCATGCCTCGGCTGTGATCGATGCATGTTGGTGGCTGTTACTCCAGACGCGAAGCATCGCGTCTCTCCTGGTTCTTGGTTCTCGATGCTCAGTTCTTGGTTCAGCATTCTGACTCCTGACTCCTCGATTCTCAGTTCTTGGTTCAGGGCAAATATTTCCGTGGGTTCACCGCTTTACCATCAACTTTCACCGTAAAATGCAGATGAACACCAGTCGAATAGCCGCCGCCAGCCCGATCATAGGTGCTACCCATAAGTCCAATTGGATCGCCAGCAGCGACTGTATCGCCGCCAGCGACGCGAGGTTGACGCAGCATGTGGCCATAGGTTGTTGTCACACCACCACCATGATTGATTTTGACACAGTATCCAAAGCCGCTACACCAGCCTGCCTCGATCACGGAACCGCTACGAGCAGCAAGGATTGGCGTCCCTGCCCGATTAGCAATATCAATTCCATCATGGAAGCTGCGGAATGGTACCGTTCGCCACCCAAATGGTGATGTGATCTGCCCATAGGTTGGCCAGACCCAGCGTGGTGGCGGTGCTGGAAAATCATTGGTCTCTGGCAACGTGAGGAATGCCTGTTTTGAAAGAGCGATCAGATCTACGCGAACCCAGCCATTTCCGAGATCGCCAGCATGCACCATTGCCCACTCGCCATGCCGTGCGATTGGCGTTAGAAGCGTGCCAGAGGTGAGCAGCGCAACTCTCCCATAGACTTGCCCTGGCCCTGACCGCAGATTCGTCTCATCTTCCTGGACTGCCCCAACCTCAACTGCCCGCAGATTCGCAATACCCTGTATCCCACCATAGCGCTGGAGAATTTCTGGAGAGTATGGTTGCACAGCGCCAGGAATAAACAATTCCCGACCAACAACCAGATCTGCATCCTGGCTGATCCGATTCGGGCGAAAAAGTGTTATTGCTTCAATTGGAACGCCATAGTGCTTGGCGATCTGTGCGAGTGTGTCATCTGGTTGAACAATATATAACAACCCGCTGACACGTGGCACACGTAATTCCTGATCAACCGCCAACAATCCATCGGCATCCAGGCCATTGTTCCAGAAGATGGTATCGATGCTCACCCTATAGTGTTGCGCAATCTGGCCGAGTGTATCACCAACCATAACACGATGGTATAGAGCAAATATCTCTGTACTCGCAACATCAACATGTTGAAGCACCGGCGCATCGATAGATTCATTGGTTAGAGGCACCATCAGTGGTGCAATGGCGATGATCCCTGGATCAACAGAGATGGAAGAGCTAGGGATAATATTCGGCGCGATAACGAAGGAGTGCGGCAACAAGAGAACAACCAACGCAATCGCCAGCGTCACGCCATGAGTAAGAAGCCGCTGCGGAAGCGATTGAACCTGCCAGCGAATCCATGGGCGCAGGGATGCTGGCCGCCCAGAACGCAAGAATGGCAGCGGGCGATTATCAAGCACTGCTCGGGCCACTGCTGCACGATAACGCAGCAGTGGCGGACGGTGAGGGCGGCGAACTGCCGGTATGCGGCGCAGCAAACGTAACCAACGCCGCATTACCACACGCACGCGGCTCCTGCGTGATCGCACAGTAGCAATCGAACCGGCCATAATCCTCGTCTATCGTCTGCACAACAATCAGCGCCATGATATGATGAAGTGCGCTGCTGTCAACTTACCGGGGGTAAAGCATTCAGCTCTCGGCTTTCAGCCATCAGGAGCGCTCCCTCATCGCTTCAATCTGCAAAATCTGCGGATAAATCCCGGATTCGATCCAACCCACAATCGCCGCGAGCACCATCCCAATAGAGAGGAACTCATCCTAATGATAGTATCCACCCATCGCGCCATCAGCGCTCTCGTCCTCACCGTGTTCCTGATATGTGCTACCCCCTTCGCCAATGCTACCCCACAACCAGCTGCGATAAACAGTGCAGGCATCCCAGATCAGATCGCCGACCGCATTGTTGGACAATCTGCCTTTAACCAGAATGCAGCCTCAACCACAAGCAACACACTCACCAATCCGGCTGGTGTCGCGATTGCACCAAATGGCCGCCTGTTTGTTGTCGATTATGGCAACAATCGGGTACTGAGCTGGCCAAGCGCGGCGAACTATACCACCGGACAAGCCGCAGATCTTGTGCTCGGGCAAGCGAATTTCACCTCTAATGGTACAACCCAGATGAATGGCCCGGAAGCGATTGTGATCGACAGTACGAATCGCGTCTATATTGCCGATACAAGCAACCATCGCGTGCTGTTCTTCAACCCGCCATTCAGCAATGGAATGCCAGCCAGTGGGCAGTTTGGTAGTAATGGAGCTTCTGCCATCCTTGAGAACAAGTTCTTATTCACTCGTGGCCTAGCGCTCGACCCGCAGGAGAATCTGTTTGTTGTCGATGAATTCAACAATCGGGTGCTTGTCTACACAAACCCACGCACAACCGATACAACACCAGATGCACAGATAACCGGACTCAACGAACCACGTGGCGTTGCATCCGATAGTGCCGGCAATATTTATGTAACCGATAGCCGGAATGACAAGGTACAGATCTATCGCACGCCGGTTGCCAGCAATAATTTCGTTGCAGATCTGACCCTTGGCAGTTCGGAGGCCGGTGCTCGCCCAAATTGTGATACGCAACTAACCGCCACTGCCAGTGCCAGCACAATGGATTGCCCAATTGATATTGCCGTTGACGCCAATACCACCGTGTATGTCAGCGATATCTATAATCACCGGATTCTGGCCTACTATAATCCATTGACGACCGATATTCTGCCGGATTCTGTGTTTGGGCAGGCGAATTTCACGGGTGCTCAGAACAACCGAGGCGGCACGATCAGCACCGTCAGCCTAAGTGTGCCCCTTGGCATGACATTCGACCAAACCGGTGCCCTGTATGTGGCCGATATCGACAACAACCGCGTGATCGTCTTCAAACAAGCGCCAGCCCAACTGAGCAATACAAACCTCATTCAGAATGGCGATGCCGAGGCCAATCCTGGCTCAAGCAATACAACATCCTTCGCACCAGCAAGCTGGGAGATTGAGGTTGGTGATCTGGCGGCGACCCAGTATGGCGCTGCGGGTGGCTACCCAGCAATTGGCGACCCTGGCCCGGCCCAACGTGGCAATAGCTTCTTCAATGGCGGGCTTGGAAAACCGACGATTGCCTCACAGCAGGTTGATATCACAACACTTGCTCCAAATGTTGATGCCGGGAATGTCACCTATAGTGCTGCTGGGTATTTTGGCGGCTATACCAATCAGGGCGATAATGCCTATCTCGAAATCAACTTTCTGCGCGCCAATGGCAGCCTGATCGAGCAATTTCAGCTCGGGCCGGTTCTGGCAGCAGATCGAGGAGATCAGACTGGGCTGTTTCTGCGTAATAAGAATGCGACAGTGCCAGTTGGAACACGCCTGATCGCATTCCGGCTGCACATGGAATATGCCAGTGGAACAATCACCGATGGCTATGCCGATAATCTCAGCATGGCACTCGCAATCCTGGCCATACCACCGCCGCCACCGACTGAGTATCGGACATTCCTGCCATTCGTACAAAAATCTTGACGCATACTCACTGCCGTGTTACCATGTTCAATAGTCTTCTATAGTGCTCACGATTCACTGCCCAAGCAGGGGTTTCATCTCGATCTATTCGCATGGAGCCCTCGGAAAGGCCGATCGATGATCCGTGTAACCGTCGACAGTATCCGCGTTAGCCTCCTCACGCAGCACCGGGTTGTCGTTCTTCGGGAAACCGACAGTCGGCGCTATCTCCCGATCTGGATCGGGTCGTTTGAGGCCGATGCAATTGCCCTTGCGCTTCAAGGCCACGAACCGCAGCGTCCAATGACACACGATCTGCTCAAATCCGTATTCAGCGATCTTGGTGCCACTATCAGCTATATCCTGGTGAGCGATATTCAGGAGCAGGTGTTTCTGGCACGGATTGTGGTTGAGCAGGGAACGCATACGATCGAAATCGACTCACGTACGAGCGATGCAATCGCATTGGCCGTCCGAACCGAGGCACCAATCTACGTCGAGAACCATGTCTTCGAACAAGCTGGTGTCCTCTACGATGATGAAGAAGGGGCAGCTGCGCCAACAGCCCCAACTTCGCCACGCGCCGATAATGCACCCGACCAAGAAACTGAACCCACATCCGAAGAAGGACTCTCGCTCTTCCGCGACTTCATCAATACCCTTGATCTCGATGACGAAGAGGGCCGTAAGCCCACATCGTAATCCTCCTGCAAGCTCCACATTGCGAAGACGCACGGCTCGATGCTGTGCGTCTTGCGCTTCCCCAAAATTGTGCAAATCCTTTCAAATTGTGGATAAGTGCCATCGTTATGTGGATAAGCTATCCCAATTGTGGATAACCTCCCCGAAATGTCTGTTCTATACTATAAACATATTGCAGATCTCGTGGCTGTTTTCTGTGCTTATTGGCTGTGGAAATCACACCAACAACATGGGGAGAACGGGGGACAGTTGGGCGCTTGATTTGGTAGCCTGTGGAGAAAGTATCTGATTGATTGGGGAAAGCCGGGGAGAGTTCGTGGGGATTGTTATTCAAAAGACACTTCTTCCAGAAAATGGGGATAACTCTCCACCATCCAACTACTGCTCATTCTGGCACTCTAATCGGCCATACATCTACTTATCCACCTTTGCACAGCCCCTACGGATACAACGGTATCTCTCTACTCTTTTATAAACATGATAGGGTAACCATTAGAACGGGGGAAAACCAAGCCCCCGGCAATTCAGCCAGGGGATTATTGAGGAGCTGGATGGAGTACTAATCGCCAACAATTGTTCGTAGCTCCGCAAGGCAACCCATGGCTCGTTCGGCATTGCGGCGCATAAGGACATACAGTTCGGGCATTACGGTGCCGGAAAAGTGCCCCTGTGTAATCATATCGGCAGCCAGAACCAGAACAGTCAGGCTTTGTGTCAGATCCGTCACCAGCAATGATGCAGGCAGGTTGAGATTGCGTAATCGCCGCAGAATATCTTCGGCACGGCGGGCGCTTGGCTGAAGCCAGATCCGAATATGATGAGCAGGCATGTGCGAGGTTTGTTCAAGAGTTAGTTCTGCTGCGCTGCTCAGAACCGTTAGTGCATGAGTCAACTGCCGAAAAAGTGTTTGCACGGTTTCATTATTCTCATCGGTGAGTTCGTGAATAGGCACACTTCGCTCGATCCTGTTGACTGTGATGGCACCAAGAGACATAGAAGCTTGGTGGAATGATGTGGTACCGATCAGTTCAGACATCAGAGTTCCTCCGTTTCGGTTAAACCACCCGGAGAGTGGCTGCTTGAGACAAAATCAAGGCGGAATAATCAAAGCCTTGTTGATCTTGTGCCTAATTATAAAATTTTTGTAACTATTTCACAACGATCCGATAGTCCTGTGGTTTGACAGTACCGAACATGTGATCCAAGAGCAGGCAACAGGATTGGTATGGTACAATCAGTGGCATGCACCGCCCACCAATCTCCATAACTCGCCCGCTATTGCTGGCCCTTCTGGCATTCGCATTCCTTGGCCTAGCGCTCATTCCGCGTACACTTGGTTTGGCGGATTTTATTACAACCGATGAGGCCTACCACTGGATTGATCGAACGGAGCGGTTCAGTGCCGCAGTTGCGGGTCAGCATTGGGCTGATACATTACTAACTGGTCATCCTGGTGTCACAACCATGTGGCTTGGCAGCATCGGCAGGGCGCTTGAGCAGAACTATGGCCGCGCCGATCCACATATCCCGGAATTGGTTGCTCACCTCGCATGGCTGCGCTTGCCCATAGCGATCATGCATGCCCTTGTGGTTGCCATAGCATTCCTGCTGCTATATCGGTTGTTCGGGCAGGCAATTGCACTGATCGCAAGTTTCCTGTGGGCCACAGCACCATACCTGATTGCCCACGGACGATTGCTGCACCTTGATGCCAATCTGGCCGATTTTGTTGTGCTGAGCATCCTCTTCTTGTTGGTTGCGTATGCAGAGCGAACAAACATAGTACGGCAATCACCCCATTTTGGGTATCTGTGCGCTTCTGGGATCTGTGCTGGCCTGGCATTGCTGACAAAAGGCCCCGCGCTGATTATGCTGCCATTCGTCGGGTTGACGCTCCTTGGGCTTGTGATCCAGAACCGCCAACAAGCGGGAGTTCGGCCATCATTCAGGCAATTGCTTGTGTTAGCCATACGCAGCATTCCGCGAGCCGTGTTTGTGTATAGCTGCTGGCTTGCGATTGCATTACTGGTTGTGTATGCGCTATGGCCGGCATTATGGGTGACGCCTGGTGCGGCATTGGAACGCTATATTGGCGAGATAATGACCAACGGTGGGCGGCCAAATGGCGATGGTCAATTCTTTTTGGGGCGTGCCAATGCCGATCCAGGTCCATTGTTCTACCCAATCGCCGATCTGTTTCGCAGCACACCAGTGATGCTGATTGGATTGTTTGCAGCTGTAGTGTTTGGACTCAGAACGTGGCTCAGGCAGCGCCATCGGCCATTCGAACCAACACCGCCATCTGTTCGCTATCTGGCGGTCCTGGCGGCCTTTGTGCTGTTCTGGACATTGGTGATGACGCTAGGGCCAAAGAAGTTCGACCGCTATATTCTGCCGACATGGCCTGTGTTGATCATTCTGGCGGCTGCCGGCCTGGCATCACTTGTAGCAGCCATCCCGCGCCGTTCGCTACGGATTATCGTTCTCTCGCTCGGGTTATCCACAGAACTGGCGACAATCGCATGGTATCAGCCCTACTACTTGAGCTACTATAATCCACTGCTTGGCGGCGGGCGCGTTGCTCAACAGATATTCCTGATCGGCTGGGGCGAGGGTATGGACCAGGTTGGGGTCTATCTACAGGAACGGCCTGATCTGCGCTATGGGCCAGTTCTTTCCGCGCTTGGCGCAACCCTGCAACCATTTGTGCCCGTTGATGTTCGTGATGTCGAGGATTTTGGCAGATTACCAGCCAACTATGCCATTGTCTATCGCGAGTCGCTGCAGCGTGAAGCAAACCCAGCATTGTATGCCCAACTCCAGACGACAGTGGCATTGCAGACGATCACGATCCATGGGATTGACTATGCCTGGATCTATCAGTTGCCACGCCCGTTTCGCCAACCAATCGATGCCTGGTTTGGTGAAGCGCTGCGTTTGCGGGGCTTCACTCTCGAACAGAGTCCGAATCGCATCACGCTCACGCCAGCTTGGGATGTTCGTGTTCGTCCAGCGGGCGATTATCAGGTGTTTGTCCATTTGCTCAACCAACAGGGAACGCGGGTCGCTGAGATTAACCTGCCCCCTGGCGGTGGCGATGCTCCACCAACATCAGCATGGCAGGCAGGCCAACAGATCGCCGTGCCCTTCCCACTTGAACTGCCACCCAATCTCGCGCCTGGAGAATACCAACTAGTCATGGGCGTCTATGCTGTTGCCAGTGGTACCCGGCTGCCATTACGTGGCGGGCTTCTTGCCGATCCGGGGGTCGCTGGGAATGATGCACTGCTGATTACGACGGTTAGGCTCCCTAACGGACATTGATCATGTCACGGCTGCGGACGATCCAAGATAGTGGCTGGTTCGATCATTTTGTTTTCTGCTGTCGCGAATAGATGTAGGTGGCTCCCCAATGCCCATTAGCCCAGCCTCGGCTGCGGACGATGCCTGCCTGTGGCTGGTTCGATCGTTTTGTTTTCTGCTGTCGCAAATGGAAGTTAGTGGCTCCCCAATGCCCATTGGTCATGCCAGGGCCGTGATCGAACTATGATTGTGGTAGATTGTTCACCTGGTTTGTGTTCCGGTATTCTGACTCCTGACTCCTGACTCCTGACTCCTGACTCCTGAATACTCGGTTCTTGGTTTTCGGCTATCGGCTATCGGCTATCGGCGGTTCTCCCCTAGCAAAATCCCTGCACTACCGCTAGTATAGATCCACGTATGATTCTGTTGCTGCGGGAGGGTTTGCATGGGCAAGAAAAAGGCGCTGGTGCTTTCGGGCGGCGGCGGGCGTGGAGCCTACCATATCGGCGTGCTTCAGGCATTGGTTGAACTCGGCTGGATCGCGGATGGCCATGGGCCGGATATTATTGCTGGAACCTCAATCGGGGCGATTAATGCGGCAGCGATTGCCTCTGGCCTGACTATCGCAGAGCTGAAGGCGAACTGGCTGGACATGCATACCGAGGATGTTCATCGGCTCTCCCGTGATCTGCCTGCGATTTCACGCCCGCTGATGGGTTTCCTGATGCGCGGTGTGCTTACTTCCGAGACAGGCCCAAGCGACACTCATGATCACGATACCGCTGATCTGCCGCCAACCCTGCCACCCCAGGATTCGATGACGCCCCAAGGCCTGAGTGAGCGCCTAACCTCGCTTCTGCGAACACGCCCATTTCGTAGCCTGCTGGATACGGCACCCTGGCGGCGAACACTCAGCCGCTGGATGAACTTCGAGCGAATCAATAGCCCAGATGCGCCGGCGCTGCTCCTGGCCGCCACCGATGTGCAAACAGGCGATCTGCGCGTCTTCTGCAATCGTGTGTTGCGTGGCAAACCCGCCGAAACGCTCACACTCGATCACCTGATGGCATCATCAAGCGTTCCAACGATCTATCCCTGGACGGAAATCGATGGGATTAAATATTGGGATGGGGCGGTGATCGCCAACACGCCACTCGGGCCAGTGATCGATCTGGCCGATGGCGAGGATCTGGATATTCTGGTGGTGATGATGACGCCCTGGGATTCATCGCCAGATGATATGCGCGCCCAGCTTGGCGGAATGCCAAATGATCTTGTTCAGGGCATCTCGTTAACGCTGGATTGGGCACTACTGGCATCGTATCGTACAGCGATTAAGATGCTCAAAGCCTATAATAAAATAGCCGATGCAGCGCAACGCTTGGAGGCAGCCGCCGCTGAAACGAATAATGCTGCCTATCGCATGCAGGGCCGTATCCCACATGCTATTAGTGAGCCAACCGTGATCGCGCCGCGTGAACTCATGCCGCTCGAATGGATTATCGATTATGAAGAGGCCAACCACGAACAGCTCTTCGCATTGGGCTACGAAGATGCAAAACGTGCCTTCGATGCGCGGATGTTATCTGATATGTTGCAGGCATAGATGCCACTGCGCGTGGCGTTCTTTCGGGGCTGCGCGCCCCGTACCTGCGGTCGGGGTGGCCCGCCACCCCAACTCCCCCGGCCAAGGACGTTGTCCCTGGACCCTAAATGGATCATCGTGGCCCGCCATCGTCTGATTGTCATGCCTCGGCTGTGCTCGAACTGTGTTGGTGGTTGTTTTGGTACTCCTGAAAGCTGATGGCTGAAAGCTGATGGCTGGCCAAAAAGGAGGCTCTGTGCATATTGGCGTTATTGGCGCGGGCGGAATGGGCCGTTACCAGGCCGCAATTATTGCCCGTGTTGTGGGAATGCAGGTGGTTGCGCTTGCCGATTCGGCGATGCCACCAGCAGCAGTTGAACTTGCGAAACAGCTCGGAGCCGATCTTCTGCAATCGCCGGAAGCCTTATTGGCACGCCCAGATATTGATGCTGTGGTGATTGCAACGCCAACCGACACGCACGCTGGGTTGGCCATTGCTGCTGCACAGGCTGGCAAACATATCTTCTGTGAAAAACCGCTCGCGCGAACGCTAGCCGAAGCACAAGCCATGATTGCTGAAGCAGAACGATTTGGTATTAAACTGGCTGTTGGCCATGTGGTGCGCTACTTCCCTGCCTACGCATCTGCCCGCGATCTTGTGTTACGCGGTGAAATTGGCACGCCTGGCGTTGCACGGGCCACGCGGCTCACAGCATTCCCCCATCGTTCGTCCTGGTATGCCGATAGCGTGCGGAGTGGCGGAGTGGCGCTGGATGTGATGATTCACGATTTCGATTGGATGCGCTGGACGTTTGGTGAGGTTGAACGGGTCTACACCCTGGGCCTAACTCCAGGCGGGATTGCGGGCCGCGATGCAGCAATGGCCGTGTTACGCTTTCGCAGTGGCGCGATTGGGTATGTGGAAGGTAACTGGTGCCATTCCGAGTTTCGGACATTCCTTGAAGTATCTGGCAGCGATGGCTTGATCCGCACTGATAACCATTCAACTATTACGCATAGTGTTGATGTTCATCTGTCAGACGAGTTCAATGAGCTGTGGCCAGATGGATTGGAAGAAGGGCCGTACGAAGCTCAGTTCCGCGAGGTCGCCGCCTGGATGGCTGGTGGGCCACTGCCACGCCATACCGCACAGGATGGCCTAGAGGCACTGCGGATCGCCCTTGCCGCTACCGAGAGTTTGCGAACTGGCCAGCCAGTTTTGCTCGGTTGAGGTATCGGCTATCGGCTATCGGCTATCGGTCTATCGGTCTATCGGTCTATCGGCCTATCGGCCTATCGGCTATCGGTCTATCGGCTATCGGCTATCGGCTATCGGCTATCGGCTATGTTCACATCAGATGCTTGAGGAAGATATGTCTCAGACTGCCCTACGCGTTGGAATTGCCAGTTTTGCCCATGGACATGCCAATAGCTATGCTGCGGCGCTCCAGGCGCTGCCTGAGGCAGCTCTGGTTGGTGTGTGGGATGATCAACAGCAGCGTGGTGAGCAAGCTGCCGCACGCTACGAAACCGTCTTTCATAACGATCTGGATGCGCTGCTGGCGAAATGTGATGCTCTGATCGTCGCTGCCGAGAATGCCCGCCATCACGATCTGGTGCTACGCGCCGCCGCTGCTGGCGTGCATGTGCTGTGCGAAAAGCCATTGGCAACCAACGCTGCCGCTGCGCGGGCCATGGTTGCTGCGTGCGATAGCGCCAATGTACGGCTTGGTACTGCCTTTCCAGTTCGCTATAGCCCTGCAGTTCGGCGTTTGCGTGAGATTGTGCTCGCAGGTGCGCTTGGCCAGACGCTGATGGTGCGTGCAACCAATCGTGGCACCTACCCTGGCGGCTGGTTTGGCGATCCGGCATTGGCTGGCGGTGGAGCGCTTATGGATCATATTGTGCATGTTGCCGATCTGCTGCGCTGGATCTGGGGTAGCGAGTTTCGAACGGTGTATGCCGAGGTGGCCACTCGCTATTACGAACTCCCGGTTGATGATTGCGGTATCGTGCTGATCACAATGGAGAATGGCGTGGTGGTCAGCCTCGATCCAAGTTGGTCGCGCCCGGCACAATCCTTCCCGACATGGGGCGATGTGACGATGGAAGTGACGGGAACGCAGGGCATTTCTTCGATTGATGTCTTCGCCCAGAACGTCGAGATGTATAGCAATCGCCACATCCGTGCCCGCCTGGTTCCCTGGGGCGATGATTTCGATAGGCTGATGATCCGCGATTGGCTTGCGGCGCTTCAGGCTGGCAAGCCTGCACCAATTACGGGCGAGGATGGCCTACGGGCAGTTGAACTTGTGGAGCGTGCCTATCAATCGGCCCGCACGCATCAACCAGTGGCGGTGCATTAGTACGTATTCCGGAGACAGGAGCAGAATTCAGAAGGTACAGAGTAGCCACGCCAGGACGCAGCACGCTGTGTCCTGGCGGACTTGAGAGCACGGAGATTTCATCGGGTGATCAGTATAGATGAAATAGAGGGTCTGATTAAGTATATTCTGACTTCTGACTTCTGACTCCTCTACGAAAGGCCCATATGATCGATCTGCATATTCATACAACTGCAACACCGCACCATTCGACATGGCCACCAGATGTGCTTGTCGAACAGGCGATTCGTGCTGGCCTCCGGGCGATTGCTGTGACCGATCATAATAGTACGGCATCGGTTGCTGCTGCACAGGATGCCGGTGTGCGGCTTGGGTTGCCTGTGGTATCTGGTGTTGAGATCGATAGTGGCTTTGCAGCCCACGGGCCATCGCCAATCCCGATCAAGCTCTGGCATACGCTTGTGTATGGTGCGCCGCCCGATCACCCAGAACTGCTAGCGCTGTGTAATTCGGTATTCACCCAAAATATGGCCGATGCCGCCTGCCTGCGTGAAACCCTGGCTGCCCGTGGGTTTGCACTGCCTGGCCTCGATGATCTTGGCCGCCCGCCGAATGTCGCTGATGTTGGTGCAGCCCTGGCTCGCCATAATCTGATCGAACGCCAGCCTGGCGAGGACGATGAAGTGACAGGCATGCGCTATATTCTGACGCAAATAGAGGGTGGCTATACTCCAATCGGGGTTGATCAGATTATTGCAGTTGCCCATCGCTGTGGTGGCCTGGCAATTCTGGCCCATCCTGGGCGCTCAAAAGGGATCTATGCTATTCCTGCCTCAGCAGCGGATATTGCAGCAATGGCAGCCTGTGGCCTGGATGGGATCGAGGTATTCTATCCGGCGCATGCTGCCGCAGAGCAGGCCCGCCTACGGGCGATTGCCGAACAGCACGGCCTGCTGATCAGCGGTGGCTCCGATTCGCACCACCCGCACCAGCCATTGGCAAGTTGGCCGATTGAGCCGTTTATGCCATTCCTGGAACGAGTTGGCGTGCTACAATAGGATTACTCTTCAGGTACGCCTCAAAGCCAATAGCGACTACGATAGTCTTTCAGGGAGTGAGTAGATGACCCGCATCTGGACCCATAGCCCATTCGAAGCGCAGGCCCTTGCAGCTCTGCCACCCGCGACGGAGGTTGTGACGGGTGCGAAGCCGCGCAGTGATGCCTGGTTTGCCATGGCTTCCGGCTGCGACGCAATGATTATTGGCGGTCAGACGATTATTGATGGCCCGGCGCTTGATCGAATCGGCCCACGTTTGCGCGCTGTTGCCCGCACTGGCATTGGCTATGATGCGATTGATGTGCCAGCCGCAACCGAGCGTGGCGTGATGGTGATCAATACACCAGATGGCCCGACCGAATCGACTGCCGAGCACGCAATTGCGCTGATTCTGAATCTGGCCAAGGGTGTTGCTATTGCCGACCGTGTGTTGCGTTCGGGTGTTGGCTTCCCGCCCTATGGTGCCCTCGCTCCTGGCCTGGAACTGCGTGGCGCAACGCTTGGCCTGGTTGGGCTTGGCCGGATAGGTGGGCGGGTGGCGGAGATTGCCAGAGTGCTTGGCATGCGCGTACTGGCCTTCGATCCATATGCGAACCCAGAACGGGCAGCAGCGCTTGGTGTCACCCTGACTGCTTCATTGGCAGAGCTCCTTGGCGCAGCCCATGTTGTCTCGGTGCATTGCCCAGCTATGCCCGAAACCTATCGGCTGATCAATGAGCACACCCTGGCGCTGATGCGGCCTGGAAGCTACCTGATCAACGTGGCGCGTGGCAGTATCGTCGATGAAGCAGCGCTTGTTGCGGCATTGCAGAGCGGCCACCTGGCTGGCGCTGGTATCGATGTGTACGACCCTGAGCCGACGGTGGCCGACCATCCGCTATATGGGTTGCCAAACACAATTTGCACGCCGCATATTGCTTCCTATACCAGTGCGTGCGTGGTGCTGATGCAGATCCAGGCCTGTGAACAGGTTGCCATGGCGCTGGCAGGCCAACGGCCAAATCATCTTGTGAACCCAGATGTGTGGCAGCGCTGATCTGACATAGCCGATAGACCGATAGCCGATAACCGAAAATGCGCTGTGAAGGCTTTATTCATTCGGTCTTGGGGCCGGGGGTGAGGGTGGTTCTCTTGTTCGTCCAGGCCGGTTCTACCGGGAGATACACAAACCAGTGCTTGCCCAATCGATTGAACAGCAGATTACAACGCTGGCTGGCCAATTTGGCATGCCCAAGCGAGTTGTCGTGGAATTAGATGGTTGGCCATTCGATCCGCTTGACCGTACAGATCGCTATGGTGAAGTGTGTATGGTGATTCGGCGCCCGAATGGCAAACTCCTGACCGCGATCAAAACCTATTATCCGCCAGGATGTTATCGCTTGTTGACCGGTGGGGTCGATCATGGTGAGAATATTGTGGATGGCCTACTGCGCGAAGTCGATGAAGAGACGGGACTGGATGTTGGTATTCGGCGCTTCCTGGCAGTGATTGAATATCGGTTGGCAGCGCCTGATGCCCCACCGATCTCGTTTGCGACCTTTGCGTTTCTGCTTGATGAAAGCGGCGGCGTGCTGGAGGTCCGCGATCTCCACGAACGCCATGCAGATTTCCGCGAGATCGATCCGAGTGAGTTGCTGGCGCTGGCCGCACATCTCGCTGCTGCACCAGATGCGTTCGATGCAGAGATTGGCGGTTCCTGGCGTGATTGGGGCCGCTTTCGGGCAGTCGTTCATCGCACCGTGCATGGTATCCTGAACGACGGAATATGACAACAGATATCGTTGTAGCAAGCACTCGGGCATGGCTCTGGCGGCTGGCGATTGCTGCTTGTGTTGGTGTTGCCATTGGGTTACTGGTTTATGTTGCTGGGCGTGGTGTGGCAGGCGCAGTTCTTCTCGGCCAACAACAGGCATTACTTGGCAATATGACTGGTGTGCTCGGCAGCCTTGATGGCCCTCCAACCATCGATCTACGTGCGGCGCGCAAGGCGATTCAGGCCCTTGAGGCACAGTATACCCAGATCAGCGCGCTGATTGGATTGGCCATTGGCGCGATTGGGGCCGTGGTCATGTATCTGCGATTGGAGGCGAGTGCGTATTCAGGAGTCAGGAGTCAGGAGTCAGAATGAGAACCAACCCGGAACGGACGCGATGCCTCGCGTTCAGAACGAGCCACAAAACAAATCTTGGACGCAGCCGAGGCATGACACACAGACATTTGAGGGATATGGTGTTCCATTCAGGGTCCAGGGACAAGGTCCCTGGCTGGGGGTGTTGGGGTGGCAGTCCACCCCGACCGCAGGGCCGGACACGCCAGATTCTGGTACAGCAACGCCGCCACGCATAGTGGCCAAGCAACGCCGCCACGCATAGTGACCAAGCAACGCCGCCACGCGCAGTGGCATCCAAGAGGCACACATATGACACAAAATCAACCATCTGATCGCGCAATCGAGCGCTGTGGGCGGCGCGCAGCCGAGCTACTCGTTGCTGGCGATGTTGTGCTCGCCGATGCCTCAGCGGAACCAGTGCTAACCACGCTGCTGGCTGCTCTCGATGCTGCCACCCGCGCCGCTGTGCGTGTGATTGGCCTTGATGATCTGCGCGAGGGTATAATGCCAAGCCTGTGCCTGTTTGGCGCGCTGCTGGTTGCGCATGATGGCGGCGCAGTGTGTAGTAGCGCTGCATGGCGTTGCGTGAAGTTTGCGCGTACCAATGGCCTGCCCTGCTACCTGTTGGCACCCTATGGCCCAAACCCGGCCATGCCCGATGCATCGGTGATTACACTAAGCCCTGGCCGGGAATACCTGCCGCCAGCCTCTATTAGTGCGATTATTACCGACCGGGCTATCTACCGGCCTGCGATGATTGACCGCTATTTTGGTGATAGCGATACGCCTCTTGATCTGATTCCACTGATTGGCTAAAGCATTCAGCCGTTAGAAATATGGCTCCCGATCAATCTGCACAATTTGCTCAATCTGCGGATAATGTAGTGCGTATAATCTGCGTCAATCTGCGGATAATGTTGTACCTATAATCTGGATAATACACGACACTGTTCTATTGGTTGCGCCGGTGCTGCCCGGCCTTGCGCTCATTGCCACGCTTGAAATTGCCGGTAGCACGCGCCATGAGTTGTTGTTCGCCCGCTGGATCAAGAGATTCGATGCGCGCCAAAAACTTCTGGGCCTCGTCCCCGCGTAGGATGGTTACCTGTTTGCCATTCCAGGAGATCAACACCAGGCCATCCTTGCCAACTCGATAGGAGAAGCCCAGATCATCGTTTAGCTCATTTGGCTCAGGAATTGTATCGTCTGTCATTGTTTCGTATTTTACCTCACGCTCAAGCCAGATCTTGATTGGGAACTATTGCCCAATGATCAAGGCAAGTGCGGTATCTGTCAATGATGTGAGCATCGCTTTTTCCGTATCGGAATAGAGCGAACAAGAAAACATCAGACTCTTGTGCATTGTTCTTTCTAAACTGAACCCAAGGTGAAATCCGCAACGTAGAAGAGGAATCATTCATGGCACAACGGAATGTTCGGAGCGCTCTCGCACTCGCACTTGGTGTGGGAATGGGAATCTTTGCAGGGCGGATTGGGGTATTGGGTGCGAAACTCACGCAATTGATGATCTATGGGCGGCGGCTGCCGCTGTGGCGCAGCCCAGCAGAATTGGGAATGCATGCCGAGTCGGTTGAGTTTTTTGCTGAGGATGGAGTTGGGCTGCGCGGTTGGTTTCTGCGAGCATCTGGCGATGCTTCAGCGCCAACGATTGTGTTTGTGCATGGCTGGCCGTGGAATCGCTGTGGCAATCTGGCTGGGCAACTCCCAATTCCCGATGCGACCGTCGATTTTCTGGAACCAGCTCAGGCATTGCATGCGGCTGGCTTTCATGTACTCCTTTTTGATCTACGCAACCATGGCTTGAGCGATGCCCATCCACCAGTTACGTTCGGCCTGCACGAAGCCCGTGATCTGCAAGCAGCCGTGGCCTTTTTACGCACCCGCGGCGATGTCGATAGCCAGCGGATCGGCTTGATCGGCTATTCGATGGGTGCCAATACGGTGTTGTATGCCCTGCCCCAGATCCAGCCGATTCGTGCGGCGGTGCTCATCCAGCCAGTACGGATTGCGACCTTCGCCCGCAACTTTGCTGCTGCGAATCTTGGGTTCGTTGGGCCATTCCTGCTCCAGCTTTCGGAACCATTCTACCGTGCATTTGGTGGCCCACCACTCAATGCTATCGATCCAACCGGAGCGGCAGCGCTGGCTGGCGAAACGACCCTGCTGTTCATTCAGGGCGATGGCGATCCCTGGGGATCGATTGCGGAAGTTCGCCAGATGGCCGAGGCGGCACCACGTGCCCGCCCATTGGTGGCAGTGCCCAGTAGTGATCGCTATGGTGGCTATCAGTATGTTGGCGAGCATAGCGCGGAGATTATCGCGTATTTTCGGGAAATACTTGGGTGAACCACGGAACTACAGAACTACGGAACCAAGAACCAAGGATAGGAATCAGTAGAGACGCAAGATATTGCGTCTGGAAAACGACCAGCCACCAAGAACCAAGGATAGGAATCAGTACCCGCAACCAGCGCATTGCTGGCCGCAGGTATTGCACTCTACCTGCTTGGCGATGTGATCTTTCGCCGTTGCATCCATATTCCATCGAGCAGATTGCGCCTTGGTATGGTCGTACTCAGCCTGCTCACGGGCTTTATCGGGGTATGGGCCGGGGGATTGCTGCAGGTCAGCGCGCTTCTCGGCATCTTCATGATCATCTTGATCGTGGAATGGAAGGCAGCGAAACGGGCGAGGTAGCCAGAGGAGTGCATAGCGATGCCAATCACTATTCGGCGGGCCGTTCCCACAGATGCCCCAGCAATTGTTCAACTCAATATCGCTTTTAACGATCTGCGTGCGACAGCAGCCCATATTGCCGAGCATATCACGAACCGCTCGCAGTTTGAAACGCCATATGTGGCCGTGATCGAGCAGCAGGTGGTTGGATTAGCCTGCCTGCGGTTACTGCCCTGCCTCTGCGACCCGATTCCCTATGCGGAATTGACCGAACTGATTGTGGATCCACGCTATCGCCGCCATGGTGCCGGGCGCGCTCTGGTACAGGCAATCGAAGCCGAAGCGCGTAGCCAGGGTGCCACAACACTGGTGCTGATGACAGCCTGGAAGAATGCGCAGGCACACGCCTTCTACCACGCAATCGGGTATCGCCTGTATACGGTGATGCTGCAGCGCTCGCTGATCGATGAGACATAATCCCTCGTTGGCGCACACCAATCCGCAGCCGCAATCGTGGTTCAGAACGACTGGAGCACGATCCGCAAGTTCTTCTCGCTCTCTAGCACGTACGCAGCCTGGGCCGATTATAAAACGCCAGCAACAGGCTATGGCATGCATGGCTGGATCTTGAAGCACAACCAGCCGGTTCGGCCTACCCATGCCGAATTGGAAGCGTATCCCGAATGGAAACAGTTCGGCACGGAACAGGCCAGCCATCCGCCAATGAATGGTTGGCTGGCTGCGCCAATTGTTGATCGAAGCGGAACCAATTGGGGTTTGCTGCAGGCCTCCGATAAATATGAGGGCGATTTCACCGAAGCAGATGAGCGCCATTTTGTTCAACTCGCTCAACTCGTCTCGGCCACCCTCGAATCGCTCTGGGAAACACGTAATCTCCGTAAGCGACAGAATCAGGCATAGCCCTGAACCAACACCCATCCTCGAAGGCATTCGGCTGCGCTTTTTGCCTCACCCTAGCCCCTCTCCCACTAGGAGGAGATGGCCTCCACCGCGCAGCACAATGCCCAAACCCCTTCTCCCCGACGTGGGAGAAGGGCAGGGGATGAGGGGAGCACGCGCTACTATAACATGCACAATTCGTTATTTGAAAGATACTGACCCCAGCCCCTCTTCTCTCATAGGAGAGGGGCCACTGCATTCCCTGTATTGCCCTCTTGACAAGCGCTAATAGGCATGTAATAATGTTAATGGTATTAACGAAAGTTATTAAAGGTAATGATTGGCTATGTCACGACGTGAGCGCATTCGCGGGGAGATCCGCGATGAGATCAAGGCCATTGCGCGGGAGCAGATGGCAGAGCAGGGCACTGCCTCGCTTTCACTCACAGCCATTGCCCGCCGGATGGAGCTAACGCCACCAGCGCTGTATCGGTACTATCCCGACCGCGATGCGCTGATCACGGCGTTGATCATCGATGCCTTTGATGCGTTAGCGGTGGCATTGGCAACTGCTGCGGCAAGCCAGCCGACCGAACGCTATGCAGAACGACTTGAAGCGGTGTTGCTGGCCTATCGTGCCTGGGCACGTGCCAACCCATTCGACTTCCAGTTGATCTATGGCAATCCCATTCCGGGGTATCACGCGCCAATTGAGCTGACAGTCCCTGCCGTGCGGCGTGGTGCGGACGTGATTATGGGGGTGGTTCAGGCGGCATATACTGCTGGAGAACTGCACCTACCAGAGGATCTGCCAGCACTTGCCGATAGCGTTGAGTTGCGAGCATCGCCAGAATCGGGTATGGGTGCCGAAGTGACATCACCACTCGTTACCTATGTCTGTATGACGGGTTGGGCGCATATTCATGGCATCATTATGCTGGAATTGTTCAATCACCTCCAGCCGACGATTGGCAATATCGATGCCTTTTACCACCAGGAGATTCGGGTGTTAATGCAACGAATGGGCCTGCAACCATCCGCAGAAGCGCCCATGCATCACGGTAGAGACGCCCCGGAGGCATGTCCCCCACACCCGTATACCAGGTAGAGACGCTCTGGTAGGGCATCTCGTGCCACCAAGGCAGAAACGCCCTCATCGGGATGTCTATCTGGACTTTGTGTACTCGCAGATTGCTCGCTGTTCACATCCAACAGCAGGGCTAGCCCTTGCTGTGCCCGCCGTCGGTCGTATATGACACACGAATTGATTGAGGAGTAATGATATGTCCGCCATTCTGTCGTCTGCTACATCAACCAATAGCTCGCAGCCAGTTGCAGCGCCCACTCGCCTGACGGGCCTGAGCATGGCGCTTGTTGTGGTGAGTTTCCTGGTTTGCCTTGGCATCTTGAGCAGCGCAATCAATCTCACTCATCTTCACGACGCTCAATACCTATGCTGGCGCACTCGGCGAACTATTGGGTGTTGCGTTGTTGGGTGGGCTGTGGGCACTCCTGATCGGCGTGGCGCTCCTGAAACAGAAATGGGACAGGGGCATTCTCGCGTGGACAGGCATTCTGGTTGGTTTGGCAGCACTTCTACCGATAGCAGAGATCTATGGAATTAACCTCGGCCCAATCCTGACGATCAGCAATGCCGCCTGGTATCTGTGGGTGCTTGGCTTTGGAATTACCCTGCTGCGACGACGGTAGTAGTGAACTTTCAGCTATCAGCCATCAGAACTGAGAACCAAGAACCGCCCTCACCCCTGGCCCCTCTCCCATTGGGAGAGGGGGAGCGCAGCAGAGGTGAGCGAACAGCCACAACCCTAATCGATCACAGCCGCGGCATGACCAACGAGGTTTGGAGGGCCACAAGTATTTATTACGCGCAAGCGAATCAAGGAATAAGCGCACAAAAGAACAAACCCGTATCGTTCGTAGCCATGGCATGATCGTAAGGCATTGGCAAACCACGGTGGTTCATTCAGGGTCCAGGGACAAGAGTCCCTGGCCAAGGGAAGGTGCAGGAAACCTGTTGGAACGGTTTCCTGCTGCCCGCCGCGCACAGCGGCACAACACGCCTGCCTGTATAGCGGAGCAAAAACCAGCATATGCTGAAACCTATAAGGAGAAAGATCATGACAACAGAGAATCTTCATGTCGTGTTCGGGGTCGGGTCGGTTGGGTTGGCAGTCATGCGCGAACTGCTCAAGCGCGGGCGGCGGGTGCGCATGGTCAGCCGTAGCGGCAATATCACTGTTCCCGATGGTGTTGAGCTGATCAAAGCAGACGCGACCGATCCACGGAGTGCGGCGGCGGCCTGTGCCGATGCTCAGGTTGTCTATCAGTGCGCGCAGCCTGGCTATACCGAATGGATCGAGAAATTTCCACCGATTCAGGCTGGCGTGCTGTCTGGCGCAGCAGCTGTTGGTGCCACCCTGGTTGTGGCCGATAATCTGTATATGTATGGTTCAGTGCATGGGCCAATCACCGAAGATTTGCCGTATAACGCAACAACACGCAAGGGCCGTTTACGGGCGCAGATGGCTAATCAGATACTGGAAGCTCATCGGAATGGCAGTATCAAGGCCACGATTGGCCGCGCATCAAATTTCTATGGGCCAGAGGCAGGTGCGCAGGGCTGGTTCAATGATCGGGTGGTGCCGCCGCTGCTGGCTGGCAAAACGGTATCGCTGCTTGGCAATATCGATCTGCCCCATACTTTCAGCTATGTTGAGGATTTTGGCACGGCGCTGGTGATCTTGGGCGAACACGCGGCTGCACTTGGCCAGGCCTGGCATATTCCAAATGCGCCAACACGAACGCCACGCCAGGTATTAACTGCCTTTTTTGAGGAGGCTGGTAAGCGGCCTAAAATCGGCACGACTCCCGATCTTGCGGTGCGAGCGCTTGGCCTGATCAACCCGATGATCCGTGAAGTGGCCGAGATGCTGTATGAATTCAACGAGCCATTTATCGTCGATCATAGCAAGTTCGAGCGCGCCTTTGGCAATTGTGCGACGCCCGAGCGCGAGGCGATTCGTAGGACACTGGCCTGGTATGCACAACAGGCTCCGGTGCTGGCACATTAGTGAAGGAGCGATGGATGGCGTTGGAACCAACCAGCGGCCTGTTCGTAGGTATAGGCGGTGCGTAGGAGCAGTGCTTCGTTCAGCGGGGCTGCGGCGAGGTGCAGGCCGAGCGGTAAGCCAGCTGGCCCGAAGCCGCAGGGCAACGAAATGGCTGGTAGCCCGGTCAGGTTGTATGGTGCGGTGCGGCGGGCCTCGGCCATGCCCGCCTGGCCGCCATCCACCGGTGGGTCTTCGGCCAGCGCCTCCCAGGGGGCCGCCGCACTCACCAATATATCCACATCGCGTAGTGCAGCCAGCATCTCATCGCGTAACTGGTTGCGCCCCTGGTGGGCACGCAGGTAGTCGATTGCGCTGATTGCCAGCCCTTGCTCAAGCTGTATGCGGGTGAGTGCTGCAAAATCTTCAGGGTGATCACGGAGTGCAACCAGATGGACAAGTGTTGCTTCTGGCATGATCGCCGGCATCAATAGGTCGTCGGCGTGGGCCAGGCCAGGAATACTGATCTCAGAAACAATCGCGCCAGCCAGCTCGAGTTCACGAACTGCTGCCCATATCGCATCCGCAACAAATCCCGGCAGATCGCTGCCCATGTGCTCACGAACCACGCCAACTCGCAACCCGCGCACGCCAGCCCCAATACCCGCCAGATACTGCGGAACCGGGTTCGGCAGACTGGTTGGGTCGAGTGGATCGTGGCCAGCAATTGCTTGCAGCAGCAGCGCCGCATCTGTTACTGTACGAGCCAATGGGCCGACGTGGTCAAGCGAAATCGAGAGCGGGCAGACGCCATGGACGCTCACTCGGCCATAGGTTGGCTTCAGTCCAACAATGCCACAGTATGCTGCGGGGATGCGGATCGAGCCACCCGTATCGGTGCCAAGCGAGCCATAGCCCATCCCCGCCGCAACGGATGCAGCTGAGCCGCTACTGGATCCGCCACTGGTGCGGCCAATATCCCACGGATTATTGCACTGCCCGAAATCCGGGTGAACATTCCCATAGGCGAATTCGAGCAGATTGCATTTGCCGAGCAGCACTGCGCCAGCTTGCTCTAGACGCAATGCCACCGTCGCACTGTGCTGTGGTACACGATCACGCCACAGCCGTGAGGCGGCCGTCGTGCGGATGCCAGCAGTGTCGATCAGATCCTTGAGCGAGAGTGGAATGCCATGCAGCGGCCCGCGATCCTGCCCGGCAAACAGTTCAGCCTCGGCCTGGCGTGCCTGGGCCAGTGCCTGTTGTTCAAGCAGTGTAATGAAGCTATTGAGCTGGGCATCCAGGCGGTGAATGCGCGCAATGATCGCCTGTGTCGCCTCCACTGGTGAGCAGCTATGCTGGCGGTAGTACTGGCCGAGGGTGGTGATATCGAGATAGGCAAGCTGTTGATCATTCATGATATGCGCTTTTACTCTGCTGTAGCCTGGGCTTCGAGCAATAGCTTGAATTGGGCGGCAGTCTCATACCAATGATCGGTCACAACTGGCTCGGCCCGCCACCAATCACCAGCGCGGAAGACATCGATCAGCTTCTGGTGGCGGGCTGGCATCAGCGATAATCGCAGCGGTAGGTACTGCTTGACCGTCATAAACAGGGCGTTGATCTTCACATTCATGGAAGCGTATGTCTGGATCAGGCTCTGGTTGCGCGAACAAACCACGATCCGCGTGTGAAATGCCAGATCCAGGCTCGTCGCCGTCAGCCAATCCTCGTGTGAGCCACGCAATGCCGCCATTTGGTCAACCAGATGTTGGAGATGATCGCTATCCTCTGGCTGCATATAGTCGCGTGCGAGGCGAATCGCCAGCCCTTCCAGGTGGCCGCGGACCAGGTAAAATTCGTAGGCCTCACGTAGACCGAGGGTCGAAACCACCGCACCACGGTTGCGGTAGATCTGGATCAAACCCTCTTGCTCGAGCTGTCGCAGGGCATCACGCACCGGGCCACGGCTCATGTGCAGCTCGGCAGCGAGTGACTGTTCGATCAATCGATCGCCAGTGTGGAGTTGCCCGGTCATAATCGCTCGCCGCACATAATCGGCGACCAACTCCTGACGCGTCTCGTCTGAGGTATTGGTGGTAGTGTTGCGTGTTGGCATGTGGCTCATTTAATATGGCAACGAAGATTCTTGCGCTGAAGGTTCATCGGGTATTGTTTGCCCCACCACGCCCGCAAGCTGATGAAGATTGATCAATGAATCGGGGATATGGCATTGCTCATGCATCCGCAGGCTGAAGCCTGCGGCAACGCGCACACGAACCCCTCGCCGCAGGCTTCAGCCTGCGGATCAGGTTATACCCGATTACAATGTAAAAGATCATCGGCCTGCGGATTCTAATTATTTCGGAATGTTGTACTAGCGCCCACCAGGGCGTAGCACATCGGCAAGTCCATCGCCGATCAGACTCAGCCCGGTGCCAGTCAGTACCATCGCTAGGCCAGGGAAGACACTCATCCACCATGCTGTGGTGATATACGCACGAGCCTCGGTGATCATTGCGCCCCACTCTGGTTCTGGTGGCTTGGCCCCTAAGCCCAGAAAACTCAGCGAGGCTGCTAGACCAATGTAGAGCGCAATATCGGCCATTGCATACACAAGCGCTGATGTGAGCACATTTGGCAGAATATGGCGCCCAACCAACCGCAGATCGCTCAGGCCCAGTGCCCGGGCTGCCTGGATATATTCCTTATGTTTGACGACCAGGATCTCGCTGCGGATCAGCCGAGCATAGACGATCCATGCGGTAAGGGCAACGGCGACATACATGTTCTGGAGGCCAGGCCCAAGCACCGCAACAATCGCAACGATAATGACGATAAACGGGAATGCCTGAATAATATCGACCAGCCGCATCACCAGTGTATCGAGCCAGCCACCAAAGAATCCGGCTGCACTACCGAGCGCGATGCCAATCACAAATGGCGCGATCACCGCGATCACACCCACACGTAAGTCAATTTGGGTACCATAGATCACCCGCGTCAGAATATCGCGGCCAAAATTGTCTGTGCCGAAGGGATGCTCCGCGCTTGGTGGCTGCAGGGTAGCATCATAATTCTGCGCCTGTGGCTCATAGATCGTCAGCAGTGGCGCGGTCAGCGCGATCAGCACCAGCATACCAATGATCACCAACCCGAGCATCAGATTACGGTTGCGAATCCAGCGCCCTTTGCCACGCCGAGGCCGCCATGTCTCGCCTGCCGCTGCTGTAGATGGTTGCGCAATTTCCACAAAAACCTCTCTTCCGCCTGGGTGCATTACCCAAAGCGCACCCGTGGGTCGAGTACCGAGTAGACGACATCGGTGATCAGGTTGACGAGAATGACCAGGCTTGCAAAAATCAGGGTTGCCGCCTGAACGACCGGGTAATCGCGGGCACCGATTGAGTCGATCAACAATGCGCCAGCACCAGGTAGTGCGAAGACCTTTTCGAGAATCACGGTGCCACCCATCAACCCACCGATGCTCAATCCAAGCAGTGTTGTCGCTGGAATGAGCGCGTTGCGCAGCGCATGATTGATGACAACCGCTTGATCACGCAGCCCTTTGGCACGCGCCGTCCGCACATAATCGGCATCAAGCGCCTCCAGAATACTGGCCCGTAGTGCGCGAATCAGCACTGGCGCAATCGAGAGCGCAATCGTGAGCGCAGGCAGAAACAGATGCCACAACGTGTCCAATAGGCCATCGCCCATTCCCGCCACCGGAAACAGGCCAAGCTGGACGCTGAAGAAGATCAGCAGCAAAATCCCGACCCAGAATGATGGCATGAGCATCATCACCATCATCACTGAACGGACAGCATTATCGAACAGGCTATCCTTCCAGATTGCAGCCAACAATCCAAGTGGCAACGAGATGATGCAGGTCAATACCAGTGTGACGGCAACAATCGAGAGTGAGACACCCAATCGGGGCAGCAGGAGTTTGGCGACTGGCACCTGGTATCTGATCGAATCGCCCATATCGAGGGTAGCGAGGTTGCGTAGGTAATAGATGTATTGCACATAGATCGGCTGGTCCAGCCCATATTGCTGATTGATCCGCGCCACCGCTTCATCGGTTCCACGATCACCAAGCATGGCGCTGGCTGGATCGCCAGGCAACAGACGCAGCATCACAAACAGTACCAGGGTGATCCCGAATACAACCGGGATCAGTTGTACCAACCGACGCAGGATATAACGGCTCATCGGCTACCTCTCAATTGGGTATGGTTCAATCGCACCACGCCCCGCAGGCTGAAGCCTGCGGCTATGATTCCCTGGTTCTTCGTCCTGTTGCCACAGGCTTCAGCCTGCGGATGGAGAGGCATCCAGCGCTTATCGATTGTCCCTCACCCTCTCCCCGGCGCGGGAGAGGGGCCGGGGGGTGAGGGTTACGCGCTCACCGATGTTTTTGCGAAGACCCACTGGCCCATGGGGTGGTGCAGGAAGCCATCGATCTTCTTGGTTAGCACATTGGTATATGGCAGCACATACAGATAGACGAATGGCGCATCCTGCATATGCAGCTCCTGAATCCGGTAGTAGATCGTGCGTCGGCCAGCGTCATCGAGCACGGTGCGGCCCTTTTTGGCCATTTCAACGGCTTCGTCATTGATCCAGCCGGTGTGGTAGTTCTCAAAGTTATCGGGGATGATCGCATACGAAACCAGCTCGTCTGGGTCAATAATATCATTTGTCCAGCCGGTCGCATAGGCTTCAAATTTGTTACTGCGATAGTTATCGGTTACGACGGCCTGCTCCAATTGCTGAATATCGAGTTCGATGCCGATCTTGGACCACATCTCCTTCAGGGCAGTAGCGAGTTGCAGCGCACTGGCAGCACCGGCCTGGATCTGGATGGCGATCTTTGCGCCACTAGCCGATTTCGATTCGGCCATGAGTGACTTGGCTTTCTCCAGATCAAACGGGTAGCCAACCTGATCCTTATTCCAGTACAGCGCTCCATTTGGCATAAAGCTGTTGGAAATTTCGCCGATCCCAAAGTTGACGACCTTGATCAGTGCGGCTTTATCGGTGGCATAATTAAGCGCCTGGCGAACCTTGACATCCGCCAATGGCCCTTCGCGGGTGTTGAGCGCAATAAAATTATTATAGGTTGAGGTGAACTGTTTGACAGTCAGCTTTGGATCCTGGTTCAGCTCGGAAACCCGATTGAGTGGCACATCATACATGCCATCGATCTGGCTGCCCTGGAGCTGCAGAATACGGTTGTTATCGTCTGGCACAACGGTAATCTTTACCTCTTCGAGCAATGGCAGGCCAGCCTCCCAATAGTTCGGGTTCTTCTTGAGTAGAATATACTCGCCCTTCTTCCACTCCCCGAGTGCAAACGGCCCTGTGCCCATGGTCTGCTCAACCAAGCCCTCTTCGCCAACCTTCTTGCCGAACGCCTCCGAGATCACGCTAGCATTGAACATGGCCAGATCCGAGAGGAATGGTGCCCAGGGCTGGGTGAGGGTGATCACAACGGTATTGTCATCGGGAGTGGCGACTTCCTTCAGCGCTTCGAGCGAGAATGTCCAGCCACTCTTCTTATTGGTTTTGGCTCGATCAAGCGAATACTTGACGTCGCTGGATTTAAGTGGCGTGTCATCGGAGAATTTCACGCCCTGGCGCAGATGGAATGTGTAGGTAAGATTATCGGGGGTGATCTCCCACTTCTCGGCCAATGCTGGAACAATCTCGGTGCCAGCATCGTTGACCCGAACAAGTTGGTCGTAGATATTCATGAGGATCCAGATATCGACGTTCCCATCCTGCGTTACAGGGTCGAGGTTGTTTGAGTCACTGCCACGCGAGAAGGTAAACGTTCCGCCAGCCTTACCAATGGCTGCGGCAGTTGCGGCAGGTGCCGGTGCCACCGTCGCGTTCTGATCAACAGTAATAGGGCCACTGGTGGCGGGTGGGCTCGTCGGGGCGCTGGCTGGGGATGCAGGCGCAGCGCGCCCACAGGCGGCTAGCAATGCGCCAGCGGCACTTGCTCCAGCGATCATGCGAAGGAACTGGCGGCGGCTCAATCGGCTTGGCGTGGGCTGTTCTGGGCGTGAATCCATCGTCGTCTCCTCCTGTTGAGAATCTGATACTATCGTTCATACAGCGAGATTGTTGACAATATGCTGCTAGCAGCAACGATAGCAGGACGATGGACGGCTTCATTGGCCGTTCATCTGAACAATGCAACGATTTCAGCGCCTGGTAGAGGGTTGGTGTTACATCATTGTAGCGTGGTGAGATTGCGCTCTGACAGGTCGAGATCCGCAGGGACGCGATAGATCGCGTCCGTACACCCGTCAACGTAGCCATGAGGGGCCACTCGCCCTTGAATATCCAATGGAGTCTGGTTCGTTGAAGATTGTCAACAATATGAATAATAAAAGTATAAACGGTTTTACAAGGAGAGTCAAGGGTTTTCCACAATTAGGGTGCGGCGTAGCTGTTCGAGTGCATCCAGATGCGCCCATGCCGGTGTTGTATGGCCCTGTTCAAGCGCATGAATCTGGTCAACAAGCCGTCGTGTCAGTGGTAGTTCCAATCCAACTGCCTCGCCATGGCGAACGACTGGAACAAGCTGCTGATCGATCTCGCTGCGGCGGCGGCGCACCATAATATCGCGCCAGATGCCACTGCGCTGCTTCTGATCCCGATTTCTGCGCTCTATTAACGCATCAAGTGATTGTTGGATCTTCTGTGGATCGCGTTGTTCGCGTGGGTAGTACAGGTTTGGTTCAACGCCATCGAAGGCTTCTGGACGCACGCCACGCCGATCCGCAACCTCATACACCTCACTAGCCAATGCGACCATCAGCTGGCGGTAGTTTCCGATCACCTCGGCCATGCTTGCATCTGCCAATGCGGTGGCATACAGCATGTTTGCATAGCCAAGTTTGCCCCACATATAACCCCAGATATTGGTCGTTGTCTCAACGCTGCCCCAAGCCGCCAGCAAATCGCGCAGTTGTTCCAGGCGCGGCGTGATCGTGCCATCCAATTCGCCGATCTTCAGCGCGCCCGGCCCGCCATAGTGAATAAACCCTGGCTCCAGGTAATCGGCGGAAAAGTTGACCAAGCAACCGATTGTGCGCTGCTCGCCAACTGCCTCAGCAATGATCTGCTCGTTCAGGCCATTCTGGAGCGAAACGACAATCCCGGTATCGCTGAGCAGCGAGGAAATCTGTTGCATCGCCGCGTATGTATGCTGGGCCTTGACTGCCAGCAATACCAGATCCAACGGCCCGCGTAACTCATCTGGTGTCACTGCTGGAACCGTAACGGTAAATTCCTCGGCCCAACCCCGAATCGTCAGCCCGTGCTTGTTGATCGCCGCAACATGCTCCGCAACCACATCGCAGAACAGCACGGCATGGCCTGCTCGCGCAAGGTATGCGCCAACCGTCCCGCCAATGGCACCAGCGCCAACAATCGTTATATGCATAGATGTTTGTTTCCTACCACTGCGCTTTCCGCCCTCACCCCCTGCTCCTCTCACAGAACGGGAGAGGGGCGGATTCGCTCACACGCCGCAGGCCTCTAGGTTTTGGCATTGCTCATCCATCCGCAGGCTTCAGCCTGCGGGGCATGGTGTGTAGGACAATCGCCAATTAAAATGTAAAGATCCATCAGCCTGCGGATTCGGTAATCATTTTATGCCCCAACAGCGGCCAGCGGATCACCTGCATTTACCGCCAGTGAGGTAACGCGATACAGAACAACACCCGTTATTGGCGCGATAACCCGCTCCAATATCTCACCGAAGTAGTCGCGCAGCTCGCCGATCAGATCGCCAGCCACGACAGTATCGCCAGCCCGCACCACTGTGTACCAGCAGGCCGAATGAGCGCTGGTGAGCACAGCAAAGGTGTGCAACGTGATAGTATCGTTGATCGGCTCTGGTGTACCGGGCAAGATCTCGAGCGCTTGCAGGATGTTCTGTAGGCCACGGCTGTTGATTGCGACCATTTCTGGATTAAGCTGGCCAATATCACCGGCTTCGGTCAGAATGGCCGGAATGCCAGCGCTTGCCGCAGCGCCATAGGTTCCGCCCTTGACTGAATCCGACTCAACCAGATAGCGGATACCGAATAGTTTCGCCATCTGGCGCGATTGCTCACGGACTGCTGGTGTCGCCCCAGATGAGTAGATTGTGAAGGGCATCAACTCCTCGTGAATATCACCGCCATGCAGATCAACCCATGCATCGGTGTGGGCGGCGAGTGTATTCATCACACATGCCGCGATCCGCTGCGAAACAGTGCCTGTCGCTATGCCAGGAAACTGGCGATTGAGGTTGAGGCCATCTTCTGGCACACAGTATTGCATACGTGCGTGAAAGGCCGTCGGGCTGACGATTGGCGCAATGATCACCGATCCGCTCAGCTCTTTTGGGTCAAGTGTTCTGGCCAACTGAATAGCCGCTTCAATACCTGGGTACTCACCACCATGCACGCCGGCAGTCACAAGCAGAACCTTGCCGGGGTTGGCACCATGGATCATCGTCAGCGGCAGTTGGATCGATGTTCCGGGCACCGCCAACCAGCCACGCGCCATCTCGCCACGTACAACGCTGATCGGGCCAATGATGAGACGATCTATTTCTTGCATGGTTTATTCCTTCGTTACAGATACAATCTGGAGATAACCGTAGAGACGCAACATCTTGCGTCGCTATGGCCACGCAATCCGATAGAGCGCGGCAGCATTACGCCACAGAATATCCTCGGCGGCTTGTTCGGCCTGGGCTGCACTGATGATCGATTCGCCAACCAGCCGGTCAAGGGTTTGGGCAAGCCCCTGGCGCCCATGCAGCGCACCAACATAGAATAATTCCGGCACACTATGGGCATCGGTGGCGAACAACAGTTTCGAGATTGGAGCCAGCTCAAGTGCTTCGGTGAAGGCCGCTGTGCAACCATGGGCGGTGAGTGGTACAGCCAGGGAGACATCGATAAACACATGGGCATACAGCGCCGCTAGATACCCGGCCTCGCGGATGTATGGGTAGCAGTGCAGCAACACGAATGGCACACGGCGGAAGGCTGGATCGGTGAGCAATGCCCGTAACTGGAGCGGGTTGGCATTGCGAAGATCGGCATCGTCATCGCCAAAAGCCACATGGAACTGTACCGGCAATTCGGCAGTAGCAGCCTCCTCAAGCGCGGCTCGCAGTAGGTAATCGAGCATCACCCGGTCGTCAAGGCGCAGGCGACCATAGCGGCGGGTGATCTCCTTAAGTCCTGGGAAGGCTGCGGTTGCCTCAGCCGTGGTGCGTGTGGCCACATGCAGCCCACCACGGTAGGCAGCAATACTTTTTAGACCGACCACGCCCTTGGCACGGGCAGCTCGCACCACATCTCGCAACTGCTCCTCAACCTGGGCTAAACTGATCGATGTGGCGATCAGCTGTTCCATCAGATACTCAAGGCGGATCACCGTCTCGACCGGGCGGCCAATGATTGTACTGAGCGCAGCCACGCTATAGGTGGCCTCCGGGCTGAGTCCAGTATCAACCAGTAATCCACGGAAGTTGCCTGCATCGAACAATCGGCGGGCATATAGATCAAGTGGTTCGCTCGCACGAGCAACCAGGATGGCTTCCTCGGTTGGTTCGCAGCCAAGGAGTGCCGCAACATCACGGACAACGCGCATATAGAAGATCGAGCGCCGCACATGCGCTGCCATCTCTGGATCGTTTGTTTCAACAAAAAATCTGCGGAAGCCATCGCCGTCCACAGGCTGCCGATCCGGCAGGCGCAGACTATGGCAATGGTGATCGAGGATCGGAACAGCACTCAGATCCATTCTTGCGCTCCATTACAGATAGCCGTGCGGCTTCAGCTCGCAGCCACCTAATATTTCTCAAAGTGCTCGGTGAACTGCGTCGCCTCGTCCATCGCCGCATATGCCCGTGCCTCGGATCGGCGCACGGACAGGAATGAACGCGCCAGCAGCGGCCCGAGGGCATCCAGCAGCAGGGCGTCCGCCTCCAATGCATCGAGAGCCGCATCAAGTGTTGTGGGCAGGCGTGTAATCCCACGCTCCAGCTGCTCGACATCACTCAGCGTTGCGGGATCGACCTCGACTGACTCACCGGGATCGAGTTCGCGTTCAATGCCATCGAGGCCAGCAGCCAGCAATGCACCAAGGGCCAGATACGGGTTACACGAGCTGTCGGCAGATTTCAATTCCAGGTTGGTCGAACCAGCGACATCGCTCCAGAATGGGGAAGCGACGCGCAGCGCGGCCTCACGGTTGTCGTGGCCCCAAATCGCATAGGCGCTGCTCCAGGCTCGGGGCTGAAGTCGATAATAGGAGTTGACACTTGGGCAGGTGATCGCCACCAAGGCCGGTAGATGGGCCAGCACTCCGGCCATAAACTGCCGCCCGATCAGCGATAGCCCATCGGCAGCAGTTGAATCATAGAACAGATTCCGATCATTGGCGTCCCATAGGCTAAAATGAATATGGGCACCATTGCCAGCCTGATCAGCAAATGGCTTCGGGGCCAGGGAGGCGACTAAACCATGGGTGCGGGCAACGCCACGGATCGCCTCACGCAGCCAGAGATGGTTATCGGCGGCGCGCAGAACTTCCTGATGGCGGATGGTGATCTCGTGCTGGCCATGGCCAAGCTCGGGGTAGTACTGCTCGACAATATTGCCCTGCGATTCGAGCGTAGCCACAAGATCGCTGGCAAACGGCCCGGCCATTGCCATACCAGTTGAAGCAAAGCAGAGTGTTCGATCAAACGGCGCATACACGCCAGCGGCATCGCGGGTAGCGAGCGAAAACTCCGCCTCCATCGCGGCCCGCAGCTGCACATCATGCGCCGCAGCTCGTGCGCGCATGCGTTTGAGGAACGAACGTGGGCAACCAGCCCATGGCTCACGCGCACCAGTGATCATGTCACACATCATTGCAGCAGTGTGCGGCTGGTAGGGCAGTACCACGAAACTGGCTGGATCTGGCACCAAACGGATCTCGCCGACCGCGCCCATCCCCTCGACCGGCTGAAGCTGATCGAGGCTATTCATCGCCATCATTGCGACCGTCAGGCCGATTCCATCGGATAACCGCCCGCCAAGCCCAGGCAGAGCGCTGGCCTTGCCACGGATGATCGCGCCATTATCGCAATACAGGAATTGCACAAGCCGGACTCCAGAATCCCTAGCTCGCTGCACAATCGCTTCGTGGGTTATCTGCATCTGTCCCTCTCACAAGAAAACATTCGTGTTTGGGTTATAAACATGCATAGCACAAGGCCGGGGTTCGGGCGCAGCCCCGGAGAAAAATCCCCTCTTCTTATTACACATCCGCTAGGATTGCCATCTAGGAATAGAATCTAGGAATAGAATAATGGTAGAGGAAAAGGGCAACACTGTCAAGGACACGAGGCCACATAAACCTGTATTGTTGACAATATACCTGAATGGCGACAATCTGAGGCTATTCTTAAGCAAGATGAATGCTCCTACCATGCTAGTTTGTCAACAATGCTTTGCAACAGGGCCAATACAAAGCCAGGCAGGGTGACGCACGAACACCTCTATTGGGAGCGCATCGCCCACAATAGAGGTGTTTCCAGGAAGCCTAAGATACCCTAGATCGTATGTTCTTCCTACCCAAGCAGGCGAGTCAGTGC
>JBBQSD010000054.1:0-37541 GCA_038214135.1 Chloroflexales bacterium | reverse complement strand
TGTGCTGGTGTTTCCGGGCCGGGCGGGGGCGGGCCCCCCCCCCCCCCGACACGTTCGGCAGATCATCGCCGCCGGGTTGGGGGGTCCCCGAACCCCCGACTAGGCAGGCAGATCATTGCCGCCGTGATGGGCCGTTCGCGAACCGCCCCTACGGTCATGTTCGGTCGTGGAATGTGTCAGGCCGAAACATACGTGACACCCAGGATTATGTTTGCTGCCGATCCTGCATATTTCCGTTTGTTCGGACGTGAACAAAGAATGGCGAGTAACGAATGACAACTCCTCTGCTTGAACTCAAAAATGTCCATTCCTACTATGGAAATATTCACGCCCTGAAAGGGATCTCGCTGACTGTCGATAAAGGTGAGGTTGTGACGCTGATCGGCTCCAATGGTGCTGGCAAGAGTACCACCCTGCGAACGATCTCGGGCATCATCCAACCGCGTGAGGGCGAGGTTCTGCTCGAAGGCAAGCGCATCGATCATGTACCACCACACAAATTGGTCGAACAGGGTGTGCTTCAGTCGCCGGAAGGGCGGCGAATCTTCCCGCGTCTGACAGTCCGCGATAACCTGGAAATGGGTGCGTTCACGCGCAGCGATCGGCCAGAAATTGATGCGGACATGGAGCGTGTCTTTGGCCTATTCCCGCGCCTCAAGGAGCGGGTTTCGCAAAAGGGTGGCACCCTCTCCGGTGGCGAACAGCAGATGCTGGCGATTGGCCGTGCGCTGATGGGCCGCCCAAGGGTTCTATTGCTCGATGAACCATCTATGGGCCTTGCACCAGTGCTTGTCGAGCAGATTTTTGAGATTATCAAGAGTATCAATCAGCAGGGTACAACAATATTGCTGGTTGAACAAAATGCGCTGATGGCGCTTCAAGTTGCTGATCGCGGCTATGTTCTTCAAACTGGGCAGATCGTCCTTTCCGATAATGCCCATGCGCTCAGCGAAAATGAGATGGTTCAGAAGGCCTATCTGGGCATTGAGTAGCACCGCGCTGATGCCTTATCGCTTCTAAACAGTTGCGCACGTCCTCTTTCAGAGGGCGTGCGTTTCGCGTATCATAGAATGCATTGCTGCAACTAATGACAATCGCGGCTTGGTTGCTCCTACACTCATGGCACAATGATACACGCAGGAACGCGATATATCGCGTCCGTACATAGTCAGGTGTGGCGAGAAGAACCATGGAAATTTCATCTAAGTTTAGTCTTGTTTTCTAGAAGGTAGAGGTCATGCCACCAAAAATCATTGCTGCGCTAATAATCTGTTCGTTGTATGTGATTATGCCAGCACAGGCGCAGCGCTCTGCTGAACTATTCCGCGTTGAGCCAAATAGTGTGGGTGTTCGGATTGTTTGGTTCCAACCAACATCTGCTCGCAATGCAGCAGGCCAATCGGCAGATACTACGATTCCCGAGCAGCTTGTGGCAGTGCGAATTGATCATCGGGCGGCGCTGGTTCCAACTATTACACAACTGGAGAGTATCCCATGGAGTGGCAGCCTAACCCAGGCGATGCCAATCAGCCCGCAAACGTTGGATGGCCAGCCGCGCCCTGAACTGGCCAGCGTTTCTCCGCCAATCCTGCCGAATGCCCCATTGCGTATTCTGCGCGATGGATTGGCCAATGGTACACGCTTGGTCGTTCTGGCGATTGCACCATACTATGATGCAGGCAATGGGCCACAGGCGCTCAAATCCCTTGTCGCTGATCTTCCGGGGGCAACCCGTTTTGATGGGCAAGCAGCGGATGTGTTCGCGCAACCGGCTGCCGTTCCTGGTGAAACGATATCGCCGCCACTAAGCCCGGTTGTTGGTGTGCCACTCGTACGTATTCGTGTCGACCACGAGGGGTTGCAGCGCATAACAGGTGCAGCGCTCGCCGCCGCTGGGATCGATCTATCGGCGCTGGTACCATCAGGTATACGTTTGTTCCAGCATAATCAAGAGGTTGCCATCGAATTGGTTGGCACCAACGATGGTCGCATCGATCCAGGCGATCAACTGCGCTTCTTCGCAGCAACCCCCGGCGACCGCTGGAATGCCAGTGATACCTACTGGTTGGCGTCTGGAACAATCCCTGGATTACGCATTGATTCACGTTCGGCCCTGCCTGGAGCATCGCCAGTGAGCCCGACAGCAATCGACCAGGGTATATGGCGTGAAGCGCGTGTCTATGATACAACCATTCCAGGGCCACTTGGCGATTATTGGTATGCCGCCGATCTCAAAACCGACCCAAGTGGTTCCACTGAGGCCGTAATGACGGCGATACTCACACCGACGCTGGCACTAGGATCTGCACTCGGCCCAGGCCAACTGACCCTGACGATCGATGGAGCTGCATATACAACGGCAGCACGAACGCTGGTTGTGCGCGGGAATGGCGCATCACAATCCAAGACGTGGAGTGGCACCGGCAGTTGGACACAATCATTTACCCTGAATGCAAATCCAGCAACCATTCAGTTGGCACTCCAGCGTGGCACAACCCCGGCTGGTATCGAGATCCAGAGCATTCGATATTCACGGATGGTTCAACTGGATCTCGCTGGCCGTGGTGCGCTGTTTACGGCACTGCCGACACAGGCAGGTTATCAGGTTCGAAATAGTGCCGCTGGTCGTTCGCTCTATGATGTGACCGACCCACGTATACCTATGCAATTGACCATCCTAGGTGGCACTGATTTTTCGTTTGAGGATGGAGTCAATCGGCGCTACCTCGTCAGTGGCCCAGGCATAGAATTTGAGCCAACATTGGCGAAAGCAACACTGGTTGATCTGGCTTCTCCGCTGAATATACAGGCGCTGTATATTGCACCACAGCTGTTTCAGGCGGCCCTGGCACCATTGTTGGAGCGCCGCCGTACGCAGGGCTATAGTGCCAATGTTGTTGATGTCCAATCGATCTATGATGCCTGGAGCGATGGCCAGGTCGATCCGCGTGCTATTCGGAATTTCCTGCGCTATGCCCGCAATACATGGGCATCTAGGCCAGTGGCCGTCACTCTTGTTGGCGATGGCACTGCCGATCCGCTCAATTATGGCCGACGCGATAATACAAATTTTGTGCCCCCATATCTGGCGCATGTCGATCCATATATTGGCGAGACGGCCTGTGAAAGCTGTTATGCCCAACTCGATGGTGATGAGCCGCTGAGTGACCCACTGCCGGATGTTCCACTTGGCCGCTTGACTGTGAAGAGTGTCAGTGAGCTGCAATCATTGGTAACAAAGATTGTCGCCTATGAGACCGGGCCAGTTGCGCCGGATTGGCAGAGTCGGGTGTTGTTTGTCGCCGATAACTATCGTGAGGCGGATGGGCACGCAGACTTCGCTGGTGATTTTGCCCTTCAATCCGACAAATTAGCCGCTAATCTACCACCAGGGATTGAATCACGGAAGCTCTATTATGATCCATCACCAAATCGTCCGAACGACCCCTCGCACGAGCCAGATGCTGTGCGTGCCCACAACCGGACGCTCCAACTGTTTGGTGCAGGTGCGGCACTCGTAACCTATATTGGCCATAGTAGCCAGTTTCAGTGGGCTGTGACTGATCCAAGCGCACAGCCGTCATCTCTATTAGGCCTCTATGATGGCGATGCACTTGCCAATCTTGGGCGGCCAGCAATCGTTCGTGAACTCACATGCCTGACGGCTGCATTTCAGACGCCAGCATTCAGTGGTACAACAATTGATGAACGGCTGCTATTGGCCCCCGGTGGGGCTGTGGCCATCTGGGGATCGACGGGCCTTGGCGTGCTGCATGGACACGATTTGCTTGCTCAGGGGTTTGACCAAGCACTGTGGCAGGCGAATACCCCACAATCAAAGATTGGCCTGCTTGCATTGGCTGGGTATGTTGAATTATACACCAAAGGCAACTGCTGTCAGGATGCAATCTGGACATATACGGTGCTTGGCGATCCATTAACCGGTGTGCGGGTTATTCCAGCACAGCACAGCTTCCTACCGCTTATTACACGGTAAAGCTTCGCCGGTTTGGGCAGGCCTGCCTCGCCAGGAGCCATAGTCCTGACGGGGTTGGCGGGGTTTGGGGAGGCTTGCCTCCCCAGGAAATTCCTTGACACGCGGTAGATTAGTGGGGCTTGGGGAGGCTCGCCTCCCCAGGAAATTCCTTTTCGTAGGTTAGCGATGGCTATGCCGCCGCTAACCTACGAAATATAAAAATAATTGACAGTTGCTTCGAGATTTGGTAGCTTAGAGACCGCAATAGTTGCTGGAGGTGCATAAGGAGCTCCATGTGGAGAAGCTCACGTCAGAGGAGTTGGTTGGTTGGTGTCAGCGCACACTACCCGAGGATACCCGTGCATTCGAGCATTTGGTAGCACAGTATAAATCGCGGATATACGCGACCACCTATCGCCTGATGGGCAATCAACAGGAAGCTGAAGATCAGGCGCAGGAAGTGTTTCTGAAGGTGTATCGCAACATTCGCAATCTGCAAGAACCAGCCACGCTGCCAGCTTGGATCACGCGGATTGCAATCAATACATGTATGGATGCGCTGTCGCGCCAGCAGCGCCGCCCACAGACGACGCCATTGATACCAATCGGCCCGGATGGTGAATCCGAGGAGGAGCCGCGCTATATTGATACCAGAATCCTGACGCCCGAAGAAGCCGCTCTTCGTTCGGAATTGCGCCATTGCCTGCAAAAGGCATTGGGGAAGCTCGACCAAACAGCGCGGGTTGCGTTGGTTCTGCGGGATATTGATGATCATTCCTATCAGGAAATCGCCGAGACGCTTGCGATTGGTTTAAGTGCCGTCAAAATGCGTATTCATCGAGCGCGGCTTGCGTTTCAACAGGCACTCGAACATATTTGCCCAGATGTGGGTAAATCATTTAAACGAACCGAACAGCCGGTTCAATCGTGATAAAAGAGGGTTATTCATATGCAACAAGCTGAACGTAATGGGAGCCTGGCCGATCTTGCTGATGGGCTGGTTGGCGGGCCTGAGTGGGATGTGTGGCTGGCGCAGAACCCTGATGCAGCTGCTGAAATTGAACTTTCGCGCAGAGTGCGGCTTCTGTTGGGGGCCATGCGTGAAGCTGAGATACAGATGCCAGAAGGCTTTGAGGCGCGCTTGATGGTGCGGCTGCGCGAGGATAAAACCCTACTCGATCTGATTGATTTTGGAGTCAGTGGTATTGCTCGTGCCGTGCTTGAGCTGATCACCGCAATCTTTAGCTTCCTGCCATCACCAGCACAACCAACGCCGGTCTAATGGGAGCACATCATGGATATTCAGATTGTCATCGATTCATTGACGAAGATTTTTCGGGACATCCTCAACTTCATTCCAAATCTGGTCAATGGTCTTATTATTCTGATCGTTGGGTTTTTGCTGGCGCGTGTGATTCGCTGGGTTCTATCTGTGGTGCTGAAGCGCCTGAAGTTCGATCCGCTTGTGGAGCGATCTGGTATCACGGGAACTCTGCGCGGGCTTGGTGTCCAAGCGGCCCCTTCCCAGATCTTTGCCCAAACAATCTTCGCCTTCCTGCTGCTTTCGTTCCTGATAACCTCAACTGATCTCATGGGTTTGGGTGCCGTCTCACGCTTGCTCCAGCATCTGCTGGATTTTTTACCCAATATCATTGCGGCAGTTATTCTGTTTCTGCTTGGTGGTGTGGTCGCGCAATTCATTGGTGGTATTGTGACGACAGCAGCGGCGGCGAGTGGGCTCAGCTATGCGACACGGGCTGGCCGATTTGTCCAGCATCTACTCAGTATCTTTGTTGTCATTCTTGCGCTTGGCCAGCTTGGAATCGATACTGCCATTCTGGTTACTGCCCTGACAATTCTGATTGCTGCTTTTGGTCTGGCATTAAGTTTGGCCTTTGGTCTGGGCGCTCGTGGGATTGTTACCCATATTTTGGCCGGATTCTACATGCGCCAGCGCCTCCCGGCTGGCCAGGCGATTGAGATGGGTGTTGTGAGCGGGAAGGTCAGTTCGGTTGGAGGCGTCAATACCCTGGTGACGACACCAGATGGTGATGTGGTCGTGCCAAATGCGCTGTTGCTCGATTCGGTCGTTCGCTCACCAGCACAGCCACCAACTCCCTGAAATGGAACAAAGATTACGCCGATTCTTGTTCGCTTGTTCCTTCGCTCTCGGTTCTTGGGCTGGTATTCTGACTCCTGACTCCTGACTCCTCGTCCTATGAAATCCGCCCCTCGGCAACCCAGCGTGCCAGGACATCCCTGGCTGCTTGTGCGGCACGCGCACGATGGCTGATAGCGTTTTTGCGCTCGGTTGGTATTTCGGCCAGGGTGCGATCCTCATCTAGTACATAAAAAATCGGATCATAGCCGAAGCCATTGCTGCCACGCGGTGCGTTTTCGATCACACCAGGCAGGATTCCCTCGACAATTTCACAGGTTCCATCGGGTAGGGCAATTGCAATCGTGCAGACAAAACGGGCCAGGCGGGCATGAAATGGCACACCATCGAGTTTCTGGAGCAGGAGCGCGATCCGATCCGCATCGCTGGCACCATGGCCTGCAAAGCGCGCCGAATACACTCCTGGCGCGCCATCGAGTGCCGCGACTTCCAATCCCGAGTCGTCGGCAAGTGCTGGAAGGCCAGCCTGAGCAGCATAATAAAGTGCCTTGAGTTGTGCATTCTCGGCAAAGGTCGCCCCGGTTTCCTCAACATCGTCCGCAATGGCGACATCCGCAAGTGAGCGCAGAGTCAGCGGTAGGGTTTCCAGGATAGCACTATACTCACGCAGCTTTCCCTGGTTGGTTGTTGCAATAAGCAGTTCAGTCATCGCTTCTTTCATCCGCGTACATCGCTGTTTTCCAGGAGGCCCAATGAGCGCAGCGAGACAATCAGATTCATCGGTGCAAACGCATCCTTCGGGATATAGTCTACCGCACCATAAATCAGGCCGTCAAGTGCATCCTGATGCGTATCACGCATTGTCAGCATCACCACTGGTATCTGAGCGGTGCCTGGATCGGCCTTGAGCGTTCGACAGATATCATAACCATTCATATCTGGTAATTCAATATCGAGCACCACCACATCTGGCGGGTTAGCGCGGACTGTTTTGAGCGCTTGGCGACCAGAGGCAATCACTTCAACAAGCAGGCCATACTGCTGAAGGTGTGCTTGTAGGCGTGCAGCTTGCACGCTACTATCCTCGATGATAACCACACGCATGACGATACTCCTGGAACATTGGCTTCTGCGAATAGTCTACTCGATATCTCATTTATATAATGTGCAGATTTCTATTCGAGAACTAAGCGAATATTACAATGTGCTATTTGAGAACGAGGCGAATATGACAATTCTGCTGATTGACGATCATGCGCCGGGTGGGCTAGAATGACGAAGAGAGTGAATCAGATGAGGAGCATATGGCCCAAATACATACAACTGGGATTGCACAACCTCGGCTTCGTGATATACCAATAGAGCTGTTGCGGTCCATGCGTCCACAGCAGTGGGTTAAAAATGTCTTTGTGTTTGCAGCCATCGCTTTCTCCGAAGGCCGATTATGGCTTCAACCAGGCTCAATATTGAAGTCCATTGGTGCATTCATTATATTTTGTGCCTGCTCTGGCGCAATCTACCTTGTGAATGATCTTGTCGATATTGAAAAAGATCGTGCGCATCCGAAGAAACGCTACCGCCCGTTGGCAGCTGGCCGCCTGAGTATGCCGGTTGCGATCATTGCAGCGATTGTACTGATTGGCGGTGGGTTAGGTGGTGCTTATTGGCTTGATAGCCTGAATAATCCTCCAGATTACGATCTCATGCTGGTCATGCTGATTTATATTGTTGTACAAGGCGGTTTATATAGTTACTGGCTGAAGAATATTGTCATTGTGGATATCTTTACAATCGCCGCTGGATTTGTACTACGTGCTATTGCTGGTGCGGTTGCATTGGACATCCGCATTACGCCATGGCTGTTGATCTGTATGGGCCTGCTGGCGCTATTCTTGGGCCTTGGCAAGCGTCGTGCAGAGTTAGTCTTGTTGGGTGGTGATGCCTCGACCCACCGGAAAATTCTGCAGGATTACTCCATCCCCATGCTCGATCAGATGATCTCAATTGTCACTGCCGCAACGATTATGGCCTACACGCTGTTTACCTATTCGGCAGATACCCTACCCAAAGATCCCTATCCTGTGATGATGATCACCGTGCCATTTGTGATCTATGCGATCTTCCGCTATCTGTACCTCATCCATCATCGTAATGGCGGAGGCAGCCCGGAAGAACTGTTGCTGAAAGATGTTTCATTAGCGGCATCGGTTGGGCTGTATGGTATTACTGTGCTTATCCTCTTGGCTGTCTTTCGTCATGCCTGACGCAACGCAACCTTGGATCACTCCAATACGTACATCTAGTAGAGCGAGGTATTTGGCGGATTGTGCCGGAACCTCGATATCATCGTAATAGAAGGAGACGTTCCATGGCGCTGCTTGATCTTGTCGAGTTTGTTGATCCAACTGGTAATACCCTGGTTGCGCGTGTCCCACCTGATGGGACAGGTGAACTCCGACTTGGATCACAGTGTATTGTGCGTGAGGGGCAATTGGCCTTTTTCGCACGCGATGGGCGCTTTCTCGATATGCTCATCCCTGGCCGTCATACGCTAGCCAGCAATAATATTCCATTGCTAATCGAGTTTATCAAGCCTGTGTTTAGTGGCGGGCGCAGCCCATTTCGCGCCGATGTCTTCTATGTCAGTTTGCATCAGCACACCGATCTGAAGTGGGGCACGGCACAGCCGATTCCCATGCGCGATGCACAGTTTGGTATGGTGCGGCTGCGGGCCTATGGAACATTCATTATCCAGGTTTCCGAACCACGCCGCCTCCTCACCAATGTGATTGGAACCCGTGGCCGCTTGCTCGTCCAGGATATTGAGGAGCAGTTACGTAGCTCGATCATTGCCCGTGTTGCCGATGTGATCGCGCAGCGTATGAGTGAACGCAAGCTTTCTGTTCTTGATCTGGCCACCGAATATGATGAACTCTCCGTTATGGCGCTCGAGTCGCTCAAAGGCGATTTTGCGAACCTGGGTGTTGAGCTGGTTCGGTTTTATATCAACACGATCAGCGTTCCAGAGGAGTTGGAGAAACGCCTCGATCAGGTTGGCGGTGTCAATGCCATGGGCGGGATGACAGATTTTACCCGCTTTAAAGCAGCCGAGGCGCTGCAGGATGCCGCTCGTGCAGGCGGCGATAATCTTGCTGGGGCGGGAGTCGGCATGGGTGTTGGGTTGAATCTCGGCGCACTCATGGGCCAAACGATTGGCCAAGCGGCACAGGGCCAGGCAGCGGCTCCTGCACAACGCGAAGACCCCCTGCAGACCCTAAAGAAGCTGAAGGATATGCTTGATGCCGGGCTGATCACACAGGCTGAGTTCGATACCAAGAAGACCGAGATTCTCGCACGAATGTAGGGTTCTAGACTGATCGCACAATAAAATTCGTAATGCAGAAGGCCGTAGAGACGCAAGATTTTGCGTCTCTACGGCCAATTGCGTCTCTACGGCCAGATTATTATATTATTGAGTTCTTTTAACGCCCGGTACTTGGAAATAACGCTTCCTGCCAGCCCTGCCAATTCGACTGTATGATCGGCGTTGGCAGAGGAATTGCCGTGGCCGTCACGCTTGCTGGTGCTGTATCGGGGAATGTCGGCAGAATGACGGTATCGCCCTCGCGAGCCATACCAAGCTGTTCGCGGGCGACCTGCTCGGCATATGCCGATGACTCAGCATAGGTGAGCTGCCGTTTCAGATCGGCATTCTCGCGCTCGATACGGGCGATATCGACCTTCAGTTCCTTGTGCTGGCGGTCGATCTGCGCACCGGTAAGCACCTGGCCAATCAGCCCAGCAAGCATCCAGCACGATATTGCAACCAAGCCAACTGAGATCAATATAGCACCCGACTGACCGACACGCATCCGTGGCGGAAGAGTTGGAGTGAGACTGGCGCGGGTTTGTCGGCGATGAGACATGCCAGCTCCTTCGGCTTATTCTGAGCGACCGTTATTGCGTGGCGCTTCAAGCAGCAACGGCTCGTCGATACTGCTCGACATTGCGCTCTGGCCACGGAATAGACCACCCGGTTCAATATGCAAGGCTGTTGTGACGATATCGCCCCAGACTTTGCCGGTTGGTGAGATTTCGAGTTGCTCGACTGCGGTGATTTCACCCTTAACCGCACCGGAGACGTGTACATTCTGTGCTTTGATCGTCGCAATGACCTGGCCTGTCTCACCGACAATCAAATTGCCAAGGATTTCGATATCACCCTCGACCCGACCATCGATGCGGATGTGGCCATCAGTCTTGATTGTACCGACAAAGCTGGTGTTGACACCGACGATCGTTTCAGGCTTACTACTCATCATTGTTGTCGGAACTGGAGCCTGTGGCTTTTTTGTACTGCCGAACATCGTGTCTCCTCTGCTGTCGCGAATGGGGGAGCGTTTGCGTGATCGCCCTGCGGACAAGCCAATCACGATAAGAATGCTGATGATCCCGAGAGCCATGAGGATCGCGACAATTATATAAGACAACGCTTGTTCCGGCAACTATTCGCCCTTCTGTGTACGCTACCGTGCGTCGTCGCTACCAAACCAGCCGAGCGATCGCAGGTATACTCGATCAGCGGGCGTGAGATCGGCATTAGCAAGCAGATCTGGTCGGCGCTCCAGGGTACGCTGGAGGCGTTGCTGACGCCGCCATAGCGCAACCTGCCCATGATGGCCACCCCGCAACACTAGCGGGACGCTGCGGCCCTCCCATTCGGCTGGGCGGGTGTAGTGTGGGTATTCCAATAGCCCTTCACCATGCGATTCCTCGGCTGTCGATTCCTGATCGATCACGCCTGGTACGAGCCTGGCGACGGCATCAAGTACAACCATTGCGGCAAGTTCCCCGCCAGTTAAGACATAATCACCGATTGAGAGTTCCCGATCCACCAGTGTTTCACGAATACGCTCATCGACACCCTCATAGCGCCCGCATACCAGAATCAGCCGATCATAGTGCGCTAACTCTTCAGCGATGCGCTGCGTGAATGGTTCGCCAGCCGGGCTCATCAGAATGACACACTGTTGTTGCGCTTCCTCAATACTCAGAACCGCCCGAATAGCAGCAGCTAATGGTTCGGCCTTCATCACCATACCCGCGCCACCGCCATATGGTGTGTCATCGGTGGTGTGATGCTTATCCGTAGCATAATCGCGGATCTGGTGCAGGCCAATACGAATCAGGCTGGCCTGAACCGCCCGCTTGATGATGCTCTCGGTCAGCGGGCCAGTGAACATGTCGGGGAAGATCGTCAGAATATCAAAATGCATGCCGCTATTGTACCATCATGTGCTACCATGAACGGTGTGCAATTCTGCTACCAATAGGTACGAGTTGAACCCGTAGCATGATACACAGTGTGTAGGAGACAATCAGGAGTACTCATGAGCGACGCAATGATCAACGTGGGTGATGTGGCACCCGAGTTTCGTGCAACAACCGATAGTGGTGCAACCATCAAGCTCTCCGATTTCCGGGGCAAGAAGGTCATCCTTTACTTCTACCCAAAGGACGATACACCCGGCTGTACAACCCAATCGTGTGGGTTTCGCGATCAATTTCCGGTGATCGAGGAGAAGAATGCGGTGGTATTGGGTGTCAGCCCAGATGGCCAGACATCGCACGCCAAGTTCAGAACCAAGTTCAATCTGCCGTTCACGCTACTTGTTGATGAAGATCACGCGATTTCGTTGGCCTATGGTGTGTGGGTCGAGAAATCGATGTATGGCAAGAAGTATCTTGGCATTGAGCGCAGCCATTTCGTGATCGGTGAGGATGGCATGATCATCGAAGCGGCTGTCAAAGTCAAACCCGAAGAGAGTGTTGAGCGGGCGCTGGCAGCATTGGGGTAAGAGCCAGCCATTGTGCCTCTCAGCGTTTCCCCTGCTCAGGGTTGTAACACAAACGTCGCAAGTTGAAGTGCATCAGGGCCAGCTCCAGGGTCGGGGGAACCAGCTGGGGCATGCAGCGGCAATCGCTGGAAGTTGGTTGGTTGGTACAGCCCAATGGCAATATGATACATTCCTGGTGGGGCGTTGGGCTGTACCGGCACGCGTTGAATAGTTGTGATATAGCGCCCACTGCCCCAGCGGCTTGTCGGCCAGCGCGGCGCGCCAGGTGGCACATCGGCCTGCCCAACCCTGGTTCCATTGGCAGCCAACACATGCACGAACATCGCATAATCGGCTGGCGGTGTGCCAAGCCCCTCCCATTCAAGCGTGACCGTAATGAAGCCGCCCGAACGAATCTGCGTGGTATCGAGATCATAGCCACGCAGCTGGATCGTATCGCCAAACGTTGCCTCACGCGGTTGGGCAATCGGCTGCGCGATCTGGTACACATAGGCATAATCAATGCCATGGATCTTCACGGTATAGACGGGCGTAGCTTTGCCAAGTAGGCCAGTCACAAGCCAGGGTTTGAAGCCGCGCTGGATCTGATCAATATACAGGACAGCATAATCAACTCGCCCTGGCTGGTAGGCCCAATCCATTGGTGCTGCACCAGCTGGCGCAAATGGGTTCAACGCCGGTTCATACAATGCCGCAATTGGCCGATCTGCGCCATTTGGCTGGCTGGCAACATACGCGGCCACCTGTTCGTAGCCCTCACCCCAGCCCACCGGAATAGCCCAGGTTGCAAACTGCGCGCCACCAACCAATGGGTTAAAATAGGCTAATTCATATGGATGAAACCATGTGATATTGATTGCCAGGACACTAACAACAAGCACCCATTTAATTCCCTCACCTCTGGCCCTGCTCTCAATAGGAGAGCGGAAGCGCAGCAGCGGTGAGTGTGTTTGGAGCGGTGCATGGTTTCTGCTTCGCCAAGCCGCCCACAACTTGAGCCCATGAACAATACCAGCAGCAGCCAGGATATCGAGTGCTGGCATCATTGGCAATATATAGCGATCAAATTTCTTGGGTGGGATGCTCATCATCAAGCCAAACAGCAGCACAAAACAGCTTAGAATCAGCAGCGCCAGGCCAGATGGTTGGACAAGCAATCTTCTGAACCAGGCCCAACCATCCTGCCGCAGATGCATGGCAAACAACCCAACCAACACAACCAGGCCAATCAGCGTCCAAGGGGCTAGCCGTAGAAGAATCGCCACCGGGTAGAAGAACGGGCCGGGATCGCTCACCGCCTGCCCCCAGAAATAGTTGCCCCATCCATGCGGCGAACCACCATCGGCCTGCGCCTGTGAAAACATGCCGCGTGCCATACCAAGCGGATTTAGCCAGGCGGCTGGCCAGAGCGACACCCACACGGCTACCGCGATCACAAGCCAGATCACCATGATCGGCGTCACATCACGAATAACCCCAACAAGCGAACGCTGGCCATTACGCCAACTGCCAACCAACAGCACCAGGCCCGTCATTGGGATCAGAAACACCGCAGGCGATTTGGTGAGTAGTGCTAGGCCACTAAACAGTGCGCTGAGCACAATCATCCAGGGCTTCCCCTCACCCCCAACCCCTCTCCCACGCCGGGGAGAGGGGCGTAGACAATTCTCAATAGCGGGCTGCTCAGCAACCACACCAGAAGTAACAGCAACAAGTAATGCCAATAGGCTGATCATCATGAATGATGTCAGTAATGCATCAAGATGCAGCAATTGCGAATGGGCAACAATAAATGGTTCACCAGCCCAGAACAGCACTGCCAGCCAGGCAATCTGCGGCCCAAGCAGGCGGCGCAACAATGGCAGCGCAATCACAAGGCACAGCGAGGTGACAATCGCAATCGGCAGGCGCACCAAGGCGCGGTGCAGATCCGCATCAGTGCCTGTTAGCACGCCCATGGCGATCAATGCCCGTTCGAGCCAGGCCCCAATCGAACCGAGCCACATGGTTGTGACTCCAGGATGGCCAATCAGATTGGTAGCGGCATAGTCACGATGATGCAGCGCCGTCATAAACGCATCGACGCGATCAAACCAGTGATATGCTTCATCGATCGTCAAAAAGCGCCCTGTCGTTGTTCGTGGAACGAGCGCAAAGATGAACAGCAACAGTGGCAGCAGGCGGGTACGCAGTGTCTTCATATCATAGTATTCAGGAGTCAGGAGTCAGAATACCGAGCCAAGAACCAGTGACAGCGAACAAGCGAACAAGAATCGACGCACTCTTTGTTTCTTTGTTCGCTTGCTCCCTAGCTCTGCTGCTTTTTTAGCTCTCGATTCTGACTTCTGACTTCTGGCTCCTTCGTGATCAGCCAATCTCCTCACGCACCACATAGATCGGCTTGTGTTGGCTTTCGAAATAGACCCGCGTTGCCAGTTCGGCCAGCAACCCAGCGACAAGTAATTGCCCTGCCAACATAATCGTCAACACGGCCAGGGCCGTCAGCGGGCGGGCACCAATATCTTCGCCAAGGAACAGCTTGAGGTAGCCCAGATACACTCCTAAAAGCACCGCCAGCAATCCCATAAGTCCAGCCACGCGCCCAATCGCCTGCAGCGGGCGAGCCTGATAGCCCAACAGGAAACGCACCGTCAGCAGATCAAGCAGAATGCCAATCACCCGCCGCAGGCCACTGCCTGGTTTGGCCACAGAACGCGGCTGTTCACGCACCAGCACCTCGGCCACCTGCGCGCCATGCCATGTGGCCATTGCCGGAGCAAAGCGATAGAGATCGCCATACAGATGCATCTCGTGCAGCACCTCGGCCCTGTAGGCCTTGAGTGGGCAGCCATAATCATGCAGCAGCACGCCGGTTGTTGCAACAATCAGCGCATTCCCGATCTGGGTTGGCAACGAGCGTGGAATATCGCGCCAGCCACTCACAATATCCGCACCCGATTCGATAGCAGCCAGCAATGGCGCAATATCCGCCGGGTTCGTCTGCCCATCGGCATCAATCGTCACAATCACCGCACCACGCGCCCGATCAAACCCAGCCGCCAATGCTGCCGTCTGCCCAAACGAACGCCGCAATCGCACCAGGCGCAGGCGTGGGTCGTGCGTTGCTAGCTCGCGCAGTTCATCAATACCACCATCAATACTGCCATCATCAATCGCAAGTAGTTCAAAACGTTGTTCACCCAGTGCTGTGAATATCTCAGCACAGCGTTTCGCGATCTGGCCGCGCAGATTGCGAAATGGCACAACAATGCTGATATCTGGCGGTTCAGCTGTCATCGATTATTCTGCACTGGCTGTCTGCGCGGCAGGCACGGTTGTTTTCAGATCAACGGCACCAAACAGCACAACTAGGCCACCCAGCGTGCTCACCACCAGGCGAACCGTGAAGATCATGAAGGCCAGTGCAATCGCGGTGGCCGATGTCACTCCGACCTGTGACAGATACAGGGTGAACACGGCTTCACGGGCACCAAGGTTATTCACAAAGATCGGCGCGAGTCCAACCATATCGGTGATCGGCACCATCAGAAAGTAGATCAGCGCTGGCGCATCAATATGCAGCGCCCAACCGAGCACAATATGGTTGACGCTCCACAGTGTCTGGTAGATCAGCGAAAGCCCCAGTACTTTTGCCAGCGTGCGCCCCTGGGGGAAATAATCGCCAAGCGCCTGTGCGATGCGCTGCACCGGTTTACGCACAATTGCTGGGACTTTGTTGCCGAAGCGCAGCAACAAGCGTGGGGCGCTAAACGATGCCACCATAACCAGTACTGCCGCTAACGTAAACGCCACCGTCAAAAACCGCAGCTCTGGCGCTGTCACAAGTGCTTTACCGGTATGATCGAAATACGCCCACAGCAGCGCAGTATTCACAATAATACTGAGCGCCAGAAAGCCAACCAAGCGCTCAAGAAACACCGATGCACTGGCCTGGCTGAGGCTGCCAATCCGGCGTGCCAACTGCGCCGCTCGCACAGCATCGCCCCCAACCGATGTCGGCAGGAAATTATTCGCAAACTGCCCGGCCAAATAGGCACTCACCAGCCACCAATATGGTTGCTGATGGCCACGCGCACGCAACAACACACCCCAGCGCACCGCATTGATCGCAATCCCCAGCAGTTGCAACACAACCGCCAGCGCAACATAGCGCAGATCCGCACTACGCCAGCGCTCCCACACCTTCGATGGGTCGGCATGCCAGATCAAATACCCAATCAGCCCGACGCTCACAACAATACGCAGCGGGCCAAGCAATCGTCGCCATTCCATCAAACAACCTCGCACCCATCAGCGCATAATGCCTGCGCTCAGGAGTGTTCATTCATGCATAGTGTTAACCACAAACTCGCGGCATTATACCTTATTCCTGGGGAAATGAACGTGGTTGGCACTCCCACCATCGTGGCGTATGTTCGTGCCTATGCAATTACACCGTCTCTTTTTGTTTACTGGTAGACGATCCAGGGTCTCTGCAACATACTTTGCTCATACAGTTCAGCACTCAACTATGTTGGTCAACTTTGGCGAAGATTGTAGAAGAATGCTAGGAAGATAATCACTCCTGCCAGCCGAACTGCTCCTACTGCTTGCCGTCTCAGTTCGGCCATCGAAGCTCATTGATACCTCAACACTGGCAATACATTGTGCTGCACATCATGCGGTAGGGGCAGACCTGTGTCTGCCCACGATGTGTTCGCCCTGATGCCCAATGTGGGCGAACACGAGGTTCGCCCCGACGCTGCGACGAGCATGGACATCGGTGCAAAACAATACGTGGTACCCCGGCCCGCCCTTCCAAACGCAGCGGAGCATCCGGGAAAAAGCGCGCAATCTGCTGCGGTGCATCTTCAAGCACATTGGCAAGCGCCGGGCGGGAAGCAAGATACGCCCGTACCGCAGTTGGGTCGATCACCTCATAGCGCTCAGCCGTCTCAGCGCTCAGAATTGGTTCGGCGAGTAGAGTCATCACACACTCCTTTGCGTGCAGATAGTACGCCATACCTTGGCATGTATGTCACTGGGTCAACCAGATCCGTAGGGGCGGTTCGTGAACCGCCCTCCATGACCGACACTGGCATGCATGGTGGACGGTTCGCGAACCGCCCCTACCCCGTTGTGATACCAATGCTGCCCATTGCAAAACAATACGTGATACCCCTCAGGCCTGTGCGTCTCTACGCCCGCCCTTCCATTTTTGAGAATCCCGGTTCGGTGGTACACTGGCTCACAAACAAATATCTGCAATGGAGCATGCTTACTATGGATAGTCTGTGGAATGAACAGGATGCCGAACAACAGGCCGACACTCTGGCGCTGCGCGTCTATAGCTCGCGATTGCTGGGAGGCGACCCAGCACTGGTGTTGCATGGCGGCGGCAACACATCGGTCAAAATAACCGAACAGACACTGTTTGGCCAGCCAGAAGCGATCCTGTATGTCAAGGGCAGCGGCTGGGATCTCGGGACGATAGCGAAACCAGGATTTGCGCCGGTTCAAATGGCCCATCTGCTGCGCCTGGCAACCCTAAGCGAACTCAGCGATCTGCAGATGGCAACCGAACTGCGCCGCGCAACCACCAATCCATCCGCACCCGCGCCATCGGTCGAGGCCATTCTGCACGCAATCCTGCCCTTTACCTATGTCGATCATACCCACGCCGATGCACTGATTGCACTCACAAATACACCAGATGGCGAGGCGCATGTTCGCCGCACCTATGGCGATAGGGTGGTAATCATTCCCTATATCATGCCAGGGTTCGCCCTCGCCAAGCTGTGCGCCAAACTGTATGCCGAACAAGCTGGCCCGCAGACTGTTGGCATGGTGTTGATGAACCATGGCCTGTTCACATGGGGCGCAACCGCCAGAGCCGCCTATGAACAACATATCCAACTCGTGACCGAAGCCGAACAGTATCTGGCCGCCAATGCTGCCTGGCAGATCAGTGTGCCCGAATTCTCAACGCCAACTGGCCCACTCCGCCAGGAAATCGCCACGCTGCGCAAGGATATTTCTGCTGCCGCTGGCTTCCCGCTGATTATTCGTGCCCATAGCGATGCCCAATGCCTCAGCTTCGCCCAGCGCCCCAATCTCGCAATCATTGCCCGCCAGGGGCCAGTAACGCCCGATCATATTATCCGCACCAAGCAACTGCCGCTGATCGGGCGTGATGTGGCTGGGTATGTCGCCGAGTACGGCGAATATTTCGCACAGCATTCGCAGGGCCGCCCGCTGAAGATGATTGATCCAGCGCCACGGGTGGTGATTGATCCACAGATCGGCGTGCTAACGGCAGGGCGCACGATCAAGGATGCGCTGATCGCCGAGGATATCTATCGCCATACCATCGATATTATTCTGCGTGCCGAAGCCAATGGCGGCTATCGCGCCCTGCCATCCCAGGATCTGTTCGATGTCGAATACTGGGATCTGGAACAGGCTAAACTCAAGAAGAGCGGCAGCCCACCCGTTTTTGCTGGCCAGATTGCGCTTGTAACGGGTGCCGCATCTGGCATTGGCAAGGCCTGCGTCGAAGCCCTGGTTGCCCGTGGCGCTGCCGTCGCTGCCATCGATATCAACTCCCAGGTTCAGCAGATCTTTCATCGCCCGGAGATTCTGCCACTCGTTGCCGATATTACCGATCCTGTTGCAATCGAGGCGGCCATCGAAGCAACGGTGTGCGCCTATGGCGGGCTGGACATGCTCATCCTCAATGCTGGTATGTTCGGGGCCAGCCGCCAGATCGCAGCACTGGACGATGATGCATGGCAGCAGATCATGCGCGTCAATGTGGATTCCAATCTGCGGCTGCTACGCATCGCCCACCCCCTGCTCAAGCTATCTCCAAGTGGCGGGCGCGTGGTTGTGATCGGCTCGAAGAATGTTCCAGCCCCTGGCCCAGGAGCCGCCGCCTATTCTGCTTCCAAAGCGGCGCTGACCCAACTGGCCCGTGTGGCAGCACTCGAATGGGGCAAAGATGGCATTCGCGTCAATATTCTGCACCCGAATGCCGTGTTCGATACCGCGATCTGGACGGAAGAGGTGTTGCAGACTCGCGCTGCCAGCTATGGCCTGAGTGTCGAACAGTATAAAACCAACAATATATTGCGCGTCGAAGTCACCAGCCGTGATGTTGCTGAACTGGCCGCCGAGCTATGTGGGGCGCTGTTTGCCAAAACCACTGGCGCACAGATTCCTATTGATGGAGGCAATGAGCGTGTCATCTAACGAACTACGCACCATCTGGTGGGAAGATGCAGCCGTCTGCCTGATCGACCAGCGCGCCCTGCCGCTGCGGATCGAGACGATTCGTTGCACAACGGTTGCACAAACCGCACAGGCAATCACGAACATGGTTGTTCGTGGTGCGCCAGCAATCGGCTGCACGGCTGCCTATGGCATGGCCCTGGCAGGCTATCAGAGCAACGCTTCGGAGCCGAATAGGTTACTCGCCGATCTGCAGGCTGCCAAAGAAACCCTGGATGCCGCTCGGCCAACCGCCGTTAATCTGGCCTGGGCAACCACACGCATGCTGCGCATCGCCCAAGAACAGTGCGAACGAGCCATTCCAGCATTGCGTGCGGCATTGCTCAATGAGGCCCATGCGATCTGGCAGGAAGATCTGGACATGTGCCATGCGATAGGAATGCATGGTGCGCCACTTATTCCCCAACGCGGTCAGGTGTTGACCCACTGCAACGCTGGTGGGTTAGCGACGGCTGGCTATGGCACTGCGCTGGCTCCCATCCGTACTGCCCATAGCGCTGGCCGCCCGCTGCATGTGTATGTTGATGAGACCAGGCCATTCCTGCAGGGTGCCCGGCTCACGGCCTGGGAGCTTCAGCAGGCTGGCATTCCACTCACGCTGATCACCGATAGTATGGCCGCCTATTTTATGCAGCAGGGTGCCATCGATTGCATTATTGTCGGTGCGGATCGGATCGTTGCCAATGGTGATATTGCCAATAAGATCGGCACCTATGGACTGGCTGTGCTGGCTCGTGCCCATAACATTCCCTTCTATGTAGCTGCCCCAAGTTCAACCATCGATCTGAGCCTGCCAGATGGCACCCATATTCCGATTGAGCAGCGCAACCCCGCTGAAGTAACCAGTATCGCTGGCGTGCAGATCGCACCAATTGGCGTCGTTGCCGCCCATCCGGCATTCGATGTCACCCCAGCCGATTTGATCAGCGCGATCATCACCGAACAGGGCGTGTTACAGGCACCCTATCGTGAATCGCTTCGGAGAGGATTGTAACCCGCCTGACGCTAGATGCCCTTCGATCCGCAGGCTGATGAATCTTTACCAATTGAATCGGGTATGAATTACTTGCGTGTATGGAGTGCGGCAGCCATGCTGCCGCAGCGCAAGCATGGCTTGCGCACTCCACAGCGAACAACAATGACGAATATTCGTTTTGCGTTTTGCGCTCAAACGCTTTGCGCTTAACGTTAGCTGCCATGCTACAATTGCGCAAACGCAGCTGCATACAGCCAAAGAGGCCTTCATGCCTGGCACACCATTGTTCGATCAGGATGCGCTTGTTGGGGCGCTCGCCCACACCAATCTGGCCATCATGCGATTAGGCTCAGATGGGGCGATTCTTGCCATTCATGGCGGAGCACTCCAATGGCTTGGCAACCGCAATCTGATCGGGCAACGCTTGGCCGATATCGCTGAACAGCCGCAACAGGTTCTTGATCTGCTTACACAGGCAACTAGCGCTGGATCAGCAACAGGGCGCATCCAGATCCGTAATACCGGCGCGAACTTCATCGTCGATACAAGCTCTGGCATGTTGAAGAACCCTGAGACGGCACCAATCGGCAATCGCTGGTGGAATCTTAGCTGTGTGGCGCTTTCCGATGGAATTCAGATCGTTGCCGAAGATCTTACCGAACAGATCGCAGCAATCAGCGCCCGCGATGAGGTTCTCAAGGGGATGCGCGGCCTGCTGTGGCATGCCGATATCGATGCCACTGGCGAGTCGTTACACTGGGATTTCCGCCTGGACAACGAAGCAATCGGGCCGATAGTACTGCCATTAAATATCCCGCCCGGCCTCACCTGGGGTCAGGTCTGGGTGCAGAGCCGCCATCCAGACGATGCCGAACGCATGAATCGGGTCAGCACCGAGGCGCTGCTCTCTGGTGCCGAAAAGTATAGCCAGACATTCCGCTGTTATGCTGCCGATGGATCAATCCGCTGGTTGCGTGAAGATGTCCAGGTCATCTATGTCGCACCAGGGCGCTGGCGCTTAATTGGTATCTGCACCGATATTAGCGAGCTACAAGGCCAGGAACAGCGCCTACGCGAATTCGAGATACTCGCTACCAATGCGCTCGACGCGATCATGATGTTCGATAGCAATGGCCTGGTGCGCTATGCCAATCCCGCAGCCGCGACACAACTGCTTGCAACCGGCTGGCGTGGTGATGTGACGTTTTTGCGTGGTGATCAAACAGCCTGGTTCACCCAAACCAGCGCATTCGCAATGGTTGATGACACTGGCAATAATTGGGGCAGCGCGATTATCGCTAGTGATCTGAGCAGGCAATATCAGGCCGAACAGGAGCGCCAAACCTTCCAGGAACAACTGATCTATTCTCAACAGGCAGCACTCCGCGAACTCAGTACACCATTGATTCCGCTTGCGGATGGGCTGATCGTCATGCCACTAGTTGGTACAATCGACGCTGCCCGTGCCCAGCAAGTGATGGAAATACTGCTCGAAGGAATTGCCCGCTTGCAGGCCGAAACCGCCATCCTCGATATCACTGGTGTCAAAATGGTGGACACCCAGGTTGCCAATTCATTATTACGGGTGGCGCGGGCCGCCCAACTGCTGGGGGCGCAAGTCATTCTGACGGGTATTAGCGCTGAGGTGGCCCAATCGCTGGTCCAACTTGGTGCCGATCTCGGCAGTATCGTGACCCTGACGAACCTCCAGGCCGGAATCGCCTATGCCATGCGTCAACACTAGGTTCAACATTTCGGTAGTTCGCAACGAGTTTCGGGTTGCGTCAGAAAGTTCTGCAGTTCCGTTGTTCAGTAGCTCCAGAACCACAAAACTGCAGAACTGCTTTGCTTTAACCCGGATCGCATATATGGGATACCCTGTCCCAAGGACCAACAATGACCACCGATATTCTTGATGATATTCTCGACCAACCACGCATGTTGGCTGCTGCGCTACAGAACCATCTGCATCCAGAAAGCGCCATCGATATTGCTGTGCAGGGCATTCTACAGATGCGCCCGCGCCGCATGATTCTCACCGGCATGGGCAGTTCGCTCTTTGCTGCCTACCCTGCCTATCTACGGCTGCTTGGTGCCGGGTTAGCCGCGATCTGGATTGAACTATCGGAATTGCTGCACTATGCGAGCGGGCAGATCGGGCCAGATACGCTGCTTGTGATCGTCTCACAATCCGGCGAGACGGTCGAAGCCCTGCGACTGCTGGCTGATCGCCGCCCATCTGGTTCCGTTCTGGCGATCACCAATAATGCCGAGAGTACCCTGGCCAAGAATGCCCACTGGGTGATCACAACCGGGGCTGGCCCAGAACTAACTGTTGCAACCAAAACCTATTCCGCCGCACTGCTGGCGCTCACAATCCTGGCCGAACGCATTGTCGGAACCACACCCCGCGAACTAGCCGCGCTTCTTGAACCAGCTGTTGCTGCTGCAGGAACGGTTGCTACTGCCGCACAGGAACAGATCAACAATCTTGCTCCAGAATGGTTTGCGCCAGGGCCGATCACGCTGGTTGGGCGCGGGCCAGCACTGGCAACAGCGCTCTCCGGCGGGCTACTGCTGAAAGAAACTGCCAAGATGCCAGCGGAAGGCATGAGCAGCGCGCAGTTCCGCCATGGGCCGCTTGAGATCAGTGGTCCTGGTCATCGCGCAATTGTGTGTGCAGCGCCTGGCCCAACACTCGCTCTCGATCAAAAATTGGCAATCGAATTGCAGTCCCACGGCAGCCGGGTGTTATTGATCGGTTCACCTGCTCCTAACGCGAATATCGAAACAATTCCGCTCCCGGAGACTGGCGGTACGAGCCTGTATGCACTGATCCCGCTGCAAGTGTTCGCCCGCGAACTGGCCATCCGCCAGGGTATTACCCCTGGTGCATTTCGGTTTATTGGCAAGGTCACCACCGATGAATGAGAACCAAGAACCGTACCCTGAACAAACGAACAAACGAACAACAGGCCGCGTAGGGGCGAACCTCGTGTTCGCCCAAATATGTGCCGCCAACGTAGGCGAACCTCGTGAACCGCCCGCACTGCCCAACATTGCGTCATGGTGGGCGGTTCGCGAACCGCCCCTACCCTATGTGATGCCATCGCTACCAGTGTACAACCATATGACATATTATGGCCGAGGAGAACGCAATGCACTCCATACCCACCACACGTCTCTTCATCGCCCTTGTGCTCCTGATTAACATAGCCACCCCTGTGTATGCTGCCACACCACCAGTGATCGAACATTCTGCAATAACGCTAAACTTTCCACAGACGATCACCTTCACGGCAACGATCCAGGCTGCAAGCGATCTCAAAGATATCACGCTTGAATATGGTGTGAACCAGCGCACCTGTGGGCTTGTCACCGCCCTGGCCTTCCCAGAATTTATACCAGCACACACTGCTGATGTGAGTTGGACCTGGGATATGCGCCGTTCTGGCTCGCTTCCGCCCGGTGCGACAATCTGGTATCGCTGGCGGGCCAAAGCTGCCGATGGCGGCGAGGTGCTGAGTGAGCAGCAACAGGTTGCCTGGCTCGATGATATTCACCAATGGAAGACGCTTACCAACGGGCGGCTGATGCTGCACTGGTATCAGGGCGATCAGGCATTTGCCCGCGCTCTGCTCGATTCTGCTGCACAATCGCTCAAACGGCTTGGCGACACCACTGGTGTTGTGCCGGATCGAGATGTGAATCTGTATATCTATGCCAATTCCGCAGAAATGCGCGAGGCTGTGCTATACGAACCAGGCTGGACGGGTGGGCTGGCCTATCCAGAGCATAACCTGACAATCATTGGCATTGCTCCCGAGGATCTCGCCTGGGGCAAACGAACCGCTGCCCACGAACTGACCCATGTGCTGGTTGGCAATCGGGCCTTCTCGTGCATTGCCAGCATCCCAACCTGGCTGAACGAGGGCATTGCCGTCTATGGTGAAGGCGGGCCAGAAGCTGCTGCACTCGAACAATTCAACACAGCCAGCGCAAACGACATGCTGCTCTCGGTGCGCAGCCTCAGCGGCGGCTTTTCCGAAGACCCACAACAAGCCGATCTCTCATACAGCCAATCCTATAGTCTTGTCCGTTATCTGATCAGCGAATATGGCCAACAAAAACTACTACAGGTCTTTGATCAACTCGCTGGAGGTGCTGCCATCGAACCAGTGCTACACGATATCTATGGCTTTGGGTTGGATGGGCTTGAGGATCGCTGGCGTGCATCGATCGGCGCAAACCCACGCCAGAATGTTGGCGTCGAACCAACGGCCACAGCGCTTCCTTCACCAATCCCAACCATCCAGCTTGCGCTCCAATCGGCAGCAATCGCTACAGTACCAACAACCAGCCCAGTAATTATGCCAACACAAGCGTCTGTGGTTGTGCCAAACTCGCTGCCCTCTACGGCAAACTCTGTACCACCCCGTGCGCCACTGATTGATCGCACCAGCGCGTTGATTATTGCTCTGATCATTGGCCTCCTGCTCAGTATTGGCATTATCGCCGGGTTGCTATCGCTGCGTACAACCAAGCGAGGCCGTTAATGCGAACAACTCTATTCATGCTGCTCATGCTGGCATTGGTGGCCTGTGCAACGCCAAACGCCACACCAACCGCCGTGCCGCAGATCCCGATCAGTGCGACCCCAAATGCCAAGCCGACAACCAAGCCAGCACCGACCAAGACATATCCGCCGACATTCCCAACCGCGACGCTACGGCCAGAATCAAAGGCATCTGCGGGGCGCTACACAAACCCGGAGAATGGAATAATCCTGAACTATCCATCCAATTGGGAAACAGCCAATGGCGAGCGCGATGGCGATCTGGCCTGGTTCTACCCAACAGAACGGGATGTGTTCACACTGCTGTATGTCAACACCAATCCCACCAATCAATCGCTGGAGGAATCCGCCAGGGCCGCCCACGCCAATGGGCTGAATGGCCTCAACGATATTCAGTTGATCAGCGAGAAATCAGACCACCTGAACGATGGCAAGGCCACCTGGGTCAGTGAATATCAGGCCAATCGCGCTGGCGAGACGCTGCAATTTGTGATGACAAGCGCACTGCACGGACGGCAACTCATCACCATATTCCAGTATGGTGTGCCCGAAGCGATTGATCAACGCCGAACAGAACTTACCCAGCTTGTGCAGAGCCTCAAGCTCAGTTCGCCATTGCGCTATGGCATTCCCGAAGATCAGGCGCTCCTCGATCTTGGCGGCGAATCGGATAACCCGCGCAGCTATGATCCAGCGCACGCTGGTGGTGGTCGCCTGATCTATAGTGGCCTGGTCAGCTTCACACCCGCCATGCAGCTCGCCCCGGATCTGGCCGAATCCTGGGATGTCTCGGCGGATGGAACCGTGTACACCTTCCATCTGCACCCGAATGCGCGCTTCCATAATGGCCGCCCGGTCACCGCCGATGATGTGATCTATTCATGGGATCGGGCTGCAGACCCACAGACCGACTCGAATAGTGTGTTAACCTACCTTGGTGATATTGTCGGCCTTGCCGAACGGCATGCAGGCACCGCCACGAACATCAGCGGGCTGCGGGCAATCGATCAACACACGCTTGAAGTGCGGATCGACGCAGCCAAACCCTATTTTGTGATGAAGCTAACCTACCTGACAGCCTTTGTTGTCGATCATGCCAATATTGCGACTGGCCCAGAGTGGTATCGCACGCCAAATGGCACCGGCCCCTACCAGCTCATCCGCTGGGATGCTGGCAAGGTTCGCATCTATCAGCGCTTCCAGGCGTTCTATGGCGATCTCCCGAAGATTCCATATGTGATCGAACAACTCTATGCCGGAGCTGCACTGCGATTATACGAAACTGGTGATCTGGATTGGACTGGCATTGGCGGGTTTGCACTCGACCGCGCCCGTGATCCAAAAGGCCCCTGGTATGGCCAGTTGCGCGAAGCTACCAGCATGTGTACCAACTATATTGGGCTTGATTCGCACCAACCGCCATTTGATGATCTGAAGGTACGCCAGGCCTTTTCCCAAGCAATTGATCGATCCCGATTGGCGGAACTCGCCCAGGGGAATGTCATTCCAGCACAGGGATTATACCCACCAGCATTGCCAGGCTATCGGGCCGATCTACGCGGCCAACAATTTGATCCGCAAACAGCCCGCAAACTATTGGCTGAATCGCGCTATGGCGGCCAGGCATTACCACCGATCATCTTTACGAGTTCTGGGTATGGCAGCGATATTAGTGGCAATCAAGCTGCACTAGCACAGATGTGGCAACAACATCTTGGCGTCACGATTCGCTTCGAAAACCTTGAACCAAGCCGCTGGGAAGAATCCATGCACGCCGGACGCCACGGCCAACTCTTTTCCTATGGATGGTGCGCCGATTATCCCGATCCCGAGAATTTTGCCGATGCACTCTTCCATTCTGGCGCACAACAGAACCTGGGTGGTTATAGCAATGCAGCGCTCGACACACTGCTTGAGCGCGCACGGATCGAACCGAATATCACACAGCGGCTGGTACTGTATCAACAGGCCGAACAGATGATTGTGGATGATACAGCGGCGATTTTTCTCGATCACACGCGCAATTTTGTTCTCATCCAGCCGCGTATTGCCGGATATGTTCTGACACCAATTGGTGTGCCGATTGAACGCTATCTCTCAATTCAACAGGTTCCGTAGGCCGTAGAGACGTAACATCTTGCGTCTCTACGGCCCGCAATGGCGCAACATTGTCTGTCATTGGTGGGCGGTTCGGGAACCGCCCCTACGTTTATTATTGGCAGTGCGACATTGCGTACAAAACATATGTCTCATCGAATCATCTGTACCTATTGAAGTCTCGCGATCAATAGTGTAAGATCATACTGCTCCATCAGAACTAGGCTGATCGAGAAAACAAGGAAACATGGAACGCTGTTCCGCTTGTTCGCCTGTTCTATGGCAACTGAACACGAGAACGAGCATCTGATACTCTCTTGTTCTCTTGCTGAGAGGATCTGCATGCTTTCAGATACCGATATCGAGATTGAGTCATTGGCGGCTACCGATCGCGCCGATGCCCATGTGCGCGCACTTATGGGCTGGCTTCATCGACTGATCGCCTGGCAGATCGCCGTTACTCGCCACACCTTTGGCCCGCTGGCCGATGATGAATACCGTGGCCTGTATGTTCCAGATGCGGAAGTCGAGATCTTAGCAGCGGCACCACCGCCATATGCCCCTGATCTCACCGCCCGCCGTGCTGATCTGGCCGCCGAACGCATGGCATTATCGCGGCATTCGTTTGGCTCACCAATCACTCGTGTGGCCCATCTGTTTGGTCTGAGCGACTTTGAGCAGGATATTCTGATGCTTGGGTTGGCACCCGAGATCGATCTGCGCTACGAACGGCTGTATGCCTACATTCAGGATGATGTCACCAAAAAGCGCCCAACGGTTGATCTGGCCCTACGTATGCTCTGCCCCGATCCAGGCCGCCGTGCAGAATCACGGGCCGCATTCGCACCCGAAGCGCCATTGATGCGCAATCGGCTGGTGCAACTCTTTGAGGATGGCCAGCGCCATGCACCACTACCAGCCCGCTTTATCAAGCTTGATGAGCGTATCGTTGCGGAATTACTCGGCCAGGCAGCGCTCGACCCACAGATCGCCCCATTTGCCAGCCTGACTCGCCCCGAACGGAGGCTCAGCCAGATCATATTGGCCGATGCATTGGGCGAACGGCTCCATCAGGTCGTCACATCGCACCAGCGCGGCTTGGTATTGGCCCTACAAGGCAGCTATGGCAGCGGGCGTGCAGCGCTCTCTGAAGCGATCTGTGGCGAACTAAAAATCCCATTGCTGAGTGTCGCCCTGGATCGCATGCGCGAGGGCGATCTGATTCCAACCGAGGCCATGCGCCGGACGTTGCGCGAGGCAACACTTCAGGGTGCCGCAATTCTCTGGCAGGGAGCTGGCTTCCTGCTAACTCCGCCGCCAGAAGCGGCCCAACCAGAGGGCGCTGGCGCATGGCGGCAAGCATTCCTGGCAGCACTCGATGAATTTACTGGCCGTTCGTTCCTGGCGCTGGATCAGTCATGGGAGGCTCGTGGTGCCCTTCGGCATGCGCTCTATCTGCGGATCGAACTGCCCGCCTCCTCCTATACGGATCGTGAGCGGATCTGGAGCGAACGTCTGGCCAATGATGCACCCGATCAGGCTGCACTCGCCGCACTCGCCAGTACCTTCCGGCTTTCGGGCGGCCAGATCCGCGATGCCGTCGATATGGCTCGCGCACTGGCCCGCTGGCGCGATCAACCACTCGGTATGGCCGAACTGTATGCCGCCTGCCGCGCACAATCAAGCGGTCGCCTCGATACCCTGGCACATAAAATCAACGCAACCTATGCCTGGAATGATATCGTGCTGCCGCTCGATCAAGTCACCATGCTGCGTGAAATCTGTGTGCAGGTGCGCCATCGCCGAACCGTTCTGGAATCGTGGGGCTTCGACAAACATCTGGCTATGGGCAAGGGCGTCAATGTGCTGTTTGCTGGGCAATCCGGTACCGGCAAAACGATGGCCGCCGAGATCATTGCCGCCGATCTGGGTCTCGAACTGTATAAGGTCGATCTCTCAACCATGGTGAGCAAATATATTGGCGAGACCGAAAAAAACCTCGATAAAGTCTTTACAGCGGCCCGTGAGGCCAATGCGATTCTGTTCTTCGATGAGGCCGATGCACTGTTCGGCAAGCGCAGCGAAGTCAAGGATGCCCACGATCGCTATGCCAATATTGAGGTTGGCTACCTGCTTCAGAAAATGGAAGAATACGATGGCATCGTCATTCTGGCAACCAACCTACGCAAGAATCTCGATGATGCTTTTATTCGGCGCTTGCACGTTGCCATCGATTTCCCCTTCCCAGAGGAACCGGATCGCATGCGGATCTGGCGTAAAGTCTTTCCGCGCAGTGCGCCACTCGCCGATGATGTCGATCTGAGCTACTTGGCCAAGCAATTCAAACTGGCTGGTGGCAACATCCGTAACATCGCCCTGCTTTCTGCGTATCTTTCGGCAGAGGATGGCACATCGATTGGCATGAACCAGATCGTACGGGCGATCAAACGCGAATATCAGAAGCTTGGCAAGCTGGTGACTGAAACCGAATTCGGGAAATGGATTGGCGTCGCTCGAGGGTAAGGTATGACCCAAAAAACCCAAACACAGGAGCAGGTTCGGCGGATACTACGCCGCCGCCGTGCTATCGATGTGCCACCCGAGGCCACTCCTAGCACTCGGCGTATGCTTGCAGCTGGCGCACCGGCCCACACAACCGCCGCAAGCGCACGCCAAGAGGCACTGCGCACGGTTCAGGCCCAGGCTGGCAATCAAACGGCCCAGCGCGCACTGGCTCAACTTGCTGCCACTCCCACGACCCGCGACACAAAGCTGGGCGTGTTGCTGATTGCTGGTGAAGGCAAGCCTGTTCCAGCAATCAACGATCCAAAGCGCGATATGCCAGTGACAGCCAGTGTGTATGATCGGCTGCACGAGGTTGTCGATATCCTTGTTGGTGGGACAACCGATATTGATCTGAAGGGTGATGGCAACTTCCGGCTAGCAACATTGCTCGATTTTGTCTGGCTGTTCAAGCAACCATCAGGGCGCGAACTCCTTCAGGCAATCGCACGCTCTGGAAAGCGGATCAAAATCGAGGAAGCCAAAAGCGGCGGCGAAGGATTGCGTGCGCTCGCAGAACAAGATGCGGCGGTGCGGCCAGATGGCACACCCGGCCCTGGCTCGGAAATCGAACTGCGCTATGGCCCCGAGCCGTGGAGTTCGAATGGCACAATCGAACAGCTCGAAAAGCGCAAACCAGCCCCAGGGCTGGCCCGTTCGCTGGTTGAGATGCTGCCCATGCTAACGGGTACTGCGCCATCAACCCGTGAGCGCGATCCCGTCGCTGCTGGTGCAGAAGCCACCGGCCCCGATCCATTGCGCGAGATGATCCGCCGCGAGAACAGTTTCCGAGCAGCATTCGGAATCCCGCTACGGCCAGAAGAATAACCCAACAAAGACAGTAGACGCACGAGCTTCATCGGTGTATGATAGATACAGTTCGCAACCGGAGGTGCATGATGGCTGATTATGGTTCCCCAGAGCGTGAGCGCGCTCTACCGACACGCCGCGCTGCTGCAACTGATGCTCCTGCAGCCGATAGCGGCTCGCCTGTTCACCCGCTGTTGGCGCTCCAGCGCCAGGTTGGCAATGCCCAGATCGCCAGGATGTTGGCCCAACGCGATGCTGCCCCCGAAGAGGAAGAGGCCATCCAGGCGCGCCACGATCTTACCCAGCGTGAGGGTGCCGAGGAAGAAGAAGAGCCTATCCAGGCGCGCCACGATCTTACCCAGCGTGAGGGTGCCGAGGAAGAAGAAGAGCCTATCCAGGCGCGCCACGACCTCTCCCAGCGGCATAGCGATGAGGATATTCAGGCTCAACCAGAAGTCGGGCTTGAGGGCGGGCCAGTCAGCGATACTGTCGCCAGCCGGATCGAATCGCAACGCGGCAGCGGATCGCCGCTTGATATGGGCACTCGCTCAACCATGGAGTCATCATTTGGCACTGGGTTTGAGGATGTGCGCGTCCATACCAGCAGCGAATCCGATACGCTGAATCGGAATATTAGTGCCAAGGCCTTTACGACCGGCAGTGATATCTTCCTGCGCAAGGATTCCAGCCCGAGCGATCAGAACCTGATGGCCCATGAACTCACCCATGTTGTCCAGCAACGCTCAATGGGTTCGAGTGGCAGCGGAATGACGGTCGGCCCAGCTGGCGATAGCCACGAACAAGAGGCCGATTCGGTTGCCACAGCGGTAACATCTGGCCAGGCTGCTACCCAGCGTAAGGCAGAAGAGCAAGCCGCGTAGGGCGGTTCGCGAACCGCCCAAGCACAGCCGGGGTGAAAGCACCTGCAATCTGCATTTCTGCTAATAATACGGACGCGATATATCGCGTCCCTGCGGAAACAATATGATCAGTGATCTCGATGAGACAATCCGGCAGATCTTGGTAAAGGGTGGCAAGCTCGATCCAGCTGAGGTCGAAATTAGCTTCGACATCCCGAACCGTGAATGGTCGGGGGGGATTTCCAAGCCATCCGTGAACTGTTATCTGTTTGATATTCGTGAAAACCGCGAATTGCGCCAGTATGGCGTTGATACAACAACAACGACTGTCGGGCAGAATAAATTTGCGCGCCAGCGGCCACCACTACGCTTCGATCTGACGTATCTGGTGACTGCATGGACACGGGCGGTTGAGGATGAACACCGGTTGCTCTGGCACGCCCTGCAGACGCTCACGCGCTTTGAGGCGATGCCGGAAGAATTCCTTCAGGGTGATCTCCGCGAGACGGGCTACCCAATTACTGCCCGTACCGCGCTGCCGGATAGTGTGCTCAAGAGTCCTGGCGAATTCTGGACGGCACTGGAGAACCAGCTCAAGCCATCGCTTAGTTATGTTGTCACCCTTGCATTGAGCCGCGATCTGTTTACGGCTGGCCCACCGGTACAAACCAACATCATTCGCTTTCCATGGCCTGGTGGTGTTGATCAGCGCTTCAGTTGGTTTGGTGGTACGGTTCGCAATAAAGCGGGGGAGCCGGTTGCCAACACAACCGTGGAGATCGAACACCGTGGCATTCAGGGTCTCACCGATGCGGAGGGTCGCTTTCGGCTGCGTGTCCCTGGCCCTGGTACCTACACACTCCTGACAAACATTGCTGGCAAGGTACAGCGCCGCACCATCGAAATCCCTGAGCCATCATACGATATCGAGATCTAGGAGGGGCGGTTCGCGAACTGCCCAACCAAACGCATACCTCGTGCAGATGTGGATTGCGCAAGCCATGCTTGCGCTGCGGCAGCATGGCTGCCGCATTCTACACACGCAACTACTCATCCTCAAGTTCGTAGAGCAGATCGATCAGTATGTCTGATTGGTCAGCAATCGCATTTGGATCGCCACGGCGAGCAGCAGCATCCAGTTCGATAATCGCCTGGGCGAGTGCGTTATCCTTGGGATGAGCCGTTTGTGCGCGGCGGGCACGATTCAGCAGTGCGATTGTCTCTAGGCTGAGCTCCGGCACTGTTTCCGCAATTGAATCGGCATCAATGACATCAGCCTCGTCATCGCTATCCCATGCCTCGTCCACAAGCTCATCCAAACTCGCCCGAACACCAGCAATCTGGCTTGGTGTCAGCCGTGTATGTGATGCAGTGACGCTCATATGGGCCTGCTTGCCGCTACCTCGGTCAACTGCCGAAACCTGGACAATGCCATTCACATCAAAATCGAACTGAACCGTGATGCGTGGCGGCAGGCCAGGCGCTTCGGGGCGTAGTTGATCAAACAAGAATGTTCCAAGCAGCGTATTCCGCGAGGCAATTGGATGCTCGCCCTGATATATCTTGAGGTTAATCGCCGTCTGGCTTGGATGCACTGCAGAATACATCTCGGCTCGTGTGGTTGGGATGGTAGTATTCCGATGAATAAGAATATTGTAGCGATCAGGAACCATCTGGCCAAACTCAAATTCCGCGATCTCGATCCCAAGCGAATGGGGCGTCACATCAACCAGAATGGCATCGAGCGGCTCGCCCGCAATAATTGCCGCCTGCACCGCAGCTCCCAGGGCAACGGCTTCATCCGGATTGATCGCAACCGTTGGCTCAATGCCGATCTGATCGCGAACCAATTCCCAGACTCGTGGAATGCGGGTGCTGCCGCCAACAAACAGCACTTTATCCAGATCATCAGCCGTTATTCCGGCATCGCGCAATGCTGCCTCGAATGATTCCAGTGTTCCATCAAGCAGATCAGCAATCAATTCCTCGAATTCCGCACGTGTAACCTCAGCATCGAGATGGAATGGCCGCCCACCATCGGTCAGCAGATATTCTTCCTGCACGCGCACGGTTGGCTGGCTGGAAAGCGCAATCTTGGCTGTTTCCGCAGCACGGGCAAGCCGAGCCATCGCGCGCCGATCAGTGTGTGGATCGATCTCGTGCTGCTCCTGAAAGCGTTCTGCCAACATCTCCGTCAGGCGCTCATCAAAATCATCGCCGCCAAGTTGAGTATTGCCATGGCTGGCGCGCACCTCGACAACACCGCTATCGAGTTCGATAATCGAAACATCGAACGTGCCGCCACCAAGGTCATAGACGGCAATCATCTGCCGTTCATCGCTGCGGTCGAGTCCATAGGCCAGTGCCGCCGCCGTTGGCTCATTGATAATCCGTTCAACAATAAAGCCAGCAATCTCGCCCGCCTCACGGGTTGCCTGGCGAGCAGCATCCGAGAAGTAGGCTGGGACAGTAATCACCGCTCGCTCAACTGGCTGGCCAAGGGTTGCCTCGGCACTCTGGCGCAGTTCACGCAGGATCAGCGCCGAAATCTCCTGGGGCGTGTATGTACGCTCGCCAAGGGCCACCCGCGTTTCCTGGCCCATCAGGCGCTTGATCGACCGGATTGTTCGTTCTGGATAGAGCACATACTGGTTACGAGCCGGTGTGCCAACCAGCAACTCTCCCTGCACTCCAAGGCCAATGATCGATGGCATAATGCGCTCATCGCCATGGGCGACAATCTCTGGCGCGCCATCGTGAACCAATGCAGTTGCCGAAAATGTCGTCCCAAGGTCGATCCCAATGATTATACTCATACGATCTATTCCTTTTGAAATTCGACAATCAATGTCAATAATGGTTTTGGAGTGCGGCAGCCATGCTGCCGCCGCGCAAGCATGGCTTGCGCATTCCACATCTCGAAGGCTTACTCTAGCTCAACCCTGATCTGATTCGGGCGCAACAACGGCAACATCCGCATGGCGCAGCACACGATCACCAACCATGTAGCCACGGCGGATCTCCTGCGCGACAGTCCCTGGCGGTAAGTGGCCAGCAGCAACAACTTCGGCAGCAACATGGTAGCGTGGATCGAAGCGGCTACCCTCCGCATTCATTGGCACAACACCTTCCGCAGCCAGGGTATTCAACAGCCGACGGCGCACGAACGTTAACCCAACCAGCCACGAGTCGAGCGTGCCCAGCAGCGCAGCCTCTTGCGATGTATTCGGGGGTGGCAGAGATGCTGTGAGGCCAAGCAGCGCCCGCAGAAGATCGCCAGCATTCGCGCGGCGGGTATCATTTGGTGCAGAACGGTCCGTTTTCGCCAGATCAAGCGTCTCGCGCCCGCTGCGAAGCGCCTGATCAATCCCATCCAGGGCAGGCAGTATTGATCGAACAATATCGAGGCGGGCTTCAATCTGCACTGTTCGCAGACGCTCGCGCAGGCTGGCGAGTTCGGCCTCACGGCGCTCATCCGCACTACGCAGGGCCTCCAATGTGGCTGTAAGCTGGGCAGCCTGCGTCTCTGCGAGCGTATTGGTTTTGAACTGTTCGCGCCCAAGCCGCCCGATCTGCTTTTCCACCCCGGCCAGCACATCACGTAGGGCGTCTGATTGATCCGGTAGAATCAGCGCATCTCGTTCGTCGCTCGTCACTATAGCTTGACCTTCCCATAGTGTTCGCGCCAATCGGTGCGATCCAGATCGGTGATCGCACGGGCAGCAATAATCACATCGGCGGGTTGGAGTGAGAGATCAAGCTTTGGCGCACGGCGGCGGCGGGCCGGTTCGGGCCAGGGTTCAAACAGCAACAAATCCGTTTCGGCGCGCTGTTCCGGATCGCGCAGCAACTCGTAGGCGGAACGGATGCGCTTGAACATATCGGGATCGCGCTCGGGCGGATGCGCTCGCACCAGCGTAAAATAGGCCTGCTTGATCTGCGCTGCCGTCGCCGTCCGCTCCACAGCAAGGATCGCATAGGGGTCGTTATATGGTTTCATAGCGTGCCTCAGAACAGATCATTTGGATCAATCCCTGGATCACCCAGGATTGATGACATCTGGAAGGCCATATGGAAGAATGGGCTATCGATCTCACGGCGCATCTGATTGGCCTGTTCGACCAATTCCGTATTGCCCTGCTTACGCCCAAGCGTGGCAACCCTACGCAGCAGATCCTTCGCCTCACGCTTGCGTTCGTTCAGCGCCAGAACCACGCCATACAGCAGCATGATGTTTGGTTCATCCGGTGCAAGGTGCATGGCCTGTTCAACATAGGTCAACGCCAGATCGGGCCGCGGCCCCATCAGGATGGTCGCTGCGCGCAGGCGCAATTGGGTATCATTCGGGCTGAGGGTAAATGCCCGCGCAACAAGCTCATAACCATACTGCATCAATGGGGTATCGATGGTTGGCTTCGGTTGCTGCTGACGGAGTATTTGGCCAAAGAATGGATGCTCGGGTGGCGGCGTCGCCTCAATGATCGCAAGTGCGCCTAGTTGGCCATAGAAATCCGCATCAACCTTGGCCGATGCTTCGGCACGCGCCACAACGGCACGCGCCGCATCGACATCCTGCTCAACAACCCAGCATTGGAATACCTGCAAATAGGCTTCGATGTTATCGCCAGCTAGTTCCAACACCCGATCAAGGTGCTTGCGTGCAGCATCGCCCCGCTTCAGATTGAAACAGGCCCGCGCAAGGTTCAACGGGAACTTATAGTTATCTGGATCAAGTGCCTGTCCTTCAAGTAACGCTTTTTCGCCAGCAACATCGTTGCGATGGCCAATATAGGATTCAGCGTGTAGAAGCAACATCTGGGCGAATTGGCGGCGCACATCCACGCGGTTTGGATGTTTGTTCAGTATTTCACGCAAGCTTTGTTCGGCATGAACCAGATACCCACGCGCACTCATGATTGCAGCATAGCGCATCTGTGCATCGGCAGAATCGGGATCGATCTTGATTGCACGCTCAATCTCATTCAGTGCAGCCTGCTCCTGATCATTGGCCAACAGCGCATCGGCAAGCTGGAGCCGCGCATCAACATCATTAGGCTCGGCTTTGATCATTTGGCGAAAAACCGTCACTGCCTCATCGGGGCGGCCAGCACGCTTATAGCAATCGATCACCCGTTTACGCACTACAGCCCATTGCATCTCGGCAGCAGCAGCAGTGGCTTCACCACTCTTCTTGCGTGATTTGGTGCGCAGCATCGCCCGCCAGGCATCGGCAGCCTCCAGCCAGCGTTCCTGGGCCTCATAGCATAATGCCAGGTTACGTAGAATAGGGCGGGGCGAGCCAAGGCCAGAACTCGTCGCAACGATCTGCCGCGCAGCCTCCCACAGGTTCGTCGATTGGGGCCAATCGCCAGCGATGGCCGCGGCCTGAGCGGCGCGATCCAGGGCAGATACCCGTAGTTCATCAAATGCCGCATTATTCAATGGCAGCGCAATAGATTGCAGTGCAAGATCGGCTGCACCAAAAGTATCGCCAGCATCCAATTGTTCGGCAAGTTGCCCATACAATGCCGCCGCCAGATTATTGAACAGCGCAGCCGTGAACAGCTTGCCCTCATACGTCTGCTGCCAGAGCTTGAGCGCCGTTACAAGATCACCGGCCTGTGCAGCGGCAACCCCGCGATAAAAACGCCGAATGGCAACCAGTGGCGGGCGTGAGAGCGGGCGCGGATCATCAAGCGTTGTTGCGGCCTTGGGATTAGCCTCGGCGATCTCGCTTAACCCACGCCAGATGATCGTTAGTGCGGCAACATCGGCGGGAGCAAACCCAAGTGCCGCTTCGGTTGCGTTCACCTGTGCCATCGCTGGCGTGACAGCACGGCCAACCAACAAACTCTGTATTGGCATCAGTGCCGCCCGAATCTCGGGTGTACTCCCAGGCAGTGCCGCAAGATCGGCCTGTGGATCGCGTTCGAGCGCCGCTAATGCCAGCAGCAACGCGGCACCACGCGGCCCACCATGGTCGATCACCGAGCAGTAACACACACTCGCAGATTGGTAATCGCCATCCTGGTGCAAACGCATGCCCAGATGATACTGATAGCGTTGATCGGTCGGTTCGAGTTCGGCTGCTCGGCGCAGATCCGCCAACCCTGGTACACCAGGCAATTTTAATGCACGGCGGAAATGCGCCTCTGCTAAGGCATGGCGGATCTCTGCATTCTTAGCGGCCATTGGCGACCACAAATTGATCGCGTCATCAAAGCGCCCATTCTGAAACGCTCGTAATCCCTGCTGGCGGGCAACTGGTTCGGATGGTGATGAAAGAGCAGTGGGTGCAGAAGGACGGTTTATTTTTGGCATAACGCCATTCTCACAATAACAAGATGACAATTATATTATCGCCATACGCTGGCGTGTGTCAAATGCTCATACAATCTAGGGCATGAGCAAAGCCTT
>JBBQSD010000053.1:0-38182 GCA_038214135.1 Chloroflexales bacterium | reverse complement strand
GGCTTTGGTCTGCGTGATGTGCAGATACCAGACGTTCTCCCGCCGAATCAGTTCGGCCCCGCCGATCTTCCAACGGCGATCATAGAGGCACGATCATTGCAGATCGCCCAACACGAATTGGGCAACCACCCGCCCGTGCATAGTACTCAGGCTGACCCGATCCATGCTTTTCAGTTTGGAGGAGCGGGCGTCGTAGCGAATCGAACGATCATCACGAAAGATCGGGCAGGTTTTGGGAAGCAGTTCGTTCGTTGTCCGATCAGCGCGATCAGGAGCCGCACGCACGGCGCGAACCGACTCTGCCGCTTTGTCTCTGGGCCAGCGGGATTAGCAATAGCAGCCGAGCTAGCCCGGCTTGGTTTGCCCTATCGCGTGTTGGAGCGTGCAAGCATTGGGTATGCCTGGCAACAGCACTATGATCGGCTGTGCCTCAATACGCTCAAACAGGTCTCGGCCCTGCCTGGGCTCGCTATGCCAATCAGTTATCCGAATTTCCCAAGCCGCACGCAGTTTCTGGCCTATCTGCGTCGCTATGCTCAACACTTCCATCTACAGATCGATGAAGGGGTCACCTTGTACCATGCCGAATTTCATGGGCAGCGTGTCTTGGTGGTTGGCGCGGTAACTCTAGCACCGAAATCGCTGTCGATCTTGCTGAGCATGGTATTGAAACAGCCATTTCGGTCCGAAGTGGGATTGCCTTTGTCCCCAAGCCGTTCTCTGATATCACGGTGCGTTTTGCGGCATGGCTCCTGCCTCGCCTCGCCCGCCGAGTTGCTGCGCGGCTACTTCGGCGGCGCGACTTCTATTATCTCGGTTTGCCGCTCCCATCTGGCTCATCACTGGATCACTTCCCTGTCGTTGGCTACAAACTGCCACAAGCTGTCGCATCTGGGCAGGTGCAGGTCTATCCAGCCGTGGAGTGCCTCACGACAGACGTTGCACACTTCAGCAATGATCGCAGCGCCCCGTTTGATACGCTTATCATGGCAACTGGCTACCGACCAGCTCTGGATTCGGTTGCGCACATGCTTACATTCAATAGCGAAGGTCAGCCAATACTTGACCGCTACGGTCGAGCACACTCGAACCCACGCTTGGTATGTGTTGGCTACAACTACCCAACTACTGAAGGCTGGTTGCAGGCAATTGGGCGAACCGCACGAACTGCTGTCAATGGCATCGTGGCATTGCGCTTGGCCGATCTTGCGACAACCCACACACGGAATAAGCCGCATAAGCGAATGGGTACGTAAGGATTCTCTGTCAGTTACTACAGGGGCTAAAGCCCCGTAGTTCCTTTGGAGGTTTTTGATGGATAAACAAGAATCAAAACAAATACTCGACAAATTGAGCTATTTGCGTGACGTCGATATTTTTCAGGATCTTGATCATCATGAAATCGCGGCACTCAGTACGCATGCGCCGATGCAGCGCGTACCAGAAGGTACCGTGTTCTTCTCACCTGAACAGACTGCCGAGGTGCTTTTTATGCTAAAAGAGGGTCGCGTGCGACTCTACCATCTCTCGGCGGAGGGCAAGGCCTTAACTACCGCCGTGCTCGAACCGGGGACAATCTTTGGCGAGATGGCGATGCTTGGCCAACGGCTGCATCAGAGCTATGCCGAGGCGTTAGATCCCTGCCTGCTCTGCCTGATGAGCCGTGAAGATGTGAAGAGCATGCTGTTGAGCGATCCACGCATCGCCACCCGCATTGCTGAAATCCTGGGCCAGCGGCTCATCAGTGCCGAACAGCGCCTCTCTGACTTTGCCTTCAAAAATGTGCCGCAACGCCTGGCAAGCCTGTTACTCCAACTCGCACGTCCGCCAAAGACGCGCCTGTTTCGCATCGCGAGTGGCGCACGTGAGGTGCGCTTTACACACGAGGCCCTTGCCGAGATGGTTGGTACCTACCGCGAGACCGCAACCAAGATTCTCAACGAATTCCGCGCCCAAGGGCTGATCGATATCAAGCGTGGTTGTGTGGTGCTGACGGATGAAGCTGGAATCCGATCACTAAGCGTTGGTAACGAACGGTAACTGGATTGAACCCGATAGTTATGCACTACAAGAATCTGGACAATGGCTCGCGTGCGATTGAGTTTAAGGATAGCTTAACAGGCGATTCCGGTCTGAATTTTGCAGGGGATGAGACTTTTACAGATATACTCCTCCCCAAAATCACCCCGCCAAAATTAGAGTTGGCATGTGCTATCCTTCGGCGCTCTATTGACGCAATTGTTAGGCTGTAGTGGGCGAATACAATCGCAGGGATGGGTCGCGCAGACCCACAGAATGAGCTCGCGCCAGGTATTCTCCCTACCCTCATAAATTCTTCACAACTTCTTCACTACTGGTTGCTATGATCGCCATGTGATCGACGTTTAGCCCGTTCCAATCCGTTGGCGGGATCGCAAGAACATGAAGGAGTTCCCATGAAGCGCATTATTCTTAGTAGCATTATTGGCGGCGCACTTGCCCTCGCAAGTATTGGCGGGGTTGCTCAGGCGACCCACAGCACCCAGAATATGCCAGCAGCAAGTATTCAGCAAGCAATTAATGGTGGCCGCCATGGTCGCCTTGGAGGAAATGATCTCGCAGGCGGGTTGATCAAGGCAACTGCCGATGCCACAGGGCTGACCAACGCTCAAGTTGTTGAGCAGCTTAAAGCTGGCAAGAGCCTAACCCAGATCGCTCAGGAGAAGGGCAAGAGCGCCGATACGATCATTGCAGCTGTTCGCACCGAACTCAAACAACGCCTCGACAAGGCAGTGACAAATAAGCGATTGACCCAGGCCAAAGCCGATGAGATGTTAGCGACGTTCGATAAGAATGCACCAACTGTTATGCAGGATGCAACCCTTGGCCAGAATATCCAGCAGCGCCAGGATCAGCGCCAGAAGGGTGCCGCAGCGAGTGTGCTGATCAAAGCCACCAGCGCTGTCACCGGCCTGACAGCAAAAGAGATCACGACAGAACTGAAGGCTGGTAAGAGCTTGGCCCAGATCGCCCAATCCAAAGGCAAAACAGCCGATGATATTCTAGCGAAGGCCAAGGAGTTGCTTGCCGCCCGCGAGCAAACATTGCTGACGGATGCTAGCACACTGATCAATCAGGCTGGCCTTAACACAAACCAGACGAAGCAGCCATAACCACTGAGCACACAATCAACACCCCCAATCAGGAAACTGACTGGGGGTGTTTGTTGTTCTGCAATTAAATTGGGCGGAGTACTATTCGTGAAGGCGCGTTGTATCATTCACGGAAACGCTAGATTGGGTGATTGGAATAATGGTTGCGGGAATAGTCTCAACAGGCACGCGCTCTGTTGATGAGCGGCGGGCACGATTCGAGCGGACACGCGTGATTGCATGCCGTACATTTGCTTCAACCTGTGCCTCACGGCCACGCAGCAGAATGCTTGCACCAGCAACGAACAGTACACCCGGCCAGACAAAACTGGTCAGGAACAGTAGCCCCATGCCAATTCCCCATAGTGCCGCCTGCATGGCTTCATCGTTGCGCCCAGCCGAACGCCGCTGCAAATAGCCAACAACGCCAGCGATGATCATTGCCGCTGGGAGCAACAGCCACCACAGATTTAACCACCATACGACTCCGAGTGCGATCAGGAAGATACCCATAACGACGGTTTGCCGTTTGTTATTGTTCAGGTTCATATTCATTGGTCTGCTCCTTGTGTTGGCCACACATGCGGCCAGTTCTGTCTTCCGGTTGTACGCCGCCATCACAGGAATTGTTGCATCTGTGCTATCATCGCTACGATCAATCAGATATGGAGCTATCATGCCATCGCGCATGTCTATTGTTATCCCAACCTGGAACGGTTTACAACACCTGCCGACATGCCTGGCTGCGATCATGCCGCAGCTTCCTGCTGATGCAGAGGTGATTGTGGTCGATAATGGATCGACTGATGGCACTTCGGCATGGGTTCACCAGCATGCGCCAACGCTGCGCGTGCTGCGAATGCGCCAGAATCTGGGATTTGCTGGAGGCGTGAATGCGGGCATGCGTGCGGCGCGGCGCGGCGATGATATCCTGCTGATCAATGATGACGCCTTTGCCGAACCAGGGTTTATTGCTGCGCTGCAGGCCGCTGCTCGCGCCGCGCCGCACGCTGGAGCGATTGCAGGCGTGCTGACCTTCGCCCATCGACCGCAGATTGTTGCGGCGGCAGGCATTCGAGCAAGGCGAGATGGTGTCGCACTTGATCTGTGGACAGGCCAATCGGTGGCGGAACTGCCGGATTCCATCCAGCCAATTATGGGTGCGAGTGGTGGAGCGGCGCTGTTACGGCGGGCCATGATCGATGATATTGGGCTGCTTGAGGGGCGTTTCTTCAACTATCTCGAAGATGTAGATCTGGCATGGCGGGCGCTCCTTCGCGGTTGGGAAACCATTATCGCACCACAAGCACGGGCACGGCATGTCTATTCGGCAACAGCAGGGCAGGGTTCGCCCTTCAAACAACGATTACTTGGCCGCAACCGGATCGCCGCAATTGTGCGCTGCTTCCCAGGCCCGTTGCTGGTACGCTGCCTCATGGCAATTGTGCGTTATGATGCGCTGGCAATCCTATATGCCGCAGCTACTGGTCAACATGCGATCATCGCGGGGCGGATGGAGGCGTTTCGTCACATATCAGCCTATCTCGAACAGCGCCGAAGTATTCAAGCACATCGAACCGCACCAATCGAGAGCTTTGCCAAATGGCTTGAGCCAGCGCCACTGCCTTGGGTTACACTAGCTGAGCAACAGCGCCTGGAGGCGATATTAGCTGAACGAACGATAACAAGTATATAACAAACTCTTGTTCTTTCCATACGATGCTACGACAAGATTACGTATTGCTCTCAGTCCTGTGTTTATGAGTGCGGCGATCTATCTTCGGCGCTGATCCTGGATTATACTTTTTGAAATCGGAGATGGTGTTGATGAACCCTTTTATCGTTTTCTGGCGTGCGGCTCGCGATGTCTTCGATGAACTGTTTGTCATGATGGGTGCCAATGTGCTATGGGTGCTCATCGCTGGGCCATTGTTTGTCGTAACCATCTTTCTGACTCTGAATGCCTACCCGATCTATGCGGCAATCGCTGCATTGGTGAATGTGTTGTTGCTTGGCCCGGCCAGTGTTGGGCTGTTGACAATGGCGCACCGAATTACAGATGGCCGTGTTGCGCCAATTGGGCTGTTTTTTGAGGGAGCTCGCCAGCACTACCTGCTCTCCTGGAAGGTCTATGGCCTATGGACACTCGGCTTGGTCGCGTTGATCTTCAATCTGGCCTTCTATGCACAACTCGAAGGGTTCTTTGGTGCGTTTCTGACGGTGCTGTTCATCTATTTTATGGCGGCCTGGTGTACACTCCTGATCTATCTCGGGCCGCTCATGCTTCTACAAGAACAGCAGCGCCTGCGCCTACTCTGGCGTAATGCACTCGTTATGGCCTTTGGTCGCCCGCTGTTCACCTTTTTGACGGCGCTGCTGATGAGCTTGATCATTGTACTCTCGATTGTAGTGCTGATCCTCCCTGTTATTCTCACGATTGCGCTGCTGACGGTCTGGAGCATGCGTGCAACAATTGCGATTATTACTGCCGACGAGCAGCGCCGCCTGGAGCGCGAACAGGCACTGAATCCTGATGCCGCCGAACCCGTGGTAACCGAAAAGGGCCGTAGTGGCCAGGTTCGATCAAAAAAATGAAAGCGAGCGATTGATGCGATCTTGGTGGTGCCGCTTCCTGTTGATCACACTGGCCGTGATGACCATACTGATTGGCTTGGCCGCGCCTGCCTATGCCATCGATCCAACCGCAATACCCGAACCAATTTTCACAGCTGAACCAACTGTGCTACCAACAGAAACGGTTGAGCCAACAATCATTCCGCCCTCGCCGACACCACTCGTGTCGCTTGAGCCGACGGTCACACCCACGCTTACTAGTTCGCCGCTGGCGACTGCTACGCCGCTGGCGATTGCTCCTCCTCCTGTAAGTACCGCTACTCCTGATAGCACTACGCCAGCAATTATTCCGCAACAGGCCGCTACACTGCGGCTTGAAATAACCAAAACGCTGGTTGGCAGCGCTGTTGTTCAGGTTGGAACATATCTGACTTTTACGGTTCGGATTCGCAATACTGGCTCTGTTACCGTAACAACCCTGCCATTGATCGATGAATATGACCCTGCGGTGCTCCAGCCAATCCTCAATCGCTTTCAACCAGCCCCCGATCAGAGCACCACGGGGCGGCTGGATTGGCGTGATCTGACCGATCTGCCTGGCTTTGGTGATCTCGCGCCAGGAGCAGAATTCACGATCACTACCGTCTTTCGAGCAATTGGTATCAGCGATAGTGTGATCAATCGGGCACGGATCGAGGCTGCGCTTGGTTCAGGTGGCCTGGGTGGTGGTTCAACCGGCTCCTCAAATACGGGAACCATTCAAGGAGGCAGTGTTACGATTGAAAAAGCATTGCTCGCCGATGTGATTCGCGCCGATGCCCCAGCTGTCTCTTTTGCAATCACCATTCGCAATACTGGTGCTGCCGACCTTGTGCGCGTGCCCGTCGATGATCTGTTTGATCCAAGCTACCTGCGCTTTGTTTCCGCCCAGCCAGCACCCGATCGAGCCGATCCGATCACTGGATCGCTTGGCTGGGATAATATCCTGGCTGGCTTGGGGCTGAGTCGCCTGAAACCAGGCGAGGTTGTGACGGCAACGACAACCTTTGCTGTGTTGGCCCCAATCGATAATCTGGTGGTGAATCGAATCGCAGGGCGTGATGTCCGCGATGAGTTTGGTAACGCAGTTCAAGCTCCGCGTCAGGCCGATGTCCGAATTCGGATTATTGGTGTGGCCGATACCAGGCCAATAGCACAGCCAACAACCGAAGCGCCGCAACGCAGGCGTACTGCAACTCCCACGACACCCGAAGCGACAGCTACAGCAGTGGAAAGCGCAACAGCCATTTCAACAGCAGTTATTGCGGTGGGAGATCAACAGGGTGCAGAAGGCGTTCAGGCTAGTGCTGGCACAATTCCGGCGCAAACAGGCCCAGCAACGTTACCCCGAACTGGCGGAACTGCTGAACAGCCCTGGTTTGTTTGGCTTGGTTTCGCGCTGCTTATGCTAGGAGCGGGCGGCTTATTCGTTATGAGGCAAAGAGGTGCGGGAATGCTGAATGCTGAAAGCTGATGGCTGACAGCTATAGATGCTGGAGTAACAACTATGCTGCGTTTCCGGCGGAATACACCCTGGTTATTACTATTTGGATTACTTGTCTGTGTCGGCAACACGCATTTCATCCAGGCCGAAGGAGAGCCGCAACTCGTGGCGCGTGGGGTTGTGTGGCAGCTTGCGCCAGCGCCACAAGCCGCCCAAGCGCTTCCATCACCATATCGCCAGCAGTTGCCGATTATTGTGATATCTGGTGCGCCGGCGAGTGTCGCGTTTTTTGGTCGCACTGGCGATCTACGCAATGGGCCGGCAAATCAATATGGCTATGGCATCACAGCGCTCGAATATGAAATCCAGATTGTTGGTGCGGCGGGCTTGCCCTACCGTGAAGAATGGAGCGTCGATGGGCAGAGCAAGCCCCAACTTGGCAGCCAGGGGATCATTCCAGCCAGCCCGGCAATGCTAACCAACGCGCTTCTGTATAGCACTGGTGCGCCATTACCGCGCGGAACCTATCGATTGCGCTTGATTGTTGCCGAATTTCTGGCTGCCGATACAAGTGTTGTGGTGCGCTAGGCCAGCAGATGACCGCCATCGACTGGTAGAACAACACCAGTGATATAGTCGGCTGTTGCCAGAAATCGCACTGCCGCCCCAATATCTGCCGGACTCCCAAGGCGCTTGAGTAGTGTCGAGCTAGCAGCTGATTGGCCCTGTTGTGTACTCCAATCATCTGGCATCAGCACCGGCCCTGGCGCAACTGCATTCACCCGCACCTCGGGGGCCAGATCGCATGCCAATGCATACGTCAGCGCCACGATCCCGCCTTTACTAGCCAAGTATGGCGCATGATCGCGCCAGGGCTTGGTCACGCCAACATCGGCAATATTCACAATAGCGCCATGTGCTGCACGTAATGCAGGCGCAGCCCGTTGGCTAACGAAATAGGTTCCACGCAGATTGGTGTTGAGCAGTTCATCCCAGCGTTCAACGCTCGTCTGCCCAACTGGTGTTGGCCCCCAGATACCCGAATTGTTGACCAGAATATCGAGCTGCCCCCAACGGGCCACGGCTGTATCAACAACCCGCTCACAATCGCTGGTGTTCGAGAGATCGCCCTGAACCGCATCGGCAGCGATACCAAGCGCCCGTAGATCGGCCAGGGTCTGTTCCGCAACACTCGCCGATTGATGATAGTGGATCATCACATTTGCGCCCGATTCGGCCAATGCCAGTGCAATCGCCCGCCCAAGCCGCCGCGCCCCACCCGTAACCAAGGCTACTTTGCCAGAGAGATGACTCATTACGTACCCTTATTCCATCTGAATCACGATACCTCTATCGTAGCAGAATTCAGAACCGAGTATGCAGGAGTCAGGAGTCAGAATACGGCCAGAAGAACCAAGGGAACCAGGGAGAGACACAATATCTTGCGTCTGGACAAGCTCTATGCTGCAGCAGTGCGGCTGTTGGTCGGGAGGGGATGTTCAGTGGCTTGTGCGCATGGGATGGCAATGCTAAAAACGCTGCCATGGGCTGATGTTTCGGCAAGCCAGATCCGGCCCCCCTGGCGCTCGATCAGTTCTCGGGCGAGGGCAAGCCCCAACCCAAACCCGCGATCAGCCGAACTGATCCGATCCACACTACGGCTGAAACGAGTAAACAGCGTTGCAATCGCCTCTGGCGCGATTCCGCAGCCAGTATCGGCAATATCAATCCGTATACATTGCTGCTGATTGAACGATGCCCGTATCGTCACATGGCCGTGTTGGGTGTAGCGTTGGGCATTATCGAGCAGTTGCTGGAGTACAATCGTAAGCTGATGCGGATCGGCCAATACGCACGGCAGTTCGGGTGCGATATCCAGCGATACGACGACATGGCGGGCCGCCAGTGTGTGTTGCAGCGGCCTGATCACGTCAGTCACCAACTCACTGAGGATCAGTGGTTTCAGATCAGCGGTGAGTGTCCCCGATTCAAGCTCAGCGAGGGTAATAACATTATTGACCAGCGTTGTCATTCGTTGGGTATGGTTGCGCATGCTCTCCATCAGTACGTGTTGCTCGTTTGTCAGCTGGCCAATACAGCCGCGAATGAGCAGATCGGTATTGCCACTCAGAACCATCAGTGGCGTTCGTAGTTCGTGTGAGATTGTTGCGATAAAGCTGGTTCGGGCTTGATCAATACCAACGGTTTGGATCACATCACGGAGGATATACACACGCCCGAGTGCAATGCCAGCATTATTCTGGAATGGCGAAACCGATACCTGCACAATTTCCTGGTTGATTCGGTAGACATCTTGGATCGCAGGGTTTCCGCAGGTCAATTTCGTCAGTGGGATCTCCCAAAAGAATGTGGGTACTGGCTGCCCTGGCTGAAGATCAAGCAACATACGAGCTGCCTGGTTCAGCTGAAGAATATGATCCTGTTCATCACAGATAATCACACCATCGGTCACATTCTCCGCGATTGTGGAGTGCTGGTTTGCATGGGTTGGTACGCCACAATCCCCATCAATCGGCGTTTTTGGGGGTTGGCCAGTAACCTGGTGTATCGCCGACGAGAGCTGATGTCGTTTGGCGAATTGATTGCGGATGGTGGTGAGAATATAATGAAATAGATGCATTCTGCTTTGCTCGCACACAGCCAATACCTATATCGAAGTGTAGTATATGTGCGTTACCAGAATACGCAGTTTTCCGCATTAGTATCATTCATAACGATGTTGTAACGAATGTGAGTGCCATGAGAAAGGAGCTAGGGCATGTAAAGGCTCACTAGCTCCGTATAGAAAGGACAAGTACACATTGCATAATGCGGATTTGTTCGTTTGTTGCTTTGTTGCTGAACAAGCGAATAAGGGTCGAGCGTGTTCTTGTCCTCTCGATTAGCGGGTTTCCAGAACTGCTATCGTCTTGTCAATTGTGGCTGTGGCTGTGGTTGTGGTGTTTGGCCAGAAGCAACCATCTGGGCTAACAGGCCACTGCGCGGCGGTACCAGCGTGATCTCGCCATTGCTCTCGCTCAGGCGTTCGATCTCCAGGATCTCGAATAATGCCTCGGCCACTTGCACATCCTGGGATATATCATTCAGCGCTTCACCAACGATCGATGGCCGCATAGCCTGGGCTTTACCAAACTCAATCGCTGCCTGCCGCTCGGCGGTGCTGGTGATTACGCTGACCTGGTTGGCTCCATCCTGCTTAATCGCCGATGTAACCTGCCGTAGCCGGTTGACGACCTTGGCCTCGATCTGGCGGATCATGCCATCATCACGCAGATGAACCTTGCGAATATAGACTGACCCAAGCTGGTAGCCCCACTCCTGCGATTTTGGCGTTACTTCATCGCGAACAGCACGGCTCATGGCATGGCGATTTTCGAGCATATCGGCCAATGGCAGATTGCTGAGTGTACGAACTGCTGCATTGCTCACATTGGCCGAGAGCGAACCCTGGGGATCGGCATTGCGGAACATAAACCCAACTGGCTCGCTGATCTTCATCTCATACCAGATACCAACACCCATTGGAGCGCCTTCTTCGGAGTTGACAGGCTGGCTGCGTAGGTATTTCTGATCGAGCCGCAGATCGAGGACAGTGCAGCGCCCAAGCCAGTTGACGATAAACGCCGCTGGTCCGAGTTTGAGTGGCAGAATGTGCAACCCTGGCTCGTCCAACACGCCGATCACATTACCGAATAGGACATAGACGCGGCAGGTGCTCTCCTGGACGATCGCATATAAGCCGAGCGCCCGCAGTAACCCAAGAAACACACCTATCGCAACAATACAGAAAATGAATGTTGCGATGGCAGCGACAAAAAAGTCTGACATGAATGTATCTCCCTAATTCTTCGTCTCAATCACAGCCCGTTTAGCCTGGCCATACAGTTTCAGCCGAACGCTCCGCAAATAGGTGTCCAATGCATTCGGACCACTCTGCTTGAGGCTCCGTAGCGTGGTTGCCAATGCCTGAAGCGGCTCGACTTCGGCTTGGGCCTTGAGGGTTTCGATTTCGACAGCCCGCCGTGATTGGACGATCTTCTGGTCCGCTGAGGCCTGGGCCAGGCTGATATCGGACGAGACCTGGTTATGGGCGGTATTGATTGCTGCCAATGCCGATTCAACCTCGTGCGGTGCGTCGATGCTGGTGATCAGTGATGCATCCAAAACGACACCATAGCGTGCGGACGAGGAAATACACTCACGATCCATCAGTTCGTTCAGATCGCGCAGGTTCTTGCGGAGATCGTTGATCGAAATGCCTGCCATGACCGTCACCACATCCGTAGCTGCTGCATTATCGGTCAGTGCCGGCAACTTGGGTGCCTCGAAATTAGCTATTCGCTCGCGTAGGATCGAGATGAAATAGCCCATCACATGGATGATCGGCTGTTTGACGCCAAACAGATAGGCGTACAGATTGCTTTCCGCCACACGATAGCGAATCTGGCCAGTCAGCCCGATATTGAGTTGGTCCTTTGTGACGGCTTCGAGAATTGTTCCATTGCTATTGGCCGTTGGTGTTTCGAGATCACTTGCCATGTTGATCGTCTGTGTCGCAACAGAGACCTTATAGATCTTTTCCCAGGGCCACTTAAAGTATGGCCCACCTGGTGGAATAATTCTGAGCTTTGGGTAGCGATAGCGTTCGCGCTCATCTGGGCGCAGATACTCAAGCAATGGATCATCCATTGGTGTATCTGAAAGACGTTCGGCCCGCCCAAAAACGGTTTTCACCGCCCGCTCGTTTTGATCGACGGTATAGATTCCTGCTACGAGGTAGCGTACCAGAAACCATACGACGAACCCAAATATAATTCCAAGGAACGTCATGCTCGCCTCCTTACCTGTTGCCCTATCACAATGTTGATCTACGTAGCACACTCACTGATGTTACTCGATCCAAGGTACTTCGGCAAGATCGCAGCACCGAATAACGATCTTGTCATCCACTGATTCTCACGCAATTCTTACCTGGGATCGGCCTTGCCTACGATTGGTGGTCGTGCTATACTCCGCCAACTCAACGATTCTGAAATGATTCCTGGGCCGGTTGGTATCATAATTACTGGTGTGGCATCTGGTTGGCGCATGTGCGTCGGCCTGTTTGTTGTGTGTTTTGCGATCTGTATGCAAAGGAGCTACCGTGAGTCGACGATTTCGATTCCAATGGACTACGCTGTCCTTGTTGATTGGGCTGCTCTTCCCCACATTCTTACCCAGCGCTCTCCCCTCGGCGCTGGCCGCTGCAACTAATCCAACGAGTGTCACCCTGGCTGGCTCGCTTGGCCATACGATTCCTGGCTGTACTGATTGGCAGTGGGATTGTGCCGCCGCTCATCTGACCGAGATTGGCAATGGGATCTGGCGTGGCGTGTTCACGATTCCCGCTGGCGAATGGGAATACAAGTTGGTGATCAACGATGACTGGAGCGAGAGCTATACCGGTAACCACCGTAATGGTGGCGGCAATACGACACTCAGCACCACAGGCGCTACGATCCGCTTCTATTATGATCGCAAGACTAATGCGGTGCTTGATAGCGCAACTGATGTGATCGCCGTTGCAGCTGGCAGCTTCCAGAGTGAGCTTGGTTGCCCTGGCGATTGGGATCCAGCGTGTGTGCGTTCACTCCTGACCGATGTTGATGGCGATGGAACGTACAGCATGGAGACGACTGGGCTGCTTGCTGGTTCGTATGAGGGCAAGGTTGCGCTCAACGAGAGTTGGGATGAGAACTATGGCCAGGGTGGTGTGCGGGATGGCCCGAACATCCCGTTTACTGTGCTAACCAATGGCGCGAAGGTCACGTTCCGCTACAATGCCAGCACCCATGCTGCATTGTTTAGTGCTGGCCATGCCCAGGATAACAATGTTGAGTATGATGGCCTACGCCACGACTCACGCGACACGCTGTATCGCACGCCTGGCGGCGCGATCAACCCTGGTACGCCAGTATCGCTGCGATTGCGTACCTTCCATAATGATCTCACCAGCGCCACGATTCGGCTGTACGATACGGCAATCGGTGCTGAGGATAAGCAGCCGATGATCCTTGCGGCCAGGAATGTTGATTGTTTTGATACCACGATTGTCGGTTCGACGTGCGACTACTGGCAGTATACCTATACTCCGCAGAAACTCGGCACAACCTACTATCGCTTTATTCTTACCGATGGAACATCAACCGCCTATTATGCCGATAATGGCCCGCGCTATGGTGGTGTTGGCCAGGCCACACCAAGCGAGCAGGATATTGGCTTCCGGCTGAATGCTGTCGATCCCCAGTTTAGGGTTATTCCCTGGATGCAGGATGGGGTGATGTACCAGATCTTCCCAGATCGCTTCCGCAATGGTGAAACCGGCAATGATCCAAAGACAACCGACCCACGCTATGATTACCCGGCCCCGGCCAATGCAACTCCCGCGCAGATTCGGGCAGCAACCGATGCCCAGATCCAGCGGCGCAGTTGGAATACGCTGCCGGAAGGATATTGCCGGGCCTATAATGCACCGGCCACAGCATGTACGGAAAGCCCGAAGGGCCGCGATTACTATGGCGGCGACCTGAAGGGAATTACCGAGAAACTCGATTACCTGAAGAGCGTTGGGATTACGATTCTTTATCTCAACCCGATCTTTGAATCTGGTTCAAACCATGGCTACGATACCCGTGATTTCCTGAGGATCAGCCGCTATTTTGGCGAGCAGAGCGATTTCCGCGAGCTTGTTAAAGAGGGCAAGCAGCGCGGTATTCGGGTGGTGCTCGATGGCGTGTTCAACCACCTCTCATCGGATAGCCCATTCTTTGATCGCTACCATCATTATGCGACGATTGGTGCCTGTGAAAGCACCGCATCGCCATATCGCTCCTGGTTTGTGTTCCGCGATGTGACTCCCGGAACCGGAACGTGTGTCGATAGCCAGAATCGGGCGAATGCGGCAACCTATGATGGTTGGGCCAATTTTGACTCAATCCCAGTGATCGTCAAGCGCGACCCGATCGATCCAAACAAGCCATATGCACCAGTCGCTCAGTATTTCTATAAGGATACGCGGTTCAGTGTTGCTGGCTATTGGCTCAATCGTGGCGCCGCTGGCTGGCGCTTCGATGTGATGACCGACGGCTCGTTCCCGACATCATACTGGCAGGAATTGCGAACCATCACCAAAGGGATCGACCCTGATATAACACTGATCGCGGAGGCATGGCACTGGTACGATAATCTGCCACTGACCCATGGCGAACAGGCCGATACAGCAATGGGCTATCGCTTCCGCAATGCAGTATTAGGTTTGCTTGGCGCAGTCGATGATAAAGGCTTCGATGAGGAAGGCAACCCGAATCTACCACCATCGACATTCCAGAAGCGCCTGGAATCGATCCGTGAGGATTATGCCGATGCAACCTACTATACCTTCCAGAATATCCTCGACAGCCACGATACCAAGCGCCTGTTATGGAGCCTGACACCCGGCCAGGAGAATCGTGAGCAGAAGGAATTCAATGCGGCAAACGTGGCCAAAGGCAAGGCTCGCCAGTCGATTGCGGCATTGGTACAGATGACGGTTCCCGGCACGCCGACGATCTACTATGGCGATGAGGTTGCTGTCACTGGTGCCGATGATCCAGATGATCGCCGGACGTTCCCATGGCGAACCAATGCTGCCGGTGGATACATCAATACCAGAGATCCATTGTACTTCGATGCACTTGGCGATCACACGATGCTCAACTGGTATCGCAAGCTGGCACTCATCCGCAAACTGACGCCAGTGCTACGCCAGGGCAAAATGACCTTTCTATTGGCTGATGATACCAACAAGACGGTATCCTATGCGCTACGTCAGGGCGATAATCTGGCAATTATGGTGATCAATCGCAATGAGAACTCATCGCAGACGATCACTATTCCAACGGCTGCCTACCTGCGGAATGGTGTGACGCTGATTGATGCCCTGAGTGGGAAGATTGTCACAACCACCAACGGGAGCTTTAGCATAACGCTAGGTACGTTGCAGGGTGCGATCTTCATCCTGGTTCCGCGGCAGGATATTACCGGCCCGACGGCACCAACTGGCCTGACGGCATCGGCACAGAATGGTGTCACAAGTAGCGTGAATCTGAGCTGGAATAGCAATGGCTCGGCAGGCTACAACATCTATCGCAGCCCATTGCAGGCTGGCGGCTATGTGAAAATCGGCACTGCCAACGGTTCGAGCTATACCGACACCAGCGTGAATAATGGTACGACCTACTATTATACGGTTCGGGGTGTGGATGCGCTTGGCAATGAGGGTGCGGGCTCGAACGAGGCCAACGCAACACCAGCCTTCCCAATTGGCTATGCCGTGTTGCAATATCCAAAGACGATAACTCAGGCCATTACCTCCAGCTACACCACCGTCTATGGTCAGACCTATATTGATGGCTTGACCAACGCCGGTGGCGACCCAAGCAGCGTCCTGGCCCAGGTTGGCTATGGCGCACCAGGCAGCAACCCGGCAACCTGGACGACCTGGAAGCCGATGAGCTATAACGCTGGCCATACTGGCGATAATAACTATGAATACCAGGGTAGCCTGCGTGCCGAAGCCATTGGAACGTATGATTACCTGGTACGCTTCTCGGATGATGGCGGGCGCAGTTGGGCCTATGGCGATCAGGATGGCTTCTATCCTGGCGAATCAGGCACCGATATGCCTGGCGTGCTCATAGTGAACGCCAGCAGTGACACGACTGCACCAAGTACACCGGTTGCATCAATCGATTATGGCGCTGGTAGCCTGACCATCAACTGGAGTGCTGCAATCGATGCGAATGGTATCGCTGAGTATCGCATCTATCGGGGCACAAGTGCTGGTGGCGAGGGCGCAACGCCGGTTGCGATTGTGTCGGGTACGACGCTCAGTTTTGTTGATACAAGCGTGAGTGCGGGCAAAACCTACTACTACATCGTCAAAGCCTTTGATACAGCGCTGAATGCATCATCGGCATCGAATGAGGTCTCCGAGACCGTTCGAGCAAAGATTGTGCTTGTCACCTTCCGCGTGAGGGTTCCGGCCTTTACGCCGCCAGGCGACACAATCTATATCACTGGCCAATCGCAAGCTGTTTCACCCGATCCTCTGTGTGGCTATTGTGGTGGTAATGCCAGTACAGCAATGCACGAGACCTCCCCTGGCTCGCGTATCTGGGAGATTACGCTTGGCATCCCGGATGGCACACAGATCAATTACAAGTACACGCGCGGCACATATAATTTCGTTGAGGAGTGGGGCTCGATCACTGGCTTCACAAACCGCGTGAATTCGCTTGTCAAACCGAATAGCCCAACCGATCTGACCCAACTATTCGATGATACAAGCGATACAAACGCCGACGAAAACCACAGAGCCGTGCAGAACTGGCGTGATCCGCTGGTCTCAGGCACAACGCCAACAAATGGCGCTGTGGGTACGGCTCCGGCGGCGATCAATGTGACTTTTAACTGGGATGTTACGCCGGAAGCGGCAAATACGACAGACTTCAGCGGTGCTATTGCTGTCAGCCGCAATGGTACAGCAGTGGCCGGTATAGTCACCCACAATGCCGTGACGAAATCGCTGACGTTCACACCCTCAGCGACGCTCGTGGCTGGCAGCTATAGCGTCACCGTCGATCATATCGTCTCGTTGACACAGCAGAACGATGGTGTAAACATTCGGACGCCATACACATTCACCTTCACGGTGAATTAGTTGGAGAGCCGTATCAGCGGCGGCAAAGCCGCTGCTGATACGGCTAAAAAGGTTGATTCTATCACCCATCCAATAGCCGCAGGCTGAAGCCATGCGGCTATTTCTCATCCTCCACCAATGTTGCCATGCTATACTAGCAAACCTCACAATGGATATATGAGGTGGAATGTGCAACGAGCATTTTCGGCAATATCTGGTATGCTGATCGCCACATTATTGTTGGCAATTGGCGAAAGTGTTCGCACTCCGGTTGATGCACATTCATTGGCTGCTATTCCAGCGGCCAGCCAAGCACAAAAGAACCCAACACTCACGCCAAATGCGGAACCATATCGATCTCCGATTCCGCTGCCAACGCCGACGCCGAGGCCGATTGGGGTAGCTCCACGGGTTGCCATTCAGGTTGGTCATTGGAATTCAGATGAACTGCCAGATGAACTGGCTCGCTTGCGTACATCGACAGGTGGGCACTCCGATGGCTATGCCGAAGTCGATCTGAACCTCCTGATTGCAAAGCGGGTCGAAAAGCTGTTGACCCAACGCGGGATTGTGGTGGATGTGCTGCCTGCCACGGTTCCACCAAACTATGATGCTGATGCATTTGTGGCCCTGCATGCCGATGGTTCGACGAGCCGTGGGGCGCGTGGCTACAAAGTCGCTACGCCATGGCGCACATCACGAGCGGCCCAACAGTTATCTGATGCAATCGAACAAGCCTATGGCAATGCAACCGGCCTGCCGTTGAGTGATGCGATTACATTCAATATGCGTGGCTATTATGCCTTCAGCTTTCGCCGCCATACCCACGCCGTTGCACGAACCACACCAGCCGTGATCCTGGAGATGGGGTATTTGACCAATGCTGCCGACCGAGCATTTATGTATGGCCGCGCAGATACAGTTGCTGCTGGCATTACCAATGGCATTATGGACTACCTAAACACCCGCGATCCGAATGATGGTGCCGCATTATTACCACCGGATTTCCCAATGTATCGGATCGCAACAAATAATGTGCCCATTCGATCTGCTCCCCGTGATGATGCGCGGATTCTGCTGCGCGCCAATCTGGATCAGCGCCTGATGCCATTTCAGGAGAAGAATGGTTGGTTAGAGGTTGTTGTTCGTGGCGAGTGGCGTGTTGTGGGATGGGTTCGTATGGATGCTGTGCTTGCTACAAACGAAGCGCCACCAACGCCACCACCAGCAACCGATGGCTCTTGACCTCGCTCTAACAATCCTATGTGAGCCATAAACCGTGCGATCCTCAGCGCATCGGGGTAGCGTAAACCCTTGACTAGTTGCACCTGATTTTATAACCGCGATAGGATTGCTCTATGCTCGTGGTTGCGCTTGATAGTGTTCATACACTCGCGGATCTCGAAGAACAGCAGATGGTTGAATTAACCCACCAGGAGCAGCCTGGGGTGTGGCTCAGGCTGCTGATCGATGGTTTGCTGCTTGAACCGTTCCTGCACCCTGGTGATCCAACCTGGCGGTGGCGTTGGAATCCGGGTGCTGCATCTGGTGTACACCTGATTACATTGCATGTTGGTGAGGACGAGCAGGCGCTGATAGTGCGGGTGCTTCCACGCATGCTCGACCGTGAGCGCTATGAAGTTCTGCTTCATGATCTGCGTCTGGCTGCTCGTGATCTGGCCTTAATGCTTGGCGGCGCATTCGAGGATGCTTCTGCTACTCCCTATTTGCCGCAATCATCACAATTGGGTGAACCGCGTGGCATCTTGCTTGCCTATTACACACTGTTTGAACAACGCCTCGATCTGTTCATTCGTGCCGTTCAGCAGATTGCGGCTCGTCCGCGTGATCATCTGCGGGCCGAATCGGAAGAAATTCCCTTTGGTCAGGCGCGCACCTTGGATGCATCAGCGCCACCATTGAGCTTTGAACAGGTGCCGCCAGCATTTGCGCCCCAGCTTCAGGAGGCAATTCGTCCTGGTGGTGGAGTGTTGCCAACCCATAGTACACAGCGCCGCAGCCGCCCGAATATGGATACCTATGAGCATCGCTTGTTGAAGCGAACGATTGATCTGTTATTGCGCCGTGTGCAGCGCATCGAAAGCGCGGCGAAAGAGGAAGCCGAGCGATCTGGCACGAATCGTCGAGCAGCCGAGATGCAGCGAATCATTGCAGGATGTGGGGCTGCGGCTGTGCAGTTGCGTGAGGTGCGTTCGTTAGCATTCTTGCGTGATGTTGGCGAACTCGATGCGTTTCGCGGCCCGACACCAGTGTTGCAGCGCGATGCTGCCTATCGTGAAGTCTATCGAACCTGGATGACACTGCGCCGTGAACCGCTACTGGCACCAGATGCGCCATTGTTCCAGATTCCGATTGCCGAATTGCCACGCCTGTATGAACTATGGTGTGCGCTACAGGTGGCGCTTGTGCTCACATGCGCCTCCGGGTGGGTGATTGATCATCAGGAGTTGATTGGTGATGGCGTTGATGGCGAACCGGTTGTACACATCGAACCGGGCGATTTGTTACGCATCCAGCGTGATCCATGGACAATAGTGCTGCGCTACCAGCCGCGCTATCGTCGATTGCATAATGGTTCCAGGGCACAATTGGGATCGCTCGACCGCCATACACGTGTGCCGGATCTTGTGCTCGAAGCGCATGGCCCCGATAATGCACTGCGCCTGTTGATCTTTGATGCAAAGTATCGTCTGGATGCCGATGGACACCATGTGCCTCTGGATGCTTTGGCCGAAGCATATGCATACAAGGGGTCGATTGGCCAGCTTGGCCAGCCATGTGTTGATGCTGCGTTTCTGTTGTATCCCGCTGAAGCTCACATGGAACAGTACCCAAGCCGTGTCGGTGCCATACCGTTGATGCCAGGTGCCTCCAGTTCACTTGCTGATGTGATTACTCATTGGATGGTGGGCATAGAGCAGGAGTCAGAAGTCAGGAGTCAGGAGTCAGAATAGCTATAGCAACGTGCAAAAGGTTGATGATATGGAGTGCGCAAGCCGCGCTTGCGCGCGTGGCAGCATGGCTGCCGCATTCCAAAGATTGGGATCAATATGACGAACCATTGGTGGACTTCTACCGTTATGTGCGAGTGCATCAGCAAGCACCATTCTTGGCTCTATGGTAGTGAGTATGGATGGCCTCCTGAAAGCTGAAGGCTGAGAGCTGAAAGCTCGCTTGCCCAGGTATTGCAAAACTATTTTTGCAATGCTACAATACTATATTGAAATACATCGATTGAGAGGCAGATTGTGCGAGCAGTACTATTGATCGGCTATGGAAGCGTGCTCCCAGGGATTGGTACTGCTATGATTCGGATTGCATCGCGGATTAGCGCAGCCGGCATTGCGCCAATTGCAGCAGCCGGGTTTATTGATGGGTGTCGCCCAACCTTTCGTGAGGCCCTAGAGAGCTGCATTGCCGATGGTGCAACGGATGTGATTGTGCAGCCCTATGCACTGGTTGAGGATGTGCCCATTCGGCGCGATCTCCGGCGGTTGTTGCTTGCTGCCTGCGAAGCGCACCCAAACATTTCATTGCGTCTTGCTCGCCCACTTGGTGATCATCCAGCGCTTGCACAGATTGCACTTCAGCGGGCCATGGAGGCAGATTATGCAGCGGCGCATGGCATGGATGGTTTACCATTGATGAGTGCGTATGAACATAATATACGTCGCCCGCCTGCGGCGCTTTACGCGCTACGAACGGATGGGCAGGGGCCTGAACTTATTGCGGATCAATGGCAGCCGCTCTTTCAGAATCATCCGACTGGACTGTTGCTTGTTGCTCATGGAAGCCTAAAACCAGTATGGGATTGGCCAATGATTGCAGCAGCAGAGTGTACACGCATGCATAGCCAGTATACTGTTGTTGGGCTCGGCTTTACGCATCATAATCAGCCGGATGTTGCCACAGCCATTGATCAGCTTGCTGCCCGTGGCCTGCATTATCTTGTGATTGTGCCATATATGCTGCAACTCACGGCTGAGGATACCGAGCAGTTGACCCAACAAATCGCAGATGCGGCAGATCGCCATCCTGATATCAAGCTCTTATTGACTGAGCATCTGAATTATGATCGCCGCTTACTGAGAGCCATTGCCGACCGAGTCAATGAGGTGGTTAGCGCTGATGTGAGGAAGCGCTGTGTGGCTGTATAACGCGAAGCTGTAGACGCTCCAACGGAGCGTCTCTACCTATGTTGGTATTACGGAAGTGGATGCCAGAGCAGCGATAGCACAATCGCCAGGATTGCCAGGAGCGCACCAAGGGCCGTTAATGCAACGGTTAGTTCCTGGATTTCGTGCTTGGTGATCAGATAGGTTGGCAAATTCTCAAGCACCGTCTGCAATTCATTGGCACTTTCGGCTGAATAATACTCCCCACCCGTCATAGCAGCAATCTGTTTGAGTGTCTCCTCATCGATGCCCCTGCGAAACCCGCCAAACCCGCCGCCGCCAAACCCACCACCGCCCCCACCAAATTGTTGGCCTGGATCAATACCACCAGCTCCACTTTCGGTGCCAAACCCAATGGTATACACGCGCACGCCACGATCAACGGCCTGTTGTGCTGCATCCAGTGGCTCAGGGCCTGTTGTACTCACGCCATCGGTCAACACAACGATAATATCTGGTACATAGGCACCTTGTGGTACTGGTATGATTTCTGGCCCTGTTGATGAATTACTTGTACTTGGCGCAACATTTGGGTCGATCTCCGCGATAACATCCAGCGATTTGAGGATACCGCTGCCGATTGCTGTGCCACGGCCTGTTGTAAGGCTTTCGATTGCCGTGAGTAATGCTTCCTGATCGCTTGTTGGCGGCTGAACCATTTCGGAGAAACCAGCAAATGCAACGATGCCGATCTGCGTGTTGGCCTTCTGGTTCTGAATGAATGATTGTGCCGCAGCCTTGGCTGCTTCAAGGCGGCTTGGCGGAATATCGGCAGCTCGCATACTGCGTGAGACATCCATACTCAATATGATTGTCGTCTGATTAGCAGGGACACTGACAATTGCGATTGGGCGGGTAAGCGCCAACATCAGGCTTGTCAGCGCCAGTAGAAACAGCGCAAACGGCAGATGACGCCGTAATCGTGAGTAGCGTGGTAGTGCTGCGCGCACTAAACTTAGGCTGGAATAGCGCACCGTGAATCGGCGGCGGCGGCGCAGCATCCAAACATAGGCCGCGATAATCAGCGGCACGAGAACCAACAACCCGAGAAACCCTGGCCAGAGTAGATCCATTGACGACCTCCGATGATCGCCCCTGCCTTGTGATTAGGGCAAGCGACTGAACCATAGTAGCGAACAGATACCGCCAATGAGTAAGATTAGCACACCAGCTCCTGCGAACAGGGCGGTGACTTCCATCTTTTCGGGTTTGACAACCAACTGCGCGTTCATATCATCATAGATTGTATGCAGATTCTGCTGGTTGGTTGGGCTGTAATAGGCACCCGAGGTAGTTTCTGCAATCTGTTGTAGCATTGCCTCATCGAGTTGTGTATGCACAGTGAACCCATTGACGCGCAGGCTCGTTCCTGCTGCGCTACCAATACCAACGGTATAGATGCGTACGCCACGCTCGATGGCAGCCTGCGCCGCGCTGAGTGGATCTGGGGTCTCGTTATTTTCGCCATCACTGAGTAGCACAATCACAGAAGATGTATATGTCCCTTGCGGTACAGGCGTTGGCGATGGCAGTGGCGTTGGTGTCAAATTACTATACAGCCGTGGAACTTGGCTTGTGTCTGCGCTGATCACCTTGAGCGATGCCAGTACCGCTTGCCCGATCGATGTGCCACGCTGTGGAGCAAGCCGGTTGATCGCAGCCAGGATGGCATCTTTGTCGTTGGTTGGTGCTTGCACGGCAAAGCCACTATCGCTGAATGCGACCACCCCAATCTGGATGTTGCGCGGCTGGCGCTCGATGAAATCGCGTGCGGCGGCTTTTGCTGCTTCCAGCCGTGATGGCGGGACATCTTCGGCTGCCATACTCCCAGAGACATCGAAAGTCAGTAGGATGGTGCCCTCTTGCCGTGGCAAACTGACGACGGTTTCTGGCCGTGCGAGTGCGATCAGCAGGATGGTGATGCCGATCAGGAACAGCAGCGGTGGAATATGGCGGCGCAGCCCAAGCATCTGCCCTGCCGCTGCCTGAACAAAGCCAAGGCTGCCGAAGTTGGCCACGATTCGCCGCCGCCGCTGCATGAGCCGGATGTACAGGACGATGCCCAGTGGTATTGCGATGAGCAAGATCAGCAAGGTTGGCCAGATAAATGACATATATACCTATCTACGCCGTTGCCTTCGTAGTGCTGCAAAACGTACGATTGCACGAACTAAATCTTCTTCGGTGGAAAGCGTGAGTGCATCGACCTGAGCGCGTTTGAAGCCAGCATTGAGTGTTGCTTCACGCTGCAGCGCCGCCTCTTTGAACCGCTGGCGAAATTGTTTATCGTGGGTATCGACATACAATTGCTCGCCGGTTTCTGCGTCTTCCAGCACAATCGGGCCGAGATCAGGCAGTTCGATTTCGCGTGGATCCAATAAACGAACCGCAAGCACTTCGTGGCGCTGGCTCAACAGGTTCAATGGCCGGTCCCATCCGGGTGCGCTAATAAAATCCGAGATAATGAAGATCAATGAGCGCTGCTTGATTGAGCTCAACCCGGCATTCAGCAGCGGGGCTAGATTGGTGAATGCTGATTGTGGAAAGGCTGGCTGTTTGAGCAGATCATTGACAAGGCGCAGAACCTGCATCCGCCCGCCCTTTGCGGGAATCATACGCTCGACCTTGTTGCCATAGAAGATCGCGCCAACCCGATTGCCATGGCGTGTGAGTAGCCGCGCTAGTGTTGTGACGAGATCGATCAGTACGCTGCGCTTTGGGTTGTGCAGTGTGCCAAAATCCATTGATGGGCTGAGATCGAGCAGAAACCAGGCGGTGATCTCACGATCTTCGACATACTGCCGAACATAGGGTGTGTCCATCCGCGCAGTAACATTCCAATCGATATAGCGAATATCATCATCTGGCTGATATTCGCGTAGATCGGCAAAATCCAACCCATAGCCATAGAATAGGCTACGATAATCACCCTGCAATAGGCCATCGAGCCGACGAATGACATGCCAGTCGAGCCGCTGAAGAATGCGCTCAGGTGTTGCGGCGGCTGTTGGTTGGCTCATGTAATGGCACCTTTGGCAGTGGAATACGAGTGATGATTTTCTGCAGCAGCTCGTCGCTGCTCACATTATCGGAGAGTGCCTCGTAGGAAAGCACAAGACGGTGGCGCAACACATCCAATGCAATATCGAGCACATCCTGCGGCAGGACATAGGCGCGGCCACGCACAAACGCGAGCGCTCGCCCGGCCAGGATCAGATTGATCGACGCACGTGGGCTGGCTCCAAATGTGACATAATGATCGAGTTCTTTCAGGCCGAACTCTTTTGGCTTGCGCGTGGCGGTGACGAGCTGAACCGCATATTCGATCAGCGCAGGATCGACATACACACGATCAGATTCTTGCTGCAAGCTGAGGAGTTGATCGGTGGTGAGTACCATTTGGATCGTCTGAATAATGCCGGTCATACGTTCGACAATCACAAATTCCTCGGTTGTGGTTGGATACCCGACCAGCACCTTGAGCATGAAGCGATCAACCTGAGCCTCGGGCAGTGGGTAGGTTCCCTCCGATTCAATCGGGTTCTGGGTTGCCAGCACCAGGAATGGGTTGGGCACCCGAAATGTTTCGCCACCGATTGTGACCTGGCGTTCTTGCATCACCTCAAGTAGAGCACTCTGCACCTTGGCAGGTGCTCGATTGATCTCATCGGCAAGCAACAGATTGGTAAAGACCGGCCCAAGGGCAGTATTGAACTCGCCTGTCTTCTGATTATAGATCCGTGTGCCTGTCAAATCGGCTGGCACAAGATCTGGTGTGAATTGAATGCGCTTGAATGTGCCGCCGATCGATTGCGCCAGCACCTTGATCGTCATAGTTTTGGCCAGGCCTGGTACGCCTTCAACCAGAATATGCCCACGCGCAAGTAGTGCCACAACCAAGCGTTCTAGGAGATTATCCTGCCCAACAATAACCTTCTTGACTTCATATAACACACGTTCCATCGGCCCATGATCGGGACTCCGCTGTCGATCCATCGATATGCTCCTTGCCTAATATGGCGGTAATCCAGCTGCCGAGCCAGCAACATTGATTGGCACCGCAAAACCGATACCAATAAAGGCATCCTGCCCAATTGGATTTGCAAGCCCGGTAACAATACCAATCACTTCGCCATTACGGTTCAGCAATGGGCCGCCTGAATTCCCTGGATTCACCGCTGCATCAATCTGGATCAAGCCTTCCAATTGTTGTGTGCCATTTGATGGCTGGAAGGAACGGTTCAGGCCAGAAATAACACCAACGCTCATCGAGCCATACAGACCAAGCGGGTTCCCAACCACGAATGCTTCATCACCAATGCGCATGGCTCTTGGGTTGCCAAGCGTTGCTGGCACAAGCTGTGCGGGTAGCTGCCGTGCGCTGAGGACAGCAATATCGTGTTCTGGTTGGCTGGCGATGATATCCGCATTCGATTTGGTGCCATCCGCAAATGTCACCTGAATATCGGTGGCATTGGCAACAACATGCAGGCTTGTCAGGATATCGCCGCGATCATTGACAACAACCCCGCTGCCTAAGGCTTCTTCAGATTTCCCATTCGCGCTGGTTTTTTGGGTCTCGATCAGAACGAATGAGGGTTGGATGGCCTGATAGACCTGTGCAGAAAAGGCTGGCGGCGTTGTTGCAGCGGCCAGAGCGGTTGCGACTGTTGTATTGACATCGTTGGTTGTCAGGGGTGGCGCAGCCGGCATCAGCGCCGAATAGGCCAGCAGTGCAATGAATGCCGCAAGCACGCCAGCAATAAATGGAACGGCATTTCGCGCTGCGGCACGCAAACGTTGCCAGCGTTGACGCCATCGTTGTGTTTTTGATGCAGGTGATTCGCTCATGCTTGTGTGTACTCAGCAGTTGCAGATATTAGAAGTCAGAACTATTGATCTCACGAATTCCCGTGCCCTGCTTCTGGTGAAAGAGCAGTGAGGAGTGCGGGAGGAATGACCAGAGAGCAAGAGTAGACGAGTCATGATTAGTAACAATAACACTATTTGCTACGCTGAAAATGAGATCATGCTAAGAGCGCAAGCACCATGTCTTCAGCGATGGGCGCAGGGACCGATTATGGCCTGTGCAATGTTCTGTGTACTTATTATATACTGAAGAATGCATATGAGAAGGGATTTGCTATGACTCTTGAACAAGAACCAGTTGATAGCGCAACGGGCTGGGTCGCTGAGCATGTTCGTCGCTATGTTGCAACGGATGGACAAGACGGGCACATGTGGCGTGGCGTCCCGACCTTGATTCTGACAACAATTGGCCGTCGTTCAGGCACGCCGCGCCGCCTGGCGCTAATCTATGGCCATGATGGGGATCGCTATAGTATTGTGGCCTCCAAGGGTGGAGCCAATGTGCATCCAGAATGGTATCTGAACCTGCTTGACCATCCAGAGGTGAAGGTGCAGGTTCTGGCAGACAAGTTCTATGCCAAGGCACGCACCGCGACCCCGGAAGAGCATACGGCGCTGTGGCCAACGATGGCAGCGATCTGGCCTGCCTATAACGATTATCAGAAGAAGACAGATCGCCAGATTCCGATTGTGCTTCTTGAGCGGAGTTAACGCAGATTCCCCTCACCCCTGCCCCTCTCCCACACGGGGAGAGGGGGAAAATCGGGCTTGAGAAGCCTACACTTGAAAGATACTGCTGGTTAATTCACACTCAGCGTTTCGCTGTCGCCAATCACGACAACGTTTGCTATGATCGAATCCTCGGTCGAGCACACGGTTCCAGCTACTCAAGATGTAGCCTTTTCACGCAGCCGTGGGTGCATCCAGAAATGGCGTAACAGCAGCTGCCAGCGCAGGCGTGTCAACGATATTGTAGTGGGTTATGCCAGGCAGAATCGCTAGTTGTGATGTGGACATCCCGGAGCCATCCCAGCTACCATCGCGCTGCCCGCCACCAAGCAGTTCAAAGAATTGGGCAGCGTGTGCGGGCGGCATGCCATCGGCGTCACCACACACGATCAGGGTCGGCATCTTCAGCGCCGCTACCTCAGCAGACCAATCGTAGTCCTGGCGCAACATAGCGCCCATCTTCTCGCACAGCACCGGAAACTGTTGTGGATGGGGCGCGACGCTGACATAGTTTTGGTACATGGGCGTATCTTTTATAAAGTCGGCAAATGTAGCGCCCATCTGTGCCATACTGGTGACCATCTCTGGATACCAGCCATTGCGCTTAAAGGGCATCGAAACGACCACCAGCTTTCGAATAAGCTCCGGATGCTGGATGGCGGTTCGTAGAGCGGTGCCGCCACCCATCGAGTAGCCCATCACGTCGGCCTGTTTGAACCCAAGGTGCGTGATCAGCGCAGCAATGTCGTCACCCATCAACTCAAGACGGAGTGGGCGATCAATATCGGCGGTGCGCCCGTGTGCTTGCAGATCGACGGCGATCACCTGGCGGTTCTCGGCCAGCAGCGGCAGAATCGCGCTGAACATACCAGTCAAGCCGAAACCGCCGTGCAGCAGCACCAATGGCTGGCCGCTGCCCTGGATCTCGTAGTACATGCTGAGGCCATTGACTGGTGCATAGCCAGTTTGTGTAGGTATAGTTGTCATATGAGACTCCTGTGTCATCATTCTCTCCAGTTACACGATTAGCTAGCTGCGTAGCGGAATGAGTTTCTGCAGACGCTGCTCACGTAGGAACAGCCCACCCCAGACGAGCGCCCCGATGATCACGGGAAAGATGATTGAGAACAGCGGCGAACCATTGCGTACATGCGTCGCAATTGCACCACCTAGATAGCCGGTGAGTAAGATTGCGCCAAGGATGGATGTCCGTGGAATGATATACAGCACAAGGCAGATGAGTTCGAGGACGCCGAGTGTCATGACCAGACTTTCAGGGTAGCCAAGCTGTACCGTCGATTCCACGGCAGGTGCTAGTTTCAGCACTTTAATGACGCTGTCGAAGATCAGGAATAGGATTGCGAGAGCACTAACGATCCGCCCTGCCCATAGTACTGGTTTTGAGCTTGGAATAGCTTGTACTGTCGTTTGCATGAGACTCTCCTTCACAAATTCGTGGTTAATCATCAGAGCATCGACTGTTACTGCGCTGGGTGGTAGGTCAGCGCCACAACGCCAGAGCTAAATGTAGTTGTGGCGGTAAGTTTGAGTGTTGCGGTGCTGCCCTCGCCGAACAAACGCTGCCCAGTGCCGAGCACAACTGGATGCACCAGCAGCCGATACTCATCGATTAGATTGTTCTGCATGAGCGTTTGGACGAAATTTGCGCTGCCATAGATTAAGAGATTCTGGCTGAATTGCTGCTTCAATGCCGAGACCTCTGCTGCAATGTTCTCTTTGATCAGGCTGGCGTTCCACTCAGCCGTTTCTAGCGTCTGCGAGGCAACGAACTTCGGCATCGTGTTCATTCGGTCGGCGAAGCCCTGCTGATCAGTCATCGATGGCCATGCCTGCGCAAAGCCCTGGTAGGTCACGCGGCCAAGCAGCAGCGCATCGCTGGAGAACAGTTCATCGAGCTTGAATTTGGCGATCTCGTCATTCCAGTATGGCCCTGTCCAGGCTGGATTCTCGACTACGCCATCGAGCGATATGTACACTGAAAGGATGATCTTTCCCATGGGAGTACTCCTTTGATTGTAATGGCTGGCCCTACAATGGGTGCCATGTTCCTACTGATTGAATGGAATCACGGGAGATTGCGCTCGTGGATCGGGCGGATCTCGATACAGCCCAGGCGTGTTGGTAGCATGATTGATGCCACGCGGATGGCGTCGTTTAGGTCTCTGGCCTCGATCAGATAGAATCCGCTCAATTGTTCCTTTGTGTCAGTAAATGGGCCATCGCTGATGCTGATCTTGCCGTTGCGCACCCGGATCGTCGTGGCCATCTGAATGGGTTGCAGGATCGATGAGGCAATATAGTGGCCGCTCTTGCGCAACTCCTCGTGGTAGCTAAGGAACTCGCCAATAATCCGGTTGTATTCATGCTCGGGCAGAGCCTCTAGCTTCGCTTCCTCAACATACATCAGGCACAGGTACTTCATCGCATTCTCCGAACCGTGATTCCAGGACGGTGACATGTGATAGTCGTTCGGCTGAGCCTGGAATCGACAATGCGATAATCAATTGTGCCGTATAACAGCAAATGATGCGCGGATGGAATCTTCCCATCCGCGCATCTGATTGAATTCGATTGAGCTATTGTAGCTTTACAAGGGGAAATAGAGATACACAGTGATCTAGACGCTCTCGGCGCGTTGCGGCTCGTGCATAGGGAGGCCTGACAGCTCAACGACTGGCCTGATTTCGACGGTGCCTCGGCGCGCTCCGGGAATCCGCTCGGCGATGGCGATTGCTTCATCGAGATCGTGAGCATCAATCAAGAAGTAGCCGCCCAATTGTTCATGCGTCTCCGCGAACGGCCCATCTGTCACCAATCGCTTACCCTGGCGTACCCGTACACTGGTTGCTTTGGATGTTGGATGCAGTGGGGCAGTTGCTAGAAACTTTCCGGCCGCATCAAGTTGGTGCGCAAGCTGCGCCGATTCTTGGTAACATTCGTCACGTTCAGTCGCATCCAGGCTATTCTCTGCTCCATAGATGAGCAACATGTAGCGCATTTGTGCCTCCTTAATGGACGGGGTCGCCTATGTTCCGATCAAACGCCCCAGCGGGCCGTCTCTACCCTTATGGTTCCATAGATTAGCCGCCAGCGATGGCTCCGACGATCAGAAATGGTTCTGTACCATGTGCGACAGCATCTGGCAATGGGGCATTCGCTGGCTCGTGCGAGAGATCTTCCTCGCAGGCAAAGAAGCGCACGAATGGCCGCCGCTGCTGTGTCACATGATCACGGATCGTCCCACGTAGCATCGGGTATTGGGTCTCGAGTGCATCGAGGATGGAGCGCTGCGTCACCGGCCCCTCGACCTGAAGCGCTACTTCCCGGCCAACACGTGCCAGTGTTCGTAGATGGGCTGGGAGTTCGACTCGGATCATCGTAGTGTCTGGACTTCTACCGAAAGGACTGCCGGAAGATCACGCACAATCGCGGACCAGGAGTCGCCACCATTTGCCGATGCATACACCTGCCCGCCAGTGGTGCCAAAATAGATACCACACGAATCGAGTGAGTCAACCGCCATGGCATCGCGTAACACATTCACATAGCAATCATTCTGTGGCAGGCCATCGGTAAGTGCTTCCCACTCGTTTCCGCCCGTCCGGCTGCGATACACACGCAGCTTCCCATCTGGCGGGAAATGCTCGGAGTCGCTCTTGATCGGAACGACATAGATCGTATCTGGTTCGTGTGCGTGAACGGCAATTGGGAACCCGAAGTCGGATGGCAGATTCCCACTGACCTCGTGCCACATATCACCGGCATTATCGCTACGCATCACATCCCAGTGCTTCTGCATGAACACAACATCCGGGCGCGATCCATGAATGGCTAGATTATGGACACAATGGCCAACTTCGGCCTCTGGGTTGGGCATGAAATCTGACTTTAGCCCCTGATTGATTGGCTGCCATGTCTCGCCGCCATCATCGGTGCGGAAGGCACCAGCAGCCGAGATGGCGATATAGATGCGCTTGGGATTGGTTGGATCGATGACGATGGTATGCAGGCACATTCCGCCGGCTCCTGGCTGCCAGGAAGCGCCAGATGGGTGACAGCGCAGCCCAGAAAGCTCCTGCCACGACTTTCCACCATCGGTACTGCGGAACATAGCGGCATCTTCTACGCCAGCATAGATGGTATCCACGTCGGTCAGTGATGGTTCGAGATGCCAGACCCGTGCGAACTTCCAGGGATGCTGTGTGCCATCATACCACTGATGCGTGCCAGGAATGCCATCATAGGTGAACTCATTCCCAACCGGCTCCCATGTCTTGCCGCCATCGTCGGAGCGCTGGATGAGTTGGCCAAACCATCCACCGGATTGTGATGCATAGATCCGATTTTGGTCGACTGGCGAACCCTTGAGGTGAAAGACCTCCCAGCCTGCAAAATGCGGCCCGCTAATATCCCATTCCTCACGCTTGTCGTCCGATGTCAGCACGAATGCGCCCTTGCGCGTGCCAACCAGAACTCGTACTCCACTCATTGTTTACTCCTCCTTGAGGTTGTTGGGCCGTAGAGACGCAAAATCTTGCGTCTCTACACGGGTTTCATTGGTCGATGAGTTTAAGGCTTTAGGGTACACAGTGCTTGCCGAATCTCGCCAAGGTGATAGGCCGTATGTACGATCATGGCGATGGCTCCGCCGATATGCGCTTCACTTGGCCATTCTGTCGTCTCGTTGATCAGTTGCTTGATGCGGTCGTAGCTTTCACGCAACTGTGTTTTGAGCGCATCCCATTCTTCGGCATTGACCTCTTGCGTCTCACGCCAGATCTTGCCCCAATCCTGCCGCTCATATTGTTGCGTTCGCACATTCTGCTCTAGCACATCGAGATAGAATGCGACATGCTTGACCTGTGCTGCCAGCGTGGCGCATTTGCCACCGACTGGTATCGAGGCCTCTTCAGCAGAAATCGTCGCAAGTGTTTCGAACATCGATGTACCCTTATCGAGAAAATAGCCATGCACATTGTCGAACGTCTCATCAAGCAGTGTCGAGATTGCGCTCGTGAAATGCTCCGTTTGAATACTTGTAGACATAGAACTCCTATCCTTTTTAACGCTATTGCTCAACTGGGATATAGATCGCTAGCGTTGGGTTGGCCGGGCTGAAATCCTCGCCATAGCGCTCAAAATAAGTGGCGGCGGCTTGTTTGTAGCCGGATGTCGGCAGCCAGGTGCTGAAGATATAGTCGAAGGTTTGCCCAATAGTGGGCAGTGTCGTCTCGAAAACGGCATAGGTACTGGCGGGAACATCCCAACGGCTCATACCCGCTGGAAGTTCAACAACCTTCTCGACTGGGTTGCCCGCCATGTAATCCAATGTGTTGTTTGCCATATCGAAGTGATCCATCAGGCCATAGCTTACCATTGGCTCAATCGCATACTCGATCTCGTCAATTCGTGGAACCAGCTGATCCCATAGTTTTGGGATCTCTGGTGACTTCGCGGTTGTGTGGAGCAATAGGCCAACCACGGTGAATGCCGGTTTGGTGACGATCTGGGGCTGCATTGTTCCTCCTTATGGTGCTTTAACGGTTTGAAGAACACTCGGTTCATTTGATACGGTTCAACTCTTGAACGATAGGCCTTTATCGTTGAGGGCGCGGCGGAGTTGCTCCCGTGCCTTTGGCCCCATTCCGTGCAATTGCGCGATTTCGCGCTCGCTGACCTGGGCCAACTGTTCGAGCTCATGATAGCCTGCTCCGTTTAGCGCCCGTTGTGCAGGCTTGGCTAACTTCGCCGGGAAATCGCTTTTGTTCGGATCGGGCTGCGTTTCCTGCGTCATTTCTGTACAGCTCCAGCTTATGCAGCAGCATAGGCTTGTTTCAGCCACGCAAATACCTGATTATCGATCTGGCCTGGTTCGGTGATACGAACACGATGTGTTACCATCGCGTTCCACGAACCGGCAGCTTCTAGCCGTTCTGTTGCTGCAACGCCCTTGAGTTTGATGCCGATATCCATGCGATCTGCTGTTATTTGCAGAATGGCAAATTTCTTGCTGCCACGCAACAGGCTGATATAGGTCTTTGTCGGTGCAACCTCGCTATCGGCTCCGAATGTAGTAATCTCGGCTACAAGCGCATCGTATGATTTGCGCCATTCGGCCTTGTTACCCGCAAAGTGTGCAGCAATTGCATCATCGTTGCTGACTGGTTCTTTACCGTGCTGCATAATCACATGGGCAATTGCATTGGCGTGGCCGTGGCCTAGCGCAAACTCCGATTTCAGCCATGCGACGATCTCGCCATTCTTAACGAGACCTTTCTCGGCAGACAGCTGGCGAAAGTCATCTGGTGTTTTGCCCGTCTGGGCTTTGACGCTATCGAGATATGCCTGAAACGACATGCTTCCTCCTGAGTTGTTACTTCTTTTTGCTGCCAGATATATTGTGGGCCACTGCGGCACGAAGCAGATCCTGTAGGGCTGGCTCGTTGATCTCCTCGCCTTTGTACAGATCAATAGCTCGCGTTGCTTTTGCCTCAAGGCCAGCATTGAACAGACCCAGCGGATCGTTCAGTGATGCGCCTTTGAAGAAGTTGAGCTTGATATGATCCTTGAATGCGCCAATTGCAAGAACATTGCCTTTATGCGACCATACCGCAGTGTCCCATTTCCATTCCTCGTTGATATCGGGAATAGTCTCCAGGATGAGTTTGCGCAGCCGAGTAAGCATGTCGCCGCGCCAATCGCCAAGTTCCGCAATGTAGTTGGTGATGCGTTGGGATGGAGTCATGCTCGCTTTTGCATCGGCGTGTTCCACGGTTGCTCCTCTGCTATGCGCTGATATAGCAATCCTATCGGATAAGAATATAAGGGAGAAAGGGTTTTTTCTTGGGGGCTGCGCCCCCAGTGCCCCGCTTGTTTACAAATGAAATAGGATCGCTATAGACGATAGTCGTTCGGTCACACCCAAAATCGACAATGAGATTGCCATATGTGAACGTCTTTTTTTACCGTTTTAGCCGAGCAGATCGGCCAGCCGTCGCTCAAGAAAGCGCCGTTCTGGTTCTTGTTGGGTGAGGGCCAGTGCCCGTTGGTAGGAGAGCCGTGCTTCCGCTGTATAGCCCAAGCGCCGACACATGTCTGCTCGTGCTGCATGGGCCAGGTGGTAATCGGCGAGATCGCCCTGCGCCAGGATGACATCGATCAACGCCAGCCCTTCAGCAGGGCCATCGCGCATCGCTATTGCTACCGCACGGTTCAGTTCGACGATTGGTGATGGCTCGATTCGCATCAGTACATCATACAGCCCGACAATCTGTGCCCAATCGGTTGCCGCGAAGGTGGGTGCCTGGGCGTGTACCGCTGCGATTGCTGCCTGGATGGCATACGGGCCGAATTGGCGTGACACAAATGCTCGCTCGACCAGTGCTATGCCTTCGTTGATCTGATCGTAGTTCCACAGCGCGTGATCCTGCTCCTCCAGCAATATCAGATCGCCAGATGGTGATGTCCGTGCCGCACGGCGCGATTCGTGCAGCAACATCAATGCCAACAGCCCGATCACCTCTGGTTCGGGTAGGAGTTCGACGAGCAGCCGCACAAGGCGTATCGCCTCACCCGAGAGATCGGGCCGTGTGAGTGAGGCACCCGATGAAGCGGAGTACCCTTCGTTGAACACAAGGTACATGACATACAGCACTGCGTCCAATCGGTCGGGCAGTTCGGCTCGTGATGGCACTTGATAGGGAATGCCAGCATCGCGGATCTTGGCTTTGGCACGCACAATACGCTGGGCGAGTGTGGATGGAGCAATCAGGAAGGCACGAGCAATTGCCTCAGTTGTCAGCCCACACACCTCGCGCAGTGTCAGCGCGATGCGGGCCTCTAATGGCAGAGCCGGATGGCAACATGTGAAGATCAGGCGGAGTTGATCATCTGTGACGTGCTGTGCATCCCACCCGCTATCGTTCGTATTTGCATCGAGTTGTTCGGCAATCGCTCCCAACGATGCGTCGAAGCGGGCACGGCGGCGTAATGTATCGATAGCCTTGAACCGACCGACCGAGACGAGCCATGTGCGGGGATTGGCAGGCAGCCCCTCGTGTGCCCATTGCTGCAATGCTGCTGCGAAAGCATCGTGCAGTGCATCCTCGGCCAGATCGAAATCGCCAAGCAGCCGGATGAGGGTCGCAAAAACGCGCCGCGATTCGGAACGATAGACAGCGTCTACCATCTCGTGCAACTGTTCGGCGGTGTGCTCGCTCATCATGTCGCTTCCTGGGAGCTAGACAGATCTCGGCCAGATTGCAGCATATGTGACCGTTGGCATGGGTGTGTTGAGCACCACAGTACGGATTGATTACAGCAAATGAGTTGCTTATTGCGCTGCATAGAATAGCACACTCGTTCGATATGTGCAAGCATCCCAAACAGGCAGGGTTGGCACAAGAACATACACTACACCTGAACAGATGACTCTATCTCATCGAAAGAGGGTATCGTTCAGCCTCTCCAATGAGGGCTTACAGCTCCACATGTACCTGTTATGCTGATATCACGGCGCATAGAGGCGTATTGTTTTAGGTTGGGCAGCCTTGCGCAACAAGATCACTGTTTCCACAAGACAGGAGCAGAAACTATTCATGAAGATAATAATTATTGCACCAGGAAGCCGCGGCGATGTCCAGCCTTATGTTGCGCTCGGAACGGGCCTCCACAAAGTTGGTCATTCTGTTAGCATTATGACTACGCAGGATTTTCAACGCCTGATTACGGACCATGGCCTAGCATTTGTTGATATGGGTGGTAGTGCAGAAACAGCAGCAGCAGGTATGCAGGCGCTGATTGAGCAGGGTGATCTGCTTAAAATCTTGGCGAGTACAGGGCAAGGCGCGCAACAGATGGCCTATCAGGCTGCGGTACGCGGGTTGGAGGCATGTCAGGGCGCGGATCTGATTGTTGGTGGGTTGGGTGGGCTGTTTGTTGGCCTGGCCCTTTCAGAAAAACTGGGTATCCCGTTTCTGCAAGCCCATATATTGCCACTGACACCAACACGCGAGTTCTCCAGTGTCCTGGCACCCTTGCCGCAATCTCCCCTGACCACATGGGCCAATCGCTTGTCGCATCGTGTGACACAACAGATGCTCTGGCACATGTTCCGTGCGGCGGATACGAAAGCGCGTACGCAAGTCCTCCAGATGGCCCCGGCATCATTCTGGGGGCCGTTCGCAGCACTACAACGGCAGGCGCAACCGATTCTGTATGGCTACAGCCCGCATGTCTTGCCGCATCCGCAGGATTGGAGTGCGAACATTCATGTCACTGGGTATTGGTTCTTGGAACCGCCAGCAGGGTGGCAAGCGCCAATCGACCTGCTGAATTTCCTACAATCTGGCCCGCCACCGATCTATATTGGCTTTGGGAGTATGCCGAGTAGCAAACCAGAAGCAACCGCCAATCTGGTGATACAGGCATTAACACAGACTGGCCAACGTGGAGTATTATCTGCTGGCTGGGGCGGTTTGAAGAAGGAACAGTTACCAGAGACAGTCTGCATGGTTGGTTCTGTACCACACAGTTGGTTGTTTCCGCACATGGCTGCTGTTGTGCATCATGGCGGCGCGGGAACCACAGCGGCAGGGCTAGCGGCAGGTATCCCATCGATTGTCACGCCATTTTTTGGCGATCAACCATTTTGGGGCCAGCGCGTCTATAGATTGGGGGTTGGCCCTCAGCCTATTCCACGCCAACGCCTCACCGTGGGGCGGCTGGCGGAAGCGATTCGCTGTGCGGTCTCCGATACGGTGATGCAGCAGCGCGCCGCTGATCTTGGGCAGCGCATTCGAGCCGAGGATGGAATTGCCAATGCTGTGGCAATTATCGGGCGGTACCGTTGACCCTCACCCCGGCGTAGGAGAGGGGGCTAGGGCCAATACCTTTCATATAACGAATCGTGCATGTCAACGGTGCGCTGGCACCGCATGCCCCTCGCCCCCTTCTCCCACGTTGGGAAGAAGGGGGAATGCCGCATTCCAATGCCGCGCAGAGCCCCTCCCCCCGCAGTGGGAGAGGGGTTGGGGGAGAGGGGAAAGCGCATCATGATCAACCGCGCACATAGGCACTGGTGAGTGAATGCGTTGCATGAATTAACTGCGGTGGCGTGCCCTCAAACATTACTTTGCCGCCCTTGCTGCCACCTTCTGGCCCCATATCGATATCCGACATATGCAGCCAGCACATCGGTGGTCGATTTGCCATTCAGATGGAATTGAAGCTAAACAGCGACGCACTGACCTGGTTGGCATTAGCGAAGGCTTTGCGTAGATCATCCATGATGCCGGTATAGGTGGCGGGATTCGAGCGAGTCGATATGCCGACGGCAGCCTGGTCGATCACAACTGCTTCGGGATGTTGGCGCAGAAAGACCTGGTGACAGTATGGTATCATTCATGTGAGCAGGTGTTTGTACTATCAGAGAGAACCACGTAGTAAACGGTACCATAGTGCCTGGCTAGTGCATATAGCTTGGCGATGAAGGATTGTGTGATGATCGACTATACCCCGGTGTTCAGTGGCCAGCGCAAGATTGGTGAGCTCGCCGCTGACATAACGTTTGCGGACCTGAAGGCGACGACCGATTCACAGATTGATGAGATGTTGACCCTGATCCGCGATTTGAGCGACGCCCAGATTGTGTTTGTTGCATCCGATCCAGAGGCGGAAGGTGGAATTGGCTGGAATATCGCACACCTGATTGCCCATGTCACGGCCTCCAGCGAGGAGAATGCAGCGATAAGTTCGATCCTCGCCCGTGGGATCGATTACCCATTTGAGCCGCGCCTGCGTTATGAACCCGAATGGACAACAATCACGACGACGGCTGCCTGCATGCAACGGCTTGAAGAAAGTAGGCGCATTCGTCAGGCATATCTCAGCGCCTGGCCAGATCAACCACATCTGGATACCCATCGCACATTGCCAGCGGGATTTGCCGAGCGCGTTGGGCCAATGAATGCGATTGGCTCCTGCCTGCTTGGGTTGGTTCATGAAGTCGGGCAGTTTGCCCAATTGCGCGAGATTATTAAGCAGGCTGATGGATTATGATTCGCAGGAACGCGATATATCGCGTCCGTACACGGCCAGGCTACCCCTCATAAAAGGATGGATGCGGTACTAGGCTCTGATAACATCAACGCGTTATGTTCTTCAGGAGAGACGTCGATGGGAGTGAAACCGCTCTTGCTGACCACCAAGGCTAGCGAGGAACGCGCCCCTTTGTCAAAAGAGGGTGAACTCGGTGCCACTCCCAGCTCTCATATCCCCCTTACTCAACCATCCAACATCCTTGCATTGCAGCGCTCAATGGGCAACCAGGCTGTACAGAATCTGCTTAACTCGTCGATGCAGAGAGCAATCAGCAGATCAGTTGTGTCCGGTGTACGAGCTACTCCAATCGCTGTTCCGCACCGCGAGAAGATGGAGGCCA
>JBBQSD010000052.1:0-38687 GCA_038214135.1 Chloroflexales bacterium | reverse complement strand
GCGCAAATGTTTGATGGCATCGCGAACGAAAGCCCGTTGACGAAGAAACTATGTCCATTGGCGCAGCAGCACCAACGTCACGACTTCACTTTCGGTCAACCTGGCCGCAGGGCCGTCGGTGGCTGCGATGTGATCGAATCGTCCACCAGCACGTACACTGTGGTCCGAAAGGTGTCGAGATCCAGCGTGCGTATGCTCCTTTCCTTGGCCGGAGTTGGCACAGGGATGGTATGCTATCGACACCTTTCGTTGTTCGCCAATTGCGCTAATTCACACCAAACATACCTAGTCACCTAGTCAGGGTGTGGTTCTGGGTTCTCGGTATTCTGACTCCTGACTCCTGGCTTCTGAATGCTCGGTCCTTGGTTCTCGTTACTTCCACGGCGGGCGTGGCGCGGCGCGGATCGTTGCCTCGGCGTGGTAGCTGACCAGCCCTGGTGGGCCACCGCGAATGCGCCGCACCTGGCTGCGGCGGGTAATATCGATCTCGACGGCTGGTTCTTCACGATTGCGGCTGAAATAGGCGGCCAATGCCGCCGCTTCTTCGAGTGTACTCTGCGGCACATCCCGCCCTGCGCTTTTGATGATCACATGCGCGCCGGGTAGGCCACGGGCGTGTAGCCAGAGATCCTCTGGTGCACCGAGTTTGAATGTGACCATCTCGTTCTGTCCGGCGCTGCGCCCAACATAGATCGCAAAACCATCGCTGGATTCGAGCCGCAAGGGCGTGGCCTTCAGCTTGCTTGGCCTGCGTTTCTTTTCTGTATGGCGGTTGGAAAGCAACCCCTGATCGGCAACTTCCAGGGCGATTGTCTCGATTGCTTCAAAGCCCTCGGCCAGATCAAGCAGCGCCAGCGTTTCGTCGATGCCTGCCAGGCGCACCTCAACGGCGTGCAGCCGCTCTGGGACACCTTCCATGGCACCCTTGGCTTTATCATAGGCGCGGAAGCGTTCCTGGGCGCTCTCGACGGCACTCTTGCGTGGATCGAGCGTGATCACACGCGGGTCGCCATCGATCCGCAATTCTGCCTGCCGTGGCTCAAGTGTGTGCAGGAAGGCATAGATCATCTCGCCCTCCCAGCGTAAGCGCTCCAGATCGCGAACCTTACGCAGTTCGGAATTGAGTGATGCACGCTGCTTTTCCAGCCGTTCGCGAACATCCAGGATCTGCGCACGCAACGCCTCACGCCGCTGCTGATGATCGGTCAGGTGTTCGCGGGCTGCGAAATAGGCTTCTAGCGCAGCACTCATGCTTGGCTGATCGCTGGCACCGGCCATATGGGTGAGCGTATATGGCGCAAATGCAATCGGCGCACCATCTTTACGCACCAGGCATGGCCTGCGATTGGTAGGACTCCAGAGTACACGAACCGCTGCTGCAACACGCTCCCATGGCAGATCTGGCCCTGGCATGGCTTCTGTATCGCCAACAGCACGGAACACCGCCTCACGAGCGGCAAGCGGCGAAAGGCCACGGTAGGTTGTCACAAGCGCACGAGCAAGAGTTGGCGCACGGCCCTTGGCATCTGGTTCAGCCGATTCGGATGTATCGCGCACACCAGCTGCGGTGATCAATCGCGGATCACGCTTATCCTGTGGCGGTTGGAGTTCATATGGTTCACGGGGCAGAATGACACGACGGCTCATTTTGGCGGTAACTCGGCGCGCACACCCAAGAATGATATTATTATCACCAACCAGCACGATATTGCTGCGCTGATCCATCAGCTCGGCGACCAATTCGCAACGAAGTAGGCTCTCTTCATGCTCATCAAACTCATCATCTGGCTCATCTGGCTCTGTTTCGATCTCTTCGGTCGGCTCGATTGGGGCAGAGTTGCGCTGTGGCGGTCGTTTGACTATACTAAGCAGCACGACTCGTTCGAGATTGGGTTGCTCGATTGCGACGATCCGCCCGCCGGTGACATATTTGCGTAATAACAGGAGCAGTGGCGTATCGCTCGTGGTTCCACGCGATGGCTTGGCCGCACTCAAATGGATTCGTGCAAATCGCGGGCTGGCCGATATCAGCAGATGATAGCGATGATGATCCGCATAGACTTCAAGTGCAATGCTCAACGGGCCGGGTTGGAGCACACGCTGAATTCGCCCGCCGATAATCGTTTCGTGCAGTTCGTCGACAACAGCGGCAATTGTGAGAGCATCAACATACGACACAGCAATTCATCCGAACGCAATACCAAGAATGCCATACACCCTATAAAGCTATAAAGCTATAAAGGCCTCGGAATTATACGCTATGCATACAACTGATCTCAACCCAATCATTCGATCACTGCCGCCACCGCCATTGCTGGTCGTCATCTCTGGGCCATCTGGAGTTGGCAAAGACTCCGTGCTTACCCGCATGCGAACAGCGGGCGTACCATTTCATTTTGTTGTGACTGCAACAAGCCGGCCGATGCGGGTTGGCGAGCGTGATGGCTATGATTATCATTTTGTTTCACGAGAGACATTTGAAGGATTGATCCGCGATGACGAACTGATCGAATGGGCAGAGGTGTATGGCCAGTATAAGGGTGTGCCAAAATTTGAGGTGCGCCGCGCACTCGCAAGCAATCACGATGTCGTGCTGCGGATCGATGTCCAGGGTGCTGCGACGATCAGGCGTTTAGCTCCAGAGGCTGTGTTGATCTTTGTTGCTCCCGGCAGCCCAGATGAACTACGCAAACGATTGGAAGCCCGCCGAACGGATACCCCAGATGAGATTGAGCGACGGCTTGCGGTGGTGCGTAAAGAACTTGAGGCGATCCGAGAATTTGATTATGTCGTCATCAATCGCGATGATCGGCTTGATGATGCTGCCGACCAGATCCGGGCGATTGTTCTAGCGGAAAAACATCGGGTGCGGCCACGGCACGTCAGCCTGTAGGGGTGGTTCACGAACCACCCGCCGTGTGCATCTGCCATCATGTGGGTGGTTCACGAACCGCCCGCCGTGTGCATCTGCCATCATGTGGGTGGTTCACGAACCGCCCGCCGTGTGCATCTGCCATCATGTGGGTGGTTCACGAACCACCCCTACCGATTTCATACGATTTCATACAATAAGGAATAGATCATGAACCTCCTGGAACGGCTTCAGAACGACCTCAAGACGGCCATGCGTGCGCGGGATACACTGCGGGTGGAGGTTATCCGTATGGGCATTAATGCGATCAAGAACGCCCAGATGGCAATGGTCAAGGATGCCTTTGATGCGGCAGGTGAAGAAGCCGCCGATACGATTGATCGAAACCAGGCGCTTGGCGATCAGGCCATGCAGGATGCGCTGACCAAGGAAGTTCGCAAGCGACACGAGGCTGCCGAGCTGTTTCGGAAAGGGCACCGTGAGGAATTGGCCGAGCGCGAGGAGGCCGAGGCACTGATTCTGGAGGAATATTTGCCGCGCCTGATGACAGCGGATGAGTTACGGCCACTGATTGCCGATGTGATTGCAGGGTTGGGTTTGAGCGGCACTGCTGCAATGGGGAAAATAATGCCAGCCGTTATGGGGCAGTTCAAGGGCCGCGCCGATGGACGGGTGATCAATCAGGTCGTTCGTGAGATTCTGAGCCAATCATAGATGTTTTCTCTGCAACGCAAACTTCGTGTACCCGCTCGCCCGCAGACCCCATCGTATGGCCTGCGGCGGCGAGCGCGTCGGCAACGAGTGATTCTCGTGCTTGTTATCGTGACACTGGCATTGGTGCTCTGGGCTATTCTGGCGGTGCAGCCGCCGCCGACGCTGAGCCTGAAGCGCGATCAGCCCAGCCCGATCAGTATCCAGGCATCGCGGAGCATCGCGTATACCAGCGAATCGCGCACCGCTCTGGAACGAGCCCGTGCAGAAAGCTCTGCCGATACGGTTGTCTATGCTCGTGAACTGAGCGTCCTGACACAGCAACGTTCATTGCTCTCCGATCTACTGCTGACAATCACACAGATTCGGGATGACCCAACCCTGGCGGCAACTGCCGAGCGTCAGAAGATCGCTGCACTACCATCAAGCACGCTTGTCATTTCCGATGGCCTGGCTGCCCAGATTGTGCGCCTTGATTCGGAGCGCTGGGCAGAGGTGCAACGGCTTTCGCTTGAATTGTACGATTATGCCGTTGGCGAGTATCAGTTCGCCCTTGATGACCAGGCGGTGGCACAGTTGCGTTCCTTCTCGTTACCATATCGGGCATCGCTGTTGAACTCGCGCACCCCTGATCGGGATCTGATGGTACTGTTTGCCAGTTCGTATCTCAAGCCCAATCTGGTGATCGATGAGGTGGCCACCCGCGCCCGCAAAGATGAGGCTATTGCGGCCGTCCAACCGGTAACGGTTCGGATTCTCGAAGGTGAAAGCATTATTCGCGCTGGTGACGTTGTGACCGTTGATGTTGAGGAGAAGCTCAAAGCCCTTGGTGAACTGAGCGCTGGCGTGGATTGGTTTATGATTGGCGGCAAGGGTGTTCTTGCAGCCCTGCTTGCGATTGCACTCGGTGCGTATATTGCTGTGGTTCAACGCGATATACTTAGCAATCCGCGTTCACTGCTGACGATCATGCTGTTGTGTATCACAATGGCGCTGCTAGCACGCCTGGTCGCTTCTCTCGGTTGGAACTGGCTGTATGCATTCCCACTTGGCGTGATCGCCCTGTTATTGGCGGCGCTGTTCACCAGTGGCCTGGCCCTATTTATGACCGTCGTGCTAGCGCTGCTGGTGGCATTTCTGAGTGGTGGCCAGGTAAATGTTGCATCGGCACTGATGCTTGGAACGATGGCAGGCGTGTTCGTGATCGGGCGTGGCGAGCGCTCGCTCAAGTTCATTATGGCTGGGATCGCTATTGGAATAACAACAGCTCTGGCTGCAATTGGCCTGGCGCTGATTGAATCGCGGGGTGCCTGGCCAGAAGATCTTGCCGTTCTGGCCCTACTCGGGTTGATCAACGGAGCCATAGCCGCCATCGTCGCCCTTGGATTGTACAATATCATTGGCCATCTGGCTGGAATTGTGACGCCGCTGCAACTCATGGAATTGGCGCATCCAGCACAGCCGCTGCTACGCAAGCTCATTCGAGAGGCTCCCGGCACCTACTACCATAGCGTTGCTGTTGGGAATCTGGCCGAGAGCGCGGCTGAGGCAATTGGAGCCGATGCCCTGTTGTTGCGCGTGGCCTCCTACTATCACGATATTGGCAAAACAGTACGGCCCTTCTTTTTTACCGATAACCAGAGCGATCGCGAGAATGTGCATAACGATCTCGACCCAGATACGAGTGCTGAAATTATTGCCGACCATGTGCGTGAGGGCATTACAATGGCCCAGGCCGCCCATGTTCCGGGCCAGATTATCGATTTTATTGCGACCCATCATGGAACGAGTGTGATCCGCCATTTCTATCAGTTAGCCCTTCAGCGCAGCGATACCGTCAACATCGATCATTTCCGCTACCCAGGGCCGCGCCCGCATACCCGCGAACAGGCGATCATGATGCTTGCAGATACGACGGAAGCCACGGTTCGCGCCAAGGTTCAGCATGGCAAGGTCGTTTCCTCTCGTGAACAGGGCGTGCGCCATAGCGATGCCCAAACACTTGAGGAATTGGTCGGCTCGATTATTGATGAGCGCGTTCGTAGTGGCCAACTCGATGAAAGCCCGCTGACGCTCCAGGATATTGCCAGAATACGCTTGGCCTTCATCTCGACACTCCAGGGCATCTATCATCCACGGGTTGAGTATGCACCACAGATTGTAAAAACATAAGCGAGAGCATCATGAACATACTGGTTGATGTGAATATTCAGATCGGTGAAGCGATCACAGCACAGATCGATACTGACCTGATCATTCGTGCAGTACAAACAACACTAGCCGCCGAGCAGCAGGACGGGCCAATTGAGGTGAGTGTGCTGGTGAGCGATGATGCCGAGTTGCAGCAACTCAATCGCGATTATCGTGATATTGATCAACCAACCGATGTACTCTCGTTTGCTGCCGAAGAGGAGCATGCTGGTTTTGTACGGCCACCCGACATGCCACGCTATCTTGGCGATATTGCAATATCGTATGAACGGGTTGTCGCACAGGCCGCTGAGTATAGCCATTCAATCACCCGCGAACTCGCATTTCTGACGGTGCATGGGATATTGCATGTGCTTGGCTATGATCACGAGCGTGGCCCGCAGGATGCAGCAGCCATGCGCGCCCATGAGGAAGCCGTAATGCAACTGCTTGAATTACCGCGATAAGGAGTCAGGAGTCAGGAGTCAGGAGTCAGGAGTCAGCAGTCAGCAGTCAGCAGTCAGGAGTCAGCAGTCAGGAGTCAGCAGTCAGATACCGAGAACCAAGAACCAAGAAACCCGTGTAGGGTGCGGACCTGTGTGTCCGCCCGAAGTGCGAACCTGTGTGTCCGCCCGAAGATGCCACCAACAGCGATCAATCGCAGCCGTGGCATGATCGTAGGGCGTTGGCGAGCCACCAATAGGCATAAACATTGATCGTACGCAGCCGAGGCATGACCAACCAGGGTTAGCAAGCCACACACTTCCATTCGGGGTTCAGGGGCGATAGCCCCTGGCCGGGGGTGGCCCAGAGGGCACCCCGGGTGGCGGGCCACCCCGACCGCCTGCCGTGCGTAGCGGCATGAAAGCGCCTGCCGTGCGTAGCGGCATGAAAGCGCCTGCCGTGCGTAGCGGCATGAGCAAATACATGAATGATCGATCAAAAACAAGCAATAGCGCAGCACTCGCATCCGAACGAGATGAGGTTGAAGCAATGCAGGAACTGTCGGCTCCTGTGCAGCACTCGCCCTTTATTCGGCGTGCCCCAAACCGGCTGGCATCATTCCGCTATGCGTTTGCGGGAATTGACCATTTGTTCCGAACGCAGCGCAATGCCCAGATCCATGTGGCCATCTCGATTGCTGTGGTTATTGCTGGTCTGTTGTTTCGGATTGAACGCCTGGAATGGCTGGCACTTATTCTGACGATTATGCTTGTATTGGCCGCCGAAGGAATCAATACTGCCATTGAGGCAGTTGTCGATCTGGCATCACCACAGCGCCACCCATTGGCCAAAATCGCAAAGGATGTCGCTGCTGGTACGGTTCTGCTCAGCGCCATTGGTGCCGTGATCATCGGCATGCTTGTGTTTTTGCCCAGGATCTGGCCAATTGTATTGGGCTGGTTGGCCTAGCAATGAACATTCTCATGCTCTGCCCCTACCCGCCCTTCCCACCTCATGGAGGCGGGACGATGCGAATCTATCAGTTGATCCGTGGCCTATCGAAACACCATCGCATCACATGTTTGAGCTTTGTTTCCGATTCGGCAGCCGATGCAGCGCTCGAACCACTTCGTGCAGTATGCCGGGTCGTAACGGTTGTTGGGCCTCCGTCACGTTCGATCCCGTTGCGGGCCTGGACGACACTCAGCTCTGCGCTTCCCGACATGGCGCTGCGTAATGCGGCTCCCGCCTATACAGCAGCCCTACGTGAAATACTGGCCCACGAGCAGTTTGATGTTGTTCAGGCCGAGAGTATTGAGATGGCTGGTTATCTTGATCTTGTACGCACCACACAACCACTGGCGAATACCCGGCCACTGCTAGTGCTTGATCAATTCAATGCCGAATATGTGCTACAGAAACGGGCAGCCATAACGAGCCTGGCGGCAGTAACGAAATCACGCATGCTCTCATCGGCAGCTCGTAATCTCGCGGGTGGGCTGTATTCACTGGCGCAATGGGCGAAATTGGCCGCCTACGAACGGCGGGTTATGCAGCAGTGTGATGCTGTCACAGCCGTTTCGGATGATGACGCTCATATTCTGCAACAATTGGCCACCAACACCCAGATCGGGGTTGTGCCAAATGGCGTTGATACTAATGAGTTTCGCCGGGAGACAGTTGAATCTCGCCCGCCAATATATTCCGGGCCAACAGTTGTGTTTAGTGGCACGCTCGATTTCCGGCCAAATGTTGATGCCGTCACCTGGTTTGCCAGTGAGGTCTGGCCACTAGTACTTGCTCGCTGCCCGAGTGCGCGTTATGTGGTGGTTGGCAGGCGTCCAGCACCCGCTCTGCAACAGTTGGCGGCGAGTGGTATGCTGACGTTAACTGGCGAGGTTCCCGATGCACGGCCATATCTGGCCAATGCAGCAGTATATGTTGTGCCCATGCGGATCGGTGGCGGAGTGCGGCTGAAGCTGCTCGAAGCTCTATCATATGAAGCCCCGGTTGTCAGCACCAGCATGGGAGCCGAGGGGGTTGCCGGGTTACGCGGGGGAGTTCACTGCCTGCTGGCGGATACTCCCGCCGATTTTGCAGCAGCGACCATCCGCTTGATCAATGAACCAGCAACGGGGCAGCAGCTTGGGGCAGCGGGCCGCGAACTGGTGTGCAGTGGCTATGATTGGAGTACCATTATTCCGCGCCTGGATGAAATCTACCGGACTGCCAGAAGAATCAAGTAGTACAGAACCGGCGCGGTGAAGATGAAACTATCGACGCGATCCAGCATGCCACCATGCCCCGGAATGAGATGGCCAGCATCTTTCAAGCCAGCCTGGCGCTTGATCATTGATTCGGCCAGATCGCCAAGAGGGCCAACGATACCACCCGCCACGCCAAGCAGTGCTCCACCCCATAGCGGGATCGGTAGCCCGCAGATCCACACCGCCAGAACGCCCCCGAGAATCGCGCCAGCCATCCCACCAGCAGCACCCTCCCAGGTCTTCTTCGGGCTGAGATTGGGCGTCATCAGATGCCGCCCATAGCTCTTGCCAACAAAGTAGGCGATTGTATCCTGCATCCAGGTGACGGCGCAGATCAGATACAGCCAGCCAGCACCGGGAGCAAGCCCAAGATCGCGCAATGGCCCTGGTTGGAGTGGTGTTTCCAGCACGCGCACAAGCACAAGATGGCTCGCTAGCCCGCCGATATACATAGCACCGGCAATCGTCAAGGCCCAATCGGCAAGAATGCCCTTGCGCTCGTGGTGCCTGAGTGCATCAATCAACCCAATAATGATCGAGAACGCCACGACTGCTGCTGTCAGATCCAACCCAATCAGGCGATCAGCAACAATTGCACCAGCCAGAGCCATTGCCAGCGTCATGCCCAGCCAACGATTGGGTTGATAGCCGGCATGGATGAAGGCCCCATAGATTTCGAGCAGGCAGATAGCAATCAGGGCCACTACAGCAGCAGCGGTTGACCATGGGCTCCACCAGACGACTGTGATTGTGAAGGGCAGGAGCACGGCTGCGCTGCCGATCCTGATCAAAAGTGGGCTAGGTTTCATTGTTCAGGCCACCAAAACGTCGTTCACGGTTTGTATAATCGTGGATGGCCTGTCGAAGATGTTCCGGCCCGAAATCCGGCCAGTAGATCGGTGTGGTCCAGTATTCGCTATAGGCGGCCTGCCAGATCAGGAAATTGGAGAGCCGCCATTCGCCAGCAGTCCGAATGATCAGATCGGGATCTGGCATGCCACTGGTCGAGAGATGCTCTGCAATCAGTTCCTCAGTGAGATCATCCGCTTTGTAGCCACGCTGCATCAGTTCGCGCACCGCATCAACGATATCGGCCCGCCCACCATAGTTGAAGGCAATTGCGACGGTAATGCGGGTATTCTCGCGGGTCAGTTCGACGGCATTACGGATTTTGGTTTGGAGTTGCTCATTAATGCCATGCATACGTCCAAGGTGGCGGATCTGGGCACCCTCACGATGCAGGCTTTCGGTCTCACGGTTGATGACTTCGCCAAGAATCAGCATTAGGCCATTGACTTCCGCCGATGGCCGAGTCCAGTTTTCCGTCGAGAAGGCATACAGTGTGAGGTAGCGAACCCCTTGTTGGGCGCACTCAGAGATAATGCGGCGAATGTTTTCTGTGCCGGCCTGATGGCCAGCCAATCGCGGGAGGCCGCGCTGCTTCGCCCAACGGCCGTTCCCGTCCATAATAATTGCGATGTGGCGCGGGATGTGCGAACGCTCAGGCTGGCCAGCCATCCTAAATCTCCATGACCTCGGCTTCTTTTGTCGAGCCGATTTGTTCCACCTCGCGAACATAGCGATCCGTTAGTTCTTGGAGCTTTTCTTGAGCACGGCGGGCATCATCTTCGGAAATGAGCTTCTCGTGTTCGTACTCGCGCACTTCATCGACACTCTCGCGGCGATTATTGCGAACGGCAACTTTCGCTTCTTCAACCCGTGTGCGCACCGTCTTGAGCAGATCGCGACGGCGGTCTTCGGTTAGTGGGGGAAGCGCCAACCGGATCAGGCGGCCGTCATCAGTTGGGTTAATGCCAAGCTCCGAATTCTGAATTGCCTTATAGATCGGTTTGATTGTGCCAGCATCATAGGGCTGGATAACAATCATGCGGGCATCGGGTACACTGATCTGAGCAAGTTGATTAAGCGGCATCCTATCGCCATAGGCCATCACTTGCAGATTCTCGACCAGCGCTGGCGAAGCACGTCCAGTGCGGATCGAGGCCAGATTGTGGCGTAGTGCATCGGATGACTTCTTCATTTTCGCTTCGGTTTCACGCAGGAGATCGTTGATCATAGCTGCTTCTCCCGGTCTTCTGGACTCCTAGATACGAGTGTTCCAACATGCTCGCCAAGAACAATCCGCTCAATATTGCCAGGCAGCATTGGGTTAAAGACAATAATTGGAATATTATTATCCATGCAGAATGTCAGTGCAGTGCTATCCATCACTGTCAATCCGCGGCTCAGCGCATCCATATAGGTAATATGGGTAAAGCGCGTTGCCTCGGGATGAACCCGTGGATCGGCACTATACACACCATCGACTCCATTTTTGGCCATCAGAATCACTTCCGAGCGAACTTCTGCTGCACGCAACGCTGCGGCTGAATCCGTCGTGAAATAGGGATTACCTGTTCCTGCCGCAAGAATGATGACGCGCCCCTTTTCGAGATGGCGTGTTGCCCGGCGGCGGATATAGGGTTCGGCAACCTCATCCATTTTGATGGCTGTCATCGCACGGGTGAAAATACCACGCTGCTCAAGCGCATCCTGGAGCGCCAGCGCATTGATGATGGTTGCGAGCATGCCCATGTAGTGCGATTGAGCCGGATCCATCCCGCGAGCAATTGAGCGGTTGCCACGCCAGATATTCCCGCCACCCAGAACAACCGCCACCTGAATGTCGTGCTGGACAACACTTTCGATCTCCTGGGCATAAAAATCGAGCATGTCTGAGTCGACAGCGCCGCCAGATCGATCTCCGGCCAACGCTTCGCCACTCAACTTCAGCAGAATACGACGGTATCGTGGTTCAGCCATATCACTCCCGCACAAGAACGGCACAGCGCTGAAACAAGTGATGCTTCCTTCAGCGCTCTGATGCTCTGGCGCTGCTTACCCGCCAATTTCGAAGCGAACGAAGCGCCGTATAACGATGTTTTCGCGCAGCTTCGCGACAGCAGCCTTAATCCGCTCTTCAATCGTCTGTGAGGGATCCTTGACATACGGCTGCTTGAGCAGCACAACTTCCTCATAGAACTTTTCGAGCTTCATATCGCCAGGAATCGCATCGGCTGGCACATCCTCAACCCGAATATAGCGCGGATTGACAGCCGCAATATGCAGTGCTAATTCCTTGGACAGCGTGATAAAATCTTCCGTGCGGGCTACGAAATCTGTCTCACAGCAGACCTCAACCATCGTTGCCATGCGATTGCCAGGGTGCATATAGGTTTCGATGCGCCCCTCGCTCGTCACCCGATCCTGGACTTTATCGCTAACTTTGAGGCCCTTTTCGCGCAGCTTCTCGATTGCTTGCGCCATATCGCCACCGGTCTGTTCAAGGGTATCCTTGCATTCCTTGATTCCGGCACCAGTTCGCTCGCGTAGCTCTTTCACCATTTGGGCAGTAATCACAGCCAAGGCTTTTCTCCTCGTTGATGGTTCGACATAAAAAGTGGGAAGCGAGGGCGGCTCACGCAGCCGCAGCCCTCTGGCTTCCACACATCCGTATCCGCCGCTAGACTTCCTCGCTGATTATTTCCTCGGTAGGCTTTTCGTAGCGCCCGCCACGCATCTGATCAACCTGTGACGATTCACGGCGGTTCTGGCCCTCAATAACGGCATCGGCCATCTTCGAGGCAATCAGCCGAATACTGCGGATCGCATCATCGTTACACGGGATCACATAATCAATTGGATCCGGATCGCAGTTGGTATCAACCATGGCGACGATTGGGATGCCGACTTTACGGGCTTCCTTCACCGCCAACTCTTCCTTATGCGGATCGATAATGAAGAGCGCGTTTGGCACTCGTTCCATGTTCTTCATGCCACCGAAGGCTTTATTCAGCTTCTCGATCTCTACACCAAGCTTCAAACCCTCCGCCTTGGTCAACTTTGCAAAATCGCCACTATCACGGCGCTGCTCAAGATCGGCAAGATAGCGCAATCGCTTGCGAATGGTGATAAAGTTTGTGAGCGTGCCACCAAGCCAGCGGGTTGTGATTGCATACTGACCAGAGCGCGCCGCTTCTTCGGTGATCGTCTCCTGGGCCTGCTTTTTCGTGCCAACAAACAGCACCTTACCGCCCGCCGCAACTGTTTCGACAAGGAAGCGGTAGCCATTCGTCAGGCCAAAGACCGTCTTCTGCAGATCGAGAATATGAATGCCATTGCGTGCCGCAAAGATATACGGCTTCATCTTCGGATTCCAGCGCTTCGTCTGATGGCCGAAATGAGCGCCGGATTCGAGCAGCGATTTGATCGAAACTAACCGTGGTGATGCCTGGGTCATGTTGTACCTGTGCTCCTTATATGCAGCATTCTGCCCGCCATCCCTATCAACTCACCACAGGGCCGTTACCGGCAAGACTGCGATGATCCAGGGATGTGTGTATTTGCGTGTAGACACACGCGCCCGCCAGTATAGCATACAAGCATTATGCGGGCAAATATGTCGGCTGTTATTCTAAAACGCATGTGTTGAAAGAACAGGGCGGCTGTGCTATGATTAGGAAGCCTCGACACAGCAGATCTGCCTGAAAGGATCGGTACCATGGCCCGCGATGATCGCGACCTTCAGGATGCAGCCGCCGAACGTCCTCCGCGTCGTACGGATCGGCTTGAAGCCGGTGGGGGAGCACCTGGAGAGCCAATTAACCCACAATGGCGCAGCTCTCGATCAACAAGCGCCCGCAACCGCCCAGCACGAGCGATCCCGACATCGAGCCAGGATTTTGCGCTCTGGCTTCAGTATGGTGGCTGGCGGGTTATTCTGGCTGCAGTGGCCGTAATTGGGGTTGCTGGAATCCTGATTGTTCTCACAGGCCAGCCAGCACCATCAGCAACACTTGGCGATCCTGCCCAGCCAACACCTAATACCATCAATCAGGGCGGCATTATCGTTCGCACAGCCCTGCCAACGGTCACGCCCCCAGCGCTCTCACCAACGGCAGTTCCAGCCAAAACGGGCGCAAAGTTTACGGTGACAGGGACGAATGGCGAGGGCCTGTTTCTGCGCGCTGGCCCAACATCTGGCGATCAGGTGCTCATGACGATGCCAGAGGGTTCGGTGGTGACGATCATTGGCGAGGATGAGGTTAAGCCGGATCGTGTCTGGAAACATGTGAAGACGAGCGATGGGCAGGAGGGTTGGGCTGGCGCGGATTGGCTCAAGCCAACCCCATAGTTCGGTGTAGCGACGCAAAAGCATAGAGACGCAAAATATTGCGTCTCTATGCTTTAATTTTTGGGTTGCGTATCGGTATTTGGTGTCGTCAATTTGGCGATCAGGCCACCCATTGCGCCAAGCAGGCAGCCGATGATGCTAGCAACGATAAATGGCCGTGCCGGATTGGGTGAGCCACTCAGCACATTCAACTGGCCGATCAGAATGCCAATCACCCCGACTAAGAGGCCGTGCATGGCGTGGTTCATGCGTGCCACACGCCCAGCAACATAGCCACCAACACCGGTCGAAAGGGTGAAGAGCGTAATCGCGATCAGGTGTTGCGGGATGGCAATATTGGGTGCGTTGAGGAAATCCTCACCAGGGTTGGTCAGGAGGATCAGCACCGCCGTAATGGCGTAATCGGTCAGGAAACCAATCAGAACCGCGCTCCAGCGGATATCCATTGAGGTACTGCCCATATGTTGCTGGTACTTAACGGTAAGCACCCAAGACAAGGAAGAATACCATGATCGTCAGTTGCATGCAACGCAGACAATCTACTTGAACGGCATGCCAGAATTCTTCGCGGCCAAGCCACCACCAGACGCGAGCAAGCCGCTGGCGTAGGGGATTGCCAGTTGTGTAGCTGGTTTCGACGCGTGCGAGACGCAGTAGGCGGCGTGCGTGAATGCTGAGTGCGGCGCTCCATAGAACAATCACAATAAGTTCAACCATTGCTTCAACCATAGCGGCCCTCCTCCGTTTGCATGCGTATGCATGGACATGGTTGTAACCTGGAATGTGCAGGCATGGCTGCCGCATCCCAATGCCTCAATGCTGCTGCTCCTGGCGCTACGCCAGTATCGTATTGATCATAGTATCTCTCATTTATAATGATACCAGCCTCGGGTATGATATAGAACAACGGTATCTATCCAAATTTATGACATTACACGAACTTCATTATGCAAGGGACAATTCATGCCTATTGCTCGCAGCATAGCACTACTGATATGTGCGATAACTCTCCTGGGCATTGCACCGCTACCGCAGACCACAGAGCCAGATGATGAAGCGCAAATCGCGGCTGCCCGCCCACTGCCACGCGATGAACTGGCCCTGACTGAGGCGTTTCGTAGGACGGGAACACTGCCACGGGTGGCTCGAACGCGCCCGCTAAACGTCAAAATTGGACAGATCCAGTCCTTTTGGGTCAGCGACCCAGCGATGGGTAAGAATCGGCAGATCCAGACTCGCCTGCGCTATATTGGCCCAAACGTCCTTATGTATGTCGATACCAACCTGACAGTTGATCAAGCGCTGATCGAGCGTTCTGCCATGCTGTTTGAGCAGCGCATCTACCCGCGTAATCGGATGCTGTTTGGCCCAGAAACGGCCCCTGGTATCGATGGCGATAATCGCCTGACGATTGTGAACACGCTGATCAATGGTGCTGGTGGCTATTTTTCTCCGAATGATCGGGTGGTCAAGGCTGCAAACCGCTTTAGCAATGAACGCGATATGTTTGTGATTGACCTTGGCTCATATCCGATTGGCACCGATGGCTATAATTCAACACTGGCCCACGAATTTCAACACATGATCCACGAAGGACGTTGGAGCGGTTCGGCCAGTTGGTTCGATGAGGGCATGTCCACGCTGGCCGAGGATCTGAATGGCTATCCCGAGGCTGGATCGCCAGGATTGTTTCTCCAGGAACCCGATGTGCCCCTGACCGACTGGCAGCCAACTGGCATTCACTATGGGATGTCGCGCCTATTCCTCCGTTATGTCTATGAGCAGTATGGCGGCGCGGATACGCTTGCGAACTTGATTGTGCAGGATGCCGGAAATGATCTGGATGCCTTTGCACGATTAGCTGCCAAGAAGCGGCCGGATGTTCTGAGCTTTCGGGAGCTTTTTGCAGATTGGGCAGTTGCAACGCTGCTGAATGATCCACAGGTTGGCGATGGGCGCTATGCCTACCGATTGCGTCCATATGCACCGCAATCCGAAACAGCCCAGATTGGGCAGCAGCGTGCAGATGTTGCCCAATTCGGGATCGACTATCTGGCGCTGAATGGGCCAATGACCCTTGATTTCAGTACAGCAACAACTGTGCCACTGCTCGCAACCAAACCGGTTGAGGGGCGCTATGCCTGGTGGAGCAATCGTGGTGATCGGCGGGTTTCGACATTGACCCGTTCCCTCGATCTGCGGAAGGTCAAGAAGGCTACCCTGAACTTCCGAGCCTGGTATGAGATCGAACGTGATTATGATTATGCCTTTGTCAGCATTTCAACAGATGGCGGCAAGAATTGGAGGACGCTGCCATCGACAAGTTCGACAACCACCGATCCGCAGGGAGTGAATTTCGGCCAGGGCTGGACTGGTATCAGTGGTGTTCCGGGTGCCGATATTGATGGATCGGAGCATGGCCGTTGGCGGGATGAAACGGTCAATCTTTCAGCCTATGCCGGGCGGCAAGTTCTGCTGCGCTTCTGGATGACGACAGATGCGGCGGTGGTTGGGCCAGGGCTGCTGATCGATGATATTCGCATTCCAGAGATTGGCCTGCGCGATGGAGCCGAGCAGGGCGATAATGGCTGGATCGCCGCTGGGTTTGTGCGTGTTGCTGGCGAATTGCCACAGCGCTGGATATTACGGCTTGTGCGCTATGGCACGCAAACACAGGTTGAACCTATTGTACTTGATGCGAATGGTCGTGTGCAGATCAAACTGGCGGCTGGCGAAAAAGGTATGCTTGTGATTGCTGGTGCAACGCGCTACACGAGTGAACGGGCCAGCTATTCGTATACGGTGATGCGGTGAACGGGCACACGGTGACACCATGTCACCGTGTCACAGATATGCTACAATATCAATATTCTGGTTCATGCTGGTGTGCCATGCGGGATGCACGGCCTCGCAGGAGAAATGCACAATGAGTGAGCGTACTTCAACCGCAATCAACGTCACAAATGTAGTCGAGGAATCACTAACTGGCATTGAGGATGTTGCCCGTTCGCTACGGCAACTCGCCCGCTCAACTAGCGATCTGGGTGGTGCGGCAGCGGATGTGTTGGAACGTGAACTGGCGATGGCAATCAAGATCTCGCAACAGGTGCGCGACCGCTCGATCTCGCCGGAGATGCTGAAGCGGGTGCGCAGCGAGGGACTACCAGCACGACTACGTAAAGATGCCCACGATGTAGTTGACCTCGTGGCGGATCTGACTTCCGTGGTGGCTGTCAGCGCATTCGATCTGCTGAACGATTTTGTCGATGAGCGCCGCCCCGCGCTGCCCAACCGCCCTACGAAGTCCAGCTAGTATTTCGTATGATGGGCGTATGCACCCTGAATCCGCAGGCTAAAGCCTGCGGCGGATTGTTCGATAGAATGCGTGGCTACAGATTGAGAGTTGGGCTCTTTGCACCTGGCAGCACTTCAAAGCGCAGGGTCATCTCGAATGCTTTGGATGTGGTACTAATCAGCACCTCATAGCGGCCTGGTGCGGTTGCCTGGATTGTATCGATGAAGACGGTCAGCTTCTCAAAATCACGTGGCGCGACGTTCAGCGACGTTGGCAGAAAGCGGATCGACTCAGCTGACACTCGCGGGCCTACGCCATGGGCTATCCCGCGCACCTCCATGCAGATAAACACCATCTCTGCCATCGGCTCTGCACCAGGGTTTTCGATCATCAGCGGCAGGCGCAGCGTTGAGCCCGCCCGTACCACCGGAATCTGTGGTGCGGGCGAGGCTGGTGCCGCAGGTTTTGGCGCTGGTGCTGGTACTGGTGGTTCAGCAGCAGTTGGCGGATCACCTGTGGGCGGATCGGGGCGCAGTTGGATAATCCCGCCAACTGTTGATGTCATCAGACTCACAAGATTCCCGACTGTTTGGACGCTGTAGTGTACCAAATCCCCAACCGGAGTCTGCGGCACAGGCGGCTCGGGTACCGGCATCCCGACTGACGTCACTCGTGCAGCGGTATGTGCAAGCGCCGCGCCAACCCCTAGTGCAGCGACAACAATATTTCCAATTCCAGCTGTAATTTCCTCGGTTGCGCCTGGCGATGATGATGATTCGGCCATTCTATTATTCCTCGAAACACTATTAACACTATTATGGATGATCAGGCATTGCGTTGGGCGGCGGGCAATCCTCATCGACACAGGGCTGTGGAGTCGCTACCGTTGCGCCCGTCAAGCGTACCGAGATCACACGATTATTGCCCAAGTTAATATCGAGCACATAATCGGACACAATATGCCATGGGTTGCAGAAGCGTAACTGAAGCGGGGTGCGCATCTGGAGTGCATGGTGAATTGGGCGCGCAAGTTGGCTATCGACATGCAGCGTATGGTCGACCGGCTCGACATGGTGGTTCTGCTGATGGGGATTGGCAAACTCATGCTGCATCTTGACCTGAATTGGTTGATCTGGGTTCCCGCTTATTGTTAGCCCGCCATCCACCCGTACGCCACACCAATCATCCGAATCCCAGCAGATCATATGCACGAGTGGCTGTTGTGCTGAACCACTATGCATAACCTGCCCGCCGAACTGGTGCAGGAGCGGAGCTTGCTCCTTATCGCCGTGCAGCGCAATATGCCCATCATGGCGTATTGCGAACTGCTCACCCTCGGGTTGGGTAATGACATTTGTCTCAGTCTCGGCCATGGGGCACCTCTTTCTTTAACGCAGGCGGTAGACATCCATCAGAAACTCGCTCTCGCATGTCCACTTGTCGATCTCCACAACCACCGTGTGATCGCCACATAGGCATGCATGTGCAAAGACGACCCCAGCCGTATCGGACGGATACTGGCGCAGTTCAATATCATCGACGAGCAGCCGGAAGGCCGACGGCAACTGCAGTTGGAAGCGGTAGACACCCTCGTTGAAGCAGCCATCACCCCGCCATGTGGCTGGGTAGGGAATCCGCAGATCGCGCAGCGTCTTAGGGGTCAGATCACTCGTTGGTAGGCTGCCCGCCATCGGGTAGGCATCCGGCCCATGGTCAAGCGACTCACGCAGAACCGAGATCCAGACTGGGCGGCTGGCTGAGGCGAGTGGTGCAAGCAGTTCGGCTGCAAAGGCTAATGCCCGATTGGCGATCGCTTGACCTGTGACTGCACGGCTGATCGCATTCAAGCCAACGGTCATTGAGCTACGCACAACAACGCGTGGCACGCTACTCGGCGGGGTATCTGGCTGCTCAGGTGGTATATCCGTGCCATCTCGTGGGCGTGGTGCTACCATGCGGGTACGAACTCGGCGATTATCGCGCAACCCGGCCAGAAATAGTTCGTAGGAGGGTGCCCTCTGTGGTGTCAGCAATTCGATCGTCACTGGCGTGAATGGGCTGAGGCTGGTGACATTGCCAGCACCACTAAATGGTGGAGCAGTCGTCAGCCGCACAATCGCCATGCTACCCGTCAGCGCTGTGCCAACACTGGTTCGCAGCAGGCTGATTGCTTCGACGAAGCCATCGATGAGTTGCCCCTGATCGCCACCAAACACATTCATATCGCTATCAACGATGACCGCAATGATCCGACGTGCTGTGCGATCATCGCTGCTATCGACAAGGCAGCGCACCAGGCTGCCAGATGCATACGCATCGCGGAGCATGTTGATCTGCTGGCTCACGGCCAGGCGCTCGGGTGCTTGCAGGTCCAGCACAAGCTCAACAATCTGAATATCATCGGTGAGCAGCGCCACAACTGCGCTATCGTGGAGTTCGCCATTGGCTGAGGATTGGTTGACGACAATCACTTCCAGCGCAACAATCAGGCCGATCACGGCGGCTGGTTTCAGCACTGGATCAAGGGCATCGCGGGTGATACGGGTGACGCGATCAATCGTCTTACCACGCTCGCCCTGTTTCCATTCGATCTCGACTGGCTCTGCGCGGTTCATGGCATCGCGTACAATCCCGAGCATCGAGAGGCGTTCATTGAAGCGCTCAGGGTCGGCGTCCAAATCTTCGATCACAAAGCTATCGTGTGTACCTGTCGAAAATACCAATTCGACAACAACCAGACCAGCGCGGCCTATTTCGATCTTGAACACAAATCCGCGAACATTACGCTCTTCCACAGCTATGCTCCTCCTTTACGGCTTGGGCAGGTCGTGGCTCTCATCCAGATCATCGAAGCTACGCCCGAGACGCCGGATCGTCATCGTTCCAGGGAAGACAAACCCCTGGCTGCTGACGAACACATCGGTTAGGCACGAACTGACTTCGGCGATGCCATTCACGACTGGCGGTACTGGCTCGATCCGACGCCCTTGTTCACCAGCAATCTGCTCGGCCAGTTCGCCACCCACCTGGTCGATCATGACTTCAATGACAATCAGCATAACAATCCCGACAATCGGGATCAGCAGGTCGATCAGTACATCACAACAGCTTTGGCCGATCTCAAAATCGCCAGCCTCGCCACGAATAGCCAGCGTACAGTGCCCTTCGGCATCGGTTCCGGGCGTCGCACGCAGAAACACCGGGCCACTGAAACTGACATCTGGATCGGGCCAGCAATCGATATGCACCTCGGCTTCACCAGTGACCCATAGGTGCCCGATTGATTGATCGTGGGTGCCGGGATCGGCTGGGGCGACATTGAGTGCTTTGAGCGTGCCACTGCCCTCAGGTGTCTCTAATGGGTCGGTGCCACCATGGCGTACATGTGGGAAGCGGGCATCAATCGCTTCAGCGATGATTTCATCGACCTTGGCACGGCCAACCGCAAGCGCCATCTGCAACGCACCCAGGAAGTTATCCGGTGCGGCATCATCGCTACCATCGGCGGCACCACTGCGCCGGTTGAGCAGCACTGCCAGTATCCCATCGGCGGGCAGCAGAAACCCGACCGGTGTGCTCAGCGGGACGGTTTCATCGCCTGATTTAGGGCTATAGACGGGGAAGCGCCGCACCTTGATAAACTCGGCAATTTCAAACTGAAGCCGTGCGCGTGCCTCACTCTCACTGAAGGCTGGCTCGCTGATCGTACCAAACCCAGCAATCGCCGTGATTGCCAGCGGCTGGAGCAGCGCTGGGACGCTCCCGCCACTTGTCGCACTAACGGTGCCAAACCCAGCCAGGGCTGGATCGACCATTGGCTGGAGCGCGCTGATCACCAATGCTTTGACTGGTGCAAGGCCGCTATCAAGCTCGACAACCGTCTTGAGCGCTGCATCAGCTGGAACAGTAGCAAAGTTGATGCTCACCGTCGTCGCGCTGCGTGTGATCGCACGATAGATGATAATTCGCCCATATGAGGTATACAACCCTGCCGTTGGCACATTCACATGGATTGGCAGCGTCACCTTGAGATACTCCACACTACTATGAAACTCGATGACTGGCGTGATCTCATATGGTGTAGCAGCATTCGGTGGTGTCAGGCTCACATCGCGGGCATCGTCATAGAGTGTGAGCGTATTGCCAGCAAATACCTGCTGATGGGTGGCGCTATCGTAGGCAGTGTGGATGGCATTGCGGATGGCGGCCAGTTCGACATCGGGCGAAACGGATGGCGTATCAAGCTGCACGGTGGTTTGCAGGGTTGGCAGCACTGGTTCTTCGGCCATAAACACCGAGATACTCGTGCCTGTGCGCTCAACCCTGCGCCAGAAGATGATCCGGCCATATGAGGCATAGCTGCCACCCGATGCAATTGGGATGGTCACATGGATCGGCAGCGTCACCTTGAGGTGCTCAGTGCCGCTATGGGTTTCGAGCGCAACCGTGATCTCGAATGGCGTAGCCAGATTGGGTGGGCTGAGTGTAAGATCGCGGCTGCCATCATAGATCACCAGCGTTCCGCCGCTCTGGGTATAGGAATGCTGTGCAGAATCGTAGGCACGATGGATGGCATTGCGGAACTGTTCTTCACCAATTGCGGGCAACCCTTCCAGCTGCAGAATCTGCACATCACCAGGAGTCACATCCTTAAAATCCAGGCCGAGCACATCCTCACCATCTTCCGGCCAGGCGCTCAACAGTGCTGGGATTTGCACCTCGGCGCGCATGGTGATCCGGCTGAGTGATGGATCAGGCGCATCGGGGATTGTCACAGTCATGTCGAAGGGGAAGGTGAAGGCGATATGCTTGGGGTCGGTAAAGCTCAGATCTGCTGGTCGGCTCTCATCGTCATGAACTTTGACCTCAAACTGCATGGCTCGCCCGGAGAGTACCCGATCCACCACAATATTATGCGGATAGCGATCTTCATCCTTGAAGGCAAGGTGAAAAATCTGCCGCACCTCGGCAATACCAAGCTCTATCGCATAATCGAAATTAGCGGTCAGGCTCATGCGGTTCACCCTGTGGGAATCTCACCGAGCGAATCCAGGTGCGGAAGGCGCTACGCTTCATTCCGCGTTTGATGTTGCGATATGCGTAGGCGCTTTGGATTGGGAAGGCCTGCCGGTCAATGATCGCCAGTTCCAACAGGCTGCGGGCAAGCGGGTGGCTCTCTTTGTAGAAGTACAGCTCTTCCAACGTGAGTTGCTGTGGGGCATATTGTGCCTGTTTGAGCGCTGGCAATGCTGCGTTGAGATCGATCCGGCGTGCTGTTGCTCGGCCAGGCGCAATCGAGAAACTGCCGCCTTTTGGGGAGCGATTCAGGCCATAGCGATCAGCACGGCGCGCTTTTGGCCGCAGTGCATTCAGCTTCTCGGTGACATCGGCATCAAGTGCTGGCATATATGCCGGAATATGGTTAGTGGTTTCAAGCGGCATCAGCTTCAGTTTGTTAAAGATTATATCAGCAACGCAGGCCGCATCGCGGGTGCGCGGCTTCACGCCGAGAGCTGTATGCAGTTGCTTGATCAGCTGTTCACGGCGCTCACGCAGCGCCGGCGGGTATTGCAGCGTTTCAAGAAAATGGCGGCGCATCCTTGGCGATGCAACCACGCCAGCTTCTCCGAGCGCCATGGCTGGGTTGATCAGCAGGAGTGTCGCCAATTCCTGGTTACTATTCAGGCGTTGGAAGATTTCATTCTGATTCTTGACCAACGCACGATGTGATGTAATAGTGATTGGACCAGATGGCTTGATAATCGCCTCGGGCGCGTTGGCCGTGGGTGTAGCCGCGGATGGGGGTACAGGCTCAGCGGGTTTGGCTGATGTGGGTTTCTTGCCCATGTGGCCCTCCTCCTGTCACTATTGTGGTAATACAGAGTACAATATCCACACAGAGAGCAATAATGGCACTATTATCATGGACAGATATCTATTACTATTATATGATGGCGTCACCTGTTTTTGCAAGGGGTCGGTACGATGCCAGGTACGAGTAGCGACCTAATCCGTCTTGGGCCACTCGATCCGTTCCCTTCAGCGCTTCCTACGCACCCTCTGGAGCGGCGCTGGCTGCATTACGCCTTCCTGTCGCGGGATGGCTCACTTGGGATGGTCGCAAACCTCTCGTGGCTTGGGCCAGATCCAACAGCTCCGACTGAGGCGACGCGCCGCATGCATATTTTGTTGTTGCACCAGCGCGGCCTTGGGTGGCGGGCCAGCCAGTTCAATGCTCAAGCCGATGAACAGCCATGGTCGGCGTTTCGGCTACCGAATGCATTTGCTGCACCACAGCCATTTACGCTACGTGCAGCCAGTGATAGCCCGTTTGTGCGCTACCAGATGCTGCGCACCAGCCGACCATGCACCAGCCAGGCGGCTCCCTTCGCAGGCAACCAGCATCTGCGTTGGCAATCTGAGCCAGGAGTGATCGCACGTGGCGATTGGGGTTTTGATGATCAGCTGATCGAACAGGTCGAGTCGGTTGGCTATCACGAGCGGGTGCGTGGGCTGTGGGGCTGGCCGGAGATGGGTGGCTGGGTGTTTGGGTTCGCCAATGATCCAACAGCGCACGGAGATGATCCGCCACCAACTGCACTGGTGTTTACCCTGATCCAGCCGCCGCACCCAGCCGATGCGACAACTGGTTCGGTGATGCTCTGGCGACATGGGCGCATGCGACGCCACTTCCCGCGCCGCTGTGTTGAGGTTGCGGTACGCGGGCTACTCGACCGCGACAAAATAACGCAGGTGCCGGAACTGGCGCGTCTGTTCGGGGTAGCGCCAATGGCACCGATCCCTCAGCGGCTGGTGATCAGTGCTCGATCTGGTGACGATTGGGTGTTACTTGATTTTGAGTGCGAGACTGCCGCCCGGATTGTGATCCCAAATGAGACCGGAATCGCGCCATACTCGGTGCATGAGGTGATCGGCCCCTGCAAGATCGAAGGACGCTGCGGCTCAGATTCATTCGCGTTCTCATTCTACGGGATTGTTGAGTTTGCCGGAGGCGCACGTGCCGATTGAGCACATGTCCGACCTATTGGTTCAGACGATTGATGCGCTGGCACGTCGCACGCCAGCGATTGTGGCTGCCGCCGCACACCAGCTTGGTGTAGTTGTGATCACGCTGCACTTTGGTGATCAGAGCCATGCAACACTACGTGCCCAACACAGCCGCCTACTGGCAGTTGCACAACCAGCAGCAGATGCAACAGTTGAGTGTTACTTCGATGAACGGGCCATGAACCTGCTGTTTGACCTCCAACGCCGCCCGGTCGATCAGGTGTGGGAGCGCAGCCTGGATGTCCGTGGTGAACGAGATCAGGTACTGGCTGTCTGGCGCACATTCCAACTGCTTGCACAGCGCGCTGCCGGGCTGAGAGCAGTGCAGGATTTGTGGCGCACATACCGTGCAGCCAACCCCGAGCGTTGGGGCAAACTGCCATCTGTGGCGCAGCCAGCCACCACAACTATACCAGCGCTACAACAAACCCGCCATACTGGCTGGAGCGCGCTGGATTACCTTGATCAGCGCACGCCAGTACAGCAGGAATCTTCTGCACTACCAACGATTGGCGCGACGGTTCAGATCCAGGATCGGCTGATCTGGGATGGCCAGAACAGCGATCCCTGGTGGAATCTGGCCGATGTGATCGATGCGGATCTGATGGAGACCCTGCTTGCCTGTAAGCGCCGGGTACGCCAGGAGATCGAGCACATGATTCCTGATCGCGAACCACGCGCACGGCTGTATGATCTCATTCGCGATTATCCGGCGCGCGAGGGCAAGGGGTTGCGGCCAACCCTGACCATCGCGACCTGCTGTGCGCTTGGTGGGCGTGCCGAGGATTCCATCCGCAGTGCTGCTGCAATCGAGTTGTTCCACAATGGCTTTCTGGTTCACGATGATATCTCGGATGAGTCCACCCATCGGCGTGGCCTCCAGACACTCCATGAGGCGCATGGCATTGGTCTGGCTGTCAATACCGGCGATGCCATGAACCTTCTGGCGATTGATGCGGTGTTGGCCAACTTGCCCACACTTGGTCTGGCACGTACGCTCGGCCTCATCCACGATGTTGTCCACATGTGTCGTGAAACGCTTGAAGGTCAGGCGATCGAACTTGGCTGGATTCGCGATCAGATTGTGCCAGAACTCGATGAGGATTACTTCGAGATGAGCACAAAGAAGACTGGCTGGTATACTTGCATCAGCCCATGCCGCATGGGCGCGATCTGCGCTGGCGAGACTGATCCACTGCGGCTTGATCGCTTCAATGAGGTCTTCCGGCTGATTGGAATTGCATTCCAGATCCAGGATGATGTACTCAACTTGATCGGCGAGGAAGCTCTGTATGGTAAGGAGCCACTCGGCGATTTGCTTGAGGGCAAGCGTACGATCATGCTGATCCATCTGTTTCGCACAGTAGATGGTGCCGCAAGAGAACATTTGTATGAGATCATCAAGCGCCCGCGATCTGCAAAAACGCAGGCGAATGCCGAAGAGGTACTGGCGGCAATGAAACAGTATGGCTCGATTGAGTATGCCATTCAACTAGCAGATCGGCTAGCCCATGCAGGTGTGGCGCGTTTCGAGATAGATCTGGCCGATATCCCCGAGAATGAGGCGAAGGCAGTGCTACGCCAGATCGCCAACTATGTGACGACGAGACCGTTATAGGGCAAGTGCCGAATAGCGTGTAGTGTCTGCTGGATCGCGACATGCATACGACGCATTATGCAATACGCAGAGGAATACAATGAGTCAACCGAAGGAGAGCAATGGATTGGCGGCGCTGACGCCCGAGGATCTCGTGTTGCTGGGGCTCGTCACACATGGCAATGATTGGTTGCGGGCTGTACTCTGCACGCTTGCACGGCGCGGCGTGGCGTTCCGCCAGCAGGGCACGGCCCGCGCTGAGGCTCTCCTGGCAGCACTGGCACCCCTACCACTCTATAAAGGTGGGCAGTTTCTATTCGATCTCTTGGAATGGGAAGACTTTATGCTTGATGGTGCCGAGCCGCCGATTGTGCCAACCACCCTGGATGCACAGGCACTTAATCGGATTGCAGGCGCACTTCAGAGCCTACGATCTGCGCTTGATGGCGCGCCACTCACGGAACTGTTTCCGACACTATCAGCACTTCCTGCCACAGATGAGCAACTCCCACCACTAGAGCCGGGTTTCTATCTGTATCAGGATGTTGTGCTGGGGGTTGTGCGGAGCGTGCTGCCATATCTACAGGCTGTACAACTCTGACGCGGTGCCATGGTGATGAGATGACAGTGCTGATGAGAAACGGTACAACTTCGATCTAACATATTCACCTTGTCACCCAATCACTTCCTCACCGTGTCACCCAATCACCCTGTCACAGTCGGTCACGATTCGAACATAAACTCCTCGTATGCTCCGATTCGTTCGAAACCCAATCGGCGATAGCAATTGATCGCGGCTTGGTTGTCGGAACGAACGTTCAGCCCGATCTGATCGACAGTTGCACATAGTTCCTTGCATAATCTGGCGGTTACGATTGTTGCCAGGCCACGCCCGCGCGCTGCGGGATGGGTGGTGATATTGCCCAGGGCGGCAACGCGCTGGCTTGCGGAATAGACATGCACCCCGGCTGCGCTGAGCAATTGCCCCTGCTCACGATAGCCATAGTACTGGCCGGTTTCCAGCATACGTGGATCAAACCAATTCCCAGGATAGCTGGTGCGATAGAATTCCTGCACCTCGGCCTGATCGCCTGGTCGCAACTGCACGACTGCCGATGTATCGAATTGATCCAATTGCGAATCATTGATGAGGGCCATTTTGTCGTGCAGGCCGTGTGAACTGGCGGAATACCCCTGTAGCACATCGGCCAGATCCGGGCCAAGATGGCTGTAAAACCGGCGCGGCAGCAGGTGGCGGATCGATTCGAGCAGCATTCGCATGTTGACGGTGCTGGTGGTTGGGTGAGCCAGAAGAATCAGCAAATCGCCGGCATTATAGGCCAGGGCCAGTTCATAGATCTGCACATCATCGGCCAGCGCATACCAGGTTGTGGATGGCCAGAAGAAATCATCGAGATCGCCAAGTTCATACAGGCGCATGGCGGCATTCTGGCGCAGAACATCGGCAATAGTTGCACGGTCGTGTAGACAGATCGTTCGCATTGGGTCTCCTCGTGGATCTGCGGTAGAATGGCTGCGTGTTTGCGACGATTGTAAACGATCTCCATGCGGCGTTCGTATGGCTATGGCATGAGCTGCGCCTGATTGGCGGCTGGCTGCGTGATATGTGGCTGTGGGCGGCGCTTTTGGCTGGGTTGCTTCTAGCAATGCTGGCCTACCAGTTTACTCCGGCCTACAGCCTGCATATCGGTGGCGATAAACGCAGCCATCTGCGCTGGTATGATAGCCCATTCCTGAATGGATTCAATGCGCCAGAACCAGATCGCCCGAATAGCGATTGGTGGGCATTGCCAGAACCACCCTATCGCTGGGCAGAGGATAGTGCTAATATTCGGCTCCCTGGTGTTGGCGGCGGGCAATGGCTGATAACCCTGACTGCGGGCAGCGGTCGGCCAGATGGCACACCAACCACATCTCACATCGTCATTGGTTCATCACGCCAGCAATCGATCCGGGTTGCTGCTGGTGTGCGGCGCTATCTGTTGCTTGGCGAAGCCACAAATGGCGATCTGAACCTTGGGTTGCAATCGCAGCCATTTACCGCCCCGAACGATCCACGCTCCCTCGGCGTTGTGATCTACCGGTTCGCTGCCGCTCCAATTGCGAATGGCGCGCCTGCGCCAGGCCAGTTGGCACTCCAGAGCTTGATCGCCGCATTGATCTATGGGTGTGCCCGCCGCATTGGGTGGCGCGCGCGCGCGGCGGCTGGGCTTGTACTGGGCCTTGGGTGTGTTGCCGCACTGCTGCTGGTTATGGATCGGCTGGGGTTGACCATTGCGACGCCGGGGTTGGCGATCATTGCGGCATCCTGCCTGCTGTTGGCCTGGCTAGGGAATTGGTTACTTGCGATAGTGGCACACTGGTTGGGCATCATCGCTACACCTGGCGAACGCGGTGCTGCTGTTGGGGCAGTGCTGGCCGGGTTTGCAGCACGCATGGCCGGTATCACGCACCCATATGCGCGATTTAGCGATCTGCAGTTCAATGTCAATAATCTGCTGCGGGTGCTGCGTGGCGATCTATTTCTGACAGCAGGGTTGCCGTGTGATGCTGGCGCTGGGTTGGCACCCTACCCGCCAGCGCAGTATGTCGTTCTGGCACCATTGCAATTGCTGCTGGAATTTGCGAGCGGCAACCTCGCGCCATATCTTGTGCAGGGCAGTATTGCCTGTTTCGAATCAACCGGAGCAGCGCTGATCTGGCTGTTGCTCCGTCGCTCTGGCGTTGGGCAGCGGGCAGCCCTGTTCGGTGTGCTATTGTATATGCTGCCACTGCCATTGCTGCGCTCATATAGCATTGGTGAGATGGCCAATCTGTTTGGGCAGGTGCTGGTACCGCCGCTGCTGCTGTTTCTGGCTGCCTGGCCGGCAACTCACAAGGTTCGGCGCTGGGCCATGATTGGCGGGCTGATAGTGCTGGGGTTGCTACTCAGCCATACGGGTGTTGCGATCTCGGCAGTGTGCCTGCTTATGGCCTGGGGCGTGTTGCAGCTCACAACCATTCGGCAATCGCGGATGGTGTTGTTTGGAAGCGCTTGTGTTGTTGCTGGAATTGTGGCGCTGCTGTTTTTTTACAGTGCCTACGCTCATCTCCCAGCTGATAACCGCACGAATGCCCAGACGCTGGCCTCAGTCGGGCAAATCTGCCCACCTGGATACCCATTCGGCCCGAAGCTGCTGCAAAATATTGAACTTGGGCTTGGTCCACAGGGATCGCTGGGATTGCCGTTGGTGCTGGCAGCTGTGGTTGGCAGCCTGGTTGTGCGGCGTGGGCGGCTGAACCTGTTGCTGGCTGCTGCTGCACTTGGCACCCTGATCTCATTCGGCACCCTGCTGGCAAGTGATCAGCCAGTGCGCTGGGCACATTTTCTGTACCCGGCCTTGTGCATTGCGGCTGGAATCGGGCTGGCGCATATTTCGCAGCGTGGTAGGGCCAGCCGCGTACTGGTGATCACACTAATGATGTATCTGTTATGGTTTAGCGGCGATACCTGGGTGCGGCAGATTGCCGATTATTTGCATTAATCATTTCTGGTGCGGTTCGGCTGCGCCGAACCAGAAATATTCGGGGGTCTATGACCCCCAAACCCCCGTGTGAGGGATTGTTATTGGGATTCTAGCGTACGGTTGGCAGAATGATTGTGAATGTTGCCCCTGCGCCAATTGTGCTCGAAACATCCAGCGTGCCACCATATTCTTCGATAATCGCACGGCTGACGCTGAGCCCCAGGCCACTGCCACCCTGCTGCGTATGGCGAGCCGAAAGAACTGGCTGAAAGATCGCCTGCTGGAAGGATTGTTCGATGCCGACGCCAGTATCGTGAACCTCAATTGCCACGGCGCTACCAACCAACTGCGCCCGAATCGTTAGGGTGCCACCCTGGGCCATGGCGGTGATACCATTCATGATCAGATTGATCAGCACTTCACGCAGATCAGTTGGGTGAGCCGCCACTGGTGGAAGCAGGGGAACATCCGTCACAATCGCAATGGCCTGGCGTTCATCCCAGAATGGCTCGGTGATCTTGAGCGCATCGGCGATCACCTGGCGGATTCCCGAGCGGGGGATCGACGGGCTTTCGCTGATTGTCAGGCGGCTGGAGAGTACCCGGCGCAGGAGGTGATGGCCATCGCGGGCGGCTTGCTCAATGGTTCGCAGATCGGATTGCAGCGATTTCGGAGCATACTGTTGCATGAGCTGAATATGGCCCATGACAGAGGCCAATAGATTGCCAATATCGTGTGCTGCTCCGGCGGCAAGTGTTGCGCGCAGGCGCACCTCATCTGTACCCAAAAGCCGATGCTGCAATGCGGATATGTGTTCCTGGGCGGCCTTGCGTTCAGCTTGCTCGCCTTCAGCATACAGGCGCAGGGTCAGCAGCGCCGCGATCTGATCGGCGAGGGCTGCACTTTCTGGCTCAAACATGCCATCCTGCTGGGCAACAATCAACCAGCCCAAGCGCCTGTTTGGGCTTTCGAGCGGCACAGTGATGACGGCTGAATACCCGGCGTTGATCATTGTGTTGGTTGTATCAAGCAACGCATTATGTGTGAACAAGCATTCTTGCGCGCTGGCCGCACTGGTCTCTGCCGTCGAAAAGATCTGCCGATAGGCTCCATCGTGTTCTTCAAAAAGCAGATCAACCCTGGTTCCATTTGGAAGGCAGCGGATCGCCAGCTGCTTCAGCACCGAGAGCGCCTGCTCAAGATCGGGAGCTGATGCAATTTGCCGCATAAATGCGGTGACATCGCCAAGCGGCATGGCCATGATGGTTGTAATCTCGTTTCCAATCATCGTGTTATCCAGCTAAGCAGGAATGCCATCAACAATATCGGCCAGTTCACGCAAAAACTCGCTCACCGTGTGTGCGCGCAACCGAATAGCCGCCAGTGTGGCATGGTCGTGTGCATCGAGCGTGAGTGGATAGTGCGGATGCGACGAACCCAGCATGTCGATTGGATCGCGCAGCAGGCTATCGGCAACAGCCGGGTTTGCCGCTGCCAGCAATGCCAGTTTTGTTAGCGATGGGCGTGTACTAGCGCCGGGCAGAAATGGCAGGCGCACTATTTTTGGAACGGGAATGGTGTACTGGCTGAGCATATGTATCATTCCTTTGGGCAGCCTGGCTGAATACGATCCAGCAGAGGAGGCCAATCAGTAACACGACATCACCAGGGCTTGCGATCAGCGCGAGTTTACCGGTTCCAATCACGAGATGATCCGATAACCACAGAAACAATGAGCCATCGACAACCACATCCTTTGAACCAAGCAATATGGCACCTGGTTCGACGGTATGCCCGAGTCCGGCAAGCACCGCACTATCGATTGGCATCCGGCCACCATGGGCAACCATTGCCAGCATGTTCATGAGCATCCCGATAGAAACGATTGGCAGGCCAATAATGGTTCGGTTGAGCAGGCCCCATGTGGCAAGGCAGATAGCTGAGAAGATCGTGAGCAATGGATCCTGAATTCCACCAATCAGTGCGATCTGTGGCAATGCAGCAGCCATCAACAACAACCAGTAACGCGGCAGCCGTGGGCTGCGAAACAAGGCGGCCACTCCACAGACAAGCGCTGTGATGCCATAGAAGACAAATAGTATCATAATGAATGTCTTCTTTGAACTATTTGTCGGAAGCAGCCGTTGTAGTTGTGAAGCTATTGATGCCAGGGATACCATAGGGTGCAGCACCGCCGACAAGAATACCAAGGGCGACAGCGGCGACAATCACGGCGCGAATAATGCGAGTTGTCATTGGGGAACTCCTTCATATATCAGTAATCATTCATGGACGTGTGGGTACTGTAGCAGCCTTGGTTGACTCGCCATCGACTCTTCGTTGACTCAGGCCACGACTTTTACGATTTGTGAATAATTGGTAGTCAGCTTTCAGCTTTCAGCTCTCAGCATAGTATTCAGGAGTCAGGAGTCAGAATACGATTCATATGGGAGGTCTGAGCGTAATGGCTGACAGCTGACGGCTAATGGCTCGCTCCTGACGGCTGATAGCTATGAATGCAGTACAATAGCGACATGACGACTTCATCTGATCTTGCGCTGCTGTGCGAGCAGATTGCGATATTAAAGCTGCTCCCACGCAGCGGATGGCTGCAGCGCGGTATTGCGCTGCCCGAGAGTATTGCAGCCCACTCATATGGCGTTGCCACGCTGGCGCTTGCAGTGGCTGGGCTGTTTCCGGAATTGGATCGCGGGCGCATTCTGGCGTTGGCGCTCGTTCACGATGTGGGCGAGGCATTACTGACTGACCTGCCGCTAACGGCCCAGAACCTGCTTGGCGAGGGTGTCAAACACGAAGCCGAGCGCCGCGCCGCCGAAGCGGTTCTTTCGCGGCTGCCGAATGGCGCAGATCTGGTTGGGCTATGGGCCGAATATCGCGCTGGTGCGACGCAAGAGGCGCGGCTGATCAAGGCGCTTGATCGGATCGAACTACTCGCCCAGGCATTAGCCTACGAACAGGCTGGCAATCGCAACCTGGCCGAATTCTGGCGGCGCTGGGATGCAGGGTGGGATGAATTCCCGCAGCTTGGTGAATTGGCTGCCGAACTGCATGCCCGGCGGTGATTGTAGGGCTACCCCTCTCCCCCTGTCCCACGCCGTGGAGAGGGGGTATTGCCTTATAAAGAACCCTTTACAGCCCTCCCCACCTGTGGGGCAGGGGTTGGGGAGAGGGGCAGCCCAATAAATACCCTTACAATATCTCCCATTACTTTTTTGCCCCCCTAACGACTAGCCCATGAAAGAGATCCATAGCAAAGGAACTTGTTATGCTTCAGGCAGCCCATCACGAAACGGCTCCTCACATTGATGCTTCTGCGCGAACCCATACCATGCTGCGAACGGCATTGAGCGGATTGGCGTTGTTTGCGCTGTTTGCCGTGCTGCTGGCGTTCGTGCAGTATGGGACGCCGCATCTGGCCGATAACGATGGCTACTACCATATCAAGATGGCCCAGATTATGCGTGAGCAAGGGCTGCGGCCAAATTTCATCTGGTTGCCGATGAGCATCCTGAGTGCGCAAGCCTTCTATGATCATCATATGCTCTATCATGTCTATCTTATGCTCTTCACTGGAGATGGTTCACCGGCGGCGATGCTGGCTGGCGCGAAGATCGCCGCTATTCTGATGCCAGCCCTGGCGTTTACCGCGATCTGGTGGTTGTTGCGTGGGCAGAACGTGCCATGGGCTGCGGCCTGGGCACTTGGGCTGTGTGCGATCTCCGAAGCATTTCTGTACCGCATGAGCATCCCCCGCGCCCAATCGGCCTCGCTGTTGGTGTTGGTGCTGGCGCTGCATGTGCTATTCAAGCGCCGATATGTGCTGCTGCTGCCAATTGGATTTGCCTATGTTTGGCTCTATAATGCCTTCCCACTCTTGTTGGCATTGGTGGCTGCCGAAGCACTCGCGGCACTTCTGACGGAGCGACGATTGGTGTGGCAGGGAGTTGCATTTGTTGTTGCCGGGATTGTGTTGGGCCTGTTGATCAACCCATACTTCCCTGTCAATGTGGTCTTTATTGCGAACCATCTGCTGCCCAAAATCGGCCAACCAGATGTGTCAGTCGGGAATGAGTGGTATCCCTATGATACCTGGGTGCTGATCACCAATTCGGGGGCCGCCATTGCTGTATGGATTCTTGGGGCATTCGCACTCGGTTGGCAGGGCAAGCGCTTTGATCGCACAACACTCACAAGCTTTTTGTTGAGCCTGTTTTTTGGGTTCATGCTGCTGAAGGCCCGCCGCTTTATCGAATATTTCCCTGCCTTTGCACTGATCTTTGCGGCGCTGGCAGCTGGGCCATTGGTGCAGGAGCTTCTGCGTGATCTGAGTATCATGCGCACGAAAAGCGCGCCAGAGAGCGCTATGACTGATCGGCCAATCTTCTCGTGGCCAACCTGGATCGCAGCTGGTATGTTGCTGGCATTGGCCGGTATGATCGGATTGACGATCAACGCCGGGCGCACCGCAATGTCCAACTCACAGCCATCGGCCAAATATGCAGAAGCATCGACCTGGCTGCGTGAACATAGCCCAGCAGGCACGATGATCTTCCAGACAGACTGGGACGATTTCCCACGATTGTTTTTCTATAATAGCGCGAATATCTATACAATTGGCCTTGATCCGACATTTATGCAAATGCATGATCAAAAACTGTATGATACCTGGGTCAATATCACTCGTGGCAAAGTTGAACAGCCTGGTGCGGTTATTCGTGATCAGTATGGCGCGCATTATATTATTTCCGATCTAGAACATAATTCGTTTATACGCCAGGCCAATAAAGATCCGCTCTTGCGTGAGGTGCATCGAGATCGCTATGCGGTGGTCTATCAGGTGCTTAGTGAGCCATAATATAGAATTCAGAAGTCAGGATTCAGAAGTCAGAATGTGCTGAATACTGAATACTAAAGAATCGCCCGTTACTTCTGGTTCGATCCTGCGACTATAGAAATGTGAACAATGTATTCGTACAATCAACACAGGAGGAACCAATCAATGGAATCTAAGAATTACGAAAATCCCCGAAAATCACGCTTCTCGATACGTAATTGGGTTCGAGCGCTAGCATTGGCAGTTATATTAAGTGTCTCGCTCTCTTCTTGCACAAACGCCGCAAGAACGCAAGCAAATCCCCCAGAAGTGACTACTACCCCTACAAATAGCAACGATGCTAACAGTAATACGAATGCCAACACCAACACGAATGATTCGAACGAGAACGAAGCCAACACAAATAGCTCGAACGAAAACGAGGCGAATTCGAACGAGAATGACACGAACGCCAATACCAACACGAATGATTCGAACGAGAACGAAGCCAACACAAATAGCTCGAACGAAAACGAGGCGAATTCGAACGCCAATACCAATACCAATGCCAACGAGCCAGTTGTATACACGAGTGAGAACGAGAACGACGCGAATACGAATACCAACACCAATACGAATACCAACGACGATAACGGTGGCAACGCCAATACCAACGACGCCAATACCAACGACGACAATGGCGGTAATACCAACGACACCAACACCAACGACGATAATGGTGGCAACGCCAACACCAATGATGCCAACACCAACGACGATAACGGCGGCAACGCCAACACCAACGACGATAACGGCGACAATGCCAACACCAATGATGCTAATACCAACGACGACAATGGCGGCAACGCCAACACCAACGATGCCAACACCAACGATGCCAACACCAACGACGATAACGGTGGTGGCGACAAGGGTAGCGACGACAAGGGTGGCGACGACAAGGGTGGCGACGATAAGGGCGGCAAATAGCGATATAATGGGTATTCAGATGTACTGGGTGTATCCCAGCCGAAGCTAGGTCATCGCGATGTTGCCCGTTATTCGTCATTGGGCGAAAGCGGGCAACGCTCTCCGTCGTTCGGCGGTAAGGTTTGAATGTGGCGGACGAAGCACGGCTTCTACAGCTTGCGCGTCAATTTGATACAGATACGCTGGCCCAGATCCATGATGATTATTATGGGCCAATTTTTCGCTACATCGCATTTCGCGTTTCGGATCGTGAAACTGCCGAAGATCTTGCCAGTGAGGTTTTTCTCCGGTTTCTGAAAGCACTTCGTGAACAGAAATCCCCGCAAACAACCCTGCGTGGCTGGCTTTTCAGCGTCGCTGCTCATATCGTAAGTGATTACCATCGTCAGCACTACCGCGCTCCACAGGTTGCGCTCACCGAGAATATTGAAAGCCGTAATCAGACACCAGCGGATCATGTTGAGGCTCAATTAGATCGTGAAGATTTGCGCGAGGCTGTTTCAACGCTTACGGAGGAACAGCAGCACGTTATCGCACTACGTTTCGGATACGATATGCCAATTCAAGATGTTGCCCAAACACTCGGAAAAACTGAGGGTGCCGTTAAGCAATTACAGGCCCGCGCCATCGCTGCGTTGGCTCGCCGGATGCACGCCGGGGTCGGTGAATGATGGACGAGCAGTTTGAACGTGTTCTGATTGAATGCCTGGATGAGTTGCAGGCTGGTACGCCGATCAACAGCCTGTTGGCACGCCATCCAGAGCAGGCCGATACACTGCGGCCCATCCTCGAAACAGCATTTGTGCTCCAGGATGTGCGCCCTGCGCCAACATCCACAGCGCGCGTTGCATCGCGGCGTGCCTTGCTTAATCAGGCTGCCGCTGTACGCCTGGCTGCCAATCGGGGCAGGTTTGCGTTTCGATTTGCGACACTGCTCTTCGCGGTGTTTCTCTTTATTCTGATTGGAAGCGGTAGCATTATTGCCTCTGCCGCTGCACTTCCCGGCGATACGCTGTATGGTGTGAAGCAAACAGTTGAGCAGGCGCGGCTCTCGTTGGCCAGCGATCGAACATCCATCGAACAAGAGATTGATGCAACTCGCCTCAGTGAAGTTCGCCAGCTGATCAATGCTGGCCGAACTGCCGATGTACGCTTTCGTGGCCCGATTGAGAGCATTGGCGATGGGAGAATCGAGGTCGCTGGCCTGACGGTTGCGATCAGCCCGGCAACACGGCTGATTGGAACACCACACGTTGGCCGGATTGCATTGATCGATGGTCAGGTGCTTGGGGAACGTGTTGATGCTCGCCAGGTTATTATTCAGAATACTAATGATGATCCGGCAGCAACCGCACTACCGATTGCGACCACAGTACCAACCGCGACCATGATACCGACAGCCACCGCAATGCCAACCGCGACCGTGATACCAACCGCAACACCAGTACCAACTCTGATACCAAGCGCCGCACCAGCCGCTGTACCAACACCGCCAACACAGCTGCCGACTCGTGCGCCGACGGCAACGACCCAACCGACGGAACAACCGACTGCGCTGCCTGAACCAACACCAAACCCTCTCCCGACGGTTGGCAACGAGAACGGCAACAGCAACGATAACGGCGGCGGTAGTGGTAATGACAACGATAACGCCAATAGCAACGATAATGGCGGTGATAGCGGTAATGACAACGATAACGCCAATAGCAACGATAATAGCGGCGATAGCGGCAATGATGGAAACAGTTCGAATGATGGTGATAACGGTGGCAATGATGGAAACAGCAATTCAAATAACAACGAGGACAATCAGAGTGGAGCGATAAGCAATCAAAACGATAATTCCAATGATAGTGGCAAAGACGAGAACAAGAACGAAAATAAGAATGATAATAGCAACTCAAAGCCGTGAGTTCATGCAAAACTGAGCGCTAATACCGTTCGCTGCTATCTGTATGAGAGTGATTTGCATGCTCAAAGGAATTATGGTATTATCGGGTGGTGTGGGTCCCTAGCTCAATGGTAGAGCAGTTGACTCTTAATCAATTGGTTCAGGGTTCGAGTCCCTGGGGGCCCACCAATCAGTACTCGAACAGATGTGTGCAGTTCATGTATGGTTGCTGGTAAGTTTTGTGTCGCGTAGGCGTTATAGATCTCGCTGCGGAACCGGAGCAAACTCGGTTCGCGATCAGCACAGCGAGGTGATCAGGCGTTTCTGGCCCTGGCGTTACCGACAATCGCGGTCGGTAATTACGACGGATCATCTGTGACCGGTAGACCTGGATTATATGAGACACCCGCTTGCTTCCCTTATGGTGAAGTTGCGGGTGTTTTCTTTTTGGCTGGTTTCTGCTCTTTGGGTTCCTCAGTTGCGCTATACTCGAATAAGTCGCCCACATCGACCTCATAAAACTCACAAAGTCTGATGAGGGTGTTAAAGTCGACTCGCTCCGTCTTGCCACTTTCAATGCGACTTAATTGGGCATTGGTAATTCCAGTTGCAGTTCCTACATCGCGTATGGTTACTTTTCTCCCGACGCGAGCTTGGGACTTTTCACTCTTCCTAATTCCTTGATTCGGCCTCAGATCAGTGCCACAAAACTATCTCTGAAATCACTCTCTCACGATGGTGTAGTCACGATGAGTTGTGCGGGAAAGCGAGGAAGACCATGCTGGTTGGCTATGCCCGAGTCTCGACCGATGAGCAGAATCCGGCGCTTCAGCTGGATGCGCTGACCGCTGCGGGCTGTGTGAAACTCTTTACCGAGCAGCGCAGTGGTGCGCAGCGCGACCGGCCCGAACTGCTGGCGGCACTCGACTATGTGCGCAGCGGTGACACCCTCGTCGTCTGGAAGCTCGACCGGCTGGTGCGCTCGTTAGCCCAACTGATTGAGACGGTCACGCTGCTGGAGTCTCGGCAGATTGGCCTGCGCTCCCTGACCGAGCAGCTCGATACCGCCACGGCGGGCGGGCGGCTGATCTTCCATGTGTTTGGTGCGCTGGCTGAGTTTGAGCGGCAGGTCATCCGTGAGCGCACGACAGCGGGCCTCGCAGCGGCACGAGCGCGGGGCAAGGTTGGTGGGCGGCCGCGTGCGCTCTCGGCCAAAGACCTGACCGTTGCGAAGGCGCTGCTGGCAAACCCCGCTCTCACCGTTGAGGATGTGGCGGCGCGACTCTCGGTGTCGCCGGCAACCTTGTATCGCTATTTGCCCGGTGGCCGGAGTGCGTTGGGGCGGTAGGCGTTGGCAATGTGGCGTATTGGTGAAGCAAACGATATGCAACGGGCCGTACCCCAAGACACACTTGAACAGGGTACGATAGCCAGCCATGTAACTCCAAAAAAAACGGCAATTCGCGCCAGAGGCGCGTGCAATACGATAGAGCCGATAACCGATACTACTATTACGACCACCGATGCTATCAACATCAAGCATACATCTCAATCTGATATAGCAGTCCTATCAGACTTGTAAAAGAGGAAGGGGATTTTCTTTCGGGAGCTGCGCCCTCAAACCCCGCTTGTGCTACGCACGTTTACAAATCATATAGGATTGCTATAGTGAGGAAATATGTATAGAGAGTATTGGTTTCGACTATCGCTCTTTCAGGTATCCGGCTATCGGACGTTCGATTCAGTAATCTGGCTATCTATTTCGCCACCGCTGCTGAATGCAGATTATCGGCTATCGGATTATCGG
>JBBQSD010000051.1:0-38960 GCA_038214135.1 Chloroflexales bacterium | reverse complement strand
GCTGCGATACTGCGATACTGCGAGTTGTAGTTCGCATTCCAATGTCCGGGTGTGCCGGGATCATTGCCCTCAAACCGATAGAGGTTGGCGCAGACACCGGATGGTGTTGGGCAGCTGATGCGGTTGGTCGATGGCAGGAGCACATCCCAGAAGCCGTTGTAATCCGTCTCTACCGTATCGATCAGCCGATTGGTATAATCGTAGATACCAACAGGTGCAAAGGAGAGTGGCAGCTTTTCGCCATATGCTAGAGATTGTGGGTTGCTGGAGAAATTGAGATCATCGATCATCAAACCCCAGAAGCGGCCTGGCAGTGGCACATCGGTAAAGAAGTTGAAGCCCGGAGCAATTGATTTCCGATCACTGACATGCACGAGTTTGGTGTCGCACAAAGGCTTCTGTTGGCCTTCGTACACCGATCCGCCAATACCCACAAAGGTGGCGTTATCCGTTGGTGTCGAGGCTGGAACAGTGACACCAATTGGGAGGGTGATGTCGTTGCCCACGACTGCCGGGTAGCCATCTGTTCCAAAGCCAGCTACGTCCACCGTGTGCAGGGCACCGGCGCAGGATGGAGGCGGAACCTGTGGAATGAAGGAATCGCCATTGGCGATATTGATATCCTCTTCGCGCGTTACCTGATACATCGGGCGACCCAACGCATCGTCGGGGATGACAACTGTGACGAGGTAATCGCGGTTGGCTGTCAATGGCTGGAACGTGCCACCATTGCAAACAGGGTTCGCCGGGTCAGTGGCAACCAAGGTGCCCGTGAAACAACCATCGCCAAAGCCATAGTTACCATCAACGCTGGCACCGAAGTTTTCATCGGGTGTGCCTACATCGCTAGCCAATGGCCCAAATTGCACGCCCATCATTGGGGCTTCGAGACATGGCGCATTGGGATCGGTGGGCAATACGTTTTCATCGATACCATGTTGTAGAGGGGTACCATTTACATTGCGGGCAATACAGCCAGATGGCCGTTCCCAGGTCTCCGAGACGTAGGTATTCAGTAGTTTGCCCAGTGCATAGGCACCGCTGGGAGCTAGTTCATACAAACCGGTTTCATCGCAGGGTGTGCCAGTGTGTGTTCCACAAAGAACTGGTGAACGAAGTTCAACCGTCAGGCCTGCAATACTGGGTTGCCAATCCTCGATGGCCGCATACTGCGGGTTGAGTTCATTGCGGGTGGTATCATAGCTGATGGTACCCACAATGCCGCCATTCGTGCCAGGAGCATAGGCCTTGACGCCCCAATCCATGCGGCCGCCCAAACCGATCACCGGGTGAACATTGACGTCCACGCCCTGACCAAGCACGGTCGTTTCTGTGGGTTGATTATCGGCCTGATAGGTGATACCAGTGGTTTGGAAGCCATCTGCATAGGCTTCTTCCACCAGCCATTGGGTCATCGGGTAGGCGCTTTCCATCCAGTAGTAACCATTGGCATCCGTCGTAACCGAAACGGTGCCACGATCCATCACTGAATTTTCACGCGTTCTCATCGAAATAAAGAAATTGGGGATGCCCGGCTCGCCAGCGTCCCTCTTGCCATTCTCGTTGAGATCGTTGAAGACGTGACCTTCGATGGTAGTCCACCAGCCAAGCAGGGAAATGGCACCAAGATCAACGACCTCGCCATTTCTCACGCTGACATTCTGTTCGCCGAAGATGTAGTCCTGAGGTTCATCCCAGATGCCAAGGACGTAATCGCCATTTGGAACGCCTGTGATAGTGAAATTAATCGGGTCACAAGCGGCGTTGCAATCAAATTCCTTAATATACACTGTCTGATCACCATTGTTGATATCAGACAATGAGACAAATAACCGGCGAATTGGGTTCTTGTCTTTCGGCTTCGCACCGAGCAGGCCTGTCTCACCAACAATGCCACCGGTGGGGGGAATATAGGCGCTGACTGCCAGGCCGATGCCTTTAATGGTGCCTGTGCCGGGGGCCATCGTGTTCAATGAAGGCCGAACGTAACCAAAGAATGTCGCTGGGAATGGTTCACCACCAACGACAAACTCAGTGTCGAGGCCGGTCGCACCTTCCATCACCCAGGCATCCCAGTCGTGGTTGCCTTCGAGGGTGGTTGTCTGGATCCATCCGGAATTATTTGGTGGGACAACCGAAAGAGCATAGCGGTTTGGACCCACATTGGGGATAACCACTTTGCCTTCGATTTCCGCACCTACCGGAATAGGATCGCCCTCTGCCGTTTGGGTGATAGGGGAGCGGTTGAATGGAATTAATGGATCTTCGTCTCGTGTGAAGGCGATAGGACAGCGGCCGAATGAATCCAGGGCAGCAACCGTGCCGATGTCTATTCCATTTGCAACCACATAGCATTTACTAACACACTGGCCGTTCCCACAAATCGGCCCGCCATAGACATCGGTGGTCACTTCATCAATATAATCCTTGATATGACCAACGAAACCAGCCAGGCCGCGCTCGCCAGGAACATCGGGCGCGCTGTTGGTGGGTGTCATGTCCTCGAAAACCGCCGCTTGCACGGTGGCGTCCGGCAGATCGTAGGGCTGCATTAGTACAGTTACTAGATCAGAACCTGTGAACGGCACGCTAAAATGTGCGCCATCGATCTTGTAGTTGTCTGCTAACACGGAGATCAGATAGCGACCATCGGGCAATGTCACAGCTTGCCCGTTAATGGTAAATAAACCACTAATAAAATCGTCCTGATTGCCCTGTGTGTAGACAGGGCTGTTATTTGCTCGACCAGCGACCCCAACCCACTTGCAGGTTCCTGGATACCCTGCATCTGCTGGCGAACAGCCACTGCCAGGTACGGGGCTACGCTGGGTTGTTGTGCCAGTGTTATCGATGTTGATAATGTACTTGAATTGGGTAATTGGATCGCCCTTTTGGATAGGAGTGTTGCCAGGAGTCGCGTTAAAGGTCGCACTGCTATCATCCGCACTCATCACGCTAAGATGCAGGGTGCTAGTTGCGGCGTAGGCCACCGGAGTGGACTGCGACATCGACGAGAACGGAAGTGCGCTGATGGCGATTACCGCCAACAGCACCAGCCGCATCATCATCGCTGAGAGAGATCGTTTTCGATACACATAGACCTCCACATAAGTATGAGTACAGGATCTGCCTGCATGACCAATTGGTAGAACACGATGATGGAGAACCAAAACGCTGAGACTACGGCTCTACAAAGTTACGCTAGTCCCGACAGTCGATTGCTCAGACGAAAAGCTTGCTTGCATAGGCACTCCTTAACTAGCGCTGTTGCGATGTAGGGGGATGAAACGGCAGCGGGTAAACACAACCTCAATACCAAATGCCCCGCCAGGCCGGGGCTCAACATAGGCCGCCACTCCATGGACAGCCAGATATGCGGTCGAGTGCTTGTTTTTTGTGCTGGAACGTGGGCCGAGCTGAATGCATGCAAACAAGCGCACACCCTGCACAACCTGATGCATCATTCGCACAGACAGGCCAAGTGCACTCAGGCCATCAAGTACCGTACACTCTTCAAATACATCGCTATTAGCATCGATACCGCGAATGATTGCTGGAAATGGTATTTCGATCCGTGAAATATCATCACGAACCAACAGACGGTCGAACGTGACTCCCCTAAGAGCGGTGTTGTCCATAGCTGTTCGCTGCCGCATAACGCATACTCCCCCACATGGATAGGCCCATCATATGCGACTCATCTGTTTAGGGCATCGGAATCAGCGATAGTTCTTAAGGGCAGCATCCGACCATCTCTTGTGCCATCAGGCTAGGCGGTTTCGCCATCTGGGGCAGGCACATTTGTGCCATATGATCTGATCTGCTTCTTTTGATCGGTGGCATGCAGCAGATATGGAGATCTTGCCTGGAACACGTGAGCAACAAAAAAGCCTGAGGCATTACCCCAGGCTCAGTAGTAGGATACGACCTATCTATTTATGTGGTGGTTTGATGATATTGTGTCGGTAGGAATAGATCACAAGTTCCAGGCGATTGGTAACACCAAGTTGATCGAAGATTGCCGTGAGATGGTGGCGAACCGTCGTCTCCGAGATATGCAGCCGTTGGCCGATTGCCTTGTTCTGCAAACCCTCGCAGATCAGCGCAATCACCTCCCGCTCCCGGATCGTCAGCGCCGCAATATCGGCAACATGCGGATCCTGCTGCTCGGCATCGCGCTTGCGTGATAATTCTGTGATCACACTGGCCATCATTGCCCGATCCAGCCAGACCTCACCCGCATTTACTTTTGCAATCGCCTTGACTAAAATATCGGCTGCTTGCTCCTTAAGAACGAGGCCGACTGCACCAAGAGCCAATGCGCGTAGATGCTCCGCCGTGTTCGATACACCAGTCAACAGTAGAATGCGTGACTGCGGCGCAGCGCGCAATAATTGCGGCAAAATATCGATACCCCGATCTTCGCCCAGGTTCAGATCAAGCAAAATAACATTGGGTTGCTCGCGTTCAGTGAGTACCAGAGCTTCTGCGTTCTTTGCGGCTTCACCAACAACAATCATCCCAAGCTGGCTCTCGATCAGCATACGCAGGCCAGTTCGAACAATCATATGATCATCAACCAACACGATTCTAATAGGCGCATCCAATGAAATAGCCATTGCAGACCTCGACGTAAGATGAGCGTTGATTGCGTAGTTGCGACTCACGTCAACGGACATATACCGCAGCCCTCTACTACCCAAATATCGGTTTGGTCGGATAGACAACAAATATATGTGCTCATAATGGAATTTCGATGACAACAACCGTATCATTCTTCACATTCTGTTCAACGTGCGTTAATCCCCCCAACGCCATAACACGCTCGGTGATCGAGCGCGGGACAAATGGCATCATAGTGCCCATCCCAGTATTTTCAATCTGCAAGTTCACATGAGTGTTCGAATATGCCAGCCGAATAACAGCGCAAACCGAGGCTGTGTGCCGCCGGATGTTACTCAGGCCTTCGGCAATAATCTGAAAAATTTCTGCTGCAAGCCGATCATTGATGTGCAGGTTCGGTACAACCTGTAGATCAACAGTAATTCCGGTTGTATCAGCGAATGTTTTTGTGAATCGATGCAATGCAGGCACAAGGCTGCCTTCCCGTTCGCTAGTATTCGTCAGCCCGTGGGCATAATCTCTCAGTTCAACGATCCCTGCCTCGGTGAGCGTAATCAATTGCTCAACATCGCCAACTAATACAGTATTGCCATTCATGAATCGCTGGCGTAATCCACCAAGGCCGATCTGTAAACCAATATATGGCTGAATAATGCTGTCGTGCAGATCACGTGCAATTCGCCGCCGCTCGTCTTCGGCTGCATCTGAGGCAAGCCGATCAATAAGCCGAATGTTATCGATCACCGGCATGACATGACCAATGATCTGGAGCAGAAAACCTGCATCTGTTGCCTGAAACACGCGCCGCTGCGCGGTAAGATACAGCCGACCAGGTGCCTCATTGCGATAGGAGAATGGCACGCTCATGAATGAATGTGCATCAAGTGCCGTGGCAATCCGTTTGTTGATAGAATCATCAAATGGCATCTCAATATTATCAACGCCATGACTATCCTGCTGGCTCCATGGCCAACGAATACGTGGGTAGATCAATGAAGAGGCAGGCGGTAGACCGAGCAAGAGTTCTGCGAGGGTCGCTGGGAGTTGCTCGCTTGATATCGCAATCTCTGTGTCGCTACGCCGCGCATGGCGCAGAGAATAGGTATTCAGATTCACATCGCTGGTGATCAGCAAGCAGGAATCGGCATTATAGAATGCGCGCACACGCTCCATCATCCAACCAATCGTTCGATCAACGCCAAAACGCGGATTTGAAAGTGTTGTTACCTCTTTTAATAATGCAAGTCGGCGCTGAAGCGTAAGCTCATGGCCACCCCAATAGGCCATCATCATTCCTATCACAAACATGAATAATGGGCGTAGCAAAAAGTTATCCAGATCTGGTTCGGAGCCATTCATAGAGAAGTGCGATCCAATCGGATCCTCAATGAAACTGGCAATCGTATAGATCAATACCGATACGACCGTGAGACGCATGCCGGTTGGAAAACCCCAGCGAAACGACCCAACCATGATTGCGAAGAAGAACCCAAAGAAAAAGATGTTGAAAGCGCCATAGCTGGAAAAGACCAGGATCGTAAACCAGATAACATCGGCCCAGTGTGATATGCCCTGGATGACCAGAAGATGCCGACCAGGACGCTGAATCAATATGTAGAGAATTGCACTATAGCTGGCATAGAGGCTAAGACCAAGCATGCCATCATTAGTTAGATCAGCTGGATCAAGCGGATCAATCAGCAGCAGCAACAAACCAGAAGCAAACATACAAAACCGCATGATCGCAACGAATTGATCAGTGCTCGTTGCAATTGTTGGGCCTTTAATCGGTGACGAAAGATCCATCTGTATATGTGGGCTCCTTCGCCCAATCATAATAGAGCACGGTGCATAGAACTATAGCATTCCTATTTGAGTTGTAAAGGCGCGTAGCGCAAAGTGGGGTTTGGGGCCGGGTACCCTTTGGGTGTCCCGAAAGAAATTCCCCCGCCCCTTTTTTACAAATCCGGTAGGATTGCTATATGCTAAAAGCGAAATCGCGTCGTCAAATGGATCGCAAACAATCCAGTGATTGGCGCTGCTAGTGATAAAATAGATCAGAAGAACACTACAAATAATAACAAGATTGATTGAGTTGTCAAATAACGATTTTGACATCATATTGCTGCCTTAGCAAAGCAATATGATATGCTGCAATATGCTATCGATAAGACTAGCTCAATTGAAGTATGCTGCTTCTTTAGTTGCTAGGATGTATGAGATCAATCAAACTAGCTCAATTGAAGTATGATACTTCTTGAGATGTTGGGGTTGCGATAAAACTAGCTCAATTGAAGTATGATACTTCTTGAGATGTTGGGCTGCGATAAAACTAGCTCAATTGAAGTATAATTCTTCTTGAGATGTTGGGATTTCTATTGATAATCCAGATTAAAAGGAGGAATATCATGTCCGAACAGCCAGATCACCCTGCATGGGCGCAACCAGATTGGTTCGCTCGTGTTCAACCCTGGATTCAGGATACCCTAGCCAGCCAACACATCCAGATCAACGGGCCAATCACACAGCCACATCTGCGGCCGTGGTCGACAGTCCTACAAATACCAACGGCCAGTGGTGCATGCTATTTCAAAGCGACAGCACCACTCCTTAGCCATGAGCCGCCACTCACATCCTGGCTCACCCGGCAATATCCAGCGGACACCCTACCTGTTCTGGCTTCTAATGCGGAACAGGGTTGGTTGCTGCTACCGGATGGCGGCCTGCGCCTGCGTGAGGTGATCCGCGCTGATCGGGATGTGCGCCATTGGGAGGCGCTATTGCCGCGCTATGCCGAACTTCAGATTGGCCTGGCCGAACAAGTTCCTGAACTTCTCGCATTCGGCATCCCGGATCGCCGCATCACACATCTGCCCCAACTCTATCAGTTGTTGTTGGCCGATACAGCGGCACTCTGCATCGATCAGCAGGATGGGCTCACATCAGCACAAGCCCAGCAGCTTCATCAGTTGGTGCATGAGGTTGCAGCGCTGTGTGCCCAATTGGCCGAATATCGTATCCCCGATTCGCTCCATCATGGCGATTTGCACGATGGCAATATCTTTACTTTGAATGGGTAATATCGCCTTTTCGATTGGGGCGATAGTAGCCTGTCGCATCCCTTCTTTTCATTGCGAACTGTGTTTGTTAGCCTCGAATTCTCACTCGATCTTCCAACCAACGCGCCCGAGTTTGAGCGACTTCGCGATGCCTATCTGGAGCCATGGACTCGCTTCGAAACCGTTGAGCGATTGCGTACTGCAATGCAATTGAGTGAGCCGCTCTCCTCGATCTGTAGCGCTCTCGGCTGGCATCATATTGTTGCCAGCTTGGAAGAGCCACTCAAACGCTCGTATAGCGCGCCAGTGCCAAGTTTGCTTGATGAGTTTTTGCTGGCGATGAGCAATCGCGTGGCCTAAACTGAGCGTAGCATGAAATCAGCAACATGTAGATGACCATAGAGACGCAAGATGTTGCGTCTCTATGGCCCAACAACGTGCGCTCTGTTCCTAACCCATCAAATGTACCTGGATGAAGCTCAGGACTTTGGGCCGGTATAGACGACCTCAATCAGAATGCGATCTGGCGTCTCAAACATGACCTGATAATACGTCTGATCCTCACTATGGGAAAACTCAGGTCGATGCCGTGGGGTTTCAAAGAGATGCTGAGTGTCGTGTTCCGTAAGATATGCAACAACGGTATCGACATCCCCTTGGGTTGGCACACTAAAGGCAATATGGTTCACCCCTGGCCCATCGTAGTCATTCGTTACCGGCTTGACCTCAGTACCGAACCAGAGGCTTACACCATGTGGGCCGGTAACACCAAGCATCTCCGGGCTGTCGTAGATAATTTCCCATCCAACAAAGCTCAGGAAGTCCTTATAGAACGCCATGTTTGCTGGCTGAACACCGAACACGATGTGGCCAAGTTGCGCGTTTATCATCATCCCCCTCTCATGTTTGTGGCGTTCCCAAGCCTTGCGCTATTACAAATAGCTCGTACGCCGCTGCACCAGAATTATAGAACAGGCATTCTATCATGTCAATGAAAAAGCCTACGACCAAAGGCTGAAATCCTTTTGCCGTAGGCTATGTTGCTAGTACAGTTCGGCGGAAATAGCTCTATAGTTTCATGTCATCCTGAGCGCGGCGAAGGATGTAGCGGATCGCATCAGAATACGAGATTCTTCACTGCGTTCAGCATGACACGCCATCAGTGAATTTCCACCATTGTGTATTAGCTGGCTATCCCAGCCGATGCTCAACAAGCGTGCTGTTCAGCGATTGCCCTGCAATCTCCACATACAACTGGCGTTCAGTAACAGAAAGCGCCATGGTTGTGCGCCGCTCGATCAGCGCTGCCAGTTGATCGGCAAATCGGCGGTCGATTGCATAGATCGGGATCGCATCGGCCTGATGGATCTTCTTGCCAGCCAGTTGGGTCATCAATTGCCCGACATCACGGTGAGTATACACTGCGGCTCGGCCAGCAAGTTTACTGCCACGATGCAGCCGTTCGGCATCGGGCAAGCCCACCTCAATCCAGGCAACCACCCGGCCCGTCAGGTCGCGCACCCACACGGCTGGTTCATCGCCGGCGGCAACACCCTGCGTAAAGGCGATGCCCTCGGTATATTCCAAGCAGTAGGCCAAGATTCGCGTCAGCATATACTCAGCCGTCTCGGAGGGCTGGCGTGCAACTCGCAGATCGAGCGCTTCATACACCCCGCGATCAACATCGGCCAATTCAACCACGAGATTGTAGATGGTTGCCGTTAATGCCATGCATTCCCTGCGCGTCTGGTTTTCAGCATGAGAAAGGTGCCCAATAGAGAGAACAAATAAACATCAGACGCTTGTTCATGTGTTCATTCTGCGGTTCACGATTCGCTCGATGTCGCTCCTTTTGGTTCCACCACAACAGCCGACTTTAACCGTGGTGTTAGGCGATCATTGGCATAGACATGCGAGCCGGCACTGATCTTTTCGGCTGATGTTCGCACCGGAATACGGCTCTCAATTGTGGTTTCGCTCATCGGCGCAGGGCGTTGGCGTTGATTTGGATCCCAATTCGCATTGGCGAAACGCAGCAATAATTCTTCTGCCGAGAACGAGACAGTTGGAGTTGCTTCGGTTGGCCGAATATACTCTGGTTCAATCTGATGCCACGGCTGATCCGCGCCAGGCAATGCAAACCGTTTCTGCAAATCCTCAAGGCCGATCTGTGCTGGAATAAAAGAGTGTTGCCGAATAAGATATGGCGTGATCTGCTCCCATGTGAGCGTCCCACTCACAATAATGGCCGTATATTGCTGACAATTCGTTTTATCAACATAGCGATAGCCCATTCGTGTATTCATAGTTCACCTTTCTGTTGCGATCTGTTGCGAATAGTATTTGGACAATTCAGAACTATGCCATTGCCAGTACACCAACAAGCAGTCCTGGCGATCGCTTGTTGCTTGGACAGTTATTACGAATAACACCGTGTTGCCAAGCACATTACTCAGCATCCAGGGTGAGGCATGGCATTAGGAAGTGACATAAGCACTATACCATAGATATGCGCGCCGTGCCGTTGACACAACCCACCTTGCTTGCTCCTGCTATACTTGCACAGCGCGTCTACATGCGGAGAAATTATGACTGTTGAAACCAAACGGACGATCTTCGTGATTGGCCATCATCACCCCGATACCGACGCAATCTGTTCGGCACTCGCCTATGCCCATTTCTATCGTTGGCAGACGGGCCACGAAACGCTGCCATGCTATCTGGATGATCTCGCCCCCGAAACTGCCTGGCTGTTACGCTACTTAGGCCTCGAACCACCCCACGCCCTCAGCGATGTCTATCTGCGCGTTGCGGATGTGATGGAGGCCCATCCACCAGCCTTGCGCCCAGACCAAACCCTGCGCGAGGCTGGGCAGCTCATGCAACTCCACCAGGTTCGCGCCCTGCCAGTAGTCGATAATGATAACCAGTTGGTTGGCTTGGTTCAGAGCGATACACTGGCGGCCCGCTATCTCGATCAGCTCCAGCTCCCCGAAGAGATCGATCTGCCTGTCAGCCTGATCCAACGCACACTCGAAGCCGAATTACTCACCGGAAACACCGATGCAGTGCTCAACAAACGTGTGTGGATCGCAACGATGACGGCTGAGACGATTAGCACGACGATTAACTCAGGCGATGTTGTTATTGTTGGTAATCAGTTCATCATCCAGCAGGCAGCGCTCAATGCCGGTGCCGGATGTCTGATTATTACCAATGATGCACCATTGGACGATACGCTGATCACAATGGCGATCAACTGCGGAGCCATTCTGCTGCGCACCCATCATACGCCATTTGCAGCATCACTCCTGCTACAGCAGAGTATTCCCGTGGATCGGGTGATGTCCCAATCATTAGCAACTGTCACAGTTCACCGCAATACGCTTCTGCGCGATGCACGCGCCCAGCTACGTCGCAGTAATCTAACCGGTATGGCCGTTATTGATGATGAAAATCGCCTGAGTGGCATGCTCCTGCGTCGCCATCTTGCCGAACAAGTCAACCGTCAGATCATTCTGACCGACCACAATCATCCAGAGCAAGCAGCGCCGGGTGTGGCCGAGAGCCAGATTATTGCCATTATCGATCACCACAATCTTGGCGGCCTGCAAACTCTTCAGCCGCTGGCCATTCATTGCGAACCGGTTGGTTCGACATGCACACTGATTGCCGAAATGTATCGTCAGACAGGCGCACCGCTCTCTCCCGCACTGGCTGGGGCGATGCTTGGAGCCGTGCTCTCCGATACGGTTCAGTTCCGATCCCCAACCGCCACCGAACGGGATCGAACGATTGCGACATGGCTTTCTGAGCGAAGTGGGCAACAGATCGAGGCACTGGCGCATAGCATGTTTCGAGCGCGCCTGCCTGATCCAATTCCATCGGCAACATGGTGGGTCAATCGGGACATGAAGATCTTTACATTTGGCGATACCCGCTTCAGCATCAGCCAGGTCGAACTCACCGATATTGCGGAAGTGATGCCACCAGCAGAAGAACTACGTAATGCGCTCGCCGATCTTGCCAATGATCAACGCCTCACCAGTGCCTTTATTCTGCTCACCGATATCCTTGAACAGAGCAGTGTTATGCTGGCAGCCAACAGTGAGGGCGAAGCAATTGCAGAACGAGCATTCGGGCGCAGTTTCAATGCCGGGCAGCTCGCGCTACCAGGCGTCATGTCGCGCAAGAAACAGGTCGTCCCACCGCTTGCCGCAGCGCTATCGTAATCGGGAGAACCAATAACGTAGGTAGTACGTAGAAGAGATAGGGCAAGCCCTGTGGGATGCTCTAGCGAAACGTCCCATCTTAATATATCGAAGGCGCAATACAATGACACAACCGATCCTCTTGGGCACACAATTGCGCCCAGGCGATAGCGCACCGGATATCAATCTGACAACAACGGATGGCAGTTTCATCCAGCTCGCCACACTATGGGATGGCAGGCCATTGGTTCTGGCATTCCTCAGGCATTTTGGCTGACCATTCTGCCGCAGGGCGCTGGCCGGTCTGGCCAATGGTATACCAGAATTTACCGCACGAGGGGCACGGGTGGCCGCAGTCACCCTTGGAGATCCAGAGGAAACCCGTGAGTTTTGTGGCGCACGTGCGCCTGGGGTGCAGTGTTTTGCCGATCCACAGCAGCAGGCGTACCGTGCATTTGGTCTTGGTCAAGCCAGTGCAAGCGAAATCTTGACACCAGGCGTTGCGTTTGCAGGGATGCAGGCAGCGCTGGAGGGACATATTCCAGGCAAAACAGTTGGCGATCCGCTGCAAATGCCAGGAACGTTCGTCATCGGCTCGGATGGGCGTATTCGCCTGGCCTACTATAGCCGCACCGTCGCCGATCACCCAGATAACAAACTGCTTTTGGGTGCATTATAGAACGGTGTTGTTTGGGGAGGTTTGGAGGGCACAGCCCTCCAAGAATCAGATCTTTATGCTGCCTGCTGGGCTTCGCCCAGCAGGCAGCATAAAACTCTAATAATCCATGCCGCCACCACCAGGCATCGCAGGAGCCGAATTGCTCTCTGGAATGTCGGTGATCAATGCCTCTGTCGTCAGCAACAATCCTGCAATCGAGATTGCATTCTGTACTGCGGAGCGCGTGACCTTGACTGGGTCAACCACACCCTGCTCAAGCATGCTGCCGAACTCGCCGGTCAACACATTATAGCCAAAGTTTGTGTCGCCCAGGGTCTTCTGTTGTCGGCGAACGGCATCGATGATCACAGCGCCTTCTTCGCCAGCGTTGCGAGCCAACTGGCGCATTGGCTCTTCGAGCGCACGGCGCAGAATATCAATGCCGTACTTCTCGTCCTCATTGGCAACCTGCACTGCATCAAGCGCTGGGATAACGTTGATCAATGCCACGCCACCACCAGGAACAATGCCTTCCTCAACCGCAGCGCGTGCCGTTGAGAGTGCATCCTCGACGCGATGCTTCTTTTCCTTCAGCTCCGGCTCGGTTGCCCCGCCAACCTTCAGCACGGCAACGCCACCCGAGAGCTTGGCCAAACGCTCCTGCAGCTTCTCACGGTCGAAATCGCTGGTAGTCGTCTCGATCTGGGCACGGATCTGTGCGACCCGCGCCTTGATCCCCTGCTCATCGCCACGGCCCTCAATAAGGGTCGTTGTGTCCTTATCGGTGACAACCCGGCGGGCACGGCCAAGATCCTCAAGGGTTGTACTATCGAGTTTGCGGCCAATCTCTTCCGAAATTAGCGTGCCACCTGTCAGAATGGCAATATCCTGTAGCATGGCCTTGCGACGATCACCAAAACCAGGTGCTTTGATTGCCAATACATTGACGGTACCGCGCAGTTTGTTGATCACCAGTGTTGCCAGTGCCTCACCATCAACATCCTCAGCAATGATCACGAAATTCTTGGTTACCTGGAGTGCCTTCTCCAGAACCGGCAGGATGTCGGCAATGCTGGAAATCTTCTTGTCGGTAATCAGAATATATGGTTCGTCCAATTCCGATTCCATACGCTCTGAATTGGTGACGAAATAGGCCGAGATATAGCCGCGATCAAACTGCATACCCTCGGTATACTCGACTTCAAAGCCCAGGCCCTTGCTCTCCTCAACGGTGATGACGCCATCCTTGCCGACCTTCTCCATCACTTCGGCAATCAGATCGCCAATATCGGTGTCGGCAGCGGAGATCCCAGCAACATGGGCAATATCGGCGCGATCCCGAACCGGCTTAGCCAGCCGCTTCAGTTCCTCCACAATCGCATCGGCACCCTTATCCAGGCCATGCTTGATCTGCATCGGGTTGGCACCAGCGGCAACGATCTTCATGCCCTCGTGAATGATCGATTGGGCTAATACCGTCGCCGTGGTTGTTCCATCACCAACTACATCATTTGTCTTGGTGGCAACCTCAACCAGCAAACGGGCACCCATATTCTCGAATGGATCCTTGAGCGTAATTTCCTTCGCAACGGTAACACCATCGTGCGTGACGGTTGGTGCGCCATATTTTGTGTCGATGGCTACATTCCGCCCACGTGGCCCCAATGTCGTCTTGACAGCCTCGGCAACCGTGTCAACACCGCGCTTGAGTGCGTGCCGCGCTTCTTCGCCGAAATACATCTGCTTTGCCATAATAATGTAATGACCTTCCTATAGTTCCATATTGGAACTTATTCGACAATAATGCCCATAATGTCTTTTTCGGCCAGAATCAGATACTCAACACCATCGAGCTTATATTCGGTGCCGCCATACTTGGCGAACAGTACCTTATCGCCGACTTTGACATTCATCGGAATAATGTTACCCTTGTCATCGCGGCGGCCAACCCCAACTGCCAGGATCGAGCCCTCGGTTGGCTGCTCTTTCGCAGCGGTATCGGGCAGAAACAAGCCACCCTTGGTTTTTTCCTTGCGATCAACCGGCTTCACCACCACACGGTCGGCCAGTGGCCGAATACGAAAATCAGTTGCCTCGTTTGCCATGATGGAACACCCTCCTGTAATCACTAGTACATCTCACGCAAACACCAGAAGAGACGGCAAACGCTCAGTGCGTGTGAGTGCTTGCCGCCCCGATGATACTCACTGGGAGAATATGACACCACAGAGTATAGCACTTTCCGGGTGAGAGTGCCAATTCGGCTCTAGGGCTACTTATTCTTGCCTCAAGCAATGGTTCGTGGATCATACCGCCTCCTTCGTGTAACACATCGGCACATCCAAAGACAATGATCATAACAACTGAGTGTTGTTCTACCAGTCGTTATCGTGGTACTGTACAGAATAGAACTTCAGTCTATTCTGGCGGGATTTCCGCTTGCGCCATTCGTTGAAACAATGATCACGCCACTCTAATACTCTGATGCTAGCCATCTCTTCGCGGATGCATATCTTTCTGCGCGATACGAATGGGCGTCGGGCAGTATTCGGTGATCAGGAATACTTTCAGCACGACACACTGGCGTGATAACATCCCGTTCTACGAATACTTCCATGGCGATACTGGCGCAGGGCTCGGCGCAAACCATCAAACCGGCTGGACCGGGTTGATCGCCAAGCTCATTCAGCAACAGGGCGAGCGCCGCACACGTTGATAGCACGCTGCGGGCTGATGAACATATAATTGGGCAGAACGATGGATGCCCCTCCCTCCGCAGGCTGAAGCCTGCGGCAAAGGGACGATGGCTAATCAAATTTGACAATCAACATCGGTAATAGTTTTGGAGTGCGGCAGCCATGCTGCCGCAGCGCAAGCACGGCTTGCGCACTCCACATTGGCAATGGTGCGTTACCGGTTTTGGTCGTCAAAAACCATTAGCCGCGTGGCTTCAGCCCGCGGCGGGAGAGCGAACCATACCCGATTAAATAGTAAAAGTTCATCAGCCTGCGGATTCAGGGTGTATGCCAATTACCCCTGCTTTGCACGCTTCCAATCGCGGAAGATCATCAGCAGTTGATCACGAGCCTGTGGTGCAATCGTCGTTTCAGGAAGTTTCCCCAACAGCGCAATCGTCTGCCGCATCTGTTGGACATATGTTGTGCAGCCACGGCAGATCGCCAGGTGCGCCTCGAAGCGGGCACGTTCGATTGGCGTGAGCGCATCCTCAATATAATTCGTCACCAGTTCAACGAGTTCCTGGCATGTGAAATAGTCTTTATCGGTAGCGCTCATGCGATGCTCGCTTCATTCTGGTATTGCTCAACTGCACGACGTACTTTTGCTCGGGCTCGATGCAGCAACACTCGCTGATTAGACTCGGATATTTCCAAAACATTACAGACTTCTTCCGAAGATATTCCTTCTATATCGCGCAGACTGATCACCGCCCGCTGATTGGGTGGCAACATCTCGATACTGTGTTGAATCACAGCCTGGAGTTCGGCAGCCAATGCCCGATCTTCAGGGAACTGGCCCCACGAACGTGGGTAGGAAACCCAGACATTGGCCCATTGTGGGTGATCGGCCGGCCAGAACCGATCCGCATTAACAATCGGCTCACTAGCCTCATCATCCTGAAATTGCAGTGATGCGAATGGAATCGTACGCCCATCGCGAATACCGCGTGTTTTTGCCCGATTTGTCAGAATGCGAAAGATCCAGGTGCGTAATGAGGATCGGCCAGCGAAGTTGTCGAGCCCGCGCAACACGCCAAGCCATGTCTCCTGAACGACATCCTCGGCAGCAGCGCTACTGCCAACATAATAGTGTGCAATCCGCAGCATTGAGTTTTGGTATTGCATCACCAGCGACGTAAAGGCATCTTCATCGCCATTGCGCAGCGCCTCCACCAGCCGTTGCTCATCCAGCGTGGCTAGCACAGGCGCATCAGGTGGATCGCTCTCGAACTCATTTGTAGTCTCTACGCTATCCATGCATCATAAACCTTCTTTAACCTGGATATAGCCGATAGCCCGATAGCCGAGCATTTGCACCTGATCTGCGTAATCTGTGTCATCTGTGTCATCTGCGGATAAAATAGCCCAATCCTCAGCCCCTACAAATCCGGCGTTACCCGTAGTTCCAGGCCACTCCCAATTGGTTTGAAGAAGCGGGTTTCATGAGCAACATAGCGCGGTGGCGCATTTGGATCAGCCTGCCAGCCCTTGATCAGCGCCATGATCGCCTGTGTGCGGATATCGCTCTCCTGTGGTGTGATACTCGCCTGCCGCCATGATTCAGTCAATGCATATAACACCCGCGCCAGATCATCGACCCGCCGCTCGTTGCTGTCATTTTCGGCATCTTCCGCATTGGCCTCGTGCCAGGCCCCAATCAGCGCTCGTAATGCCCGCACACGGGTATCCGCCGATGAGACCCAACTTGGCTGGGCGATCTGGCCAAATGGGTAGCCAGCATCGCGGGCCATCTGGATCAGCCGCTCATAGATTGGCTCGCCGCTGGACATCGCACTCAGTGGTGTTTCCAGGCTCAGAATCTGGCGCTCCAATTCGCCCATCAACACCCGAAACCGCACCCAGCGATGCTTATCGAAATCGAACTGATCGCGCAGCAGCGCACCAGCCTCGCGCCCATACAACTGAAGCTTTTCGACTGTCGCACGTTCCATATTTAGGTTTAAGCCGCCCTCGCGTGTGCCATCAAGCCGAATCTGAACAGCCCGTTCTTTGTAGCTTGGCAGCATCAACTGGGTCGTATCGCGATAGTTCATGGCCGTATCGAACATCGACCATAAGAAGCGCGTGAGGCTTTCTACAGGCCGCCACAGCGGATCCAATGGCTGCTCGGCATCCGGCAACAACACCCGCGCATTCGGATCCGGGAGCGGCTTTGTGCCACTATTCGTGCCAGCATCGGCGGATTTAGTGCCGAGCAATGCACTACGCAGGAACTCATCCGTCCCCGCTGCCGGTGATGGCGAGACTGGCATTACCGGTGCTTCGGGCGCAATCTGGCTTGTATAGCCTGGTTGAATGCCGCCCGTCGATGGATCGCCCTTTGCACCAGGTGTTGCACCAGAACGCTCGTATGGATCGGGGGCAAAGGCCTCCTTAGGCATACCCGTCAGATTGATCCCAAAGGTTGGGTGCGTCGGTAGCCATTGGTCGAAGAAGTGAATCGGAAAATTACTACAAATACCACCATCGCTAAACCAGTTCGGCTGAAGGTCGCTACGGCGCGGGCGATAGATTCCCTGATCCTGTGGGCACGAGCCACTGACGGTATACAGCCGCACGGCGCTAATCAGCAACGGGAAGCTCATGCTCATGCGCATCGCAACAATAACCGGCAGATCATCGCTATTTGGCAGCATATAGAAGCGATTGGGATCATCGGCGGCCCGATTGGCATTCAGATCATCGAGTACCCATCCAGGGTAGATATGATCATCCTGGCACATATAGTCAACTACATCGATAGGAAAGAGCCGTTCGATATCGCCGCGCCGAAAGAACAGGATGAAATCGCTGGCAAATGGCAGAACATACGGACGGCCATGGCTCAGATTGGTCGTCACCATCTGCAACGTAACGTCCTGCTGTTGAAGATCACCAAATGTGAGTGGTCCGCTGTGATCAGTTGGGCCGGCCATGCGCCCAATCCAATCCGAAAGCCAATCCGTCAGGCCAGGTTCGTTTTCTGGGCTATCGGGCTGCTGGCGGCCGGTGCAGATCCCATACAGATTCTGAGGCACATCGTTGAGCAGCATACGAGCCAGATCTGCGACGGCAACAACAGTCCCACTTGTGCTGGCCACCATTTGGCCAACCCGTTGCCCGATCAGGTAGGCAGCTCCGATCAATAGCACAGATAGCGCAACCCAGATGATTCCAGCCAGCCAGGTAATGCCAACCAACACAATCGGGATGGCAAACAGCAGCGCCAGAATGACAGCGCCATAGATCAGATACTGCCCTATGCGTACCCCGGCCTGGCCACCTGCCTGGCTACCAATCTGATACGCACTCGGATGGTGTTCCGGTAAACTGGAAATGAGTGTCCGCAAGCTCTTGCCAAGTTGATCATCGGGCGCTGGTGAGCCTGCTGGTTTTGGTGGGAAGAGCAGATCGAGTAATTCAGGCGCAATCTGGCGTGCAAGCGGCGGGATCAGCGGGCCGGAATCGGCAGCCACTGGTTCGCCAGATGCCGCCGTTGGATCACTCACCAATGGCAGCAGTGTGTCGAGCAGTGGCAGCAGGTTTGCAGGCGCGGTAGAACGAAAGAGCGAGAGCAACTTGCCCGGCTCACTCATATCGTTACTCAGGCCATTCAGCGCAGTAAAGTCTTCCAGATGGCCACGCTGGCGGCCATATTCAGCTGCTGCCGTCACCGATGCCGCAATTGCTCCAGCCGATGTTCCACCAATATTTGCAAAGCGATACTTCTCTGCCAATTGGGCAATCGCGGGCGGGTACACAACACCACTGGTTGCGCCACCCTTCATTACCAGATCGCACAAAGGCAGATCATGCTGTGATTGGGCCGTCATTATGAACTCCTTCTGGATCTCGGGCTGTGTTGGGATATAACTGAGTATAGCACAATCGATTCTTGATCACACCCGACCCCTGATTGCGTCGTGACACGCACGCCAAGATATGGCATACTATCCATATGCAAAGGAGTGTATGATGACCCTACTTGCCGAACCGATTCTGACTGCTGATACTGCCGAGCGCTATGAGGTAATGGATGCTGCCGAGGTACGAGCGTATCTCGCGTCCCGTCCACATCTCATTACCCTGCTTGAAGACGCCCCACAGCAGATTGCACGCTTTTTCCCAAATGCCCCGCTTCGACTCGAGGTGCATGTCGATCCAGACGATGGAACAGAGACGCTGCTGATTCGGATTCGCACCAACATGGAGACCGCCGAAGCGTTGCGACGTGATGACGAACTGCTTGAGTCCTGGTATCTTGATCTGCCATATGCGATTCGCCGCGATGCCCTGATTACGTTGGGGGAAGTGTGAGTATTGACGGGTATGACTTGCTGGCCCTTGCGCGAGAACTGGTAGACTTACCATTGGACAATGTGACCCCACGTCAGGAAGAAGCACGGCTCCGTGCGGCCATCAGCCGCGCCTACTATGCTACATTTTGGGAAGCACGCGCACTGCTGCTGCTGGAGGGTGAGCGCATTCCGCGCCTTGACGCGCACCATATCGTGATTGATGCGTTCCAGCGCAGCCCGCAGCGAGCGCGACAAACCATTGGGCACCATTTGTACAGACTGCGCGCTGATCGGAACGAGGCCGATTACCAGCGAACGATTGGTGATGTGGCGAACCTTCGCCTGAAAACACAACGCCTGTTAAGTCGGGCTGATGGAGTTCTTGCCAACCTTGCCCGTCTCATTCCCTAGCAGCGCCAGTGTGCATAACAACACTTTGTCTGGTGTCGAGCCAGGGCGTTTGTACCGCTCTCCAATTGTGAGAATACCTACCGTACTATCGATGGGCAACCGCTCACCTGCTCCGCTTCTTCAGCCTGTTTGCTTGACGGAAGCGCCCATCGCGGCTACAATAACAGAGTTAAGCGCGCTTTCTGCGCGCCTTCTGCGCTATGAAGGCAGTCGCTAGTGTTTGAGAGCCTTTCCGACCGTCTACAGACGGTGTTTCAAAAATTAGGTGGTAAGGGAATCCTCAATGAGGATGATGTTCGCGAGGCCATGAAGCAGGTTCGTTTGGCCCTGCTCGAAGCCGATGTGAACCTCAAAGTCGTCAAGGAATTCGTTGCCAAAGTTACCGAGCAAGCTATTGGTGAGGAGGTCACAAAAAGCCTCACACCAAGCCAGCAGGTAGTCAAGATTGTTCATCGTGAGCTGATTGCACTGCTTGGCGATGCAAACGAGCCGCTCAATGAATCGCGGCCAGGCCCAACCGTAATCATGCTCGTCGGGTTACAGGGTTCTGGGAAGACGACACTCGCGGCCAAGTTGGCGTTGTTCCTGCGCAAGAAGGGCAAGCGCCCGCTCTTGGCAGCTGCCGATGTCTACCGGCCAGCGGCTATTGCACAGCTTGAATCGCTTGGCAAACAGCTCAATATTCCGGTTCATTCGGAAGGAACCCAGGCCAAGCCGCCCGATATTGCCCGCAATGCGCTCGCCCGTGCCCGTGCGGAGGGCATGAACTACCTGATCATCGACACAGCTGGCCGTTTGCAGATCGACGAGCCGCTGATGGTTGAACTCGAACAGATCGTCGCGACCGTCGAGCCAGCCGAAAAACTGCTGGTGATCGACTCGATGATTGGCCAGGAGGCAGTGCGCGTCGCCGAGGAATTCAACCGGCGTGTGCAGGTCACTGGCGTGGTGATGACCAAAGTCGATGGTGATGCGCGTGGTGGTGGTGCGCTATCAGTTCGGGCTGTCACTGGCGTTCCAATCAAATTCCTGAGCACTGGCGAAAAGGTGGAAGCGGGCACGCTTGAGCCATTCTACCCGGATCGGCTGGCATCACGCATTCTTGGCATGGGCGATGTGCTCTCGTTGATCGAGCGAGCTGAGTCAGTCTATGATGCCGAAGAAGCCAAGCGGATGCAGAAGAAGATGATGAAGGGCTCCTTCGACTTCGAGGATTTCTTGTCATCGATGCAACAAATGCGTAAACTCGGGTCGCTTCAGCAGATTTTGGGCATGATCCCAGGGATGGATAAGCTCTCCCGCAATGAGGAACTGGTCAACGAGAAGGAACTCAAGCGCATCGAGGCAATGATCTTCTCGATGACCAAGAGCGAACGGCACAACCCGGATATTATCAAGGGCAGCCGCAAGGAACGCATTGCGCGTGGTAGCGGCACCAAGATTCACGAAGTCACCGCGCTGATCAATCAGTTTCGGCAGATGCAGCGCATGATGAAGAAGTTCGGGCGTGGTGGCCAAATCGACCCACGCGAACTCATGCGCCGAATGCGCTAAATGCCCATTGGCAGGATACCAACCGTAGGTAGAAGTACGTGCTTCGCCGCAATTAGGAGGAATACAGACATCCATGGTTATGATTCGTCTTCGCCGTACTGGCAAAACCAAGCAGCCTTCCTACCGTGTCGTGATTACCGACTCGCGCTCGCCCCGCGATGGGAAGTTTATTGAGATCATCGGCCACTACCTTCCCGTTCGCCAGCCTAAGGAACTTTCGATCAAGGCTGATCGTGCCCGCTATTGGCTGAGTGTTGGTGCCCAGCCATCAGATGCCGTTGTGCGTTTGTTGAAGCAGGTCAATGTGTTTGATACTGATGGCAAGCTTATTCCAGAGGAAGCTCCCGCTGCCAGCTAACCTGTTCACAGCGCAATACAATGCGCCGGGAGGCACCTATGAAAGCGCTGCTTGAATATATGGCCCGCAACCTGGTCGATAACCCAGAGGCAGTTGTGGTGAAGGAGCGCGTCGGGCGCTATACCGTCACATATGAGCTTACTGTTGCCCCGGATGAAACAGGCAAGGTGATCGGGCGTAGCGGCCGGGTTGCTAAGGCCATCCGTGATCTGATGAGTATTGCTGCTGCTCGCCAAAATAAACGTGTTCATGTTGATATTGAGTAATCAGTAGCATCACATGAGGAGTGAGTAGGTGGCAATCATGCCAAATACTCACTCCTTATTGATTGCTAGTTGTTACATGTGTGTTATGAGCTATGACCCAACCATCTACCCCATCAACCGAAGAGTTCCTGCTTGTCGGCCAGATCACAAGCTCCTTCGGGCTGCGCGGCCAACTGAAAATGGTTGCCTTAACCAACCAGATCGATCATCTGCAACGCCGGATTCGCACGCTGTATATTGGGCCAGAACGCCAACCATACCAGATACAGAAACTGATCGAACACAAACCAGGGATTCTGATAGTCACGCTCGATGGCATTAGGGATCGGGATGCAGCCGAACTCCTTCGTGGAACTGAAGCCTTCATTCGTGAGCAGGAAGCAGCACCACTCGGCGAGGGTGAATATTTCATCCATTCGCTGTATGGCCTGCTGGTGCTGACGGAAGCTGGCGAGGAGATCGGGCGTGTTCGTGAGGTGCTCGAAACGGGCGCCAATGATGTGCTGGTTGTTGCCCGCACAGGTGGCGGAGAAGCCCTAATTCCGCTGATTCGTGATGTTGTTCGCGATCTCGATATTGCCCATGGTCGGGTTGTTATTCATCCACTTGAAGGATTGTTGTAGCAGCTTCTTCGCTACTAAAGCGCTTGCGCGAGGCATGCATGGCTCCTGAATCCGATCCATATGAATTTCGCGTGCGTTTGCCTGGCTTCGATCCAGCAGCAACACCCGTGGTTGGTGTTGGGTTGGGGTTAACTGGCCTGATCCTTGGGTTGCGCCCTCGTTTCGCAGCGCTGCCATTACTGCTCACTGCCGCTGCCGCCCTGATGCTGCGCGACCCCGAGCGGCAAACGCCGATTGCATCCGACGTGCTCTATGCTCCTGCCGATGGTGTGGTGAACGCACACGAAGAGACCTACGAACACCTTTTTTTGCATACAGATGCGATCCGGCTGACAATCGCCGTTTCGCCATTGGATGTGCCGGTCCAGCGCAGCCCCATATCTGGTCGCGTTTCTTTTCTGCAGGAAGTAACGGCCAGCCAGCGAATCGGTTGGGTGCAGCGCGGTGATGAAGAGCGTGGTGCCTGCCTGCTGATTGGTATCGATGCAGGATGGGCACCTGTGTTACTCGCCATCAGTACTGGCGCAGTTGCCTGGGCACCCCAGGCCCGTGTGGCGATTGGCGATCAGATTGCGGCAGGGGCGCGAATCGCGGTTGCACGGTTTGGGGCCAGGGTTGATCTGCTCGTTCCCTGCGATCTGATTGCAGGGCTGCCCCAAATTGGCGATCATGTACAGGCTGGCCTAACCCAGATTGGCAATGTAGTGATGCGCTAATCGGGCCTGGCCCGTTCATCCGTTGCAGGATGTTTGTATGCGGATACTTCCTCTTGAAGCGCCCTTGATCGCAGACGGCGCATAATCCCCACTGGATACCCCACCATTTTTGCGAGATCCCCAACCACCCGTATGGCCGGAATGCATGCAATCGCATATAGCAACTCACTACTGGTGAGTCCTGGAGCACGCTGGCGCAATCGGCGCAGCGGAGCCGCACAATACGCAATCATCCCAATCACAGGCGCAATCGCGATTGCGGGCTTCCGAAGAGCGACTAGCGTTAATATTGCGCCGATCACGTATGTTCCATAACGAATGATATGGCGCTTCTGCCACAGATCAGCGGCACCATCGCCAGTTGCGTAGTTATAGTACTGGCGCGCAAAGGCCGTAAACGATTCACGAGGGCGGAAATAGACCAGTGCGCGGGCTGCGAAGGCAAAGCGCGCCCCGGCTTGCTTGAGTTGCAGATCGAACAGCAGATCCTCACAGTAGTTGGCCCATTCTGGGTAGCCGCCCACCTGTGCCCATGCCGATTTGCGAAAGGCAACCGATTTGCCGAATGGCAGAAATGTCGCTGGATCGATCTCGGTGGCCTCGCGATAGTTGGTTGCGCCCAAGGCCAATTCGAACAGGCTTTGTGGTGCTGGCCGAAAGAATCCCCCGACCACATCTGCGCTATCACACACAATTGGCGCAACAATCTCCTCAAGCCAATGTGGGTCGAGTGTCAGCCCTGCATCAGTACAGGCGATGATGCTTCCATTGGCATGCCGAATCGCATTATTGCGCCCACTCGGAATATTGTGGCCGCCCGCTACAAGGCGAATTGGATGCCCACGAGCGATATACTGTGCCACAATGGCACTCGTACCATCACTACTCTCGCAATCGTTCACCACAATTTCGTTGGGCAATAACGTCTGCGCCAGCATCGAATCAAGCAGCGCCGCAATCGTTTCCTGTTCGTTTTTGACGGTGCAGACCAGTGAGATCGTCGTCATCTCAATTCTTTCCTGGCCCAATCGATCTGGGCTCGTGCATATGCTTCCGGGGTGCCAATATCAAGCAGATACCCGCTCACCTGCCGCCCATAAATAGGCATGCCCTGCCGTAGCAATGCGGGAATGAGATCGTGCCCAAAATCGCTGGTACCCTGTGGAATAGCTGCTGCGACGCCTGGTTCGCAGATATAGACACCTGCGTTGGCGGTTGTGCCGCTTGTGCCACTATCCCATTGTGTTGGTTTTTCGATGAAGCGCACAACTCGCCCGTTGCCATTGAGCTCGATCATGCCCTGCGTGTGTGGGGTTGTGGTCGCCTTGAGTGCCAGGGTCATGAGCGCACGTCGGTCGTGATGAAAGCCAATCAGATCATTGAGATCAAGATCGAGTAACAGATCGCCATACACCACCAGGAACGGCTGATCAAAAAATCCAGGGAACCCATGAACTGCCCCAGCTGTGCCGTGCAACACTGGTTCATGGTGATACCACAATCGCACGTCGAAACGCGATCCATCGCCAAGCCCGTCTTGTACAACATCGGGAAGGTGGTGCAGATTAAGCGCGACCTCGCGTATGCCATACTTCTGTAACCAGCGTAGCGTCCATCCCAGCAGTGGACGGCCAGCAATTGGCAGCATTGGCTTCGGGCATGTATCGGTCAGCGGGCGGAGCCGTGTGCCAACGCCGGCTGCAAGAATGAGGGCTTTGATTGGTTGTTGCTCCATACGAGCCAATAATACTCGATTTTGTGAGCTTCCATGCTGATAATTGCCCAACACAAAAGCCACCAGCAACGATACGTATCATTGCCGGTGGCTAGTATAAGAGTTGAACGAATGAGTTGCGGGCTACTTCGTGATCAGCGGAAGATTGATGATATATGGTCCAAGTTCGCGCACAGCTAATTCGATATGCCAGGTCGTCTTTGGTGCTCCAGGGTCTTGGCGGAATGTGAACGTGTGCGCTCCTGAGTTGAGTGGCACACGGATGGTTGTTGTCGTGCTTGAGAGGCGCTGTACGATTGTTGGCGATGTGTTGGCTGCTTCATCGATCAGGACAATTCCTGAGCCATCGATGGTTGTAATGACCATCGTGTACGCGCCCACTGCTGGTGCGCGGACGGTGATGGTCGAGTTTTTGCCATTGCCCTGTGTGACGCCATCCCAAGCAAAGGGAATACTTGGGATTTCACTCACTTCGATGGTATAGCCAACCGCCCCAGTGTTGCCATCTTTGGCAATAATATGAAGCAAGTTCTGTCCAGAAGTAAGCTGCGCCGTGGCCCAGAAGGTCTCACCACCATAGATTGGATTGGCAGGGTAGCTGAGTGTCGAACCATTAAAGAGTTCAACTTGGAGTGCGTCCGCCGCAGCACCAGTAGCAATGACGCGAATATTGACAGGGCGGCCAGTCGTTAACTGGATTGGCAACCATTCCTCACGGAAAACATTGCCTAATCCGCCAAGTGATGTGCTGGCTCTGCTATAGGGTAGTGCATCATCCGTTTCGCTGGCCAGGGTGATCTCGGCGTTCCAGTTTGTTGATGCGGCTGCTGGATCCTGAACAATCGTCATTGGATAGGTTCCTGCTGCCACATATGCGGTAAAGTCTGCTGGTGCCGAACTAGCAACAGTCTTCTGCAAGTACTGGTTATTGAGCAGAAACTGATAGCGCCCACTCGTTGCGCTCAGGTTAAAGCGATACAGCCCTGAGGTTGGGAATGGAAACAGAATGGTTGAATTTCCGCCGCTGGCATGGGCTGGTGCTCCAAAGGCAATGCCTGCCCAAGGGCTTTGCGCTGGTGTCGGGGCGGAGATAATGACGCTATAGGCAAGTGAGCTCAGATTCCCGTTACTGGTTACGATGCGTAGTGCGTTTGCATCGGTGAGCAGTGTGCTGTTTCCCCAGACAACTTCGCCACCAAAAACGCTTGCACTGGTATAGGCTTTCGTTGTGCCATTATACAGTTCGAATACCAGGCTATTGGCGGCATTGCCTGTTGCGGCAATCTTGATATTGACTGGTTGGTTGGCGCTGATCTGAATAGGTATCCATTCTTCGCTGAAGAAGGTGCCTCCCAGAACACCGGTGCTTTCCGAGGTCGGTAGGCTGTCCGTTCCACCAACAAATGTCAGCGCGACGCTCCACGCAGTTTGTGGGGCCGCACTATTCTGAATGATATGGAAGGTGTGTGTGCCTGCGCTGAGATAGTAGGTGCTATCGGCTGGATCGAGGGCGATTCCCTGCGCGACAGTTTTGCGAATTGCGTTGTTATCGACCTGAAGCTGGAATGAGCCACTGGATGCTGCAAGTGCGAACCGAAACAGGCCGCCAGTGATAACATTGAACTGAGTTTCGGACGAAATGCCAGTTCCAATCGCCAGGCCACTCCAGTCGGTCAGGCCATCGCCGATCACTGGCAGGTTGCTGCGGGTATAAACTTTGAGATCATAGGTCAGGCTGGTGGCACCTGCATTGTTGATTTCGATCTGGTCGCCAGCAGCGAATGATGTTGAACCCCAACTTGTTTCACCCGAACGTACAACCCAGCTTGAAACGGTGGTTGCGCCACGTCGTACCGTAAAGGTTAGTGATGCTGATGCAGGTGTCCCACTGACATTCATACGAATATTCGTATTATTCGCCTCATAGATCGGTAGCGTCAGCGAGGTTCCTGCGGAAACCGTTCCAGAACTGTTGACGACAAGTTCGCCTGGGTTGGCAGCGTGGGTTTGCATGGGAGCCGTGAACAAGAACAGGAGCGCAATAGTGGCAACGAGTGGCAGAAGTGTTGATTTCCAGCGCATAAAAAACCCCCTTCAACTGCTGAGAACAGACGGGGTACTCGGCAAAATGATACTATTTGTAAAAGATTAGTTTGTTATGCTCAATAGCTCAATAGGACGATGGTCCTTGGGGTGAATAGTTCGGTAGGAACTGTAGTACGTCACATAGTCGTACTTATGCCATAACGACATGTATTCTGCTGAACATAGCGAAGAATCTATTGTGCTGAGTTGTTTCAAACAGGAAGAACAACTCAGCATCAGACGTGTGTTCTTTTGTTCTTTGCTTGTTCGCTATGTTCAGGGCAACATCTTGCAGGCTACTTCCACGTCTTCTGCAGCACACGCACCCAGTTTTCGTGCAGTAGTTTACGGAGTGAGGCATCATCATAGCCGCTCTCGCGCAACGCATCAACAAGCTTTGGCAACCCGGCAGCATCCTCAATTGCGGCAGGAATTGTTGCGCCATCAAAATCCGAACCAAGGCCGACCCGTTCTACCCCCAATTTCTCCACAAGATAATCGATATGATTGATCATGGTTGCAAGTGGGGTATCGGCATTGCTCTCGCCATCTTCGCGAAGGAAGGCAACCGCGAAATTCAGGCCGACCATGCCGTCCGATTCTTTGATTGCATCAAGTTGTTTATCCGTCAGGTTACGGCTGGTTGGGCTTAGCGCATGGACGTTCGAGTGGGTTGCGACGAGTGGTGCATCACTAAACTTGGCAACATCCCAGAATCCGGCCTCATTCAGATGCGAGAGATCGAGCATAATACCAAGCTGGTTGCAGGCTTTCACTAAGGCTTTGCCAGCATCGGTCAGGCCAGGGCCAGTATCGGGCGAGCTTGGGAAGCGGAACGGCACGCCATGGGCAAATGCATTCGAGCGACTCCACACCAGCCCAAGTGAGCGTAATCCGGCCTGATAGAGGAGTTCAAGCTGGTTCAGTTCTACATCGATTGGATCAGCACCTTCATAGTGGAGGATCGCCGCAAACGTGCCATTCTGGAGGCAGGTTTCGATTTCTGCGGCAGTTCGCACGACCATAAGTTGGCCTTGGGATTCACGCTCAAGCCGAAAGAGCAGTGCTGTCATCGCCGTCGAAAAGCGCTGGGTATAGGCGAGATCAAGCACTGGCGGTAGTTCACCAGGAACATATGCATATGGCACTGATGGATCGGATGGCACATACACAGCGCAGAAGCCGCCGCTAAGCCCGCCAGCTTGGGCGCGAGCAAGATCAATATGGCCACGCCCACCACGGAAAAATGAGTCGTTCTCATCTGGTTCTGCCCTGATCAGGCGCAACAATGTATCGTTATGACCATCAAAAATGGGTATCAGAGGGCTACTCATGTGGCTGCTCGCTTTCCATATGATTCGGCAATCGGATGTGGCAATAGGGTACAGCGTATTCTACTATAAAGCGCTGGTAACAGAATGGAGGATTCGGGCAAAACAACGATATGTGACACGGATTTGGTGGATTGACAGAGTAAAGTCAAGTACGTATAATCATTTGTGTAAAGACTTACAGCATCTACTGTTTATGGCCCTTCCTATGCCATCCGTGGCCTATGGATCGATAAAAGGCCATTTTTGATCGTATATCATTCGTATATAGCAATGCAGGCTCATCAAACCATTCAGGAGGTCGCTGTGAAAAAGGGCGTTATGCGAGTACCAATCGCCGTGTTCGCGCTTTTATTCGTCCTTGGTTGGCTACCACCTGTGCGTGCTCAAAGCATTGGGCCGTTGTATTTCCCAGCGACCGGCCACACCCTGAATGATGACGTTGGCTTTCTCAGCTTCTGGCAGGCCCATAATGGCGAGCAGTTATTAGGATTGCCAATTAGCGAGACTCTGACTGATACCAACGGCACGCTACAATATTTTGAACGAGGACGACTCCAACAGAGTCCCAACGCTTCTGGCACAGCGATTGTTAGTGCTGGACCGGTTGCCCGTGAGTATGTTGCGGCATTGTACCGAACATTTCCAGCTGCACCAGCGCGACCAGAACAGATTGGGATGCGCTATTTTAAGGAAACTACGCACACAATTCGTGAGCCATTCCTGACTTTCTGGGAAGAAAATGGTGGGCTCGCACTCTTTGGTGCCCCGATTTCTGAGCCAATCTGGGAGATGACGAACGCAGGGCAACGGCAGGTTCAGTATTTTGCGAATGTGCGGCTTGAGCGCGATGCAAGCATGGCTGGTACACTAACAGAAATCAGTGTCAGTGATTTAGGACGTGTACTTGCAGGGCTGCGTGATGTTGACATAACGCCTGTTAATGATCCAGGCTATGAGCACGCTGGCCCATCAGCTTCAATAGCAGCCGATGTTGGTGTATTACATCCAACGGCAGAACCAGAACCACCTGCACCACCAGAACCAATTGTTGCCAATGCACCTGCGGCACCTAAGCCTGCTGCACCCGTACGAGTTGCAACCGGCGGCGCAAAGCGAATTATCGTGAATATTTCGGATCAGTGGCTGTATGCCTATGAAGGCAATCAGCAGGTCTTCGATGCACCAATTTCGACAGGGCGGGATGGCATGGAGACGCCAACTGGCAATTATGCAATCTACGCCAAACTACCAGTTCAGACGATGGATGGGGTGTTGAACGGCAAGTATTGGGTTGTCCCCGAGGTTCCGAATGTCATGTATATCTATGGAGGGGTTGCACTGCATGGCACATACTGGCATAATCGGTTTGGAACTGGCGCACGGCTCTCGCATGGATGCGTCAACCTACCACTCAGATCGGCAGCCTGGATATACCAATGGGCACCGGTTGGAACGCCAGTTCGGGTGACATACTAACCAGTGATGCTTTCTGGTTGAAGTTCAATGGAGCGTTCAAGCGATTGTTCTCTTGTTTGGTAACAGATGAGTGAGTGCTGCTGACTCCTGGTTCCTGACTTCTGAATACTGTACTAGGCCGGAGTCAGCTGGTGCTGGAGCAAAAACCAGATCCGATCGGGGCGTGGGTCGTTTTCGACCGAAAGGTTATACCCAATCATATGATCGGCATAGGAGTGAATAACTTCTTTTACAATACCAACATTCCCTGGAAGTGCCGGTAGAGTTGTGACAGTCGGATCGATGTGGACACGGTCCCCTGGCCGAAATTGTGGCGTCGATTGCTGGAACGACATACTGTACCTTTCGTTATGTATTCTCCTGGTATCCAACCCAGAAATTGTTTGGTTGAACAGTTCGTTCACTACGGACGACGAGACCGGCATATGGAACTTGATCGATTGGGTTCACAAGCACAAGATTCGCAGGCACGGTAGGAAATCGTGCGCTATAGGCGGCGACTGCCTCGCCAATCTTTTCAACGACGGTTTTCTTGGGACTCTCATCGTACCAAACTAAATAGAGCATCCTGTATCTCCACGCTTTCTATGTATTGGCGTGATGCCCACAATACTATATTGGAGCCATGCCCTAAACGCTAGTGTTCGGAAAGAACAGCTCTGTAGCGAGAGCTTACATAATTGAGGAGCAAGCAGCCACAAGAGTTGGCCGACTTACCCAAGCACCCGAAACAGAGTGCGCCAGAGGGATAAATGTCTATCTCATTCTAGCACAGATCAGGTGCGTGTGCCTATTAAATGATAAGCACCTCGTCGGTTCCGACGAGGTGCTCATACGTGGCGGGGATGACGGGATTCGAACCCGCGGTCTCGACCTTGACAGGGTCGCATGTTAGGCCTCTACACCACATCCCCGTGGTTATTTGGTGACCCCAGCGGGATTCGAACCCGCGGTCTTCACCTTGAGAGGGTGACGTCCTAGGCCGCTAGACGATGGGGCCAACCGTTTTGTACTCAATTGCGTGAAAGGTTTCCCCATTCGCAACGAGGCGTAGTATAGCATACATCCTGGGATCATGCAAACAGGCCAAAAACCCGATCAGGACGCGCAGATACGCATTTGGAGTTGACAAACCGTAATGTTTTGTTATAATGCGATACGTCCTTGCCGAGGTGGCGGAATTGGCAGACGCGCACGTTTGAGGGGCGTGTGGAGCAATCCATAAGGGTTCAAGTCCCTTTCTCGGCACCACGGGCGATTAGCTCAGTTGGTAGAGCACCTTGTTTACACCGAGGCTGTCGGCGGTTCGAGTCCGTCATCGCCCACCAAGTGAGTTATGTATCGCAACCATAGTATTGGTCGTATGGTTTGTATTTCAAAACTCGTTTGGTTTGCTGTTCATCCCTTACCTCACTTCACGTTGCCAGGGTAGCTCAGTTGGTAGAGCGCGTGTCTGAAAAACACGAGGTCACGGGATCGTGCCCCGTTCCTGGCACCAGCACGAGGACGCCTCACAAGGGCGTCCTTTTGTTTTGTCTGAATACCAAAGATATAAGTATGGTGTGGGTAGCCTATTCGTGTGTCGAGATAGTTGCAGTTCGTGTTCATGCTGCGCTGGATGGGTGAATCCGATTGTGGTACCATATACTGATTGTGGATGGGCAAATCGGGTTCACCCAATACCATGTAATACCATGTTGGGTCACCTCATTGTGGGAGTATATATGCCAAGTGATGCTGTAATCACAAATGTACATGGCGGGATGCGCATGATTTCAGCAGATGGTATATATATTGGCAAGATCTGGCGTATCTACTTCCGAGATGCAGAGTCCTGTATTGAGATACGCCCGCATAGCTTTTGGAATGTACTTCTGGATGCACTCGTGCTGCGCCCAATGCCCAACTCAAGCCACCTCTTTATTTCTGGGCATACTATCACCTGGATAGTGAGTAAGCGTGTTCATGTGCGCTTGGATGCCAAAGCGGCGCGAGCTTGTGTTAATATGCCGACCTGGATTGAACGCGAGAAGATTCCACCAACAGGCTTCAATAGGGGTCGGCTGGATTAATCCATGAGAAGGCCTCCACATACCTCCGAGCTATAACCCATTGTCTCTGCCCACTACTACCGACGCATAGCCCAATAGCAGAATTGTACCCCTAACTTCGGCCGTGTCACAGGCCACGGTGCGACAATACCTTAACGATAGCCAACTATCAGAGAAACCAGGCATTGGGAAGCTATGGTATGAGAGGAGCGCTATGAAGGTATACGACATCCGTAGAGCATTGCTACTGCTGTGTGTGATGGTTCTGGCCGCCTGTGGGCAGGCAACCCCATCTGTTGGCCAGCCTCAGTCCAATTCTACTGGTACGACCCGAGTCCGATTAGCCTACTTTCCGAACGTCACTCATGCGATTGCGCTGGTTGGTGTTGCTCGGGGTACCTTTAAGGACACCCTTGGCCCGAATGTTAACCTGGATGTGAAAACGTTCAATGCCGGGCCGGCCTTGATTGAAGCCCTTTTCGCTGGCGAAGTCGATATCAGCTATGTCGGCCCTAACCCCGCGATCAACGGGTATGTCAAAAGTAAAGGTGATGCACTGCGCATTATTGCGGGAGCTTCCAGCGGTGGCGCACTGTTCATTGTGCGGCCTGAGGCGAATATCAAAACTGCCGAAGATTTACATGGCAAGAAATTAGCCACGCCGCAATTTGGCGGTACCCAGGATGTGGCATTGCGCTATTATATTCAGCAGGCCGGGCTCAAAACTGCCGATAAGGGCGGGGATGTGACGGTCACACCCCTGCAAAACCCGGATATTCTCACGCAATTTAAGCAGGGGAAGATCGATGGTGCCTGGGTGCCAGAGCCGTGGGCCTCACGGTTGATCATCGAAGGCCAGGGGCAGGTTTTGGTCGATGAGCGCACACTCTGGCCAGATGGCAAATTCACCACTACGGTCGTCGTCGTCAATCGGACGTTCCTTGAGGCGCATCCCGATCTTGTGGAAGCCTTCCTGCAGGCTCATGTCGATACCGCTCAGTATATTGCCAGCAACCCTGATGAGAGCAAGAAGCTGATCAATAGTGAAATCGCACGTATTACCACCCAGCCGCTTCCGGTAGCTATTCTGGATAACGCACTGTCAACAACCGATATCACAACTGATCCACTTGCCAAGAGCCTGTTCGTTTCAGCCGACCATGCGTTTGCACTGGGATTCTTGGGCGACAACAAGCCGGATCTTTCGGGGATCTTTGCCATCGATCTGCTGAATAAGGTTCTGAAAGCCAAAGGGTTACAGACGGTTGCTAGCTCCTAATTACTCCATAACGTACATCATCGGGTATGTTGTGTCGTGGCCCTGAAGGGTTCGGTTCCTGCTACGAAGGCCACCGCCGTGGCCTGGGGAAAGAGCAAAACTGGTATGTACAAAGGAGCAGGGCAATGAGCCAGGCCCCACTGCAGATGCATGCTGCATCGGATGGGTACCTCTTGCAGGTTGTTGGCGTTGGCAAGGTTTTCCGCAATGCAGGTCAGGTGATCGAAGCACTCCGCCCGATCAATATGGATGTCAAAGCGGGCGAGTTCATCTGCTTGCTTGGCCCGAGTGGCTGTGGCAAAAGCACGCTTCTCAACATCATCGCAGGCCTGGAGACATCTTCCAGTGGGGAAGTTCTTTCGAATGGCCATGCCATTAGCGGCCCTGGTTCGGATCGGGTCATGCTTTTTCAGGATGCTGCGCTCTTTCCCTGGCTCGATGTTCAACATAATATTGCCTTCGGCTTGCGCCAGGCTGGCTGTCCCGCTGCCAAACGGGATGCGATAACCAAGCAAATGATTAACTTGGTCAATCTGACAGGCTTTGAGCGCAATTATACATATCAGCTTTCTGGTGGAATGCGCCAGCGGGTTGCCATTGCACGTGCCCTTGCGATCAATCCATCGATATTGCTTATGGATGAGCCATTTGCCGCACTCGATGCGCTTACCCGCGATAGGATGCATATCGAGCTGGAGAGCATCTGGTCCGCTACCAATAAAACGATCTTATTTGTGACGCATAATGTGCGTGAGGCGGTTGCGCTTGGTGATCGCGTGTTTGTTTTTTCGGCCCGGCCTGGTCGCATCCTGCAGGAGTTCCGGATTACGCTGCCACGCCCGCGTATGCTCGAAGATCATGCGTTAGTTGATTGCACATCCGAGATCATGGCGGTGTTACGCCAGGATGAGCGATAACGTGCGGAAAGAGTGATCGAATGACTACTCAGGAAGTTTCGCAACCTCCACCAACACTCCAATCTGAACCACGCCCTGATGTGGTTCATTGGTCGAACGCAACCTGGGCACGGCAAGTTGGTTTCTATCTGGCACTATTTATGCTCTGGGAGGGAGTTGCGCTGAGTGGTATCTGGCCGGAATATCTTTTCCCAACCCCGATTGATGTGTTCCTCGCATTGCTGAGCGGAATTCGCAAGGGCCTGTTCATCCAGGGCGCACTGGTCAGCCTATCGCGGATCGCAATTGGCTACGGGATTTCATTATTCGTTGGACTGCCGCTTGGACTAATTCTTGGCCGTAGCCGACTGCTGCACGATACCGTCGGATCGCTTGTTGTTGGCCTGCAGACATTGCCAAGTGTGTGTTGGTTGCCATTGGTGGTGCTGTGGTTCGGGCTGAATGATCAGGCGATCATTGCCGTTGTTGTGCTGGGTGCGCTATTCTCAATAACGATTGGTGTCGAAACTGGCGTTCGTAATACGCCACCGATCTATATCCATGCTGCCCAGACGCTCGGTGCACGTCATTTTGCGCTCTACTATCAGGTTATTTTACCGGCGGCACTGCCAACTGTTCTTGGCGGGCTCAAGCAGGGTTGGGCTTTTGCATGGCGTTCACTGATGGCTGGTGAGCTGCTCTACTTTACCCTGAGCCTGGGCAATCTGCTCCAGACAGGCCGCGATCTGAATGATGCAGCACTTGTTATGGCGGTCATGGCCATGATCATCGTTATTGGTACATCGGTTGACCGCCTCGTGTTTCATCCACTCGAACGGCATGTTCGCCAGCGCTGGGGTCTCGATCAATAATCTCGATAGCTCATCCAATATTAGCCCGCCTGGCGGTGCCTTTTACTGGCTGCAACTCAGGGAGGCAGCAGCCCAATCGGCGTGATCATAGTCGTTCCATCGCCAGCATCGCCCACAACTAGCCGTACTCGTTGTGTGCCATTCAGATCGATATTGATGGTTATTGGTGCATCTGCCCCACGCAGGATGCCACTCTCATAGCGTAATGTATCATCTGCCTCGATGTTGTTGCAGCTGCCAACGATATGATTGGCTTATTGATCCAAGCCGAACGCCCTGGTAGAAACCAGGGCGTTGCTGTGCCTTATAGGGTGCTGTCTGGTGTATGCAATGCTATGGTGTTTTGGTTACCTTGACATTGCCCTGCGCATCAGTTGTTGTTGTAACCGTGGTGTTCCCATTTTTGTTCGTGACCGTCGAACTCCCGTCAGGTCTGACGGTTGTGGTGATCGTTGTTCCATTGCTGGTATGCACAGTTGATGTAAATGTACCATCCGACGAGGTGGTGTTGGTTTGCGAATAGCTGTTCACCTGGGCGAAGGCTGGCGCTGTGAGTGTACTCAGACATCCAATCACCAATGCGAACGCGATGAATGCGGTTGCGAGCCAATGACGGGTGGGAAGTAACCGAAGCATGGGACCCTCCTTCTAATCACGATCAATATCACACCGCTACTATAGTGAGAATGGCTCGTGCAGAAGTCCCAATAAGCGGGGAAATATTCCCAGGATGCGCAGCTGCCAGGCAGCCATGCCACCCTGAGCAATTTCTGCGAACATTGCGATCTGGTGTATATTGGAAGAAGTTGGTTTTAACGATGATGTTTCGTGGCAGAGCGGCTATACCAACTAAAGGACAGAAAGTGCGTGCAGCAATCTGGAAGCACGGTGCGTTCTCGATACTCGACAATCTCGATTATCGAAGACTATTGGCAGGTACGGTTATCTGGTGGCAATGTTTTTTTATGGAAATGGTGGTGCTTGGTTGGTTAGTCTTCGACCTGAGCAATTCGGCCCGTATGGTTTCGCTGGTTGCTTTTTCCCGTACGCTGCCACTGCTACTGGTCAGCCTGTTTTCTGGCCCGATTATTGATTATTTTGGCCGTCGGCGCGTGATTATTGCTGCGCAAAGCGTGAACCTGCTTGCCTATCTGGTGATTGTGTTGCTGCTGTGGAGCGGCAAGGCTGCGCCATGGAACATTGCGATTGTGGCATTCTGTCTTGGCACCGCATGGGCGATCGATTGGCCAACCCGCCGCTCGCTGGTTCCCGATATTCTGGGCAAGGAACGGATGATCGACGGGTTGCTGCTCGAAAGTTTTATCACTGGTTTTGCTCGTATTATCGCCCCTGCAATGGCTGGCGCTTTGATTGCTCGCTATGGTGCGATTGGTTGCTATATTGGGATGGCGATCCTGTCTGTCTGTGCACTTACGATTATGCTTCCACTACTGCGTAGCGCGGAGCCGCATGATCCCAAACCATTCAGGATGACCTCCTTGCCAGTGGTGAGCGAAGGTATGCGCTATGTGCGTTCAAACCAACCAATTCTGGCGGTTGTGTTGATTACCCTGGTTTTGAATCTATGGATTTTCCCTTATATTTCATTGCTGCCGGTATTTATACGCGATGTGCTGCACAAAGGCCCGATCGAACTTGGTTTTTTAAGCACAGGCACCGGGTTGGGATCATTTCTTGGGTTAATCACAATCAATGTATTGCGTCAGCGGGTTAATGTCGGGACGCTCTTTGCTGTCGGTACCGGCTGGCTATGTGTGGCACTGGCGGTCTTTGCCTTCTCACAGGTCTATTCACTCTCCTGGGCGATGCTGTTCTGTGCAGGAATGGGCATGGCCTGCTTTAGTACATTGCAAAGCACGATTGTCCTGCTCTCCACCAGCGACGAAATGCGTAGCCGGGTGATGGGCATTGTTGTTCTGGCAATCGGCGGCGATCCATTGGGGCAGTTGCAGATCGGGACGCTGGCAGAGCAGTTTGGTGTACAGATGACCCTGGCCGGGCAAGCCAGCATGGCGCTCCTGGCGGTGGCACTGATTGTGCTATTGTTGCCAGGCGTGTTGCGACCGCAAGCGGCGTAGCGATTGACGGTACTGCCATCAGCCCGATGCTGAGCATCGGGCTTTGTGGTGTTGCGTCTCCAATGGAGCGCCAGAATAATCGCTCATCGTTTCCTCACATAGCATCCCATGCGATACTGGCTCTTTTTTCGTAGTGTATAGTAAGACGTGTTTCCATAGTACAAGAAATGAGCGACATGACCGACATACTCTTCGGCCAGTCGTACTACCTGCGTTTTGACCCGAAGCTCTGGGCGGCGATGCAGCCGTACCCTCCGCTTGGAACGCTGTATGCTGCGGCAGCAGCGCGGGCGCACAGTCACCAGGTGAGTCTATTTGATGCGATGCTGGCTGATTCTGAGCAGGAATGGGCATCCATGCTTGATCGGGAGCGCCCGCGTGTGGCCGTGATCTATGAAGATAGCTTTAATTACCTCTCCAAGATGTGCCTGTTACGGATGCGCCAGGCGGCTTTCACCATGATAGCAATGGCGCGAGCATGTGGCTGCCAGGTAGCGGTGTGTGGCTCGGATGCCAGTGATCACCCTGAGGATTACCTTGAACAGGGTGCCGATGTTGTGCTGCTTGGCGAGGGCGATGCTACTCTGCTTGAATTGTTGGATGCCTGGCTAACATCTGATATGCCAATCGATTACCAACAGATTGCTGGGTTGGCCTGGCTAGAACAGAACTCGCCGCCGATTGCACATTCGCGGCTCACACCAGCGAGTGTTCGGCGTTCTGCGCGCCGCCCGGATATTCGTGATCTGGATGCATTGCCATTCCCAGCCTGGGATCTTGTTGATGTCGAGCGCTATCGGCGGATCTGGATGGAGCGCCATGGCTTCTTCTCGATGAACATGGTTACAACTCGTGGTTGCCCATACCACTGCAACTGGTGTGCCAAGCCGATCTGGGGCCAGCGCTATAACAGCCGCAGCCCAGAACATGTTGTGGCCGAGCTTGCCTGGCTGAAGCAACACTATCAGCCCGATCATATCTGGTTTGTGGACGATATTATGGGCCTGAAGCCGGGTTGGATGGCGCAGTTTGCCGATCTGGTTGAGCGTGATGGTGTGCGGATACCGTTCAAATGCCTGAGCCGTGCCGATCTGCTGATCCGCGCTGGTGCTGCGGAGGCGCTGGCTCGCGCTGGATGCCAGATCGTGTGGATTGGTGCGGAATCTGGCTCGCAGAACATCCTGGATGCCATGGAAAAGGGCACGCGTGTCGAGCAGATCTATGAGGCTGCCAGCTGCCTGCATGCCGTTGGTGTGCGGGTTGGGTTCTTCCTACAGTTCGGCTACCCTGGTGAGGAGCGTAGCGATATTGAGCAGACGCTGGCGATGGTGCGGTCATGCCGCCCTGATGATATTGGGATGTCGGTTTCGTACCCATTGCCTGGCACGCCATTCTATGAACGGGTGCGCGGCGAATTGGGGGCCAAACAGAACTGGCAGGATTCCGAAGATCTGGCGATGCTGTACCAGGGGCCATTTCCAACCCAATTCTATCGGCAGTTGCATCGAACACTCCACTGTGAGTTTCGGGCGCGCAAAGCCTGGGATGCGCTGCGAACCACGAATGGGTTGCGTGGGCGTGGCCGAACTATGTTGGCGTTTGTGTGGCATACCCTACG
>JBBQSD010000050.1:0-39107 GCA_038214135.1 Chloroflexales bacterium | reverse complement strand
TCGGCCACAGTTCTACATCCGCACGACGGACGTGACCGGGTCGATCACGCTGCCGGAAGGCGTGGAAATGGTCATGCCGGGCGACAACATCGAGATGGATGTGGAATTAATCGTGCCGGTGGCGATCGAGGACGGGCTGCGGTTTGCCATTCGCGAGGGTGGCCGAACCGTTGGTGCCGGTGTTGTCTCCAAGATCACCCAGTAGCTTGCCGCGAGCGCCTGAACGGAGCCTTGGGTGGGGAAGTTCACCCGATTGGCTCCGTTCAGGCCAATATGTGGGGCATCATGACCCTGGCGAAAGACAAGCAGGTGGATAAGGAACCCGAGAGCCCCTCAGGGCGTGCTTTTGATAATATTCTTAAGCCGTTCCGTGAGTCGCGCTCTGAAATGAAGAAGGTCGTCTGGCCCTCCCGTGAGGAGACCACTCGCCTCGTGATCGTTGTTATTGTGCTATCTGCAATCCTCAGCGCGCTTCTGTTCGCATCTGACTCGATCTTTGCGCTGTTGCTGGCATTGCTGCAGCGTGCTGTGTCGGGCCAGTAAGGACAAGAGAGGCGATCGTGAGCGAGAACGAGATCGAGTTTGTTCAGAGCGATGACCGAAATTGGTATGTCATTCATACCTATTCCGGATACGAGAATAAGGTTCGACAGAACCTCCTGCATCGCATTGAAACGATGGAAATGCAGGAACAGATTTTTCGTGTGATTGTCCCAACCGAAGAAGAGATCGAGATCAAAAACGGCCAGCGTCGCACTGTTCACAAGAAGGTTTTTCCTGGCTATGTTCTGGTTCAGATGAAAATGAACGACAATTCTTGGTATGTTGTTCGAAATACTCCTGGTGTTACGAGTTTCGTCGGCCATGGCAATCGCCCAACTCCTCTTGAAGATACAGAGGTGAAGGCGATCCTGAAGCAGATGGAACAGGAAGCGCCGAAGGTCAAGGTCAGCTACCAGGTTGGTCAGGCAGTCAAGATTACCGATGGCCCATTCACCGATTTCGAGGGTATTGTCGATGCAATCGACCACGAACGCGGGCGGGTACGGGTCATGGTTTCGTTCTTTGGCCGCGAAGTCACCGTTGAGCTTGATTTCCTCCAGGTGACACGTCTTGTCGATTAGTTGGTTTTATAGCGGTTCGCGCAGGTCAGGTCGCAGGTCACAGGCCGCGAGTGCGGCTTGAAATCCGGCCTGCGGCTTGTGATGCGTTAAGGAGTGTTCGCGGTGGCGAAAAAAGTCACGGGTGTCATCAAGCTCCAGTTGCCTGCCGGTAAGGCAACAGCAGCTCCGCCGGTTGGTCCGGCGCTGGGTGGTTACGGCATTAACATCATGGCGTTCGTGAAGGAATATAACGAGAAGACTGCTGCTCAGGCTGGAAGTGTTGTTCCAGTTGAAGTAACAATCTATTCGGATCGCTCCTTCGTTGTGGTTCTGAAGACCCCCCCAGCCGCCGATCTCCTGCGGAAAGCCGCTGGAGTTGATCGTGGTTCGGGTACACCAAACCGCACAACAGTTGGAACCATTACCCGCAAGCAATTGCGCGCATTGGCAGAACAGAAAATGTCGGATCTGAATGCGATTACGCTTGAGGGTGCCGAACTTATTCTTTCTGGAACAGCCCGCAGCATGGGTATCAAGATCGTCGAATAATGTTATGGCGCAATGTGTTGCGCCACGAAGCGTGGGAGGGCAGTTCTGCCCGTTTGTACCACAGGAGAAGCATAATGGCACAGAAACACGGCAAGAAGTATACAGCAGCAGCAGCTAAGATCAACCCCGATCAGCTATATGCACCAGTTGATGCAGTAAAACTTGTCAAAGAAACATCGTACACGAATTTTGATGCGACGGTTGAGGTGCATATGCGCCTCGGGATCGATCCGCGTCATGCCGATCAGACGATCCGCACAACGGTTGCACTCCCACATGGCACTGGTAAAGTCGTTCGTGTGCTGGTATTTGCACAGGGCGATGCAGCTCAGGCAGCCCGCGATGCTGGAGCAGATTTTGTCGGGGCAGATGAACTAATTGCCCAGATCGACAAAGAGAACTTCTTCGATTTCGACATCGCAATTGCAACACCGGACATGATGGGTAGGGTTGGCCGTGTCGGACGTAAGCTTGGCCCACGTGGACTGATGCCGAACCCGAAGAGCGGTACAATCGTTCAGGCCGATGACCTCCCACGAACTATTCGTGAGGTGCGTGGTGGTCGTGTCGAGTTCCGCAACGATAAAACCGGGTTGCTGCATGTTGCGATTGGCAAAGTCAGCTTTAGCGAACAGCAGATTTTTGAGAATATCGCAGCGTTAATGGAGGCTGTCAAAGCTGCCAAACCATCTGCGATCAAGGGCTCGTTCGTCAAGACGGTGACGTTCACCAGTACGATGGGCCCTGGTGTTCATGTTGATCCATCTGCGGCGCAGACGATGCAGAGTTCCTGATAGAGAGAACACGTCGATCCGCGGCTTTTGTTCTCTTGTTCAACAATGGAACAAACGAACAAGCAGCCTATTGCTCAATGTTTACTTGTTCTATCAGTAGGAGATTGTAGGGCTTTTGCCCTGCGAATGGACAAATCGACAAGTTCATACTGCCACAGACAGCAGGCGCATGTGCTTAATGGCCAATTGGCCGCCTGCCGAGGTAGACCCAAGAGAACCAGCGGATTTCATCCGCTTTTGGGCTGCTGTGTCTGACACGGCAGCCCATTTTGTCTATTAGGAAGGGGGTGAATACACATGCCGACACAGCGTAAGATTGAATCCGTCACTGATCTGACCGATAAGCTTGGCCGCACCCAAGTTACATTTGTGACAGACTATCGCGGCCTGACGGTGGCTGAGATCACTGATCTTCGCAAGAAGCTTCGCGAAGTTGATGCCGAACTGATTGTGGCGAAAAACACGCTCACACTGCGTGCCGCAAAAGAGAGTGGCCATGAGGCGATTGAGCAGTTTCTTTCTGGCCCAACTGCTTTGGCCTTTGCCTATAGTGATGCACCAAAGGTCGCTAAGACGATCAACGACTTCAACCGTGGTCCAAAGAAGCTGATGGTTCGCGGCGGTTTGTTGGGTAAGGCCGTTCTGAGCGGTGATCCGCTCGATCAGGTATTGAAGATGCCAACCCGCCAGCAGGTACTGGCCCAGGTTCTTGGTGGTATTGCAGCACCAGTCAGTGGTATCGTTGGCGTCCTGAACGCAGCTGTTACCAATATTGTCTATGTGCTACAGGCACGAGTTGATCAGCTTGAGCCTGCAAGCGAACAGGCAGCCTAAACTATTATTGTCGTATTCGGATAAAATGGCCACATTCAGTGGCACTATTGCTTGAGGAGCAGTTCATTATGGCAAGCGCAAAGGTTGATTCAATCGTTGAGGCCCTGGAAGGGCTGAACGTACTCGAGTTGGTCGAACTGAAGAAGACACTGGAAGAGAAGTGGGGCGTCACAGCCGCAGCTCCCGTCTTCGCAGGCGGTGCAGCTCCAGCTGCTGCTGCTGCTGAGGCAGCTCCAGTTGCTGTGGTTGAGGAGAAGACCGAGTTCGACGTTATTCTGACGGCAGCTGGTGCCAACAAGATCCAGGTCATCAAGGCTGTTCGTGAGCTGACGAGCTTGGGTCTGAAAGAGGCCAAGGATCTAGTTGAGGGTGCCCCGAAACCCGTTCGTGAGGCTGTCAGCAAGGAAGAGGCTGAGGCAGCCAAGGCCAAGCTGGTCGAAGCTGGCGCATCGGTCGAGGTCAAGTAATTTCCCATTCCGGCAAGCAGGAGGCACGAGGGTTATCAAGGAATATTCCTTGGCCTTCGTGCCTTTTGGTATACCAGGGGCAGCGTTGGGGCGTATGTGATACGCCTGTTCAAAAACTAGTAGTTCGTTTGAGTAAATTTGATGAGTTGATCCGCAGGGACGCAACATATCGCGTCCGTACGACCCTTCAGAATAGCTTAGACGCCCTACTAGGCTACGTGTATCAAACGGAGATAGGGTATGGGTGATGTAGTGATTATCGGTGGCGGAGTCGCTGGCCTAACGGCAGCGCTCCATCTGGCCGAGCGCGGACTACAGCCACTCGTACTCGAAGCAGACCCACAGTATATTGGTGGGCGGCTGCGCAGTGGCCTAGATGTAACACTCACTCATGCTGGGCAAGAATGGACGTTCACCGGTGAGCATGGCGTTCATGGGATCTGGAATTCGTACGTTAATCTCAAAGCCATACTGGCCCGCCATCAGCTTACACCTGCATTCTACCCATCGCCCGACGAAGCCTGGATCTATGCGGAGGGGAAACGTGTGCGGCGTGCTGCACTTGGCAGCGCTATTCATACCAGCCCTATTCCAGCGCCGCTACATTATTTGCATCTGTTTACGCGGCCCCGATTTATTGCCATGCTGAGCCTGACCGACCTGCTGACGATGCCGCGCGTATTTGGCACCATGTTGGTTGCTCTAGGAATTGACCCAATTGGGGAGCAGAACCCATTACGCGGCGAGTCGCTGGCCCATTTCACGCGGGGGTGGTCGCCACGCCTGCGCAGTTTCTTTGCGGGCCTGGCTCGTAATGCGTTAGCAGCCCATCCAGATGATGCGCCAGCAGCCGGGTTCGTCGCATTCCTGCGCTTCTATACGATCGCACGGCGCGATTCATGGGCATTCTCGTTTCTGCCCGGAACGGGTGGTGCCTGTGTTGCCGAACCACTCGCTGAACGAGCCAAGAACCTTGGTGCAACCATTCAGCTTGGCGCGCAGGTAGTGCGGCTTGAACGATCTGAGCGCCTGGAAGAAGCACCACAGCGCTGGAAGATTCGGTATGCCACAAACCAGGGTGAGCAGACGGTCGAGGCCGATCAGATTATTCTGGCCATTGATGCTCCAGCAGCACAACGCCTATTGCGCGAAAGCCCAGCAACAGCCGAACGAGCCGAGCAGTGTTGGTTTCCGCAAGGCGTGCCAACTGCAATCTTCCGAATCTGGTATGAGCGCAAACCAAAAACCCCTGCCATTACCGGGATTTTCAGTGGTGATGTTATCGTCGATAATTTCTTCTGGATGGATGCATTTCAGCCGGAATATGCCGCTTGGAGCGCTGCAACTGGCGGTGGCGCGCTTGAGATGCACATCTATGGACCGCCAGAAGTTCTCGCCCAACCAGACGCTGTGCTGTTGGCACGGGCCGTCCAGGATGCAGGGCGGGCGTTTCCTGATGGTGGCAGGGTGCTGCATGCACAGCTGCTTCGCAATGCTGCAAACCACACACTTTTCAATGTTGGTGTGGCTGGCAAGCACCTTGGAATCGAAACACCGTGGCCTGGGCTAGTGGCATGTGGCGATTGGGTCGCCCATCCCGCTCCAGCACTGTACCTTGAGCGTGCAGCAACAACGGGAATTGCAGCGGCAAATGCTGTTCTGAAGACTCATGGCCTCGAACCATGGCCAATCGTCCCGCATCCCCAACCAGAACCATTCGCCCGAAAGATTGGCGAATGGCTTCAGGCATTTCGCCGTTTTATTCGTCATCGCCGCCAGGATACAAAAACGCCGTAGAGACGCAAAATCTTGCGTCTCTACGGCCATCCCCTGGCGTCTCTACGGCTATCTACGTTCAATTTAGGTTCTTGGCCGCCGGTCTATTGGCTACGCCGTTGCGAAGAATGAGCGAATGCGGTTGAGCAGGCCATCAACGGCCTCACGCATTTCCGATGCATTCTCACGAACCTGATTGCGGGGGTCTTCGGCAATACTCTGCTCGGAAGGAACGATCAACCACAGCAGTAGATAGAGCAGCACGCCTGAACCATTCAACAGGCCAAGGGCCAGAAACGCAATCCGGATGATCACTGGATCAATCTTGAGCATTGCGGCCAACCCACCTGCCACACCGCCAACCATTCGGTCACTGATGCTCCGCCGTAATCGTGGTGTTGTATCCATTTTATCCTCATCTCCCCCGCATCTGCGGGTCTTTATTTCATTTCCTGGCGGTATGACGCAGGTTCAGTGAAGATAGTTGCAGGGATTATTGCATATGGCTGCCACCATCGACACTGATCGTCTGGCCGGTGACCCAATTTGCCAGATCCGAGGCAAAGAACAGCACGGCACCAGCAATGTCTTCTGGTGTTCCAAGCCGCTTAAGCGCCACACCTTCGACCAATGCCCGCTGCCCTTCCGCGCCCATGGCCTGCCATTGCCGCTCAGTCGCTGGATTCGAGCGCACAAACCCTGGCGCAACGCAGTTCGACGTGATGCCCCAGGAACCCAGTTCCTTGGCCATCTGGCGGGTCAGACCAATCAGACCAGCCTTGGCGCTTGCATAGGCCTGAATACCGGTCAGGCTATATGAACGCCCAGCGCCAGATGAGATATTCACAATTCGGCCATGCTGCTGGTTCTTCATAGTGGGCGCTACTGCCCGAATAAAATGAAATGCCGCATACAGATTGGTGCGGACAACAATATCCCATTCCTCATCGGCGATCTGCTCGACTGGACGGCCAACCTGCCCCACAACACCACCAGCATTATTGACCAGAATATTAACGTGTCCAGTTGCGGCTACTACATGTTCGACAAGCGCCGTCACCGCGCTCGAGTCGGTCACATCACAGGTGAGTGCGTTACAATCGATTCCCTGGGCACGAGCCAGCGCTGCCGTTTCTTCTAGTTCAGCAGCAAGCCGATCCACCACCCAAATTGCTGTGCCACTGCTACCAAGTGCGAGCGTAATCGCACGGCCCAATCCATGGGCAGCACCCGTCACAATTGCAACTTGCCCATTCAAATCAATCTTCATCATGCTCCTTAGCCAACCAACTGGATCGTGGCACGGGTGGCCTCATTCATGCTGCCACGCCGATACCCAGCCAGATCGAGGGTCACATGATGGAATTTTCCCTCAGCACGGATTCGTTCAACCAACTGTTGGGCGTGCTCAATCAGGCGTGGCATATCGGCTGGATCGACCTCAATGCGGGCCAGGTCACCATGGTGGCGTACGCGATACTGGCGAAACCCAAGATCCCAGAGTGCATCTTCGGCTGCCTCAACCTGGGCCAGTTTCTCGGGCGTGATCTCGCTGCCATACGGGAAACGCGAGCCAAGGCAGGCAAAGGCTGGTTTGTTCCATACTGGTAGCTCAAAATAGCTTGCCAATGCCCGAATATCGGCCTTGGTAAGCCCAGCCTCTTTGAGTGGCGCACGGACATTATGCTCACGAGCCGCCTGGGCACCAGGACGATGATCGCCAAGATCATCGATATTTTCGCCATAGGCGACCCAATCCAGGCCACGTTCGGCTGCTAATACATCGAGCCGTGTGAACAGTTCGGTCTTGCAGAAATAACAGCGATTATTCGGGTTGGCAGCATAGCGGGGATCACTGACCTCGGTTGTCTTCACGATCAAATGGCGAATACCAGCCATCTGGGCTAGTTCGGCAGCCTCACGCAGCTCACGGCGCGGCAGGGATGGCGAATCGGCAGTAACCGCCAGCGCACGCTGGTCTAACACATCCTGGGCAACCTTCGCAAGCAGGACGCTATCAACACCACCGGACATGCCGATCACCACGCTGCCCATATCGGCTAGTACAGCACGTAAGCGATCATATTTTTCGATTAGTTCTGGTGTCAGTTCTGGCAAAACGGTAGGCATATTCATACTCCTTTTTCATTATGGATCGAGCTAGCAGCAAGGGCATTGATCTTGGCCGCTGCAAACCCGGCCCCAAAGCCATTATCAATATTGACCACCGTGACGCCAGCGGCACACGAATTGAGCATGCCCAGCAGCGCCGCCAGGCCGCCAAAGCTGGCCCCATAGCCAACGCTGGTTGGCACGGCAATCACAGGCCGACGCACCAACCCGCCCAAGACACTTGGCAGCGCGCCCTCCATGCCCGCCACGACAACAACAACATTGGCAGCTGTAATACGATCTAGATGGGCAAGTAAACGGTGTAATCCAGCAACACCCACATCAAACAGGCGATCAACGCTATGGCCCATCAGATCGGCAGTTGCAGCCGCCTCCTCAGCCACCGGCTGATCAGCGGTTCCGGCCGTCACAACCAGGATCGTCCCAGGATGTTTGGGCAGCGGCTGTGGTTCATAGATCATCAGCCGCCCAATCGGGTTGTAGCGCACATCCGGCAGTGCTGCATGCACAAGTTCATACAGCGCTGGATCGGCACGAGTAGCCAGAACTGGGCCAGGGCCTTGGGTAAGACGCTGCATGATCTCGACAACCTGGGCTGGCTGTTTACCCTGACACAACACAACTTCGGGGAATCCATTGCGAATCGCCCGATGGGTATCCAGCTTGGCAAAGCCAAGATCATCATATGGCAGACGCCGTAGCGCAACGAGTGCATCATCGATTGAGGATTCGTTCTGGCGCACCCGCTCCAGCAATTCCCGTAATAATCGTTCGTCCATATACTCTCTACTCTTGAACCAGCCCAATGCGATCCAATACTTCATGATAACGCATACTGCACTACTCTATACGACAATTGACCACTACAGCGAAGTGCAAAGACATCGATCTATCTCTTCGCCCTCACCCTCAGCCCCGCTCCCGTTCTGGGAGCGGGGAGCAGAAGCCTTCCTGATGGAGGTAGATTCCCTCTCCCAACGTGGGAGAGGGGTGCCCGCAGGGCGGGGTGAGGGGCGCAAGCCGATCAATAAACTGAACACTTACACTTACGCGCTGAGCGCCTGCTCAGCGGCAGTAACAACTGCCGCGCTTGCAACACAGCAACGCACCGCCTCGATCAGCGGGTAGAGTACGACGTCCTCTTCTACAAATGGGATGTGGGCACGCAACAATCGATAGACAGGTTCAGTTCCGCGCCCAAGGTGTGCATCAACTCCATGCACTTCGCGACGGAAATCGATCCCCTGAGCCGCTGCCATGAGTTCAATTGCCAGAATACGCTCGACATTATCCTGGATCGCCCGCGCCTTGAGCGCAGCAGTACAGCCCATGCTCACATGATCTTCGACATTGGCCGAAGTCGGAATCGTATCAACACTGGCCGGGTGTGCCAGAATCTTGTTTTCGGTGGCCAGTGCTGCAGCGGTATACTGAACCAGCATGAAGCCCGAATTAAGGCCGCCGGTGCGGGTCAGAAAGGCCGGCAGCACATGCGTATTGGTCGCTTGATCAACCAATCGTGCGATCCGCCGTTCCGAAATATTGCCAAGTTCCGCAACCGCCAGGCCCATGTAATCCAGCGCAATCGCTAATGGTTCGCCATGAAAATTGCCACCAGAAATCACTTCGACATCGCCGGTCTGGTCATCAATAAAAATCAGCGGGTTATCAGTCACAGCATTGAGTTCGATTGTAAAAATCCAACGCGCATAGGCAATCGCATCGCGGACAGCACCATGTACCTGCGGAATACAGCGCAGTGTGTAGGCATCCTGAACATTCGATGGATCGTAGGAGCGCACAAACTGGCTGTCTTGCAGGAGCCGCCGCAGATACGCAGCACACTCCTGCTGGCGTGGCATTGGCCGCAGCGCATGGATGCGTGGATCGAAGGCCAGTAATGTACCATGCAGCGCTTCCAGGCTCAGGCAGCCAGCAATATCGGCTGTCTGGCTTAACTGTTCGGCACGAACCGTTTCGAGCACGCCGATTGCACACATCACCGAGGTACCATTGGTCAGCGCCAAACCCTCTTTGGCGGCCAATACTATCGGTGCGAGGCCAGCGCGCCGTAACGCCTCTGCTCCCGATAACAGTTCGCCATCAAGCTCGGCCTCACCCTCACCAATCAATGGCAAACTCATGTGAGCAAGCGGTGCCAGATCGCCACTCGCGCCAAGCGAGCCCTTCTGGGGAATACGCGGATGAACCCCAGCATTCAACATACCCAGCAACAATTCCAGCGTTTCCAGGCGAATGCCAGAATAACCACGCGCCAGGGTATTAGCCCGAATCAGCATGATCGCACGCGTCGTGGGCTGATCAAATGGATCGCCAACCCCGACCGAATGGCTGATCAGGATGTTGCGCTGCAGCTGGCGCACCTGATCCGGGGCAATCACGCGATCCTTAAAAGCACCAAAGCCAGTCGTAATTCCATATGCCACTGTGCCACAATCAAGCAGTTGCTGAACAGCATCAGCAGCGCGCACTACCTGACGCCGTGCTTGTTCGCTGAGGAGTACCTGCGGGCGACCTGGAGTTCCATAGGCGACTGCAAGCACCTGTTCAAACGTCAGCTGCTCACCATCGAGAATAATCACTGCTGGCTGGTTCATATAGGTTCATCCTATCCATGATCGGCACATGCTTGCCGAACCAGGATTCTTCACTCACAGATGCACAACACGCCCACGCTTGACCACCTGCCCAACCAGATTCTCGCCAAATCGATAGGCCAGATGCCGATAGTCGGGCGCATCGATAATCAGCAGATCGGCCTGCTTGCCGATTTCAAGTGAGCCAATTCGATCTCCAAGGCCAATCGCATGGGCCGCATTGAGTGTGGCCGCATAAAGCGCCTCAGCTGGCGTCAGGTGCTGGTAGCGGCAGGCGATTGCCATTGCTAACGGCATCGATGGGCATGGTGCCGAACCAGGGTTTATATCGGTTGTCAGCGCGACTGCCGCACCAGCATCGATCAGCGCACGGGCATTAGCAAAATGCACGCCGCCCAGATTAAACGTGACTGTTGGGATCACCACCGCAATCGCCGCTGATTGCGCCAGAAGCGCGATATCCTCAGCAGTCGTCACATCCAGATGATCAAGTGAAGTTGCCCCGAGCTCAAGCGCCATGCGCACTCCGCCCAACGAACTGAACTCATCGACATGCGCTTTGAGTGGCAGGCCAAGGGCATGTGCGGCAGCCAGTACACGCCGAGATTGCGCCAGATCGAAAGCACCCTGTTCACAGAACACATCAACAAAAAAGGGTGTTTGGGCAGTTGCGAAATGCGAATTGGTATACCAATCCAAGGCGGCTGGCAGCATCTGCTCGATCACCAGATCAATATAGGCGTCTGCCTGCCCACGGTATTCAGGTGGCAGCGCATGCGCCCCGAGAAAGGTCGGAATCAGATCGATTGGGTGCAACTGATCGAGGATCGCCGTTGCCTGTAGCTGTCGCAGCTCGGTATCACGATCAAGGCCATAGCCAGTCTTGGCCTCAGCCGTTGTTGTACCGTTACGCAAGAGCGCATCAAGGCGTGGCCGAGTCTGGTCAACAAGATCGGCCAGACTAGCAGCCCGCGTGGAACGCATGGTCGAGGCAATACCGCCGCCTGCTGCCGCAATTTCCAGGTAGGTCGCACCCTGGATTCGTAGCTCAAATTCATCTACCCGATCACCAGCATAGACAACATGTGTGTGCGGATCAACAAACCCAGGGCAGATCAGCATAGCTGTCGCATCGATCTCTTCAGCAGCAGTGTAGCGCGCTCGCAGTGTAGCACTTGCACCAAGATCAACAATCCGGCCATCGGTTATCGCAACCGCAGCAGTGGTCAGCAAACCAACATCGCGCATCGCCAGGCCACGCTTAGGGCCAGGGCCAGCACAAGTCGCCAACTGAGCGGCAGAATGAACCAACAGATCAACACGCTGCGGTGACACCATTGGCATCAATTGCTCCACATCATAGAGAGAATAAACGAACCATCAGACTCTTGCTGCCTTGTTCAGGAGCAAAAACAAGCGAACAAGCAGCACATTATTCCATGCTTACTTGTTCTTTCTATGAAGCTGGCAACATGGGAATATCGACGCCGTGCTGTTTGGCGAAGGCAATTGCCTCGGGGTAGCCAGCATCGGCATGGCGAACAACACCCATGCCCGGATCACTTGTCAGCACACGCTCAAGCCGTCGCGCAGCTTCTGGTGTTCCATCAGCAACGATCACCTGTCCCGCATGAATACTGTAGCCAATTCCGACACCACCGCCATGATGAATGCTGACCCAGGTTGCGCCACCAACTGCATTGATCAGCGCGTTCAGCAGCGGCCAATCGGCAATCGCATCCGAGCCATCGCGCATACTCTCGGTTTCACGATTGGGGCTAGCCACCGAACCACTATCGAGATGATCGCGGCCTATTACAATTGGAGCTTTCAGTTCGCCACTAGCAACCATCTGATTAAAGCGTAGGCCGGCACGCATCCGTTCACCATAGCCCAGCCAGCAGATCCGCGCTGGCAAGCCCTGGAAGGCAACCTGTTCACGAGCCATGGTGATCCAGCGCCGCAGATGTTGATCATCGGGAAACAGCTCCAGCACCGCCTGATCGGTGGCATAGATATCCTCTGGATCGCCAGAAAGTGCGACCCAGCGAAATGGCCCTTTGCCCTCACAGAACAGCGGGCGAATATACGCTGGGACGAAACCAGGGTAATCAAACGCATTGGCTAACCCGCCCTCGTGGGCACGCTGGCGCAGATTATTCCCATAATCGAACACAACAGCACCCTTGGCCTTCCATTCAAGCATGGTTTGCACATGCACGGCCATTGATTCAAGCGCCCGCTGGCGGTACACATCCGGGTTGTGTTGGCGTAACTCGGCTGCTTCTGTGAGCGAAAGGCCAGCCGGAATATAACCATACAACACATCATGGGCGCTGGTCTGATCCGTCACAACATCGGGCACGATGCCACGGCGCAATAGTTCGGGCAGGATCTCGGAAGCATTGCCGATCAGACCAATCGAACGTGGTTGGCCCTGCGAGCGCGCTTCTTCGGCCCAGGTCATGGCTTCTTCAAGTGAATCACTGATCACATCAAGCTGGCGGAGTGCCAGGCGGCGCTCAGCCCGCCAGCGATCAACTTCAACAAGTACACCAACGCCTTCGTTCATGGTGATCGCTAAGGCCTGAGCACCACCCATTTCGCCAAGCCCAGCGGTAAGCACCAGTTTGCCACGCAGCGTACCCCAGCCATGCTGGCGTGCCAATGCGCCAAAGGTTTCGTAGGTGCCCTGGAGGATGCCCTGTGTACCGATATAGATCCAGCTCCCGGCTGTCATCTGGCCATACATGATCAGCCCCTCACGCTCCCAGCGGTCGAAGTTCTCCTGGGTGGCCCAGGCTGGTACGATATTGCTGTTTGCCAGCAACACCCGCGGCGCATCGGTATGAGTCCGAAAAACCGCCACTGGCTTGCCAGATTGAACCAGCAGTGTTTCATCTGGCTCAAGGCGTTGCAGGGTTGCCAGAATGGCATCTAGGCTTTCCCAGTTGCGGGCAGCACGGCCACGACCACCATACACAATCAGGTTATCGGGGTCAAAGGCAACCTGTGGATCGAGGTTATTCAGCAGCATGCGATAGGCAGCTTCGATCTGCCAGTTGCGGCATGTGAGCTGCACCCCTCGTGGGGAACTGAGCGCACGGGTCATCGTCGTCCCTCCCTTATTGAATTGCAGCGATGGCATTGCCATCGCCATTATAGATGATTACATGCCTACACGTCTTCCAGTGCGGCCAGGAAATGCCAGATCGCCAGCGCTGCCAGCCTACTGGTACGCTGATCAATATCGTATAGTGGGTTGACTTCGCTGAGCTCAAGCAAACGGGTGTGTGGTTGTGCGCCAGCCAGTGCCGCAATTCGGCAGAGCTCGGCTCCACTCAGACCAAGGGTATTTGGCGCACTAACACCAGGTGCGTCGGCAACATGAACAACATCCAGATCAACGCCCCAGAAGATTGCCATCTCGTGGTGGCGCGACAAAATGGCCTGAAGATGTGCTTCAACTCCCGATACACGCAGTTGTTCGGCATCGATTACGGTTGCACCGATCTGGCGCAGGTACTGAACATAGACAGCAGCATTGGCATATGGCTGCATCCCAAGCTCATAGAATGATGTTGGGCGGATCAATCCTTCATTGAGCAACTGGCGATAGGGCGTGCCACTGTTCCGTGGTTGATCGGCGCGGACATCCAGATGAGCATCGATATTGAAGGCCAGTGTATCGCCACAGGCATCGACAACCCCAGCGCAATCGGGGTACGAGATGTCGTTGCCACCACCAAGCACAATCACACGCTTGCCAGTTGCCAGAATGCCTGCAACAACCATACGCAAATGCTGGTGCGTCGCTTCAAGCGTCTCGCCCAACAACACATCGCCCAGATCGACGATTCGCAGATGTTCCAATCCTGCCGTACCAAGGCGGGTTAGGCAACGCCTGATCTCGGCTGGTGCCAGCGCCGCACCCACCCGCCCACGATTACGCCGCACACCCTCATCCTGTGGGCAGCCGATGATTACCACATGAGCATCTTCTAAGTGATCGCCCGTATGATCGATCAGTTCACCAAGCCGCGGATCGTTCGGGTCGCCACGCTGATAGAACAGTTGTGGATCGGCTGGGCGCAACAACGCCAGCAGTTCGGCAGCGATCAAATGGTTCATAGGTACTCTCATAAATGGCGCACATCATGCTGATCAGTATTATAATGGCGGTTCGCTGTTGATCAATGGCATGCCGACTGAAGGCGTTCTACCTATGGTTGACAGCCCTACGCGACTGGTGCTACTCTATGCGCGGCATCTCCCTCTTCAAAAAGGAAGCATCATGAAATTGCATGAATATCAGGCCCGCGACATCCTGGCGCGCTATGCCATCCCCGTAACGGGCGGCGGTGTAGCCGCAACTCCATCTGAGGTTCGCACACTGGCCGAACAAATCGGCGGGCGAGTCGTCGTCAAAGCACAGGTCTTCGTTGGCGGGCGTGGTAAGGCAGGCGGCATTAAGCTGGCCGACACGCCAGAGCAGGCAGAACAGGCGGCAACCCAGATCCTTGGCATGGATATCAAGGGGCTGATTGTCGAGAAGGTGCTGGTCGCCGAAGCGATCACCTATGAACGCGAGATCTACTTGGGCGTGATTATGGATCGAGTCTCGAAAAAGCTGGTCGTGATGGCCTCTTCAGAGGGCGGTGTTGAAATCGAAGAGGTTGCCAAAACCAACCCGGATGCAATTGTTCGTGTTGCTGCCCATCCCACCCTCGGATTACTTGATTACCAGGCTCGCCAACTCGCCTTTGGCATTGGCCTCAAAGATAGCAAGCAGGTTCGCCAGTTTGCCCAGATTGCCGTCGCGCTGTTCAAGGCCTATCTGGACACCGACGCCTCACTGGCTGAAATTAACCCGCTGGTCGTCAAAGCCGATGGTTCACTTCAGGCGCTTGACTCAAAGATCGTTCTGGATGACAGCGCCCTGTTCCGTCATCCCGATCTTGAGGCAATTCGTGACGCATCGGATGAGCCACAGGCCGAGCAACAGGCCCGTGAAGCCGGAATCACATTCATCAAACTCGATGGCGATATCGGATGTATGGTCAATGGTGCTGGCCTAGCAATGGCAACCATGGATGTTGTGAAGTTGTATGGCGGCGAACCGGCCAACTTTCTCGATATTGGCGGCGGCGCAGGCAAGGACAAAGTCAAGGCAGCGCTGCAGATCATCCTGGCCGATCCAAACGTCAAGGCCGTGATGTTCAATATTTTTGGTGGTATCACCCGCGTCGATGAGGTCGCTCGCGGTATTATTGCCGCCCTGGATGAAGTCAAAACCGATGTGCCAATGATTGCACGCCTGGTTGGAACAAACGAAGAAGCAGGTCGGAAACTACTGGCCGAATCGATACTTATTCCAGCAGCAACCCTCGCAGATGCCGCGCAGAAGGCTGTTGAAGCCGCCCGCGCACGCGCATAATTAAGGCAAACTCACCCCCGTCCAATAGGCACCCCTCTCCCGTGGGAGAGGGGCAGGGGTAAGGTCTTCTATTATTGCAAGTTAGTAACATTCCAAGCTCTACCCTTTTACCTCGCATTCACCATCAACTGCTATCCTGCTAGTATCGTTCGTACACTCCATTGCTAGCATCATATACAGGGTAGCATCTATGGTCGCATTGCTACAACCAGCCGAGCCGATTGTTGACACCATCCTCCAGAATCGCTACCAGATTGTGCGCCGGATCGGCCAGGGTGGCATGGGAGCGGTGTATGAGGCAATCGACACACGGTTGGGGAATGTTGTCGCAATCAAGCAGACTCTGCCCGTTCCATTACAGAATGTTGCCCTAAGCGATGATCCACTGCGGCGGGCATTCGAGCGCGAAGCTCGTATTCTAGCAAGCCTGCGCCATCCCGCACTGCCCGTCGTGAGTGATTACTTCACCGAGGACGATGGCCAGTTTCTGGTGATGCAATATATCCCTGGCGAAGATTGCTGGACACTCCTACAGAACCGTGACAACCCATTCCCCACCAATGAAGTCATGGAATGGGCCGATGTTCTGCTGGAGGTGCTAGATTATCTGCATACTCGCCAGCCACCGATCCTCCATCGCGATATCAAACCACAAAACCTCAAGCTGACCCCCCGCAGCGAGTTGGTTCTGCTAGATTTTGGGCTAGCTCGTGGCGGAACGGCACTGCACTCGCTAATGACAACTGGTGGCAGCCTGGTGGCCTATACGCCCCAATATGCGCCAATGGAACAGATTCGCGGCCTCAAGATCGATGCCCGCAGCGATCTGTATGCACTGGCAGCAACACTCTACCACTTCCTCACCGGGTTCTTACCTGCTAGCGCAATCGACCGTGCAGCTGCTGCCATGGAGAGCCGACCAGACCCGCTCACTCCTGCACACCAACTCGTCCCAACCATACCGCAGACAGTCAGCGATGTCTTAATGCGTGCGATGTCGCCCCGCGTTGAGGATCGGCCAGCAAATGCTGCGGCAATGCGTGCAACACTACACCGCGCCTATCACCAAACTCGCCAGATGGTGACAACCCCAGGGCCAGCTGCGCCACGCACCGCGCCCCCGCCAGCCACTCTTGATACAGTCATTCGTCAACCAATGCCATTACCCAAGCCACAGCCGCAGCCAAAACCACAGATCGGGCTGCGTATGCGGCTTCAACCATACTATATTTCACTACAGAGCGGCATTCAGATAGTTCGCACCCAGATGGCAACAACAGTTCAGGCTCTCATCAGTGCATTACACTTGTTGATGCCTGCATTGCTGCTCCGAATCAATACGCTACGCTCACGAATCACAGTAGTGCGGCCACAGTTGAGTACCCTACGGCCGCGTCTGAGCGCCATACGGCCACAGGTGCGTGCGATGCGGATCGCTGCCCCCGATTGGATGCAACGACGTGAAGCGATCATCAGCACATTGGTCGCACTGATTGTTGCCATCGGCTTGACCATGGCTCTGCCATATAACTCGGTTGCATCGCCCGCCCCACAACACATAGCAGCAGTGACCGAGCCAACAATCGAAGCGCGTGGTTTTGAGGCACCAACGACAAGCCATGTTGGGTCGGCTGCTGAATATGGTTATCAGCGTGCAATTGAAACACTCAGTGCTGCAATCAGTGTACAGCCAGCAGATCCGCGCAATTATGCTAGCCGTGGCGATGCGTTTCTGGCGATCGGTAAGTATGATTATGCACTTGCCGATTATTCACAAACTCTCGCGCTCACACCAGATGCTGCCGCAGCCTATATTGGGCGCGGCGAAACCTATCTGCGAATGAAGAAATATCGTGAGGCCCTCTTCGATATTGGCCAGGCACTCACACTCAAACCCAACGATCCGCACGCACTCACCCAACGCGGGCGAGCCTATGTTGGCCTGGGTGAGTATAATCGCGCAATCACCGATTACAACAAGGCGCTCCAAATAGATCCAGGCAATGCAGAAACATTCCTCAATCGTGGTAGAGCAGCATTCTACCAACGCAGCTATGATCAAGCGATTGCGGATTATGATGAGTTTCTGCGCTTAAGTCCCGAAAACGCAACCGGCCTCTACAACCGGGGCCTGGCCTATAGCGCACATAACGATCAGCAGAAGGCAATTGGCGACTTCAATGGGTATCTGCGGCAGTATCCAAATGATGCCGACGCCTACCTCTACCGCGCAATGGCCTATCACCGCCTCGGGCAGAACGATAATGCCGCCAGCGATCTGCGCCGATGCCTCGATCTAACCAGCGACCCAGCGCTCCGAACTCAGGCGGAACAGCAACTTCAGGTTGTCACCCGCGATGCCTAAGCGGGGCAAGTGCTTGCTCTACCTTAACGGATTCAAACCGATCTTCCATTATGAAAAGTAATGCCTTGAGTGCGGCGACACGTGGCCTGAGTGCTTCGTTATGAACTGTCGTGTTCGCAGGAACACCCAATCGCTCCAGCCAGGCAAGATCACACGCCAGTAGCGCAAGTTGGAGATCAACCTCGGTATATCGGCAGGCAACGGTGGGCAATCGCTCGGCCTTTGCAGGGGGATAGCCGGTTCCCGCAACAAGATCGATCGGTTCCACCCGAAACAGCCCAGCCAACAGGACAATTGTTCGTTCGCTTGGCACAGCCAGGCTAGCCTCGAAATGCGAAACCGCAACGCGTGATGCTGCCAATCGTTCCGCAAGATCGCTCTGCGTCCAGCCAAGCCGGGTACGCAGGCGAGCAATTCGCTGCCCAAGTGACTCCGATAAAGAAGCAGAAGACTCGTTCATCTAAACATTGTACCGCATGATCGCTTATAAGGAGGCTAACTCAGTTAGCAGACACCAACATCGAGATCACCTATACTTGCGATCACTCCATGCAGTAAAGGAACAGGAAATGATGACAAAGCCAAAGCGTGCACTGATCACCGGTATTACTGGGCAGGATGGATCCTATCTAGCCGAGTTCCTGCTCGCCCAGGGATATGAAGTTATTGGTATGGTTCGGCGTTCCAGTACGGTGAACTTCGAGCGAATCACACATATTCAGGATAAAGTGACACTCGTTTCTGGCGATCTGCTTGATGAGGTTTCGTTAATTGCCATCCTTCGTGAGCATCGCCCATCGGAAGTGTATAACCTGGCAGCCCAAAGCTTTGTTGTCACATCCTGGACACAACCAGTGTTCACTGGCGAAGTAACGGCACTTGGCGTTACACGGGTGCTTGACGCAATCCGGATTGTCGATCCCGATATCAAGTTCTACCAGGCTAGTTCTTCCGAAATGTTTGGGAAAGTTGTTGAAGTGCCACAGCGTGAGACGACGCCATTCTACCCACGATCACCATATGGCGTCGCCAAGGTATATGGCCATTGGATCACGATCAACTATCGTGAGAGCTATAATATGTTTGCTGTTTCGGGGATTTTGTTCAACCACGAAAGCCCGCGGCGTGGGCTCGAATTCTCGACTCGCAAAATCACAAATGGCGTCGCACGGATCAAACTGGGCCTCGACAAAGAACTGCGGCTTGGCAACCTCGATTCGCAGCGCGATTGGGGCTATGCCGCCGATTATGTCAAAGCCATGTGGATGATGCTTCAGCAGGAGCAGCCAGAAGATTATGTGATTGCAACGGGGCAAACCCATTCTGTACGGCGGTTCTGCGAGTTGGCCTTTGCTCGGGTTGGGCTGGACTATCGTGAGTATGTTGTTCAGGACGAGCGATTCTTCCGCCCGGCAGAAGTTGATCTGCTGGTTGGTGATTCGGCCAAAGCCACAGCAAAGCTTGGCTGGAAGCCAGAAACCTCACTTGAGGAACTGGTAAACATCATGGTTGACGCAGATTTGGCGTTGTTGCGGAAGTATAGATAGCACGAAACTCTGGAATATGTACTGGGGAGGTTGAGAAGGGATTATCCCACTCAACCTCCCCAATGTATATTGAGAGCTTCTATAACAGATCACTGTATTTAATCGTGCCAGCGATCATTAAAATCGTTACGCTGATCAACAACAACCTGATCAAGCTGTGAACGATTGAGATAGCCAAGTTCATAGGCAACTTCGCCAAACGGCTTTGTTACGCCAATCCGCTGCAATGACGACTGACGATCAGCAGTTCGCCGAACCTGATCATTTGTCAGCAATCCGCGCTGAATGAGGTATTCACCAAAACGAGGCAATCGCGAATCAGATAATACGGATTGTTGGGAACTGCCAACCTCATTCTCGGTTAATTCTTCTACTGCAACTGCATAGGTTGTTGAACCAATCGAAAGTTTATCGCCAGGGCGAACCCTGCTTTGGCTGCGAACGGCAACGCCATTGACAGAAAGACCCGTGCCACTCGTCGTCAGCGGAACGACGAACCAACTCTCAAGCATGGATCGTAATTCTGCGTGGCGTGGCTCGATTGACCGATCATGCAACACCAAATCGCAGCTCGATGAGCTACCAATAGTATTTGAACGCCCTGCCAGGCTAAACTTTCGCCCGATTTGTGGCCCTGTCACAACAGTCATCACAAGCACCTTTGCCATCACATCCCCCTATGATTTTAAAGTATTATGAGGTGTGCAGATCTGTACACACAACAACCAAAAACCGGATCCAGCAAATATCTATTGGCGTGAGTAACCAAGTGCAACAAATAGGTGTAAAGGAATTTATAGCATGCGGCGCGAACTGCGTCAAGATATTCTTATTACAAACATTTCACCAATCTCATCATTTCTTTACCAAAAGGCTCTAACATGGGCATTGAAAAAATCACTAAATGATCATATAATACCTAATAAGATTGTTACTTGGCCCAAACCATCCACATATTGTTGCCGCTTCACATAAAGAACGGCAAGAATTGGCTCCTTCCAAGCTTGCAGGATGCCGCACATTCTCAGTCACCCGGCGAATTGCACAGCTTAGGTCAATGAAGACCTCGAAAGGAGGCAAGGTCAATGATCGACCCATGCGTTCGACAGTTGCTCGAAGAAGCAATCGACTCACCGATCAAGCTCCAATTTCTGTTGTGGTTTCATGAGAACCCACGCCTCGAAATGACTGCACAGCAGATTGCGAATCGCACCTACCGTGATATTTGGAGTACTCGTGAAGCACTTCAGGAATTACGACAGGATGGTATCCTCGTTGCTCATACCGATGAAGATCCGCACTACCTCTACCAACCATGTGCAGAATTAGTTGAGCGTATCGAGCATTTAGTATTCAGTTATAACGAGCCAATTGAGCGTGATGCTATTCAGCATGTGCTACGCGAGGTTTCCAAGGATGCAAGTTTCCATCGGGCACGTCGCCAGATGCGTGGATCATTCGAACTCCAGATGATCTGATCCACACAAACAACTCATCCGATGCGATGCCGTGGGGTGAATGCTCCACGGCATTTTGTTTTCCGCCGGAATCCGTGTATTATACAGAGAAGACTGTAACGTTTATGCGTATAAAATGACTATCATATGTATCGTTCGCTGGTACGATCTCCTACATAATGAGGATCAAAAACAATGTTTAACACCTTCCGCAAAAAGAATGACCGCACGCCACCAGATCAGCAGGATCGAGTTCCACCAGGGCAATATCTGACGGAAAAGTTCCCAGTTCTGCACTATGGTAATGTTCCCTCCTACAAAAATCTTGCGGAGACCTGGGATTTACGGGTGTGGGGAGAGCTTGAGCAACCAAGCCAACTCTCATATACCGAATTTCGAGCGCTTCCAACCATGCAGATCACAACAGACATCCATTGTGTGACGCGTTGGAGCAAGCTTGATACCACGTGGGAGGGTGTTCAGTTTAAGGAATTCCTCAAACATATTCCAGCACTCAAGCCAAGCGCCCGCTTTGTGGTGGCGCACTGTGAATATGGCTTCACTGCCAATGTGCCCATCGAAATCCTGTTGGAGGACGATGCAATGTTGGCCTATAAGTATGAAAATGATGAGTTGACTCCAGATCATGGATACCCACTGCGTTTGCTGACACCAAAGAAATATTTTTGGAAGAGTGCCAAGTGGCTGCGCGGCCTCGAATTCCTATCAGATGATCGGCTCGGCTTTTGGGAGCGCTACGGGTACAATAATCATGCCGATCCATGGCTTGAGGAGCGCTATTCCGACTGAAAGGATGTGGCTTTGGCCCAACAGGCCCAACAATCCAGCAATACACCGACCAGATTCTCTCCACAAGCGAGTGCCTGGTTGGTGTTGCTGGTGTTTTTTGGTACCTTCTGCACAATCGTTGCCAGTTCAGTATGGCTTGGGTGGCGCTATTACACCACGGCAACCATGCCAGTACTCGGTGCTGTATTGCGTAGCCATGTGAATACCGGAGTCGTGATTCAGTCACGTGGCCAATTGAGCCCATCGAGCCTCGAACGATTGCCCGGCCAACGTGACCCATGCCCAGAAAGCCGCGATATTTGTGTGCCGCTGAGCGAGGGCGAAAGTGTAAAATCGCGCCGTGAGGCCGGTTATGGCCCTGTTGCTTCAATGGTTCTTCCCGACGAAACGCATATTCAGCTGTGGGCTTCGCCAACCGGTGCGGATCTGACGCTTGAGCGCTACCAGGTTTCGCAATGGAACAACAACCACCAGGAAGTCGTATTGTTCCAGCGATCCGGGTATGCTCGTTTTGATCTGGCCGATCATCAACCATACCAGCATGTTGATTATACGGTTCAGATCGATACCGCCACGAGCATAGATCTCGTGCCTGGTGGTAGCTACAGTGTCTACGTACCAAGTGATGAAGCCGGCCACCTCCCAGCAGTCACTGCCGATGGGCGATCATTGCTGGTTGAGGTGGCAGTTCGGAAAGGGCAGGCATATGTGGTGCGTGGCCAACGGCGCGTAGCCATAAGGCCTGGCGAAAAACTCCAGGTTAGTACTAATGGTAGCATCGATCCACCAATTCCGGCAGTATGGGAATTGATTGCCGATAGTGGATTCACGCAGTATCGCCAGCAGAATATGTATCACGAAGGCTCGTTGACATGGCGGCAATACTGGAATGAAAATGCCCCAGATCTGACGGACGATGAGAAAAAAGCATCGTTTAGTATCATTCGTGCCTGCCGCCCCGAAACACCAGATCTGTGTACTGCCGAGGATCAGGTGTTCATCGGCCAGTTTCGCCGCGATGGTGGGCAAACACGGCCATTCACAACTGGTATTTTTCAGGAACTTGATGTTGATGTTTCCGAGTATACGTCATTACGGTTGAAGGGCTGGGTGCGCGTGCTGGAGCAATCCATACCTGGTACGGGGGCACAAGGCTCGGAATGCCCGATTATGATCCAGCTGATCTATAAACCCACAAGCCCAACCGACCAGGAACAGCAGCGTTATATTTGTGTCTACTCAACAACAAATGGCGAGAAACAACTGCCGGATCTGCAGGTCATTCGCTATCGTCCCGTGCCGCCCTATACATGGTATCAGATCGATATTGAGTTGCGTGGCGATACGCTGATCAAACAGGCTCGTTATCTTCAAACCATCCGGATTGAGGCGCGTGGGCACGATTACCTTGCGGAAGTAACGGGTTTCTCGATGGTAGGCCAACAGTGATCTATCATGGCATCGACATGATTGAGGTCGCACGAATAACACACGCCATTGAGCGCTATGGTGAACGATTTCTCAAACGGGTGTTCACCAACGCCGAAATCGTGCGCTATGGTGATCGGCCAAGTTCGCTTGCCGCACGATGGGCTGCCAAAGAGGCAACAGCCAAACTGTTGGGGGTCGGGCTGCGCGGTTTAGGGGCTGGCACGCAATTTGCAGGTGTTGCGTGGACGGATATTGAGGTGATTGGCGATGAGCTTGGGCAGCCAACAATCACGCTTTCTGGCGCGGCAGAACAGCGAGCCTGTACCCTGGGCATCGCAACACTGGCACTGAGCCTGACCCACACGCGCGATCTGGCGATTGCGAGTGTTGTGGGCCTCGGCTCGAATACTGATACCCATTGATGCACTATCAGGTGAAAACTCATTCATCCTTCATTGGGTACCCTGCACTCCTGTGCTAAAATAAACGAATAAAGCGCTGTTACGTATCGCAAGCAAAGGAGCTCATCCGCGATGGCGATTGTTGAACCATTAGAAATGACCCGCATGCGCGGCCAGGCTGGGCAGATGAGCATACGCCCGAACTACTCAATCGTTGCACCAGTCTTTAACGAGCAGGAGTTGCTGCCAGAATTCTATCGCCGAGCAATTGCGGCGATGGAAACCCTTGGCGAACCATTCGAACTCGTGTTGATCAACGATGGTTCCCGGGATCGTAGCGCAGCAATCATGCGTGAACTACACGAGCACGACCCGCGGGTGAAGGTGATCAGCTTCTCGCGTAATTTTGGCCATCAACTCGCCATTACTGCGGGAATCGATTATGCCCAGGGTAAGGCCGTGGTTGTGATCGATTCGGATCTGCAGGATCCGCCAGAGGTTATTCCGAACCTGATCGCCGAATGGAAACAGGGTAGTCAGGTAGTGTTTGCCATTCGGACAGAACGCGAGGGCGAAACGGCCTTTAAGAAGGCGACGGCATCGCTGTTCTATCGGATTATTCGAACAATCACAAATGTTGATATTCCTGTCGATACTGGCGATTTTCGGCTGATGGATCGCAAAGTCGTTGAGGCGCTCAAGCAGATGCGTGAGCAGAAACGCTTCATGCGTGGGCTTTCGGTGTGGGTTGGCTTCAAGCAGACGGGTGTTGGCTATAAGCGCGATGCACGCAAGGCAGGCGAGACAAAATATCCATTGCGCAAGATGGTCAAGTTTGCCCTTGATGGCATTACAGCCTTTTCGTATTTGCCACTTCAATTGGCAACCTATAGTGGCTTTACGATTGGTGGGCTTGGTATTATCGGGATTATTGCTGTTGTCCTGCTGCGCATGTTTGGCACGCAATTAACTGGCCAGGCGACGACACTGGTGATGGTGCTATTTATGGGCGGCGTTCAACTCGTCTGCCTTGGGATAATTGGCGAATATCTCGGTCGAATTTATGATGAAGTTAAGAAGCGACCGCTGTATATTGTTGCGGAAGAACTTGGCTTCGAAGAAACGTAAGGAGAACTGCCATAGAAGAACTTGATGATCTCACCGAGATCCCTACCCCTAGTGTCGAACGACGGCGCATGCACGATACACGTCCACCCCGCGAGCGAGCGTTTCTGGTTGGTGCCGAATTGACTGGTGGGCGCAGCGCATGGAGTGCTGAGGATTCGCTCAAGGAACTCGCATTGCTGGCTGATACGGCTGGACTTGAGGTTGTTGGACAGACGCATCAGCGCCTCAAGCATCCATTCCCACGTCATTTCATTGGACCTGGAAAAGCCGATGAGATTGCGACACTGAAAGAAGAACTCAACTATGATGTTGTTATCTTCGATGATGAACTAACCCCCAGCCAGACCCGCAATCTCGAAGAGTTGCTTGCCACACAGGTATTGGATCGTACCAATTTGATCCTCGATATCTTTGCGAGCCACGCCCAGACCCGTGAGGGACGCATTCAGGTTGAGTTGGCGCAGTACAAATACCTGCTACCACGCCTGCGCCGCCAATGGCTGCACCTTGAACGACAGGGCGGTAGTGGCGGGACATCGGCCGGCGGTGTGGTTGGCCTGCGTGGGCCTGGTGAAACTCAGCTTGAGCTGGATCAGCGCATGATCGGGCAGCGAATCGCACTGCTCGAAAAACAGATCGAGGAAGTTCACCGGCATCGTGAGCTATACCGTGAACGTCGTCGGCGCAGTGGTATCCCGATTGTAGCACTGGTTGGGTATACCAATGCTGGCAAATCATCGCTGCTGAATGCGATTGCAGGGACGCAGGTTCTGGCTGAAGATAAACTGTTTGCTACGCTGGATCCAACAACTCGCCAGGTGACACTGCCTGGTGGTCGGCCGATCCTGCTGACCGATACAGTCGGTTTCATTCAGAAGCTGCCAACCCAGCTTGTCGCAGCCTTCCGGGCAACGCTGGAAGAGATCTGTGAGGCCGATTTGCTGTTGCATGTGCTGGATATCACCCATACGAATGCAAGCCAGCAGACCCAGACGGTCGTTGATACACTGAAAGAACTGGGTGCCGATAAGCAACCAATGCTGACAGTGCTCAATAAGGTCGATCTGTTGGAGGGCATGAGCGAGGGTGGCGTCGGTTCAATTGCCGCTGAATTAGGGCTTCCAAATGATTATGTGGCGGTATCGGCGCTTAACGGTTGGGGTCGCAAGGAACTGCTGCAGCGGATCGAGGAGATGCTTGGAGCAGGGATGGACACGATCAAGGCGTTGATTCCCTACCGCCGCAATGATCTGGTAGCGCTCTGGCGTCAGCAGGGCGTTGTTGAGGAGGAGCGGTTCGAGGCCGATGGCACATTCCTGGCGGGGCGTGTTCCTGCGACACTGGCGCAGGAATTGCGTGGGTTCCGAATCAAGAACGTGGCATAATTCCGCCGTAGAGACGCAGGATTTTGCGTCTCTACGGCCCACCGGGGCGTCGCTACTTCCGTGCCGCAATGACGGCACGCGCAACCTGTGCGAGGGCCAGATCATCCTGTGGTGGATGAAACAGGCCAGCCCGTGCATCACGAAAGTAGCGTTCAAGTGGCAGGGCGCGCGTCAGGCCAAACCCGCCTGCAACGCGCAGTGCTTGTTCGGATGCGGTGCAGGCCGCATTGGAGCAGAGGTATTTCGCGGCAGCAACATGCGCGGCTAGGGCTGCACGCAGATCGGGCCGTTCGACCCAGGCACGGGTGGTTTCGTGCAATACGGCTCGTGCGGCATCCAGGCTGATCTGGATCGCGCCGATTGTCTGTTGTATATGCGGTAATTCGGCAATCGGTTTGCCAAGCGATGGCGGAATGCGATTGTTGGCATAATCACAGGCGGCATCACAGGCCGCTTGCCCAACTCCCAAATAGGCAGCTGTCACAGTCAGGCTCCAGGCGTTGAGGCCAGGAAGCTGTGTGACGGGCTGTGGGGCACCAATCACCCGCCGCCCAACTAGCCAATCATCTGGAACGAAGACATCCTCAAAATAGACATCATCATTGCCGCATGTCCGCAGGCTTAGATTATTGCTCCATGTCGAGACGGTTCGTAATCCAGGCGTACCAGCGCGAACAATCGCATTGGCTACTTCACCCTGGGGCGCACCATCATGGGGCGCGATCTTCACACCAACCACGAAAAACCGCAGCACTGGAGCGCCAGTTGCAAACTGTTTATAGCCATTGATCAGCCAGCCACCATCGGTGGGCGTCGCACTCGTGGCTGGAACACCACCACGCGAAACGCTGCCAAGTTCCGGTTCGGTCACGACACTATTGATTAACCCGCCATCCGTAGCCAGATCGCGGCAGACCGTTGCGAACAATGGCTCCGGCCAACTACGCTCCTCGGCCAGGCGGCCGATCAACTGAACTAACATACCTGTCGCCATTGCGGTTGCGCCATCGGCACGGCCAAGTTGTTCCTGAGCCAGCACCATCTCGTAGACATTCGCACCTTGGCCACCATATTCGGGAGGAATCACCAGCCGCAGGTAGCCAGATTGATGCAGTTCAGCATAGTTTTCGTGCGGGAAACTGCCATCAACATCATGGGCAGCCGCCCGTTCCGCCAAGCTGGGAGCTAATTCATTGGCAAGGGCTACAAAACGCTGCTGGCGCTCTGTCAACATGGAAAGAAGTAGCATCCGCATCTCCTCACGGTTCACTCTATTCGTTGATCAAAAGTGTTCATCAGCTAATTATAGAGTGAAAAGTATGCTGTTGGATGCATATGCCAACCAATTGGCCGTAAACTGCCATCTACTGGATCGATCTGGTATTCGGCGGGAGCACACCTGTTTCGCAATTGTCAGATAAACTGCGGCAGAATATGTTGTGCAATGCTGCGCAGCCCATCGAGGTCATCGAGATCGAGCCATTGCAGGAAAAATTCCTCGACACCAGCATCGGCATATTCACGAAGCTGCGGGATGACATCATCTGGTGTCCCGACGATCTGCTTTCGTCCCTCACGAATCTGGGCAATCGTCTGATCAAGCGATTTTCCAGCAAACTCGGGCCGTATATGCCGCCAGGCCAGTTTCTGATCGAGCGCTGCTCGATCCTGGCCATAGTGAATGACGGTCATGAGGGTGCGTTGCAGGCTTTCGGGTGCGCGCCCAGCAGCACGCAATAGATCATCAAGGGCGTTGGTTCGCTCACGAAACTCTTCCGGCGTCAGAAACACGCCATTCCAGATATTGGCATAGCGAGCAGCCAGCGGCAGGGTGCGCTTCGGCCCATTGCCACCGATCATGATCTGCGTTCCACCAGGGCGTTGGGCACGGGGCAACAATTCGGCCTCTTTCAGATTATAGAAACGGCCTGTGAAACTCGCCGGTTCGCTGCCACGCAACAACAGCGAAACCACCTCCAGCGCCTCTTCATAACGGGCCATCCGGGTGGCAACATCGCCAAGTGGGTAGCCGAACATGGTATGCTCACGTTCCTGCCAACCAGCGCCAAGGCCCAGGATCATCCGCCCACCGCTGAGATCATCGATGGCTGCTGCCTGACGCGCAAACATGATTGGATCGCGGAATGAAACCGGTGCGACACACGGCCCGAAGTGAATCTGTTTCGTATGGCTCGCCAGATAGGCCAGCGAGACAACCAGTTCCAATGAATCACGGCTTGGTGGAGCCGGATCGGTAAAATGATCGGAACGGAACAGCCCGGCAAAGCCAAGCTCGTCAACTAATGCAGCGATCTTCTGCCAGCGCGGCCATGTCAGACCTTGCTGGCCCTCAAGCATGATCGAAAATTTCATGGTGGTTCTTTTCTATGAAACAAGCATTCAGCTATCAGCACTCAGCCTTTATCTCCTAGAGATACATTCATGGCTTGAACAAGCCGCACACTTACGAGATGCTGCCCTCTGCTCAGCATGACATGTGCCTAACATTTCCCTAATTTCTCTATAAGGTAAGGTGCATCTTCCGTACTCCTGAAGGCTGAAAGCTGAAAGCTCGATACTACATCGTCGCGCCAATAATCCAGGGGTTGAACTCTTCCTCGCCAATACCCTGGGCCTCACTCAAACTCTGCTCACCCGATGCGACTGCGATCAGCTTCTCGAAGATCGCCAACCCAACCTCCTCGACCGTCGCACCCTCCAAAATCACCCCGGCATTAATGTCCATATCGGATTGCATGCGCTCATAGGTGACACTATTTGTGGCAATCTTGATGCTTGGTGCTGGTTTGAAGCCGAAACAGCTGCCTCGTCCAGTCGTGAAGGCCAGCAGATTACAGCCACCCGCCACCTGGCCTGTTGCCGAAACAGGATCGTAGCCTGGCGTATCCATATACACAAAGCCATGCTCGGTGATTGCTTCGGCATAATCGTATACCGCCTGGAGCGGCATGCTGCCACCCTTCGCCACAGCACCCAGCGATTTCTCAAAGATCGTGGTCAGTCCACCAGCCTTATTGCCCGGCGCAGGGTTATTATCGATCACAAAGCCATTACGCTCGGTATAGTCTTCCCACCAGCGTACCTGTCGAATCAGCTTCTCACCCACTGCTGTGCTAACGGCCCGCCGAGTCAGCAGATGTTCGGCCCCATAGATCTCGGGTGTCTCCGAGAGCACCGCCGTGGCACCATGCTGAACCAGCAGATCGACGGCATAGCCCAGTGCTGGGTTGCCAGTAATCCCACTGAAGCCATCGCTGCCACCGCACTGCAACCCCACGCACAACTCGCTGATCGGCAGTTCTTCGCGGCGGGCGGTATCGGCAATCGGCAGTAGTTTGGCAACGGCCAGCAGCCCCTCTTCAATCGTTGCTGCCACACCACCGGTATCCTGAATACCAATATAGGGCGGCAATCCAGAAGAACCCAGGCGCTCGCGTTGGGTTTCCCAGAGCGTCTCGAACTGGTTGGTCTCACAGCCCAAACCAACAAACACGAACCCAGCGACGTTCGGATTCTTTGCGAAACCGGCCAGCGTTCGTTGCAGCAGTTCCATTTCCCAACTGCCCGACGCTGCACCGCATCCGCTTTTGTGGGCCAGCCCAATAATATCGGTCACATGTGGGAACTTTGGCAACAACTCAGCCCGCGCTCGCGCCGCTATCGTCCGTACGGTATGGGCCGAACAATTGACAGTTCCTATGATCGCGATTGTGTTCCGGGTGCCAGCGCGGCCCTCAGCCCGCCGATAGCCCAGAAACGTGCGCTGTTCTGCTACAGGAACAGGCTGGATCGACCTAACCTCCGTGCCAAACTCATAGTCAAGCTGCATACTACCAACCGCCAGATTATGCGAATGAACATGCTCGCCAGGGTTAATCGTTTTGGTCGCAAATCCAATTATTTGGCCATAGCGGCGCAGCGGCTGGCCCTGTTCGACCAAACGTAGCGCAAATTTGTGGCCAGCATCGACATTAGCGAGCATTCGTATAGTTACACCACCAATTTGGACGAACCGATTGGCGCTCAACGGAACGAGTGCAACGCCGACATCATCATCTGGATGTAATTTCAGTGCAGGCGTATCCTGGAGTGTAATCCGCATGGGTGTCTCCTTCGAGCATTGATTCTATTCGTTCGCATACTCACCAATACTTGATGCTGGCAATGAGATATGAAACATGGTTCCGCTGATCAGGTCATTCTCTGCCCAGATCTGGCCATTATGCTGTTGAATAATGGCATAGGCAATCGCAAGCCCTAAACCAACACCCTGCCCAACCGCACGGGTCGTGAAAAACGGCTCAAAAATCCGCGATAGCAATTCGGGTGCAACACCCTTGCCCGTATCGCCAACAAGTATCCGCACGCGCTGGCCCTCGCCCCAACCATGTAATCGGATCAATCGTAACTGTCCTTCTGGTTGGCGCTCAACCGCCTGAAGCGCATTCGACAATAAATTCATCAGCACCTGCTGAATCTGAAACACATCGCCATCGATCTGTGGTGTATCCATATGAACATCGACCACAACCTGTACGCCATGATCGATTGCCTGCATGCGGAATTTTTCGGCGATATCTGGAATGACCTGCACAAGATTGATTGGTAACAGTCGTGTGCCATGCGGTTGCACAAACGTTGTCAACTGCTGCACAATCCGGCTTGCACGCAGCGTCGCCTGCTCGACATTCCGAAGATCGCTGATTAGCTGGGATGGTAATGTATCCAACAGGTTGAGCTGCACCAACCCAAGAATGACGGCCATAGGGTTATTGAGCTCGTGGGCTACTCCAGCAACCAAACGTCCCAACGCAGCCATTTTTTCGGCCTGAAACAATTGTTGTCGTACCGTCATATCTGTGATGATCGCCAGAACCTCATCGGAACCAGGAATACGCCCGGCTGTCACCGCACAGACCATAGTTGTCCCATCGTGACGCAGCAACTCAAGTTCAAACCGCTGAGTTTCGCCACTACGTGCAGCTTCCCAGGCACGAATCACCTGCTCACGGATATGGGGCAGCACAATATCGGTGATCGGGCGGCCTTCAACATCATCACGCTGATAGCCTGCGGCACGGAGTGGCTTTTCGTTAAGCAATGTCATCGTCATATCGGATCGAACAACCAATAGGGTATCTGGCACATGGCGAATAATCAGTTCGAGCCGCCCGATTTGCGCTTCCATCTGCTCGCGCAGCACAATCTGCTGAAGCGCAGCGATCAGATAGTTCGCAAATACCGCAACACAGGGCGCATCCTCGCTGCACAAACCAGGCGAACACAGCACAAGTACCTGTTCGTTCCTGCCCTCGCATCCAAGCGACGCAACCATCAGCGGCAGTGCCCAATCAAGCTGATTGAGCGGTTCTCCCAGAGATGCTGGCTGCGTATGTGTCATCCAATGCACAATAATAGGAGGTAGAGGTGTGGGTTCAATCACTATTGGTGGCTGCCCGGTGGTAATCTGAGAAAGAAGTGTTGGCTCAGAACGGGCGCGCAATTGCTCGATCAGCACAGCCTGGGTTTGCATATACAAGGGCGGCAGATCAAATGGCTGCAACGAGTTGGCGGGGAATGCAGATTGCAATAACAGGCCATCGGGCTGAATGAATGCAATACTTCCAACAATTCCCAGATCATGCAAGGCTTGCAGTGTGAGTTGGTAGAGATCGCGGCGCTGATGCGCGGCAAGTAATTGTAGTGCAAGCCGATTAGCAACCGACAATAATTGCCTACGTCGGGCAACTCGTGTGATTGGGTAGATCCATATCAGCACACAACCCGGCCTATGAACTACAGGTTGCACCTCTAACTCGACCGAAAGAAGTTCACCGCTTTGGCAGCGTAACACCCCGTTACTCAGAACTGACGCATGTGGATCAACCATGCTGGTTGCCATGCGCAACAGATCAACAAGCTCAAACGGCGCATGCGCCATGATCTCCACCAAGGATAATCCAGATGGATCACTACCAAACAACACTACCGCAGATGGGCTTGCAGTAACAACATGCTGCTGATCAATCAGTAGTACTGGCCAGAACACGTAATCTAACGACGTAGGAGCACTTGAGTGAAGATGCACACCATCCCTGCGAACTTCAGTCATGGGTTGATCTCCCACAGCAGAGTGTTAGGCTGCTATTCTATCACTCCTTTGCCAAAATTGTTATACCACCGGTTTATGGTACAATCCCGCAACGTTATCAGGCGTCAGGAGTCAGAAGTTAACTTTCTTCTATTCTGACTCGGGACTCCTGACTCCTGAATTCTAGGCTAGGGGCCTCCACTGTGATATCCACACACACGAATCCTTCCGATATATGGGGCGAGCAGTTTAGCGACGATGAGCGCGCATTGTTGGCACCCTTTGTAACCGATCTCGATAGCTCAATCTTTGGACTACGCAACCTGCCCGAAGTGGTGAAGGGCGCGCTATTCTCCCGCTATAGTCGATCCGATAAAAGCCTGCGGCGCATTCTGTTGGATGAATTTATCCAAGCCCCAGAAGCAGGCTTCGCCGCCATTGCAGGCCGCGCCGAGGGTGTCGATCACGTCGATCAACTGGTTGCCATCCGCCAGGCCGAAGCATTCTATGAGCGAGTACTGATCGGCTATGGCGATGATTCTGTCGCTGAATTGGGCGGTGCCCATGTTGCCTGTGAGGGCATCAGTAATATTGCCGCTAAAGCCCTTGAGGATGCCCGCATTGGGATCAGCCCACTCGAAAAATCAACCCGTTATGTCGTGTTCAACCGCAAAGTTGCTGGGCAGTATCGCTATCTACGCGAAGCGGCGATTATGGCATCTGCACACGCAGATGCCTATCAGCAGGCAATGGATGGGCTATTCGACTGTTACTCGGCCATGCTCAATCCAGCGATCGCATTTATCCGAGCGGGATCGCCGCGTGAGGCAGGCACATCGGAGCGCGCCTACACAAGTGCAACCCGCGCAAAAGCCTATGATCTCCTGCGTGGGTTGCTACCCATGGCAACGCTGACCAATGTCGGATTGTTTGGTAATGGCCGGGCATTCGAATATCTGCTCACGCGGCTATATGCCGCACCATTGGCAGAACTTCAGCAGCTTGGCACGGCACTCCAACAACCACTTGATGCCATGATTCCCTCGTTCGTGAAACGGGCCAAGAGCGAGCGAGGACATGAACAACAAGCCTACCTCCGCGCAACACGCCAGCAGGTCGATGCTGCCGCACAACGAATCATCGCGACGGCACAGCAGCAACCTACTCCCGCAATGACCGAACAGCAGCATTCAGGTGTTGAACTAATCGATTATGATCATGATGCTGAATTGCGGGTGATTGCTGCCATCCTGTATGCACAAAGCAATCTATCATTAGCCGAAACACGCCATATCGCTGAGTCACTGCCAGACACAGAACGTCAGGCATTGATTGACGTATACGTTGGCGAACGACAGAGCCGCTTCCAGCGGCCAGGGCGGGCATTTGAAGAGGCCCGCTATTGTTTCGATCTGCTGGCCGATATCGGGGCCTATCGCGATCTGCAACGCCACCGTGTGCTGACACAGGAGCGCCAGCGCTTCGGAATCCAGCATGGCTATAGTATCCCCGCCGAGATCGAGGCAGCCGGCCTCGCCGAAACGTATCGTCAGGCACTCGAACACGCCGCCGAAGTCAGTTCCCAGATCGCCATCGATTTACCAGACGAAGCACAGTACGCGGTGCCGATGGCCTTTCGGGTGCGCTGGCGCATCACCCTGAACCTGCGTGAACTGTACCATCTCGTTGAGCTACGCAGCGCCCCACAGGGCCATCCAAGCTATCGGCGGATTGCCCAGACCATGTATGCACTCGTGCGAGAGATTCATCCAATGTTGACCGAAGGCATGCGTTTCGTTGATCTCGGCGATTATCAACTCGAACGCCTCGATGCAGAACGCCGCCTCGATCAGAAGCTGAAGCGATTGGGCCATTTAGAATAAACAGCATGCGCAGAAATATTGACTCACAGCGCCAATGCATGCTAAAATAGGAATGTTGCCGGTGTAGCTCAGTTGGCAGAGCAAGTGTTTTGTAAACACTAGGTCGTCAGTTCGAGTCTGACTACCGGCTCCAGCATCAGGATGCGGTACCTCGCTTGGCGAGGTACCGCGTTTTTATCTCAGATTAATTAAATAGTGCTATACTGCCGCGTGATCGACTTCGGTGTGATCAATTTCAGAAGGATCACGTGTATGCAAACATCTTCAGGCCAACATCTTCAAACAGATCCAGCACTGATTGATGCTGTACCTCTTGGCGAACGTGTACTTGCTATTGTTATAGCAATCAGTCGGCATGTTGCGCTCGTCACCGCATGGATTGCGATGTCGGGAAGCCTCTTTTTTAGTGAAGTATTTGGCTGGCCACCCTGCACACTGTGCTGGTATCAGCGCATCCTAATGTATCCATTAGCATGTATTCTCGCTATTGGCATCTTTCGTCGTGATCGCGGATTATATCTGTATGTCCTCCCATTAGCATTATTTGGCGCTTGTATCTCGCTCTATCACTATTTGCTAATCAAAACCACTTGGTTTCCACCACCACCATGCACAAATGGCATCCCATGTACAGTGGATTATCTTAACCTGTTTGGCTTCATCAACATTCCATTCCTTGCATTAACTGCATTTCTGATCATCAGCCTGATGATGGCACTCTCAATTGCTGGGCCTTCACAAGAATCCGAGATCGAAACCAATCCGGAGACAAGCACACTCATTCAACCAGTTGCCGAACGAACCATCGCAGGGCTATCGATTTCAACGATGGCTGCAGCGCTGCTGATCATTGCAGTTGTTGGGACTTTCCTTTTGCTAGCCTGACGCACCGATATTAAATTATGCGCTTGAGTCACCTCCACCGCTCGGGGGATGGCAGCTTGAAAAGCGCTAAAAATCTCGTCTTTTTCATTATAGTTTTTTCTTTGATCGCATTTGACAGACCCTGATCGCTGTGCTATACTCCCATATCGCTGTGCAGACGAATGTCTTTGCACGCACTTTAGGGCCCTGATCTAAGGCGCGGCCAACGCCGTGACCAGAAATAATAGGGTTCATCGTATTGTTTTGTTCGCGAAGGCGAAAGGGAGCACGCCAGGATGCCGACGATCAATCAGCTGGTGCGCAAGCCGCGCAAGCCGGTGGCAAAGAAGGTCAAGGCGCCCGCGCTGCGGTTCAATTACAACGTGCTGAAAGGCAAGCTGACGCGGGGCAAGGGCTCGCCATTTAAGCGAGGCGTTTGCACGCAGGTCAAAACCATGACTCCAAAGAAGCCGAATTCGGCGCTACGCAAGATTGCTCGCGTCCGGCTTTCTAATGGCATGGAGGTCACCGCCTATATTCCTGGCGAGGGCCATAACCTGCAAGAGCACTCAGTTGTGCTTATTCGTGGCGGCCGTGTAAAGGATTTACCTGGCGTACGCTATCACATTGTTCGCGGAACGCTAGATGCGCAGGGCGTGAACGGCCGCAAGCAGGGTCGCTCAAAGTACGGAACAAAGAAGAACCAAGCTGCACCGAAGAAGAAGTAATGTCCATTTTGCGAGGTGACGAATGCCCCGACGAGGAACCATTGAGAAGCGCATCCCGCTGCCCGATGCGCGCTATAGCAGCGTAACGGTCCAGCAGTTCATTAATAAAGTGATGCTGCGCGGCAAAAAGTCAACCGCTGAGAAGATCGTCTACCAGTCGCTCGAATTGGCTGCTGATCGGCTGAAGAAATCCCCGATGGAAGTCTTCGAGATTGCGCTGCGTAATGCTGGCCCAGTTATCGAAGTTCGCCCAAAGCGCGTTGGTGGTGCGACATATCAGGTTCCAGTCGAAGTCAAGACCGACCGGCGCCAGTCACTTGCCATGCGATGGCTGTTATTGTCGGCGCGAGCACGCAGCGGTAAGCCAATGTTTGAGCGCCTAGCAGCTGAACTGATGGATGCCTATAATAATACTGGCAATACCATCAAACGCAAGGAAGATGTTCAACGCATGGCCGAAGCAAATCGTGCGTTCTCGCACTACGGCCGGTTCTAGATAGTTTGGTTCGAGTGTCGGGTGAATTGGCCACGACACCAATCAGCGAACAACCCACGGATGTGTTGCCGCGATCGAAACCAAGCGCGTAACGAGAAGACACCGGGGGGAGGAGAGGTATGCCGAGGGAGATCCCATTAGAGCGTATTCGGAATATTGGTATCATTGCCCACATTGATGCGGGTAAAACGACAACCACCGAGCGCATTCTATTCTATACCGGACGCACCTATAAGATCGGTGAGGTTCATGAGGGCACTGCTGTCATGGACTGGATGGAGCAGGAGCGCGAGCGCGGCATCACAATCACCGCTGCGGCAACAACCGCAGAATGGAAAGTTGATGGCGTTGCCTATCGCATTAATATCATTGATACACCAGGACACGTAGATTTTACTGCTGAAGTTGAACGTTCCCTTCGTGTACTCGATGGTGGTGTGGTGGTGTTCGACGCTGTTGCCGGTGTGGAGCCGCAGTCTGAAACGGTTTGGCGGCAAGCCGACAAATATAGCGTTCCACGCATCTGCTTCGTCAATAAGATGGATCGGATCGGTGCTAATTTCGAGCGAACCGTTCAGATGATCAAGGATCGTCTCGGTGCAAAACCGGTGCCAATTCAGATGCCGATCGGTAGCGAAGATCGCTTCCGTGGTTTGGTCGATCTGTTGCTGAATAAGGCCCTTATCTATACCGACGATCCAACCAAGCCAGAAGAACTCGAAGAGATTCCAGCAGATGTGGCAGTCCAGGCCGAGAAATTGCGCCAGGAGATGATCGAGGCAATTGCGGAAACCGACGAAGAGCTGACGTTGCTGTATCTTGAGGGCGAAGAACTCGACCCTGAGGAGCTCCGCAGTGCACTACGCCGAGCCACGATTGCGAATAAGTTGGTTCCTGTATTATGTGGCGCTGCGCTGCGTAACAAAGGCGTCCAGCGAATGCTTGACTCAATCGTTTTTTATCTTCCATCACCACTCGAGGTTCCACCAGTAACTGGTACATTACCTGGCCAAATAGCAGGCGAACCTGATGTTGAATTGCTCACCCGTCTGCCAGATGAGAAGGCCCCCTTTGCGGGGTTAGTCTTTAAGATTGTTGCTGATCCATTTGTTGGTAAACTGGCCTATTTCCGAGCCTACTCCGGGAAACTTGAGGCAGGTTCGTATGTTCTGAATACGACTCGTGGCCAGCGTGAGCGCATTGGGCGTCTCTTGCAAATGCACTCCAACCATCGCGAAGATATCAAAGAAGTCTATGCCGGTGATATCGCAGCAATGGTTGGTCCAAAGGCGAGTTTTACTGGCGATACAATCTGTGATGTTGAAAATCCGATTGTGCTGGAAAATATTCGCTTTCCAGAACCAGTCATCCAACTTGCTATTGAACCGAAGACCAAGGCAGATCAAGATAAGATGGGCATGGCGCTCCAGAAACTCTCGGAAGAAGATCCAACGTTCCGGATCCATACTGATCAGGAAACAGGCCAGACCATTATCGCTGGCATGGGTGAACTGCATCTTGAGGTTCTGGTTGACCGTATGCGCCGCGAATATAAAGTCGAAGCCAACCAGGGTAAGCCACAAGTTTCGTACCGCGAGACGACGACTCAGCCTGCTGATATCGACTCGAAATTCGTGCGGCAAACAGGTGGCAAAGGTCAGTATGGCCACGTTAAGTTCCAGATCTCGCCACTTGCTCCCGGTAGTGGTTTCGAATTTGTCAACGGTATTGTTGGCGGTTCGGTTCCCCGCGAATATATTGGTGCCATCGAACAAGGTGTTAAAGAGGCTATGGCCGGTGGCGTGATTGCTGGCTATCCAGTCGTCGATTTGAAGGTCGTTCTGTACGATGGCTCATATCACGAAGTTGACTCATCGGAAATGGCCTTCAAAATTGCTGCATCAATGGGTCTGAAGGATGGCGTCCGTAAGGGCCGTCCAGTACTTCTAGAACCAGTGATGAAGGTTGAAGTCACTACTCCCGACGACTTCCTCGGAAGTGTGCTTGGTGACCTGAATGCACGCCGTGGACAAGTCGAAGGTATGGAGGGACGTGGCAATGCTCAGGTTGTCAAGGGCCACGTGCCATTGGCAACGATGTTTGGATATACCACCGATTTGCGTTCGGCAACTCAAGGTCGCGCAACTTCTTCAATGGAATTTGCCTACTATCAGCAGTTGCCGGATCATCTGGCCAAGGAAATTATTGAGAAGCGCCGCGGCTAATGTCCGCACCCGTCCGATGAGCCTCATCTCATTCAGCCGATGGTTCGGCCTAAAACTGACCATCGGCTGAATTGAGCGTCAGGCGGCCTTTCATACTGAGGAGATATACCACAATGGCAAAGCAGAAGTTTGAGCGCAACAAGCCCCATATCAATGTGGGCACGATTGGTCACGTCGACCACGGCAAGACGACCCTGACCGCCGCGATTACCAAGGTGCTCGCCCTCCGTGGTGGCGCCCAGTATGTTGCCTACGATCAGATCGATAATGCCCCCGAGGAGCGCGCCCGTGGCATTACCATTGCTATTCGGCACGTCGAATATCAGACCCCCAGCCGCCATTATGCCCACGTCGACTGCCCCGGCCACGCCGACTATATCAAGAATATGATCACCGGTGCGGCGCAGATGGACGGTGCCATTCTGGTGGTCTCGGCTCCCGATGGCCCGATGCCCCAGACCAAAGAGCATGTGTTGCTGGCCCGCCAGGTGCAGGTGCCCGCCATGGTCGTGTTCCTCAACAAAGTCGATATGATGGACGATGAGGAACTGCTCGAATTGGTCG
>JBBQSD010000049.1:0-39343 GCA_038214135.1 Chloroflexales bacterium | reverse complement strand
GGAGCGGACAAACGGCCCTCGGTTGTGTGCTGTGGATCTGATCCGTTCAGTGATCCGTTCGGTGATCCGTTCGCCTCCGCAACGTCACTCTCAGATGTCGTTTCTGGCACGCTTTCGGCTGCCGCATCTGGCGCTTGTGCCAGTATCCGAAGGGTTGCTACCGGACGTGGTGGACATGGCCCGGCATCATCGAGCAAGTGCAGATCCCGCAGCGTTTCCGTCGTTGCACACGGATCGATGCTGGCAATGGCATATGTTCCCAGATCAATCAGGTCGATCAATGGTTGCTCGACATACCGCGTGACCAACGCAGGAATCCGACCTGGGTGCGGATCGAGCCGACCAATATAGCCATCGAACAACTCCAGTGGTACGCGCCGCATGCGTACCCGTTCAGGCTTGCCAAACTGGTTGTCGCTCGGACGCCAGGGCAAGATCGCCCCATCGTCACCGATGCCCAGGTTGGGTCGTAACTTCACCGCGCGCCCACGTTCTGCAACCAGCCAGCCCGTCTCAACAAGTCGGCGCATGCGCCGCATGATCGCCAGATCCCGAATCCGCTCCCCGCCACTCCAGGCGGCGAGATCGGCGGGCGAGAGCGGCACCGGGCCACGTTCCGCCATGACGAATCGCGCAATCGCCAAATACACCCCTACGGCGAGCGGGTCGTGTGCAAAGCGCCGCACCAGTCGATCCGGTACGCGCACATACGGTGTATGCGATTGCCCCTACTTGCGTCAATTCAGTCACGTTGGCGATTACTTCGCCCCCCAGCCACTGTTGCAGGCAATGGGTTGGCGTAATGCAGGGGTGCTGGTACTCGATAAGTTTGACCCCGCCCGCTTGACCCGCATCGTGGATCTGTCCAGCGCCGAGCTAGCCGCGATTCTGCGTTGAACCAGCCAGGCGATTGCCAGTACTGGCGATCGCTCGATCACCGGAACCCTGTTCTACCGTGAACTGGAAGCGAGCGCAGCAACGGCTGTGGCGCAGCACCGTACATGGCTCAGATTCCGACCTATCTTGCAAGTGTGGAAGATCGGGCAGAACAATGCTCTATTCTCACGCACTCCGAGTATAATCCGATCATACAGCAACGCAATCCAACGTAGCCAGATGCATGTGTGTTCGGCACTGCCCAGCTGTGGCGCGTGGTGCAATCGATGCTGGCTAGTACGCAGAAAACCGCTCGCCATTCAACGGTGGGAGCGATGGTCACGATCGCTTCGATGATCGGTCTTCAACAATACGTACCGCAGCGTTGCGGGCATGTGCAGGAGCAATCAATGAATGGGCATATACTACGCGAACATCGCGACGTCATCATTATTGGTGCAGGTATTTCTGGTCTTGGTGCTGCCTGTCACCTGCAGCGCGAGTGCCCCACGAAGGAGTATCTGATCCTTGAGGCCCGCGATGCGATCGGCGGCACATGGGATCTCTTCCGCTATCCCGGTATTCGTTCGGATAGCGATTTATATACCTATGCCTATGACTTCAAACCATGGTATGGCCCACCGATCGCGACTGCCGCCGAAATTCTGCAGTATTTGCATGAAGTGGTCGCTGAGTACACGCTCGAACCGCACCTTCGCTTCGGTCATCGCGTCGGTGGTGCTACCTGGTCAACGAGCGATGCGCTGTGGACAATCGCGGCAACCAACCGAGCGGGCGAGTCCTGTTTCTTTACCTGCAACTTTCTGATCATGTGTCAGGGGTATTGTGACTGCTCCCAGGGCCGAGGCACCTGGGCTTCAGCGTGTGCAGCCCCACACGCATCCGCTTATTGGCGGAGTTGATCACGTCCACGAGCGAGAATGTTGATCGCCGCATTCTTGTCTCGTCCGAGAACGAGTCCACAATGGGGACACATATGCAGCCGTTCACTTCGCTCTTTGGAAACAAGTTTGCCGCATTGGGAACACATCTTGGTCGTGTTCTTGGGATTCACCAGTACAACCATTCGGCCAGCTTCTTCCGCTTTGCTGATGGTCATGCTGATGAATTGGCTCCATGCCACGTCCATGATGCTCTTGCGCATGCCGCTCGTGCTGCGTTTGCCCATCTTCTGTGGTTCAAGTGCTTCAAACGCAATCACTTGATACTGGTTCACCAGCTTCCGACTCTCCTTGTGGGAAAAGTCGCTGCGTCGGTTGGCGATTCGTTCGTGAATATGGGCCAGCGCCTTCGTGCGTCGGCGGTGCTGATCCCAATTCTGGCTATCCTTTGCCAGGTGTTTCGCTCGTTGCACTCGTGCAAGATCGGCTTCATCCCGTCGATAGAAACGGGGGTTCTCAATATCGTTACTCATATCCGAGAACGTTGCAAACGTAGTTAAGCCCATGTCAACCCCAACGGTTTCACTCGTTGGTTCAAGCTGATGGGATTCGACTGCACACGAGAAGCTGACATACCACTTCTTTGTGCGCGAACGGGTGAATGTGACCGTCTTGGGTGTGCCGTCTATCGGCCTGTGCCACACAACCCGCACGTCGCCAAGTCGATTGACAATCAACCGATGGTTCCGAACGTCAACCCCATTCCCATAGTGCGGAAAGGTGATCGAATCGTAGCGACCAACGCCCTTGAACCGTGGAAAGCCGACTTCTTCAGCGCCTGCTTTCACCCGACGAAAGAATGCTTGAAACGCCAGATGCACACGAACACAGACATTCTGAAGCACCATACTGTGCACCTGTTTCAGCGTTGGACGTTCTGCCTTCAAGATCGGCAGCATGGTGATCGTGTCATACAAGCCAAGTGGCATGCTCAATTCGTGGGCAGTCTTTCGGGACTCAATCATCTGATTATAGACAAAGCGGCATTCCTCAAGCTGTCGCTCAAGGATGCGTTGCTGCCCGTTGGTCAGATAGATTCGGTATTTGAATGCCTTTCTCATCGGGGAAGTATACACGATTTTATACAGGGCGTCAATCAGTATAAAGACCGTGGCTTCGTTTCAGCTAAAGCCGCTAAAGCGTCAGGAAGGGCTTCTATCCCAGGGCTGAAGCTCCTAGGTTTTACGCCCTCGATCTATAATACGTTTGCCATACACCATCATAGGATAGAAAGGACATAGCATGAGCTTCATTGAGGTCGAGAGCTGGCAGATCGGTGCCGGGAACGAGGAGGCGCATCACGAGAGCATCCGACGCTGGTTTGCCTATGTGCGCGAGCATCATGCAGAGATGTTTGCCGAATGGAAGTCGACACACTACTTTCGGCAGCTGGATGCGGAAGGCCAGCCAAGCGGGCGGTACATCATGATGTTCGAGTTCTCTACCCGCGAAGGGCGCGATGCCTACAAAGTGCGCCGCCGAACATTGGACTCGTATGCCCACTATCGTAACGATGATCCCTACCATCTGTTTCAGGCCGATAGCATCCGTACCGAGTACTGGGAGCCACAGGAACAGCAGCTGTGGTTTGATTTCTGAAGATGGAGGGGATTGAACATGGGAAAATCAACATTCTCAATCGCACATAAAGATGAGGAAATGGTAGCGCTGATAAAAGATACTGACCATAGGACATTGGCCGTCTGGGCCATTGACTGTGCCGAGCGTGTCCTGCCATATTTTGAGGAAACATGCCCAGAAGACCATCGCCCTCGACAAGCTATCGAAGCGCTCCAGGCATGGATCCATACCGGAGTATTTACGATGGCAGGTATTCGCAAGGCTTCACTTGATTCGCATGCTGCTGCGCGTGAAGTCGGAGCGGATACTGCCGCTCGCTCGGCTGCCCGTGCTGCAGGTCAAGCGGTGGCAACAGCCCATGTTCCCAGCCATGCGTATAGTTCTGCAGTATATGCCCAACAGGCGATCTATCGAGCCACCAATCCCGCTGAAGCTGCTGCTGCCATAGCCAGAGAACGAGATTGGCAATATACCCATTTGCTGCAGCTACGAGAAAACACCATATAATCATCCGGGTCGCACACAAAGTCGATGCCTCGCTTTCGAGAGCGGCGACAATATCATATGTAGGTTCTGCTGCCTTCTTTGGCAACCATCGTCTTGAAGCGCTGTGTCGTCATCTCTGCACCTTATCGCTCATTTGAAGATGTGTGCTTGCATTACTGGCGCTACGCAGGTTCCTGTTTTGGATCGCTTCCAGACCGGCCTTCTGCAATCCCGTCAGGATCGCGTACGTCGATGGTGTGCGTAATAGCGCTCTAAAAACGCGTTGAGCGCCGCAAACGGAAGCGGCTGCGTCTCAGCTGGCGCGCGAGGGATGACCATCTGCCGCTCAGGATAGATGTCGATCACAATACCGGGAGCGTCGCCGGGATAGCGCCGGAGCGCAATCGTGACAACCTGGCTGTCGGCACTCCAGGTGATCTGCTCACTGCTCCATTGCCAGTCGCCGATCTCCAGCAACAGACGCTGCGGGTCACGCTCCCACAGCGCTGCGCTTATCACCCAGTGCGACATACGCATCTCATTGCTGACAAGCAGAAGATAGTACCGCTGGTCAGGGGAGGCAATCTGCTGCATGTCGCTCATTGAAACCTCATGGGCTAGCACCCTTGTAGCTGCACATAAACTAATGGATCCATGCTGGTTCATCAATTACACGGGATGGCAATAATGGGCTGTGTTCTTGCTCGTCTTTGTCTCGATAAATAATGCAACGGCTGGTTCAAGATAATCCTGTGTGAATGGGACGAGTGTATAGGGCATAGTACCGCCAATCGGTTGTCACGACTGCTGTTGCATTATAGACCTATCGGCGCTGTTTGGATTTGAACATTGATGAGCATCTGCTCGTGGTACGTTCCGCTTGGTTCATGCGCGAGTAGAGCAATCTTTAGGTCTGCCTCGAATGCTTCTGAGTGGTCACCCAAGACATTCTTAGAACAAAATGAGGCGGTTGATTGGTGCTGAGGTGATTGGAGAGATTAGCGTAGTGTGGCTCAGGCTTCCTGGAGCAGCGTGAAGCCCTGGAGCAGTAAATTGGGGATTGGTAGGAAGCGTGGAATGGGTAGGGTCGCCCAACAATACCACATAATCGGGATAATCGTTGTTGCAGATGCCACGAATCTTGGCTTTGCGGAAGTCCTGTGTTATTTGGTCGGGCTACGTCAAAGTCGGCTGCATATACCCAATACACTGAAGTATACGGGATAACGAGATGGCACAGCAGCGTATCGTGGCGAACCCGATGAGCGCATCCTGGAGCGCATTGCCGAAGCCCAGCGACGACCACGGCCTGAGTCAACCCAGCACGATGCCGCCGCTGATCGGCTCATGACCGCAGCTATCCGCCAACTTGACCTGACGAGCGTTGAGATCGCGCTGGTCTGGTAGGTTGGCGCAGTGATTGCACAACTGGCTGGGCGGGATCAGATCAGGGCAGCACATCTCGCCGAAGCCATTCAGTATCGGCGGCGTCATACGTTGATCACTAAGCTGATTGTAGAGGTTGCCGCCGATGGTCGTCCGTACACAGCCTGGACGGTACGGACGACCAATCGCTCAGATGTGCATCGGTTAGAATACTCGCATTACGCGGTCTCACTGCGGTTGCGTCCTTGTTTGGGAGATGCTAGCATGCGGGCAGCAGTGTGTTGCTGAAACGAGGAGATGATGACTGTCCACCCGATCACCGTGACGGTACCAGCGGATCTCTACGACTATCTCGAAGCGCGGGCGACTCAGCGTTCCATCGAGGACATGCTGGTGCAAACCGCACGCACTGCGGTGCCAGCGCCAATTGAAGCCGATCTGCCTGAGGATATTCGCCGTGAACTGGAAGCGATCGCCCATCTTTCTGATGCGGCACTTTGGTCGATCGCACTGAACATCGCTACTACCGACAAAATCGCCCTCGCTGATGCCCTGCTCGCCCAATTGCGCGAAGAAACCGATGCACTGATGCGCCTCAAAGGTCGCGGTCATACGCTTCCGGCACTCGATTCATTGCCGGTACCGGTAGTATGAGTACCCTCTCACCAGCGTTGGAACAGCACATTGTGGCGGATGCTGGCCATCGCTGTGGCTCCTGTCTGCTCGATGAGCGACTCACTGGCATTCCGCTCAGTAGTGAGCACATCCTTCCAGAATCACGCGGTGGTACCACGACGCGTGAGCACCTGTGGCGCTCATGCCGACCCTGCAATGAGTTCAAGCGTACCCAAATCGAGGCATTAGATCCCAAAACACACGAGATGGTATACTGACTTGAAGATGAGCACGATGACTCTGGAGTACGATCATGAGCGTTGATATGCGCGCACCCAGCATGGAATTGAAACTCGCTGGCGAAGAGACGGATATTGACCTGGCCGTGATCCAGGGGCTGTGGAGTGTCGAGCAATACCTGCGGCTGACGAACCAAACCAACCGAATCATTGAGTACACTGATGGCGTCATTGAGGTATTGCCAATGCCAACCAAATATCACCAGGCGATCTCCAAGCTATTGTTCCTCGCGTTGCTGACAATCGTCCAGAAGCTTGGTGGTGATGTTTTCTATGCGCCACTGCGTTTGCAGGTTCGACCTGGTAAGTTCCGCGAGCCTGATCTGCTGGTCATCCTTGATAAGTACGATCCCCGCGCTCAGGACGAGTTCTGGCTTGGTGCCGATCTGGTGGTCGAGATCGTCAGCCCAGACCGACCCAAGCGCGATCTGGAAGAGAAGCCGCGCGACTATGCGGAAGCGGGTATTTCCGAGTACTGGATTGTCAATCCTATCCCCCAGACCGTGACTGTTCTGACGCTTGATGGCGATGTATATGTATCATTCGGCGTGTTCCCGCGCGGTACCGACGTCACATCCAAGCTCCTCGCTGATCTGCACCTCAGCGTTGATGCGGTGTTTGACGCAGCATAAGGCATCCCGAATTAAGTGCGGTTGCTTGCCGTCGGGCTCGCAATGATGTCGTGTCGCAAACACTATGATAGACAGAGAAGCTGTCTGCGCCAATTATACCTGCCGAGGATACGTTTGGCGGCAAACCCTGCCGTCCCGCACGTCGGCGAGAGGTGAGGTTGTCGATAAACTCCACCCTGCACCTGCGATTGCTCGGCGGTTTACCCTCGAACACCAGGGAGTACCGATTGTCATCGTCTCACCACGCCTCCAGGCCTTGCACGATGGCCAGCCCCAGCCTGGCCGCCGCCTGGCTTTTCTGTTGTGGCCCGACTCATCGGAGGCTCAGGCGCAGACGAACCTGTGCATGGTGCTGCACCGCTCCCAGATCGTCCTGCCTGACTTGAACAGGCTACTCCAGATCGACGCCCAATTGATTGCGTTCTCGCCCGACTACCAGGTCGCGCTTGATGTAGCAGCGTTCCAGGATGCGCGTAGATGAGCAATTGGGTCGCGCTCCTTCCAGGCTTGGATTTCTTCTTGGGATCGATACAAGTTACGATTACTTTTGGAATGGCCACGCCAACGATAGGTTTTCGCTTCAACCAGACTCGGGCCAGCACCCATGCGTGCCCGCTTAACAGCAGCGGCAGCGGCGGTATAGACTTCTAACAGATCGTTGCCATCGACAGTTACGCTGGGTTGGAACGCCAACCTCAACCGGCACTGCGTTTAACGTGACATATGGCATAGGATGAACCTATCTGTTTGCCCAACAGTCCATCCACACATGCCAGAGAGATGCTATAGTTCCTATGTCCAACCGCTTTGTGCGCTGGAAATGCAGGCCCATATTGTTTGGCGAAAGACGCAATACATAACGTATTGAACAGGAAATGACGATGCCACCAAAACCCTGGAACAGAGTCACCAGTCGCCCGATCTACAGCAATAAATGGATGTCATTGCGCGAAGACATTGCCGAGTTACCAAATGGACAAACGACGATCTATGGTGTGGTGACATGTGGGCAGTGTGTTGGCGTGTTACCGTTTCTCGATCAGGATCATGTGATCATGGTTCGCCAGTATCGCTATGTCCAGCAAGAAAATTATCGCTGGGAAATGCCAACCGGTGGAATGCACCCCAATGAGGCACCAAAACACGCCGCATTGCGCGAATTGCAGGAGGAGATCGGCTATATCGCTGGACGGCTGGAATGGGTCAGCACCTATTACACATCAAAGAGTATCTGTGATGAAACCGCCCATCTGTATCTTGGCTATGATCTGATGCCAGCAATACTGCCCGCTGATGAGACGGAGTTCTTCGAGATTGCCGTCCTTCCATTTCAGGAAGTACTCGATCTGGTGCTGCGTAGTGAGATTCGTGATGGAATGACCGTCACTGCCGTTCTGCATGCGGCACGATTACGCGGGATTGCATCGTGAACCAGCGAACCAGCGAACCAAGAACCGATGCGAGTGAACAAGCGAACAAAGCAATGATCGACGATGCGTAGGGGCGGTTCGCAATCGCCCACCCTGATCACCGCTATGACCGACGATGGGTACGGGCATGCGCCTGCCGTTGCCAATGCGGGCGTATGCAATACGCCCCTACGTGCATTGGTGATCGGTGTCCATGGCGTGCTATTGGCCACGATGGCAGATCGCCCGCAGCTGAGGCATGACCGAAAGCGGATAGAGAGCCGCCAACATCCCTTGCGGGCCGGGTACCCTCTGGGTGCCGCAGCGCCTGGTCGGTTGGAGGGCGTGGCGGGTGCCCTCTGGGCGTTGACGGAACGGTTCCCACAAAAAGGAGCGAGGCGCATAGCCCGCAAAAAGAAACGCGCTTGACAATATCAATACTACTATGCTATAGTCCAGCCACTTCGGAAAGCGCTTACCAGATCGCAATATTCATCGCGCCTACGCATACAGCCAGCGGGCTTGGTTTGTGTACGGTTTGCGAGTTCATGCATAGCTAGTTATCATCCAGCGTTGGGTGAAGAACCTGTCCCTCAGAGTAGAAAGGGATACATGGTGGGCGTGCAGACGATCGGTATCATCATGAATGGCGTGACAGGGCGCATGGGCACCAACCAGCACCTGCTGCGCTCAATCCTCGCAATCCGCCAACAGGGCGGTATTCTCCTTGCAAATGGCGATACGCTGATCCCTGATCCGATTCTACTTGGTCGAAATGAGCGCAAGATCCAGGCGCTGGCTCAATCGCATGGCATTGAGCGCTGGAGTACTGATCTTGATCAGTGCCTAGCGAATACGAGCGATACGATCTATTTTGATGCCCAGACGACAGCACAGCGCGTGGCGAGTGTGCGAGCGGCAATCGCTGCTGGGAAGCACGTCTACTGCGAAAAGCCGGTCAGCGATTCGCTTGATGATGCACTCGGGCTGGCGAAACTGGCGCATGCTGCTGGCATCAAGCATGGTGTCGTGCAGGATAAGCTGTTCCTGCCGGGGATGCGCAAGCTGAAACGGCTGATCGATGGCGGCTTCTTCGGCAAGATCCTATCAGTGCGTGGCGAATTTGGCTACTGGGTGTTCGAAGGTGATTGGCAGCCTGGCCAGCGCCCATCTTGGAACTATCGCAAGCAGGATGGTGGCGGCATTATTGTCGATATGCTGTGCCACTGGCGGTATGTGCTCGATAACCTCTTCGGCCCGGTGCGTTCTGTCTCGTGCCTTGGTGCAACCCATATCCCCGAGCGTTATGATGAGGCTGGCAAGCCCTATGATGCGACCGCCGATGATGCCGCCTATGCAACCTTTATGATCGAGGGTGGCATTGTGGCACAGATCAATTCATCCTGGTGTACACGAGTATACCGTGATGAACTGTTTGTGTTGCAGGTTGATGGCACGCACGGTAGTGCTGTCGCAGGGCTGCGTGAATGCCGCGCCCAGCATCGCGCCAACACCCCGCGCCCGGTGTGGAACCCTGATATTCCTAACCCAATTCCGTTTCGTGCAGGCTGGCAGGAAGTCCCCGATAATGCGACCTTCGATAATGGCTTCAAGATCCAATGGGAAATGTTCCTGCGCCATGTCGCCGAGGGTGCCGCATTTCCGTGGGGCTTTCTGGAGGGTGCCAAAGGCGTTCAGTTGGCCGAACTTGGCCTGCGCTCATGGGCCGAACGGCGCTGGATGGATGTGCCGGAGTTGTCACTCTAAAGAGGAGTCAGAAGTCAGGAGTCAGGATAATCTCCTCAACATTGGCATACCATTTTTATAGCCATGCTGCACTTTCATAATTCTGAATACTGACTTCTAAATATGTAGTTCTTGGTTCTCGGTTCCTGATTCTGGTCATTGAAAAATCTCGCGAGCGCGTATAGCTATACGCGCTCCCCGTCCCTATTCTTGGTCATTCGGTCACGATGTTAAGGTCTTGGCATTCTGAATTCTGACTTCTGAATACTGGGTTCTTAGACACGGAGTTGTGCTATGGCAGTCACCCTCCAGCTCCCGCGCGGTGATCGCTTGTTGCAGCCCTATACGCTTGCGGCACAGCCACGCTTTGAGCACCCGAACGGGCCGATCCACAGCCGGGTGGCGTTCTCTGCTGTGCATGTGGTGGCTGATCCATTGGCCAATAACAACCCGACCCTCGATACCGCCATTGATTGGGAGGCAACGCTGGCCTACCGGCGCTATTTGTGGTCGCTGGGCTTGGCGGTTGCCGAAGCGATGGATACCGCGCAGCGTGGGATGGGCCTGAATTGGGCGAGCGCGCAAGAATTGATCAGCCGATCACTTGCCGAAGCACGGGCGGTTGGTGGCCGGATCGCCTGTGGGGCTGGCACCGATCATCTTATTCCAGGGCCGAACATCACACTTGCCGATGTTGAGGCAGCCTACCTGGAACAGTGCAGTTTTGTCGAAGGCCAGGGCGGCCAGATTATTCTGATGGCCAGCCGGGCATTGGCCGCATGTGCGCGCAGCCCCGAAGATTACGTGCAGGTCTATGAACGAATCCTTGGCCAGGTGAGCCAACCAGTGATTTTGCACTGGCTCGGCGATATGTTCGATCCGGCGTTGGCAGGCTACTGGGGTTCGCGCGATCTGAATGAGGCCATGGATGTGTGTTTGCAGATCATTCGTGATCATGCCAGCAAGATCGATGGTGTCAAGATCTCGCTGCTCGATGACCAGCGCGAGATTTCGATGCGCCGCCGATTGCCCGCTGGCGTGCGGATGTACACCGGCGATGATTTCAACTATGCTGCATTGATCGCTGGCGATCAGTATGGCCATAGTGATGCGCTCCTGGGCATTTTCGATGCAATTGCACCGGCAGCAGCAGCAGCATTGCGCGCCCTAGATGCCGGTAATCTGCGGCGCTATCAGGCTATTCTTGAGCCAACCGTGCCACTCTCGCGGCATATCTTCCAGAAACCAACCTTCTACTATAAAACTGGTGTTGTGTTCATGGCCTATTTGAATGGCCACCAATCGCACTTTCGCATGGTTGGCGGCCAGGAGAGCGCTCGCTCAACGGTTCATCTTGCCGAACTGTTTCGGCTGGCCGATCAGGCCGGGCTATTGCGTGACCCAGAACTGGCGACGGCACGCATGCGAATTGTGCTGGCGCAATCAGGCATCGTATGAGTGGCAAACAAGGAGCAATAGTGCCACAACCATTTACGGATCTCGCACGCCTGAGCCTGAACCAGGCCACCACCCAGCGCTGGAGCCTGCGTGAGGCAGTTGATGGTTGTGTACGGGCGGGTATTCCGTCGATCAGTCTCTGGCGCGATAAGATCGCCGATGTTGGCCTGGCAGCGGCTGTGCGTATTGTTCGCGATGCTGGCTTGCATGTATCGAGTGTATGCCGAGGTGGCATGTTCCCAGCAGCAACGGCAGCCGAACGGCAGGCACGCATTGAGGATAATCGGCGGGCGATTGATCAGGCCGCAGCGCTCGAAGCCGACGCATTGGTGTTGGTCTGTGGTGCTGCACCAGATCGCGATATTGCGGCGGCGCGGGCGATGGTGGCCGATGGCATTGCACAGTTGATCCCATATGCGGCTGAACATGGCGTTCGGCTAGGCATCGAACCACTGCATCCCATGTTTGCCGGAGATCGTTCGGTGATTACGACACTGGGTGAAGCCAATGTACTGGCCGAGCGATTCGATTCATCTGTTGTTGGCGTAATTATTGATGCATACCATATTTGGTGGGATCCCGATGTGTATACGCAGATCGCCCGTGCGCGTGGCCGTACACTTGGCTTTCATGTCTCCGATTGGATCATGCCATTGCCCGATATGTTGCGTGGGCGCGGCATGATCGGCGATGGCGTGATCGAACTACGAGCGATCCGTAGCGCCGTCGATGCTATTGGCTATAACGGGCCAATCGAGGTCGAAATCTTTAATCAGGCAATCTGGGATAGCCCTGGCGATGAGGTGCTGGCACTGATGTGCGCGCGCTATCTGGAATGCGTTTGAAGCCATCAGCTTTCAGCTCTCAGCTTTGCGTAATCAGAAGCCAGAAGTCCTACCAATGTAGCGTGATCGCAGCCGAGGCATGACCATTGAGCATTGGGGTGGCACAAAGCTCTATTCGGGGTTCGGGGCAAGGCCCCGACCGTGGGTCGCTCGGGCGGACGGGATCGCCCTGGCCGCGGGTGTGGGGCGCGTAGCCCCGCAAAAGCAAATGAATGAAGGGTTCCTGGACGCGGGTGCGGGGCGCGTAGCCCTGCAAGACTCGCCTAGAGTGCGAGGCGCGTAGACCCACAAGAACGCACCTACCTGAGGCGAGAGCCGAAAGCTGAAAGGGCACATACCGATGAGCCAAGCCACAGGCGAGAGTCGAGTCCTGCTCGAAGTCAAGAATCTCAAGAAGCACTTCCCGATCAAGCGTGGCTGGATGTCGCGGACGGTTGGTGCAGTGCGGGCGGTCGATGATGTGAGCTTCTTTGTGCGCGAGGGTGAGACGCTCGGGCTGGTTGGTGAATCGGGCTGTGGGAAGACAACCACGGGCCGCATGATCCTGCGGGCCATGAACCCAACCGGTGGTGAAATCTGGTTTGAGGATCGCGAGCAGGGTCGGGTGAATATTCCAGATCTCGACTCGAATCGGCTAAAAAAGCTGCGCCGCAACATGCAGATGATCTTTCAGGATCCCTACTCATCGCTGAACCCACGTATGACACTGCTTGAGATTGTTGGCGAGCCGCTGCTGGTTCATGGTATTGCCAATGGTTCGGTGCTCAGGGATCGGGTTGCCGAATTATTGCAGGTGGTTGGCCTGCGGCCCGAATATATGTCGCGCTTTCCGCATGCCTTTTCTGGCGGGCAGCGCCAACGGATCGGGATTGCGCGGGCATTGGCGCTCAACCCGCAGCTTATTGTATGCGATGAACCCGTTTCGGCATTGGATGTCTCGATTCAGGCGCAGATTCTGAATTTGCTCCAGGATCTACAAGCCCAATTCGGGCTAACATACCTGTTTGTTGCCCATGATCTGAGCGTAGTTGAGCATATCTCGGATCGGGTAGCGGTGATGTATGTTGGTAAACTCGTTGAACTGGCCTCAACCCGTGCGTTGTTCCTCACGCCACGGCATCCATATACTGAAGCGTTGCTATCGGCAGTGCCCAAGCCCGATCCACGCCTCCGTAGCGAGCCGATTGTGCTGGCTGGTGAAGTGGCCGATCCGGCCAACCCACCAAGTGGCTGCTATTTCCACCCACGCTGCCGCTATGCGATTGAGCAATGTAAGACGGAGGCACCGGTATTGCGTGAGATCGTACCAGGCCATTTCGTCAGTTGCCATCGAGCGCACGAGATCGAATTACAGGGCGTTATTCCCGTTGATCGCGGTGTTGTTGAGGCAGGAACATAGAGAGGCCCTCACCCCTGGCCCTTCTCCCAACGGGAGAGGGGCAGCTGCAGCGCAGCAGGATGAGGGAATAGAGTACATGGTCTACCCGTAGCGAGCGTGCATATTATATGATTACCCATACCATGTGATTTGTACGCGGATTACGCTCAACGGATACGACAAACGACAGGGATTGAAAGGAGGTGAAGTAGGCAGCAGATTGTCGGCCAACACCCGTAACGAGACGGACGGTACTAAAACAGATTACGTGCAGTGATGCACATTCAATGAGGGAAGCATGAGTCAACAAAATCCTACGCACCCGCGGTCGGTCGGTCGCCGCGCGTTCCTCAGGCTTTCGGCTGCTGTCGGTGGCAGTGTTGGGCTGGCTGCGTGCGGCGGTGGAACACCGGCAGCACCAACTGCGGCTCCTGTAGCCCCAGCAGCACCAACCGCAGCACCAGCACCAACCACCGCTGCCGTTGTCGCGACTCCTGTCCCGGCAGCTACTGCCGTGCCAGCAACCACGAGCAAGTTTGTCGAAGCCCCAATCCTGGCCGATATGGTCAAGAATGGTAAGCTCCCGGCTGTCGATCAGCGCCTCCCCAAGAATCCTGTTGTACTCGATAGCATTGAGGGCGTGGGCAAGCATGGTGGCACCATCCGCCGCGCCTTTAAGGGCGTCTCGGATCGCTGGGGCCCGACCAAGCTGCAGAATGAAGGCCTGACCTGGTACAACCCTGATCTAAGCATTCGTGCCAATTTGGCTGAGTCATGGGAAGTCAGCCCGGATGCCAAGCAGTGGATCTTCAAACTGCGCGAGGGTACAAAGTGGTCGGATGGATCGGAATTCACCACCGACGACTGGAAATGGTGGTATGAGAATATCCTGCTCAACAAGGATATTACTCCTGCCCTACCTGGCAACTGGTCGACGGGCACACCACGCGTGGCGGTCAAGGCCGATTTCCCGGATCGCTACACAGCTGTGTTCACGTTTGCCAATCCAAAACCACTGTTTATCTACAACGTGACCCGCACCGGTGGTGGGGTCGATGGTGATGGGCCGTTCGTCCATGCTGCCTTTATGAAGCAATTCCATGCTAGCTTCGTCGATAAGACCAAGCTCGAGGCGGATGCAAAGGCCGCCAAGTTCGATAAATGGGATCTGTACTTCAAGGATAAGAACAACTGGTGGACGATAGGCCGCCCGACGATTGCGCCATGGAGTGCCAAAAATGCCCTATCGGAGCAGTTGTTTACGATGGAGCGCAACCCCTATTTCTGGCAGGTAGACTCGACTGGCAACCAGTTGCCCTACTTCGACAAAGTGACCCACTTGCTGTTCGATACGCCAGATGTGTTCAATACCCGCATCATCGCTGGCGAAGTCGATTATCAGGCCCGCCACGTTAGCGTTGGCGATTTTACCCTGCTCAAAGAGGGCGAGGCCAAGGGTAACTACACGGTTCTGAACTGGGTCAGCGCCAACCATATTGCCTTCCAGCCCAACCACACCGCCAAGAACCCACTCATTCGTGAGTTCTTCCAGAGCCGCGATGTGCGCGTTGCGCTCTCGTTGGCGATCAACCGTAATGAGATCAATGATCTGGCATTCAATGGAACCGCCGTTCCGCGCCAGTATAGCCCGCTCAAGGCATCGCCACAATACTATGAAAAGCTGAGCAATGCCTATATCGATTTTGATGCGGCCAAGGCCAATGAGTTGCTCGACAAGGCTGGTTATGCCAAGAAGGGCGCCGATGGCATCCGGCTATGGAAGGATGGCAGCGGCCCAGTCAGCTTCCTGATCGAAGGGACAGCACAGGCCGGTTCGCCGGATGAAGATGCCGTCCAGACAATTGTGAAGTACTTTGCCGACGTTGGTGTGAAGGCAACCTATAAAGCCCAAGAGCGTTCACTCTATACCGAGCGCTATAATGCCAATGAGGTTGATAGCGCCTTCTGGGGCGGCGATCGTACGCTGCTGCCAATCGTGGCACCATGGATCTTCCTTGGCAGTATGGTCGACCGACCATGGGCAGGGGCGTGGGGGCTGTTCTATAACAACGAAAAGGATCCAAACGCCGAGAAGCCACCCGAGGGCCATTTCATCACCAAGATCTGGGACATCCAAACCAAGATCGATGTCGAGCCAGATGATGCCAAGCGCACCGCACTATTCAACCAGATCCTCGATATTTGGGCCGAGGAACTGCCAATGATCGGTGTGCTTGGTGAACTACCAGCGCCAGTGATCGTCCAGAAGGGCTTTAAGGGCGTTAAGGCTGGCTTCCCAACCGACGACACGACCGAGGACGAGAACCTGCTCAACACGCAGACCTACTTCTGGGAGGACCCGAGCAAGCATGGTGGCTAATCGGGGGTAGTACACGCCAGGAGACCTGTCAGGTGTACACCTGACAGGTCTGTACCAACCACCTTCCAAGGAGAATGTTCATGCTCCAATACACCCTGCGACGTGTTTTGCTGATGATCCCGACACTGATTGTGATCTCGATCATCTCGTTTGCTATCATCCAACTGCCGCCCGGCGACTTTCTCACATCGTATGTGGCGACATTGCGCCAGCAGGGCGAGGATGTCGATACCGCTCAACTCGTTGCACTCGAAGAGCAGTATGGCCTCAATCAGCCGATCTATGTTCAGTACTGGAAGTGGATCAGCGGGATTGTGCTGCATAACGATTGGGGTCGCTCATTCGAATGGCAAAAACCAGTTGGTGATCTGATCTGGGAGCGGATTGGCCTGACCATGTTCATCTCGGTGCTAACCATTCTGGTCAGCTGGTTGATTGCTATCCCAACGGCGGTGTATGTGGCAACCCATCAGTATTCATTTCTGGATTACCTGATGAGTTTTATTAGTTTTATTGGCCTTGGAACACCTGGCTTCCTCGTTGCACTGGTCTTTCTATGGGTCATGCTCTCCACCTTTGGAGTCAATATCGGTGGCCTGTTCTCCGAGCGCTTTATTGATGCGCCATGGAGCGTCGAACGTGTGTTCGATATGATGGGCCGTATCTGGCTGCCGATTCTGATATTGGCGCTTGAAAATACGGCTGCTATTATCCGCACCCTGCGGGCCAATTTGCTCGACGAACTGAATAAGCCGTATGTCGAAACCGCCCGTGCCAAGGGTGTCAAAGAAAACGCATTGATCTGGAAATACCCGGTGCGTGTGGCGCTCAACCCATTCTTTAGCACTGTTGGCTGGACGCTAGCTGCACTCGTTTCGGGCGAAACGCTGGTTGCGGTTGTGTTAAATTTGCAGACGAGCGGGCCACTGTTGTTGCGGGCACTCACATCGCAGGATATGTATCTGGCTGGTAGTTTCATTCTGCTACTCAGCACACTCACGGTGATCGGGACGCTGCTTTCCGATATTTTGCTTGCGTGGGCCGATCCGCGCATCCGCATGGAGGGCTAAAGCCGATGGCAACCGAAAATGTGGAGCGCGTTATAGACGCCAAGCAGGGTATTGCTGCCGAGCTTGAAGATGCCGGTAAATCCGAAAGTATCTATGTGGCCCCGCAGTGGAAGCTGATGTGGTGGAAGTTTCGCAAGCACAAGGTTGCACTGATAAGCGTGTTTGTGCTGGCGGGCTTCTATTTTGCTGCACTATTCTGCGAATTTGTGGCACCCTACGATCCGGAGGCATTCTTTACCCGCTACACCCTCGCACCACCAACGCGCATTCATTTCTTTGATGCGAGTGGTGCGCTGCGCGGGCCGTTTGTGTACGGTGTGACACGCACGCGCGATCCGGTGACGCTGCGACCAATGTTTGTTGAAGATCCGAATGTGATCGAGCCGATTCAGTTTTTTGTGACCGGAACACCCTACAAGGTGTGGGGCATATTTGACTCAAACATCCATCTGTTTGGGATCAAGGCTGCCCAGGCCGATCAGGCCTTCTTCATCCTTGGCGCGGATCGGCTGGGGCGCGATCTGTTCTCGCGGATTGTGTATGGCTCACGGATCTCGCTCTCACTGGGATTGGTTGGCGTGTTGCTGAGCCTGGTCTTCGGGATTGTGTTGGGCGGCGTTTCTGGCTACTATGGCGGGTTGGCCGATAATATTATCCAACGAGTGATCGAGTTCATTCGCTCGATTCCGGCCATTCCATTGTGGATGGCGCTCAGTGCCGCGCTGCCCCCCGATTGGCCGGTCGTCTGGACTTATTTTGGTATCACCGTGATCCTCTCGCTGATCGGCTGGACGGGCCTGGCGCGGGTTGTGCGCGGGCGCTTCCTCTCGCTACGCGAGGAGGATTTTGTCCTGGCTGCGCGGCTGGTGGGTTCGAGTGAGATGCGGATCATTCTGCGCCACATGGTTCCGTCATTCCTGAGCTATATCATTGCGAGTCTGACGCTGGCAATCCCTGGCATGATCTTGGCCGAAACGGGCCTGAGCTTTATTGGGCTTGGGTTGCGCGCTCCAGCAATCAGTTGGGGAGTGTTGTTGCAGGAAGCGCAAAATCTGCGTTCTGTTGCGCTGGCACCATGGGTATTGTTGCCTGGCGCAGCTGTTGTGCTCTCGATCCTGTGCTTCAACTTCCTTGGTGATGGCCTGCGCGATGCGGCTGATCCCTATTCGCGGTAACGTAGGAGTCAGGAGTCAGGAGTCAGAATGGCTAGCGCAGTTTGGCGGAAAGAGCCATCGGGTTGTATATCATCCTAAGCAACGCAAAGTATCTGGCAGATCGCACCAGGACGCAAGATGCTTCGCTCCGCTCAGTCTGACGGCTATATACAGAATTCTGAAATCCTGTGCTAGCCTATCAGAAAGCGCCTGGCTTCGTTCAAAGAAGTTCAATTATTTTGCACGAGACGATCAGTTCTGGGTTTCTATAGCATTCCTATTTGAGTTGTAAAGGCGCGTAGGGCAAAGCGGGGTTTGGGGCCGCGTACCCTTTGGGTGTCCCGAAAGAAATCCCCCGCCCCTTTTTTACAAATCTGGTAGGGTTGCTATATTCGCTTATGCCGTGTGGCGATAAGGGTGCAAATAATGACAGATACACGACCGCCACTGCTTGAGGTTAAGGATCTGCAGACGTATTTCTTTCTGGATGAAGGCACAGTGCGTGCTGTTGATGGCGTCAGTTTCACGATCCGGCGTGGCCAGACGGTTGGCGTGGTTGGTGAGAGTGGCTGCGGCAAATCGATCACGGCTCGCTCGATCTTACGAATTGTGCGGCGGCCAGGCAAGGTTGTGGCTGGGTCGATCCGCCTCCATCGTGAGCCAAGCAAACCAGGCCAGCCGGGCGAGATCATTGAATTGGACAAACTCGATCCAATGGGTGTCGAGATGCGCCAGATCCGTGGCGGCGAGATCTCGATGGTCTTTCAGGAACCGATGACATCGCTGAGCCCTGTGCATACGATTGGCAACCAGATTATTGAAGCCATCCTGTTGCACCAGCCAGTCAATGAAGAGGATGCGCGCAAACTGGCCATCGATATGCTCGGCAAGGTTGGTATGCAGCAACCAGCCCGAACGATTGATCGCTACCCGCACCAGCTTTCGGGTGGCATGCGCCAACGCACCATGATTGCGATGTCGCTCTCGTGTAGCCCGCAACTCCTGATTGCCGATGAACCAACGACGGCATTGGATGTGACAACCGAGGCGCAGATTCTACAGTTGATGCGTAATTTGCAGCACGAACTGGGCATGGCGATCATGTTCATCACCCATAACCTGGGTGTTGTCGCGCAGATGACCGAGAGTGTGATTGTCATGTACATGGGCCGTGTGGTCGAAACGGCCAGCGTCGATGATCTGTTCTATCATCCGAAGCATCCCTACACCCGTTCGCTACTGCGTTCGATCCCCAAGATGGGTGTGAAATCGGCTGGATCGCTGAGCCGACTTGAATCCATCCGCGGGACGGTGCCAGATCCCTATGCGCTACCAAAGGGCTGCCCGTTTCATCCACGCTGTGCCGATGTGATTCGCGGCGTATGTGATGTAATCGACCCGCCAGTGGTAGAAGTTGGCGAGAACCATCAGGCGCGCTGCCATCTGTATGCCCCAATCCAGGGTGTCATTCCGCTGGCCGTGGCAGGTGGGGTGGCGGTAGCCGATAGCCGATAGCCGAGAACCGATAGCCGAACCGAGAACCCGTGTAGGGGGCAGACCCATGTGTCTGCCCACCAAGAACCGAGACCGAGACCTGTAGGGGCGAACCTCGTGTTCGCCCGAAAAGGCCACCAACATCGTTCAATCGCAGCCGAGGCATGACCCATGGGCGGTAGGAAGCCACCAATATCCATTGCGGGTCGGGTACCTTCTGGGTGCCGTCGCGCCCTGGCCGCCTTCACCCCCGGCTCCTCTCCCATTGGGAGAGGGAAAGCGCAGCAGGGGTGAGGGAACGGTTCCTGGCAAAAAGCACGAATGCCTGCCGTGTGCAGCGGCATCACGAACCACATAAAGCGAGAATTATATGAAAGTCATGCTGCTATTCCCGCCCAACTGGACCCCAAGTATGCCGCATCTGGCATTGCCAACACTCTCGGCATTTCTACGCGGCCATGGTGTTGAGGTCATCCAGCGCGATCTGAATATTGAGGTGTTTGATGCGGTGCTGACCCGCAGCTATATTGAGGCATCGGTTGCCCAACTGCGCCACGAGTATGGCCCACGCGGGGATCGGCAGCCGCGCAGGGCGATTGTGGCACCGCGTGATCAGGTGCTGTGGGCGCTGAACTATGGCATGCAGATCGCAGCACAGGTTGAACGGGCCAAGGCAACGCTGCGCAGTACGGCTTTTTTTGATGGCCCAATTGGGCTGAGTGCCTTCGAGACAATCACGGATGCGTTGCAGATTGCATCGCTGCCGTTCTTCCCGGCTGCACTCGAAATCGGTACCTATCGCCCAGCCATGACGGCAGACAGCAGTGCGAATATTCTGCACGAAGCCCGCGATCCACAGGTCAATATGCTGATCGAGCTGTATCGCAAGCATATCCTGGCCGATATTGAGCGCGAACAACCCGATGTGGTTGGCATCTCGATCCCATCAATGGCCCAGATGCTGCCGGGCATGACGATTGCCGCGTTGATTAAGGATCGTGGGCTGCCATGCCATGTCACGGTTGGTGGGCCGCATATTACGATGCTGCGCGAACGCCTGGCCAAATCGCCAGCCATGTTTGATCTGATCGATAGCGCGGTTGTGTTTGATGGCGAAGTGCCATTATTGCAACTGATCGAGGCGGTTGGTGCTGGTGCGGATCTGGCAAGTGTGCCAAACCTGATCTATCGCGATGGCGAAACGATTCGGGTCAGTGCGCGCAAGGAGCCAGAGAAGATTGGTGCCCTGCCGATGCCCGATTTCGATGGATTGCCGCTGGATCGCTACCTGACGCCGCAACTAGCGCTGCCGCTGCTTTCGGCGCGTGGCTGTTATTTTGGCAAGTGTGCCTTCTGCAATGTTGGCTATGGCGAGGCCGAGAATTTCAGCCTGATGCGCTCTGAGATTTTGGCCGAGCAGATGCTGACGCTCAAACGCAAGTATGGCGTGCAACAGATCTTCTTCTCCGATGAAGCGCTGACTCCGCGGACATTGCGTGAGCTTTCGCAGATTATGAAGCGCGATGGCGTGCCATTACTATGGGGCGGTTGTGCCCGCTTCGAGCGACCGATCACCAGCGAATTGCTTGAACAGATGTATGGCGGCGGCTGCCGAATGATCCTGTTTGGGCTAGAGAGCGCCTCCGAAAACATCATGCAGAAGATGGTTAAGGGCACCCAGCTTGAACATATGCATCGCATTCTGCGCGAAAGCACAGCCGCTGGAATTTGGAATCACACCTTCTTCTTCTTTGGCTTCCCCGGCGAAACGCTCGATGATGCCCAGCAGACGGTTAACTTCCTGTATGAACATAAGCAGCATGTCAATTCGGCGGCATTCGGCACCTTCCTGCTGGAGATCGATGCGCCAGCCCATCGCTACCCGGCCAGTTTCGGGATCACCAAGGTGATTGAGCATGCCGAGAAGGATCTGGCGATCTACTTCGACTATGAGATTGCAGCAGGAATGGATAATTCGATGGCCGAGCGCGTGGCCGATAGCTTCCTCGAATCACTGCCCGATAAACCCTACCCGCAATTCTATGTGAATGATGTCTATCGCTTTCTGTATGCCTGCCACCTCAGCCGCGAACAGACGCCGCCGCCACCCTGGCTGATCCCGCAACCGATAGCCGATAGTCGGTAGAACCGAGTATGCAGGAGTCAGGAGTCAGAATACCGAATGCTAGCGCAGCCGTACGGACGCAGCGCGCTGTGTCCCGACGATACCAGCGATAAGTTTAGGAGCTATCAGCCGCCAGCATCTGCTCGGCCAATATCTCGGAGCGCTTATGCAGAAAATCGACTCAAAAAAGGATCTGAAACAACTCTACCAAGCATCCGCGAAGGATGTTGTTCAGGTTGATGTGCCGACACTAAACTTCCTCATGATCGATGGTGAAGGTGACCCGAATACATCACAAGTATATGTAGAAGCCGTCGAAGCCCTATTTTCTGTTTCTTATTGCGGAAGGGCGTAAAACCCAGGAGCTTTAGCCCTGGGCTATAAGCCCTTCACTCGCTTTAGCCGCTTTAGTCGTTGACTGAACAGACGTGCTGTGGTATACTGTACGCGGTCATCTACTAAAGGTGGTATATGGAACTCCGTCAATCGAACAAACCGTACCATACGGATCACAGCATTGTCTATAGCTGCCAGTACCATGTGATCTTCTGTCCCAAGTACCGACGCAAGGTACTCACCGATGCACTCGCCCTTCGTATGAAAGAGCTTGTGTTGTCCAAGCAAGCCGACTATGGCTATACGATCATTGAGATGGAAGTGCAGCCGGATCATGTTCATCTCCTGCTTGATGTCGATCCTCGTGAAGGAATCAACGTGGTCGTCGGCAAGATCAAAGGCTTCACATCCCACGAACTACGGAATGAGTTTCCGTGGCTCAAGAAGCGACTTCCCACGCTCTGGACACGGAGTCGGTTCATTTCAACCGTTGGAGCTATCACCCTTGATGTTGTGCAGCAGTACATAGAGCAACAGAAAAACGTATGAACCGAACCATCCAGACAACCTATCGCTATCGCCTGCACCCAACGGCTGCACAAACGAAGCTGCTGTGCCAGTTTGCGGGTGCCCGTCGCTTTGTCTGGAATTGGGCGCTGCACCGTACGCAGGAATGTTTCGAACAGACGGGCAAGCGCCGCTCGTACAACGATCTGGCGGCTGAACTGACTCGATTGAAACAGGAGCGCGATACGGCCTGGTTGCGGGAGATGGAGAGCCAGTCGCTCCAACAGGCGTTGCGTGATCTCGAGCGCGCCTTCCAGCACTTCTTTCGCTGTGTGAAGCATGGCGACAAGAAAAAGGGCTATCCAACGTTCAAGTCCAAACATCGCGATACCCCACGCTTTCGCATTCCCCAACGGGTGCAGATGGGCGATTCGTTCGTCTCGGTGCCAAAGATCGGAAACATTCAGGCCATCGTTCACCGACCGCTGATTGGCGTCACAAAGGGGGCAACCTTCAAACGAGAAGCGTGTGGACATTGGTATGTGCGCATTGTCACCGAACAGCAGCTTGCCCCACGCACCAATCGGCCTGTTCGGACTCACGTTGGCATTGATCTCGGTTTGACGTCGCTCGGTGTGCTGTCCAGCGGCCCAACCATCGACAATCCGCGCTGGTATCGTACCCAAGCACGCAAGCTCAGACGGGCACAACAGGCGTTCAACCGTGCCAAAACGGGCAGCGCAAACCGAACCAAGGCACGTATTCGCGTGGCACGGTTGCATCAGAAAACCCGCAACCAACGGAATGACTTCTTGCACAAGTTGAGTACCAAACTGGTATGGCATTTCGACCTCATATCCATCGAAGATCTGAACGTCAACGGGCTGGTGAAAACCAAACTGGCCAAAAGCGTTCTGGATGCCGGATGGGGTATGTTCCGATCCATGCTGACGTATAAAGCGGATCGGGCGGATACCCACATGATCGCGATTGGGCGATTCTTCCCTTCCTCGCAAACCTGTGGCATATGCGGGCGGGTTAATCCCGATCTCACCCGCGCAGATCGCATCTGGACATGCCCCTGTGGTGTGACCCTTGACCGCGATCTGAATGCCGCAATCAACATTGATCGAGAAGGGTTCCGCCTCTTTACCCTGCATGTCGCGGCAGGACATGCCGAGACACAAAACGCCGGTGGAGACGTGGTCAGACCAATCGTACGGTTGGCGCATGTCGATGAGACAGGCAGCCCACACCCGTGAGGGATGGGTATTTCACACAGCTAAGTTCTTGGTCAAGAAGGGGCCACAGGAGCTTGATTATGCGGTTATGCCACTTGAAGGACTCTGGTGGGCCGATGATATGTCCGCTTTTGCTATCAGCGACAAATCGCACTGGAAGTGGACGATGATGATCATGCAGCCATCCTTTGCCTCAAACGATATTATCGAAATGGCGATTACCGCAGTTCGTAAGAAAGATCACCCGCCAGGACTCAGCGGATTACGCATTGCGGAATTTACTGAGGGTCGTTGCGCCCAGATATTGCACATTGGCCCATTTACAGAAGAGGGCCCAACCATTGAGCGCCTCCATGTGTTCATCGACACCCGAACAGGCCGTGCTGGAAAACATCATGAGATATATTTGAGCGATATACGGCGCGCAGATCCAAAGAATTGGAAAACCATTATTCGTCAGCCCATGCAGTAATAGCCAAGAACTAAGAACCAGTATTCAGGAGTCAGGAGTCAGGAGTCAGAATAGCTCTCGCAAACAAATGCCTGCCACGCGCAGTGCAGAGAGCTAAAACAAACAAGGAGCACACCAATGACGGCAATTAAAATCAGTGTGATTGGTGCAGGCAGCGCCCAATTCTCGCTTGGGTTGGTCAAGGATATTTGCCTGACACCGGGATTGGCTGGTAGCTTGATTAGTTTTATGGACATCAATGCTGAACGGCTGGCCAGTGTTGCGCGCCTTGCCGCCCGCTATGCCAATGAACTGGGCGCGGATCTGCGCTTCGAACACACAACCGATCGGGCGGCTTCGCTGCGTGATGCCGATTTTGTAATCAATACGGCCTCGGTGACAAGCCATCAGCACCAGCGAGCCATGCGCGAACTGACAGCCAAGCATGGCTATTACTATGGTGGCGTTCATCTTGGCAATAGCGCCCAACTGGCCTTCATGCTCGATGTGGCCCACGATATTGAACGGATTTGCCCTGCTGCCTGGCTCATCCAATCCGGGAATCCTGTGTATGAGGGCTGTACGCTGATGACCCGTGAAACCAATATCAAGATCTGCGGCCTGTGTCACGGCCATTATGGCGTCTACGAGATTGCCCGCGAATTAGGGCTCGATCCGAAATCCATTACGTGGCAGGCTCCCGGCCTCAACCATAATATCTGGCTGACCCACTTCCTGTATGAGGGCCAGGATGCGTACCCGTTGCTCGAAGAATGGATTGCGACCCAGGGCGAAGCCTATTGGAATTCGCATGTCGCTACGCGAACTCACGATATCCAGATGTCGCGGGGTACGATTGACATGTACCGGATGTATGGCGCGATGCCAATTGGCGATACGCCGCGCCGCCAGCAGAACTGGTGGTATCACAGCGATATCGAAACCAAGAAGCGCTGGTTTGGTGAGCCATGGGGTGGCCCGGATACCGAACTGGCCCGGCCGCTGTTCGTTGAAAACCTAGAAAAACGGGTGGCCGAGATTGCTCGATTGGCCAACGACCCGAAGGCCAGCCTGGTTGAGGCATTGGGCAGCGAGAAAACCCGCGAGCAGCAGGTACCAATCATCGATGGGATCGTCAATAACAACGAAGTCCAGTGCCAGGTCAATATTCCTAATCGCGGTGCGCTCACCGGTGTCGCCGATGATGTGGTCGTCGAAGTGCCAGCATTGGTCAATGCGCTTGGCATCCAGCCATTGCGGGTGCATCGATTGCCAGCCAAGATTATGCTAGAACTGATCTTGCCCGAGGTGCTTGAGATGGAACGTGAGCTGCTGGCCTTCAAAACCGGTGATCGTTCGATGTTGCTGTGGAGTGTGCTCAACAGCCCACAGACGCGCTCGCTCGAACAGGCCAAGGCCGTGCTGGAGGATATCTTTGCGATGGAGGGCAGTGATGCATTGGCCGCTCATTATCAGTGGCCAAAGGGGCGATCATGATCGGGCAGACATGGCCATCTGAGATGTGCATATTTCATGATGCCGCAACCGAGCGCACAATCCGCCAGCTGACCAGTGTTGGCAATAATGTGCATCTGTATTTTACCGAGAATTCCTTTGATTCAAGTAACCATGCAATCATCTTTACCTCGGATCGGGCCAGTGGCGAGGATCGGGCCCCACACGATGAGCCGCGCTATAATCTGTTTCGCATGGATCTCGATAGTGGCATCATCACCCAACTGACCGATGAACCACATGGGATCGCCAGCGTCACCAAGACGCCAGACAGCCAGATTGTTGTGTATATCACCGATCGACAGGTGCGGGCACTTCATACTGCAACGAGGGTTGTTCAAACGATCTATCACGAGACTGGCCCATTCTCGCTTGGCGCGCCATCGATTGCCAATAATCGCCGCTATGTGGCCTTCTGCCGCAACGAACAGGTGGAGGTGCCACGCGGGCCGAATTATGCTGGCTTCAAAGAGAGCTTCTACCGAATTAAAGATGGCCGTGTGACGGTGGCGTATCTGGATGGCTCCGGTTGGCTGGATGCCTATAAGGACACACACTGGCTTGGGCATTTTCAGTTCTGCCCGGACGATAGCACGATTGGGAGTTTTTGCCACGAAGGGCCATGGAATCTGGTGACACAGCGGATCTGGCTGCTCGATTTCGTAGCTCGTAGCGCTCGCCCCTGCTTCCGGCAAACGGAAGAGGACACGATTGGCCACGAGTTCTGGACCCAGGATGGCCTGCTGTTCTTTGATGACCGTGGGCCTGGTCATGATGGGACGATCACATCCGACCGTACCCAGGCCGTCGCAAAGGAAGTCGCCGTCAACCAGAATTCATTGGTGCCGTTTGTTGGCCTAGCGGATCGCAATGGTACGGTTGTGCGGCGAATCGATATGCCATTCTACTGTAACCACTATCACGCCAACCCCGATAATAGCATCCTGGTTGGCGATGATGTCGATGATCTGGTGCTGATCGACATATCGGGCGAGCGGGCCGCACTGCGGCCACTCGTCAGGGATCACGGGACATCCTGGCATACCCAGAGTAGCCATTGCCACCCGACATGGAGCTGGGATGGGGCGCAGATCCTGTATGCATCGGATCGCGGCGGGCGTGTGAATCTGTATCTGGTGGCACCCTAAGCCAGCTTTCAGTCGTCAGCTACCAGCTTGCTTGGCGTCAGGAGAACCAAGGGATTAGGGGTTAGGAATTCAGGAGTCAGAAGTCAGAACCAAGAACCCGTGTAGGGTGCGGACCCATGTGTCTGCCCAACCCTTAATAAGCGCCACCAACCTACATCGTTCACAGCCGTGGCATAACCCACAAGCGTGGGAAAGCCAATTACATCCATTCAGGGTCCAGGGACAACGTCCCTGGCCGGGGGTGTTGGGGTGGCGGGCCACCCCGACCGCGGGTGTGGGGCGCGGAGCCCCAAGATAGATCCTGAATGAATCGACAAGACCGCAGGTGTGGGCGCGTAGCCCCGCAAAAAGAGGGCGCGTAGCCCCCAAAAAGAGGGCGCGTAGCCCCCAAAAGAAGATAACACAATGAATATTCCTCTACCTGCCGCCGTAGGAATAACGCACCTGCGAGTTTATGATAGTGTCACGCCCGATCAGTTGATCGGTGGCAGCCCGCATGTACATTTTGTGTGTACAGAGGCCTATATTGTTGTTGGCGGCCATGGCGCGGTGCATACCCTGAATGCCAATGGGTTTCGGGAGATCGCACTCGAACCGGGGATGCTGGTCTGGTTTACTCCTGGAACGATCCACCGCCTGATGAATGGCGATGGCAAATTAGAAATCCAGATTGTGATGCAGAATGCTGGCCTGCCCGAAGCTGGCGATTTCGTGCTCACGTTTCCGGATGCGCTGCTTGCTGATCCCGAAGCCTATGCCGATGCTGCCTCACTCTCACCCAAGGGCGAGGTCTATACCACCAATATGGCGGCAGCCATGCGGCGGCGCGATCTGGCGGTACTTGGGTTTGGCGAACTGCTCAAGCGCTATCACGCTGAGGGGTTGCCAGCACTCCAGCGTTTCTATCAGATGGCGACGCAACACATCCAGCCCAAGCTGGCGGGCTGGCAATCCATCTGGGAGCATGGGCCGCTTGCAGAAGCCAAGCGCACTGGCATGCAGATCGCGGCATTGCAGCAGGGTGATTTGCAGCATCTGATCGATGGTGAGGTTGTGATGTTGCCACCACCAGGCGAACCGCGCCGATTGGGTGTCTGCGGGACACTGGGAGTCTATCTGCCGGAAGGTATAAGGAGCGTTGCGTGACAGTCCATCCACAGCTTCGGCGTACCATCGCGGCGGGCGCGGCGCTCGGCCCGTGGATCGCGCTCGGCCCGTTCTATGAGGATTGTTCGGCTCAGGTGGAAGGGCTGACGCTGTTTGAGCGCCTTGGCTCACAGATTGGCCGGGTTGTCGTTGGCGCTGCGCTGGATGAGGCGCTGGTTCTGCTCAGATCTGGCCCATGTGAGGGTGAACAAGCGCTGTTTCGCGGCCAGTCGATGCAATGGGAGCTGGTTCGCAAGCCGGAACCATACCTGGCCTGGGGCACCTATTTTATTTCCAACCATCTTGGCACCGTGCTGCTTTCCACCCGTGTGAAACCGCTGGCTGGTGGCGTGCATACATGGCGGCTCAGCCAGCGCGTCAATACCCGCCTGGCGCTGATCTGTGATGGCGTTGTGATCTTCGACACTGATCAGCACACGCCGCGCTATGAGCACGGCACGCTGACCTATGAGTTCACGGCGCATGTGCCGCCTGGCGAGCATACGCTTGGTGTGGCGATGTTTCGCTTGGCGCGCTCGGCACAGGTTGGCATCATGCTGACGCCGCTTGATGATGGCTTGGAGGTGCAGATCCCATTCGGCGATGGCACCGATCCAGTGGCACGCTCGGCAATCGAGCAGGAGGCCGTTGGGCTTTCGCTTGGCCGCGATCTGTTCCACAACCATGAATCCATTGATCTGTATCTGGCGCAGCCACGCGGCAGCACGCCACTGCGGGTGACGGTGCGAGGCCCGGAGGTTCCACAAGTGGCGGGCAATGATCCACTGCAACTGGGGCCAACCGATGGGCGTGCCTATGGCGAGACACCCCGTATGGCCGAAGCTGGAATGAGTGGCGCATTGCACCTGTGTGAGGCAGCGGATTTGCCAGATGGCAGCTATCGGATCTTTTGTGAGTGGCTGGATGAGCATGAGCAACCGATCACAACGCAGATGTTCGATATTCAAAAAGTGACCGAGGTTGCCCATATTCCTGGCATTGAACGAAGCGAAGAACGGCGCATTAAAGCGCTCGAATTTCTGAGCAATACCCGCGATTGGCATCCATCGCCGCCGATCTGGAACCAGGTTGCTCGCTATGCACTTGGCCGCTATCAGGATGTGGACGAGGCGGTGCTGGCCTATACCTGTGAGTTCATTGCCGCTCGCAAGGATTGTGCCGATTTTGCGATCCAGGGGCTATTGCGGATAATGGCCTGGGAACGCCATGAACGGCATCTGAGCGTGCAGATCAATGCCTTAATGAAAGATACAATCCTCGGCTTCAAGTATTGGGTCGATGAGCCAGGCGATACGGTGATGTATATGGGCTCGGAGAACCATCGGCTGCTGTTTCATGTGGCCGAATGGATGGCCGGCCAACTCTTTCCCACCGATGAGTTCCGCAATAGTGGTGAGCGCGGGCTGTTCCACTCGCTCAAGGGCCGCATGTTCATCACCGAATGGATTCGCCAGCGCGGGCGTTTCGGCTTCGATGAATGGCATTCGAATGCCTATTATCCGATCTGTATCGCGCCACTGCTGAATGTATATGATTTCGCGATCAGTGAGGATTCGAAGCTGCGCGACATGGCGGGTGCGCTGCTTGATGTCATGCTGTTTAATCTGGCCGCCGATAGCTTCCGTGGAACATTTGGGGCAACGCATGGCCGCAGCTATGCACTATACTGCAAATATGCCGAAATGGACGATACCGCATCGACATCCTGGCTCTTGTTTGGCAATGGCGCGCTGGTGAATGGCCCATTTGGTATCGGGCCGGTGACACTGGCAACCAGTAAGTATCGTCCACCGGCGGCATTGTATAGGATTGCCAATGATGCCGAGCATGTGATTGAATCGCAGCAGCGCCAGGGCCTGCTTAGTACCAGTGCCCGCCATGCCGATTTCGTGTTCTATCGCACACCAGATTATAGTATCTCGGCGGTGCAGGATCATCGCAAGGGTGAATATGAATCATCGACGCATGTGGCCCAGATCACGCTGCCCAATCGGGCGGCGATCTTCTGGAATTGCCCACAGACAAGCAGCGAAGGCTCTGGGTTACGCCCCGATTATTGGTCGGGCAACACCACGCTGCCACGGGTGATTCAGCAGCGCAATGTGCTCGCATTACACTGGCGGCTGAATGAGTTCGCATGGATGAGCCACTGCCTGTTCGAGCAGGGCCGCTTCGATGAAGTTCGGCTGGAGAATGGCTGGGCGTTTGCGCGAGCCGAACGGGCCTATGTCGCCATCTGGGCCGCTGGTGGGCTGCGCATCGGCCAGGGCGGCCAGTATGGTGGCCGCGAACTGATCTGCGATGCGCGTGTCACAACCTGGCTGGCCGAGTGTGGCCGCGAGGCCGATTGGGGATCGTTTGGGCAGTTTGTCTCCGCGATCAGTAGCGCTGCGATCAGTTCCGATGGCGACACGATCAGCTACCAATCACCATCGATCGGGCAGTTTGTGAGTGGCTGGGATGCCATACCAATGCTGAATGGAACACCGATTCGGCTGCATGGCTACCCATTGGTGGAAAGCCCATGGGCCACATCACGCTTTGGTTCGGGAGAATTTGTGCTCCGCTATGGCGGTGAAGAGCAGGAGATATGGCTGAATCAGTGACCGATTATTTCATTGCTGCCCACCTCAAGCAGGGCTATATCGACACCTGGCTGGTTGCAGGGCCGCATGTCGTTCAGGTTGCTAACCTCGAACGCTATACTGGCGCGGATTATAAAACTCAGCTATTTGGCGATCTGTATGATTCTGCATCTGGGATTGCCGAAACACCAATCGAATTTACCGAACTAACTGTTGGCCAGGCAACCCAGCGCTGGCAGTATTACCGCTGCCGCGATGACCATTTCGTCGATCTGAGTGGCTTCTATCACCTCACCAGCTATCTGCAATCCTGGGCCTATGCCGAACTGATCGTGCCAGCGGCGCGGCGGGTGGCGTTCGTATTGACCAGCAATGCGCCAGCAGATGTGTGGATCAATGGGCGGCATGTGCATCGTCAGGATCATATTCAGCACCAGATTCCACTGAGCGCAACATTTGAGGCCGAGCTTGATGCCGATGCCAATACGATCCTGGTGCGCTTCGAGGCGATTGCGGCCCGTGAATGCCCATATGTGATGGCCCTGCAACTGCGTGATGATGCCAACAGCGCCTTGCCCGATCTGCCGGTGCGCTTGCCAACCGGCCACCAACACGGCGAGTTTCACACCAAGCTGGAGCGCCTGTTTGCTGCGGCCTATTTGGAACGTGATGTGTATTGCCGCGATGATGAGATCGTTGTGATCTGGCCAGAGGATTTACCTGCCGAACTGCGTCAGACGATCACGGTGCGCTTGCAGGATGTTGCCGGGCGAATCTACTATGAAGGGCTGGTCGATACGATTGCTGGTGCTCGCCAATCGGTGGGCCGTGCGGTTCAATATCTGGACAATGCGTATCAGATTGTGCTCATGCCGCACCCAAATACCTACTATCTCACCAATATTCGGGTAACCCGCAGCATCGCACTAACCATCCTGAAGAATCGCTATAGCGACACACCATATGGCGAGTATGCAACAAGGCGGCAGGAAGCGCTGCTTGATGCAGCAATGCGGCGCGATCAGATCTATGCTGAGATTGCCAAGATGGAATTGGGCCAGTGGCCGGAACTCAACCAAGCGGTGATTCAGACCACCATTGATGGGATTAATCAGCGCCGCGATTGTAGCGATTTCTATCTGATCGGCCTGCTTGGCGCGCTCATTCGCTATGGCAACGATCCACAGTTCCCAAAGGAACTCGAAGAACAGATTCGATTATGTGCCTTGGGCTTCCGCTACTGGGCCGCTGATCCAGGTGCCGACGCGATGTGGTTCTGGTCAGAAAATCACCAGATCCTGTTTCATGCCTGTGAGGTGCTGGCCGGACAACTGTTTGCAGCGGAGATTTTTGATAATACCGACCAATCTGGCACATGGCATGCCGAACGCGGCACAGCCTTTTCACTGGCCTGGTTGCACAAACGGGCGTCCGGCGGTTTCCGCGAATGGGATTCCAACTGCTATTTCGAGCATGATCTACTGGCGCTCACGCATCTTGCCGATCTGGCAGAGAACGAGCAACTGCGCGAGCTTGCGGCGGTGGTAAGCGATAAACTGCTGTTCAGCATGGCGCTCAACTCATTCCATGGCGTGTTTGGATCGACCCACGGGCGCACCTATACCGACCATATCAAGGGTGCGCGGCGCGAGCTGACCTCGGGGATTGGCCGTATGCTGTGGGGCACTGGCGTGTTCAATCAGCATATTCTTGGAACAGTTGCGCTTGCGTGTGCCAAAAGCTATGAACTGCCGAGTGTGATTGCTGAGATTGCAACCGCCCGCGTTGAGGAATTGTGGTCGAAGGAGCGCCATCGCCAGGAACTAACCTGGGAGTATGATCGAGTCGATGGCATCCTGGAGGTCAATAAAGCGACCTACCGCACGCCTGATTATATGCTCTGTTCGGCCCAGGATCACAACCCCGGCCAGCTCGGCAGCCAGCAGCATATCTGGCAGGCGACACTGAGCCAAGATGCACTGGTGTTTGTGACGCACCCGCCCTGTGTTTCCGAAGAAGGCTCGCATCGGCCTGGCTTCTGGCATGGCAATGTGGTTCTGCCGCGAGTGGCGCAATGGTACGATACACTGATCGATGTGCGGAACATGCCCAAAGACGATTGGATGGGCTTTACCCACGCATTCTTCCCGACCTTCGCCTTTGATCGGCACGCCATTCATAGCGGGTGGGCCTTCGCTCAGGTTGGCGATGGCTACCTGGCGATCACCGCCGCAAACGGGATTGCGCTTGTCACACACGGCGATAATGCACACCGCGAGCTACGCTCGTATGGCACGCAGAATATCTGGGTATGCCAAATGGGCCGCGCCGCCCGTGATGGCGATTTCGAAGCCTTCCAGGAACGGGTGCTGTCACTCGGCACCGAATTTGGCGAACTGAGTGTGCGCTGTGGCAATCTGCGCGGCCAGGAACTGCGCTTTGGTTGGCACGGCCCGCTATTGGTGAATGGCGTTGAGCAGCCGCTCAGTGGATTCAAGCATTATGAAAGCCCGATCTGCACATGCGATCTGGGCGATGAAACGATGGATATTGCCGGCTGGCAGGAAATCGTGCAGCTCAATTTTGCGGTGTAGTGCAGAGACGCGATGCATCGCGTCTGTCTGTACAGAGTCAGGAGCCAGAATAAACCAGAACCAAGAACCAAGAACCCGTGTAGGGCGTGGACCCATGTGTCCGCCCAAGAGAACCAAGAACTGATTGACCAGGTGACAGGTGATGCGGTGATAGGAACCAAGCAAGTAGACGTAAGGGCGTATTGCATACGCCCAATAGATGCACCAACATATCTCGATCACAGCCGAGGCATGATCAACAAACAATGGGAAACTACCGACATTCATTCCGGGTCCAGGGCGAAGCGCCTGGCCGAAGGAGGGTCCAGGGAACCGGGTGCCCTCTGGGCGGGAACGGTTCCCTGGTGCGAGCCGCGCACAGCGGCAGGATCAGAACTGGAACGGTTCCCTGGTGCGAGTCGCGCACAGCGGCAAAAACACAAGCGCGGTTCGCAAACCGCATCAAACAAAGAGTAATTATGACCAACCTTCGCTATCTGCTGCTGCTTGCGCTCGTGGTTTCGTGTAGCGCAGCGCCGCCCTCGCCAATACAGCCGCCAGCGCTGCTGCCAACAGCACAACCAGCACCCTCGGCGGCGCAGGCGCTGCCAACGGCTACCAGCCAGCCCGAGTTGCCGACAGAGCTGCCAACCGCGCAGCCGACAGCAGGGCACCGAACGGGCCAGGATGAGGGCCAGGGCAGCTATGGCGAGGGCGGGGTCGATCTGTATGCGCGCCCTGCCCCTGAGTTCCCTGATGGCCTCACATGGCTGAACACCGAGCGCCCGCTGACCATGGCCGAACTGCGTGGCAAGGTGGTGCTGCTGGATTTCTGGACCTATGGTTGTGTCAATTGCTTGCATAACTTCCCCGATCTGAAGAAGCTTGAGGCAGAATACCCAGATGAACTAGTGGTGATCGGCGTTCACTCGGCTAAATTTACCAACGAAGCCGATACCGAAAACATCCGCCAGATCATTCTGCGCTATGGCCTTGATCACGCGATTGTCAACGATAGCAAACTGACCGTCTGGAAGACTTGGGATGTGCGCGCATGGCCAACGCTGGTGCTGGTTGATGCAAAAGGTGCAATGGCCAGTCTGCATGTTGGTGAAGGCGTCTATCGCGTGTTCAAACCACTGATTCGGCTGTTGGTGCAGGAAGCCGAGGCCCATGGAACACTTGATCGCACGCCAATCAAGCGCAAGCTGGAACGCGATGGCCGCCCGGCAACGGTGCTTTCCTTCCCTGGCAAAGTATTGGCCGATCCGAATGGTGCCCGATTATTTATTGCCGACACCAACCATCATCGGATTGTGATCGCCGATCCGCGCACGGGCGATGTGCTTGGTGTTGCGGGCGATGGGACGCGAGCACTGCGCGATGGTGGGTTCCGTGAGGCAGCACTCGCTTCGCCGCAGGGCATGGTTCTATCCGCCGATGGCCGCACACTGTATGTCGCCGATACTGGTAATCATGCCATCCGAGCCCTTGATCTAGAGGCGCGAACAGTGAAAACCCTGGTCGGAACCGGCGAACAGGCGCGCATCTACCCACCCGAACAGGGCCTGGCACCAAATGTCGCGCTCAGTTCGCCATGGGATCTGGCGCTCAATGGCGTCCAATTATATATCGCCATGGCTGGCTCGCATCAGATCTGGGTGATGAATCTGGCGGCCGGGCTGGTGTTGCCAGTGGCGGGCAGTTCGAATGAGGGCACCGCCGATGGTCCACGCGCCGAGGCCGATCTGGCCCAACCAAGCGGGTTAGCAAGCGATGGACAAGGGCGGCTGTATTTCAGCGATACCGAGAGTAGTGCGGTGCGCTGGCTCGAATTGGCCGGACGCGGTCAGGTGAAGACGCTGGCTGGTGGCGGGCGCAGCCTGTTCAGCTTTGGCGATATCGATGGGATTGGTGCGGAAGCACGATTGCAGCATCCACTTGGCCTTACCTATACTGCCGATGGTGGCGGATTGCTGTATATCACCGATACCTACAATAACAAGATCAAGACGATCAACCCGGCGACGGGCGAGGTCAAGACGATGTTTGGTGGTACACACGGCTGGCGCGATGGCGGCGATCCACTGTTCTATGAACCAGGTGGATTGAGTATTGTTCCCGCAACAGCCGACCGACCGAGCCTGCTGTATGTTGCCGATACCAATAATCATGCCATCCGGGTGATCGATCTGGCTACCCGTGAAGCGAGCACATTGGTGTTGAAGGGGATTGAGCGCTTTAACGCCACCCCGGATGAGACAGCGTTCCAGGGAACGGTAGTGCGGCTTGATCCAGCGCAATTGGCCGTTGGTGCCGGAACATTACGCCTGAATGTGGCCCTCCCGCCCGGCTACAAGGTCAATGATCTGGCTCCATCGGCGGTTCGCTGGCGGGTTGGTGGGCAGGTTGTGACGCTTCCCACCGATGCAGATCGCTCATTGACCGGGATGCACTTCCCTATCGACATTCCGGCCACATTTGCCACTGGTGCCGGCGATCTAACCGCCGATCTGACGGTGATCTATTGTGAGGCAAACACGCCAAAGCTATGCCTGATTGAAGAAGTGCGCCTGATCGCACCCGTTATTGTTGGCGACCGAGGCGCAAACACGCTTGATCTGCGCTATGAGATTGCATTACCACGGTAAACTCATTATAGCCGATAACCAATAACCGATAGAACCAAGAACTACAGAATTGCCCTCACCCCCGGCCCCTCTCCCAATGGGAGAGGGGAGCCCGCAGGGCGGGGTGAGGGTGCCAGCCACCATCGCTGATCGATCACATCTGAGGCATGATCAATTGACGTTGAAGGGCCACATACATTCTTTCAAACAAGAACCGAAAACCAAGAATGAGCCACCATCGCTGCTTGATTACAGCCGAAGCATGCTCAAGAGCGATTGCGGTGCCACAAAGATGTATTTGGGGTTCGGGGCGAGGCCCCGCCGTAGTTTGAAGAGGATTACCCTATGTCACTCCATGAACTTGCAATCAAAGGGATTGCCCGCTACCTGATCGATGATCGACTAACGGGTGAGCCGATCCACATGCATATCTCCGCTGTCGCGCCCAGTGAGCGCTCGCATCCGCCCCATCAGCACCCTGGGTATGAAGCGTTCTATATCTTCGAGGGCCAGGGTACTGTTGAGCTGGATGGTGAGACATCGGTGCTGCGTGCTGGTGAGGCAATTGTGTTCGACTCAACTCGGATGCATGGGCTGGTCAATACCGGCGATCAGCCACTGCGCTATCTGGTTGTTCTGCGTCCATGACCAGCCAATCTGCCAAGCCAGCAATTCTCGCCTACACACTCTGCTATCTGATCTGGATCGCCCTGTGCTGCCTGTTTGGCATCGCCGTATTTCAGCTCAATGGCCTGATGCTTGACATAAGCCTTGCGCTACGCCTCAATCAGTGGGGTGGCCGGGCGCTGCGCCAGCTCTCGTTTCCGGTGCTTGGTGTCGTTTGGCTTATTGCAATCTTCTGGCTTGAACACTACCTGCGTACTGCTGTGCAGCTTCGAAGGCTCTGGCAACGAACTATTCGCGTTGGAGCGATGACCATTGGGCTGTTTGCAATTATTTATCTTATTCATCTGTTGATCTGACCCTCACCCTGGCCTGTCTCTCACTAGGAGAAGGGCCAGGGTGAGGGAATACAAGAAAAGGATCATGCGATCATGCCACCAACTATTCGCTTTGCCACCATCGGCCTGAACCACGGCCATATCTATGGGCAGACGAACCTGCTGTTGCGGGCTGGTGCAACACTGGTTTCATTCTATGCTGCGGAAGAAGATCTTGCTTCTGCGTATGCCAAGGCATTTCCGCAGGCGCGCAGGGCCAGCGATCAACGCGAAATCCTGGAAGATGAGACGATCCAGTTGATCATCAGTGCAGCCATTCCCGATCAACGCGCTCCACTTGGCATCGCGGCGATGCGCCATGGCAAGGATTATATGAGCGACAAGCCTGGGTTTACCACGCTTGCCCAACTGGAACAGGTACGTCAGGTGCAGGCGGAAACCAGTAGAATCTATTCGATCTGCTTTAGCGAGCGTTTTGAGAATGCGGCAACCGTGCGGGCTGGTGAATTGGTTGCAGCTGGCGCAATCGGGCGCGTCGTGCAGACAATCGGCCTCGGGCCACATCGTACTAGCCTGACGACGCGACCAGATTGGTTCTTCGACCGCACCCGCTATGGCGGAATCCTGAACGATATTGCATCGCATCAGGCCGATCAATTCCTGTTCTTCACCAGCGCAACGCGTGCCCAAGTCGTATCTGCCCAAGTTGCAAACTATAAGCACCCACAGCATCCTGCATTCGAGGATTTTGGCGATCTGGTGTTGCGTGGCAGTGCCGCCGATGGCATTGAGCATTCGGGCTATATTCGCGTCGATTGGTATACGCCAGATGGCCTTGGCTCGTGGGGCGATGGGCGGCTGACGATTCTGGGCACCGATGGCTATATCGAGATCCGCAAAAATATCGATATAGCTGGGCGGCCTGGTGGCAATCATCTATTCCTGGTTGATCAACAAGGCACCCAGTATATCGATTGTTCCGGTATTACGCTGACCTATGGCCCACGCCTGCTTGATGATATAAGCAACCGCACCGAAACCGCTATGCCGCAGGCCCACTGTTTCCTTGCATCCGAGCTGGTGTTACAGGCCCAACAGATCGCCGCTCAGCTCGGGCACCTGGCGGGCTAGGTTTCAGCTTTCAGCCATCAGCTTTCAGCTTTCAGGACGAAGAATTCAGGAGTCAGGAGTCAGCATACCCAGGGGCCAAGCACCGTATTGCTGGTGAGGAATGACTATGAAAGAACAAATGAACAAGCAGTAGGGCGTATAGCTATACGCCCCAACGAGAACCAACCGACATTGATCGCAGCCGAGGCATGATCCATAGAGATTGTAGAACCACAGACCTGCATTTGGGGTCCAGGGGCGCAAGCCCTTGGCCGGGGGAGTTGGGGCGGCGGCCCGCCCCGACCGCCTGCCGTGCGCAGCGGCATAAAGGAATTGTAGAACCACAGACCTGCATTTGGGGTCCAGGGGTGCAAGCCCTTGGCCGGGGGAGTTGGGGCGGCGGCCCGCCCCGACCGCCTGCCGCGCGCAGCGGCATAAAGGAACGGTTTCTGGCTGCCCGCCACGCACAGCGGCAAGGATAGGAAAGGAACGGTTTCCTGGTGCCTGCCGCGCACAGCGGCATCTATCTGCTGGAATAAGCGAATAGCTCCCATAAAGAATAAAAAGAAGGAAAGAGTATGCCAGAAAAACGACGGGTTGCGATTGTTGGATGCGGCATTGGGCAATCGCACGCCCAGGGCTACCTGGAACTGCCAGAATATTATACGCTCGCCGCAATCTGCGATATTGACCAGGCCAAGGCACATGCATTCGCCACAAATTTCAACATTCCGGGTGTGTTTAGCAACCTCGATGATCTCTGCACCCAGGACGATATTGATATCATCGATATCTGTACGCCACCGCATCTACATGTGCCACAGGTTCTTCAAGTCCTTGCGGCAGGTAAACACGCAATCTGTGAAAAACCACTGGCCGGGTCGGTTCGTGATGCCGATCTGCTGATTGCCGCCGAAGCCCGATCTGGCAAACGGGTCATGCCGATCTTTCAGTACCGCTTTGGCCATGGGCTGCAGAAGCTCAAGCACCTGATAGCGAGCGGTCTGGCCGGGCGTGCCTATGCCGCTACTATCGAGACCCATTGGCGCAGGCGGGCGGCCTACTATGATATTCCCTGGCGTGGCAAATGGAAGACAGAGCTTGGTGGCGCACTGCTTGGCCATGCTATTCATGCCCACGACACACTCTGCTATGTACTCGGTCCAATTCGCAGTGTCTACTGCCGCGCAGCAACATTGGTAAACGACATTGAGGTCGAGGA
>JBBQSD010000048.1:0-39779 GCA_038214135.1 Chloroflexales bacterium | reverse complement strand
AAGAGAGCACTGGAGGTCATTATTATGAGCCATACGAACAGCGCTGAGAAAACAGAATGGCCCAACAGCCACGATTTTTGGCACGGCAAACGCGTCGTGGTAACAGGAGGCGCTGGGTTTCTTGGAAGTGTTGTCGTCGAAAAACTTGCTGAACGTGGCCCTGCCGAAATTTTCGTCCCACGCAGCCGTGAATATAACCTTGTAGAACTGGACTCGGTGCGAAACCTGCTGAACGATACCCACCCTGATATTGTCATTCATCTTGCTGCACGGGTTGGCGGAATTGGTGCAAACCGTGAACATCCAGCCGATTTCTTCTACGACAATCTGATGATGGGTGTGCAGCTCATGCACGAAAGCTGGCGTGCAAACGTTGCGAAATTTGTTGCACTTGGTACAGTGTGCGCCTACCCCAAATATACGCCGATACCATTTCGAGAGGAAGATCTGTGGAATGGCTACCCCGAAGAAACGAATGCTCCCTATGGGTTAGCCAAGAAAATGCTTCTCGTACAAAGCCAGGCCTACCGCGAACAATATGGCTTTAACTCGCTCTATTTGCTACCTGTAAATCTGTATGGCCCACGGGATAACTTTGACCCGTACTCGTCGCATGTCATTCCAGCGCTTGTCCGCAAGTGTGTTGAGGCAAAAGAGCGCGGCGCTGATCATCTCGAAGCATGGGGCGATGGTTCACCAACTCGTGAATTCCTGTATGTCGATGATGCTGCTGAAGGCATCCTTCTGGCAACCGAGCGTTACAATGGCAGCCTGCCGGTCAATCTTGGCAGCAGCTACGAAATCAGTATCCGCGATCTGATGGAGACAATTGCACGGCTGACTGGCTTTGAGGGCAGTATTGTCTGGGATACCACAAAGCCAAATGGCCAGCCACGCCGCAAACTCGATACTAGCCGTGCGAACGAACTATTTGGCTTCACCTCCCGAACATCCTTCGAGGATGGGCTGCGGCGAACAATCGAATGGTATGCACAGTCTCAGCCAACAACCGTAGCGCTTGATTAAGCATAACATACGAGGCACCAATGGCACCTGATGTGAGCATCCATACTGCGCGATGTTGTCCAACTCTTGCTGATCTCCCGCCTGCGCCCGTTGGCAAGCACGGATGGCCCTGGACAGAAGAGCGCCAAGTATTACCTGCTACGATGCTAGATGGATCGCCCTGGCCACTGCTCACTATCGTGACACCATCGTTTCAGCAGGCCCAATTTTTAGAAGAAACCATTCGCTCGGTACTGCTGCAGGGCTACCCAAACCTTGAGTATCTGCTGATCGATGGCGGCTCAACCGATGGCAGTGTGGAGGTTATTCAGAAATACAGCGACTGGATAGCCGCCTGGGTCAGCGAAAAGGATCGCGGCCAGAGCCATGCGATCAACAAAGGGATCGCTCGTGCAACCGGCGATATTGTTGCATGGCTGAATTCAGATGATACATATCAGCCAGGCGCATTTTTGTCGGCAATCCTTGCACTTCAGTCGCATCCCGATTGCGCTGTCGTCTATGCCGATGGGATCTGGAGTGATGAGCAGGGCCAGCATGTGCAGATCCTGAAAACAGCGCAGATGGATGCCCGCAAGCTCCTGACCGATCATACCTATGTGATTCCGCAGCCAACGGTCTTTATGCGCCGAACAGTGCTAGAAGCTGTTGGCGGGCTCGATGAATCGCTGCATATGGCAATGGATCTGGATCTATGGCTGAAGCTAGCACTACGCTACAAATTGCATTATATCGTTGGCAAGCCATTGGCCACATTGCGGCTGCATGCATCACAGAAGACACAGACACGGCTGCTTGAGGATCGGCTGGATAGCCTTACCGTCATTCAGCGCGCATTGCGTGATCCACGCTGCCCATCGGATATATCGAGTGTCGGGAGCCGCACGGTTGCTCGGTTGATGCTCGATGCTGCTGAAATCTATCTGAGCGAGCGACACGACCAGCGGAATGCGTTGCGCTACTTCCTGAGCGCGCTGACATATCGTCCACTCGGCACAATCCAGCGATCACTGATACGCCTTGCATTGCGTAGCTATTGGGCGATAATCCCACCCGCATTACAATCCAGAATACGCCAGATTCGCGGCACGGAAGCTGGCGCACTCTCGGCGCTCCGTTATTAATCAAAGGAACCTTTCGGTATGCTGAACTTGCGAAAGAAACGCTTCTTCCGGGAAGTCTGGGTTGAGTACTCAATCAATAAAAACCATATGTGGGCATCTGCCTCGCCGCGCCAACGCAATCTGCTGCGTAGCCTTCAGAACAAGCGTGGCCTGAAGTTGCATCTTGGCTGTGGTTCACAGCGATTAGCAGGCTGGGTGAATGCGGATGCCTTTCCAGGCGGCGATCTGGTTCTTGATCTGCGAAGGAAGCTGCCATTTGCCAGCGGTTCTGCCAAATATATCTTTCATGAGCATTTCCTTGAACATCTTGATTACTATCTTGAAGTACCGCAATTCCTCGCAGAATGTTACCGAGTGCTCGAACCAGGCGGCGTGATGCGGGTTGTGGTTCCAGATGCCGAGCGCTTTGCACGTGCATACCATGAGCGCACCCTCGAATGGTTCCGGGCTGTGGAGCCAGATCGCAACTTCCAGACGCCAGGTGAGGGGCTGGCATTCAATTTTCAATATCAGGGGCAACATCATTCTGCATGGGATTATGAAACGCTCGCGCATGTGTTAACCAATAATGGCTTCCGCCAGGTTGTTCGTAGCGGCTATCGCGATAGCCCGATTCCAGAACTGAACCTCGAACATGCAAGTGATATTCGCGCCATGCACTCGCTCTGCGTCAACGCGACGAAATAACCGACCAGACGAATACTGAAGAAGGTCTGTATGTGCGGCATTAACGCAATCTTCGATCCACAACACACGCTACCCGAGAAGAGCATGCTCATCGCTAGCATGAACGATGAGATGCACTACCGCGGCCCCGATGATGAGGGCACCTATGTCGACGAAACCATTGCCATTGGCATGCGTCGGCTGAGTATTATTGATGTTGCTGGCGGGCATCAACCGCTGTATAACGAGGATGGCTCGCTCGTGATCGTGTTTAATGGCGAGATCTACAATTATGTCGAGCTAATGGAAGATCTGAAGCGGCGCGGGCACCAGTTTCGCACCAGCAGCGATACCGAGGTCATTCTGCATCTGTATGAGGAAAAGGGCGAGGCATGCCTGAACGATTTGCGCGGTATGTTTGCCTTTGCACTATGGGATAGCCGCCGTCAGCGGCTGTTCGCCGCCCGTGATCGGGTTGGCATCAAGCCACTCTACATGGCACAGGTGCATGGCGCGCTGTGGCTCAGTTCTGAACTGAAAACAATCGTTGGTGCTGCCGGGTTCTCGCCAACCATCAGGCCCGAAGCGGTCTACCAGTATTTGTTATATAGCTATGCCATCGACCCGCGCCATACTATTGTTGAACAGGTCACGCGCCTGCTCCCTGGTGAGTATCTGGTAGCCGATGAGCATGAGGTTCGCCTGGTGCGCTACTGGTCGCCTGCCTTTGGTGGCACACAGGGTATTGCGGCACGCCCCGATAGTGAGATTCTGGCAACCCTTGAGGAGGCCGTACGCCTACACCTTCGCAGTGATGTGCCGGTTGGCATTCTGTTGAGCGGTGGCATCGATTCATCGGCGATAGCTGCGTTGGCAGCGCGCAATGGCCAGAATTATACTGCGTTGTGTGCTGGCTATGCTGGCAATCACCCAAACGACGAACGACCGCTTGCTCATGCAACGGCACAGGCGCTCGGGCTGCCATATATTGATGTCATTCTGGACGCAAACAGCTATGAGCGCGATTTTGATGAACTTGTGCGCTGTTGCGATGAACCGGTCGGCGATGTGGCTGCCATGCCACAGTGGAGCCTGTATCGGCAGGCACGCCAACAGGGCTTCAAGGTTCTGCTCTCTGGGATTGGCGGCGATGAGATCGCCTTTGGCTATACGCGCTGGAATGAGATTGGCCGCCGTAGTACAAGCCTGAAGCCAGATGAATTTGCCAACTGGATTGGCTTCGATCTTGATTCAAACCAGGCACTTACTGCAGCAACGCTGCATGAGGTCGGGACTGAGCGCCTGCGTGGTGCTGCACGCGATGCACAGCGGCCACTTGCAGCGCTACGTGATCAGGCACAGGCAGGGCCAGATGCAATGGCATCCATGTTGTTTGGCAGCTATCTTGTGCATAATGGCTGCCTGCTGACCGACAAGCTCAGTATGGGTTGCTCGATTGAATTGCGTGTGCCACTGCTCGATCATGTGCTGGTTGAGCAAATTTTCGGGCTACCACTCGCACAGCGATTTGATCCAAATGAGAGCAAGGTTCTGTTGCGCCGTATTCTGCGTGGCGTAGTGCCTGATGCAGTGCTCGATGCCCAAAAGCGCGGCTTTGCGCCACCAAATCAGTACTTCGATGACCTGACAACACGGCGGATCGAGCAGGTGCGCGATGGGTTTTTGGCAAACTCCAACTGGTTTGATCGCAAACGCCTGCAAACACTCTGCGAACAACATGCTGCTGCACCATGGCTACGAGTGCAACGCCTGCGCAATATGATCGGCATTCCAAAATCAATGACGGTGCTGTTCCGCATGCTGGCCTTTGAGGGTTGGTATGAGACGCTGATCAATACGAGCCGTAGCGAACATACCCGAGCTGTATGATAAGAGAATAGAATAATGCTACCGAAAATTACATTTGGGCTGATTGTTCTGAATGGCGAACCGTTTACGCGCTACAATCTACGGGCGCTCTATCCATATGCCCACGAGATTATTGTTGTTGAAGGTGCCAGCCCCAAGGCAGCCCATGTTGCCACAGCGGATGGGCACTCAATCGATGGGACTGTTGATATTGTGCGCCGCTTCATGGCCGATGAAGATCCCGAACATAAGATTATTCTTGTAACCGCCGAGGACGATGGCCACCCGAATGGGTTTTGGCCAGGCGAGAAGGATCAGCAGAGCCAGGCCTATGCGCGCCGTGCAACTGGCGATTGGCTGTGGCAGATCGATATCGATGAATTCTATCTGCCGGAAGATATGCAGAATGTTTGTGGTTTCTTGGCATCACATCCGCAAACAACCTGCCTGACCTTCAACGCCTACCATTTCTGGGGCGGTTTCGATTACTTGGTGGAAGGTGGGCTGTTTATCAACCATAACTTCCAGGGCGAACCCTGGGGTGCCTACCGGCGACTATTTCGCTGGGCACCAGGCCTTCAGTATCTTACCCATCGCCCGCCGACATTAGGTGATGCGACAGGGAACGACATCACCGCACGACAGAAGCGCAACCTCACCCGGCATCCATATGGTATGCCAGTGCGAATGTATCACTATACGAACCTGTTTCCAAAACAGGTAATTCCAAAGGGTGCCTACTATGCTGGACTTGGACAGAAAGATGTTCGCCAGAAGTTTGAGCGATTCGACACACAACTGGACGAGCAGAGTGGCCTACGGATCTACAGCCATTATGGAACCTATAACTGGTTGCAGCGCTTTGATGGCCAGCATCCGCCGGTGATCGAACACCTGCGCGCCGATCTGAAAACTGGCCAAATTGCTATCCCGATGCGCCAGACCAATGACATCGAACAGCTCCTGGCTTCCCAAACATATCGCCGTACCACTGCATTCCTGCAACAGATTGAGCTGCTGCGTGAACACTATCGAACGATCCAGCGAATAGTGCGGCGATTCGCCACACGCCAGGTTGCGCGGTTTCTGCCACGGGCGATTATGCGGCGGCTGCCTGTTCATATGCAGACCAAACTGGCGCATATTCGAGGCACGCTCCAATGAACATTCTGCTGATCAACACCTATGATCGAGCTGGCGGCGCAGAAAAGGTCGCATTCGACCTGCATCAGGCGTACCGCAAACTCGGACACGATGTTCGCATGCTTGTGCGCCATAAGAAGACCAACGACCCGCATGTTATCGAGGCCGATCCATATGCCCATACCGCACCGTGGGGTTCGGTTGCCGCAAATATCGATACCTGGATTGCCGATCAGCAGCGCTTTCGTGGCCAGTATCGGGTGCGGGATTGGATGCGCCGCACGGCCTGGCCGCAGCGCTGGATTGACGGGTTGAATGGAACCGAGGATTTCGGCTACCCATATTCGCATCATGTACTTGACGAAGGGTGGCAACCGGATGTCATCCATGCCCATAATCTGCACGGTGATTACTTCGATCTGCGTGCGCTTGCCACACTCAGCCGCCGTGTGCCAGTGATCTGGACGCTGCACGATACCTGGGCAATGACGGGCCATTGTGCCTATTTCATCGATTGCACACGTTGGGAAACGGGCTGTGGTCAATGCCCCGATCTGCAACGCGCCCCGGCTATTCGCCGTGACCAAACCGCCGAGAACTGGCAGCGCAAACAAGCGATCTATGCCCAATCGCACCTTGCTATCGCAACGCCAAGCCACTGGCTCATGCATGTGGTAGAACGCTCAATGCTGCAACCATGGCAGCGGCAGGTTATTCCGAATGGAATCGACCCAACTATATACACTCCTGGTGATCAGCAAGCAGCACGGGCAGCATTGGGGCTATCACAGGATGCATTTATCTGCATGTTTATTGCCAATAGTATCAGTACGACAAATATCTATAAGGATGTGACGACTGTTGATCGCGCTGTTCGCCAGGTGATGCAGAAGATGCCAGATGCGCCACTGCTGTTTCTGTGCGTTGGCTCGGGTGGCACTCCATCGAATGAGCCAGCCGATGATCGTGTGCGCTACACTGGATATGTATCCGACCCAGTGCAGGTGGCGCTGCACTATCGCGCGGCGGATGTGTTGCTACACGCCGCCAATGCCGAGAATTACCCCTGCGTTGTATTGGAGGCAATGGCCTGCGGTACACCAGTGATTGCCACGGCTGTCGGCGGGATCCCCGAGCAAATCACCGATGGGCAAACCGGTTTCCTGGTGCCACGTGGCGATGGAGATGCCATGGCACAGCGGCTCATACAGTTACTGGAAGGCCGTGAGATGCTGCACACCATCTCCACTGCTGCGGCACAAAAGATCACAAGCGCGCAGCATCTGGAGCAGCAGGCGCAGACATATATCAGCTGGTTTGAGCAGCTTCAGGCCGAGAATAGCAGTATGGCGACCAAAGCCTTGAGCGCTGGGAGAAGATAATGGAAGAACAGATCAGATTCGCGCCGGAATGGCTTGCACTGATTGGCGCAGTCCTTGGATATACAATCTTCTCAGGGCGGCCCGAATGGGGGCTGGGGATGTATTTTTCGCTGACCTACTGGACCCGTACGGTTATGTTCGGTTCAGTAGCTCATACATGGGTTATTCTCGCTGCAACGGTTGCAGCTGTCGTGGTAGCACTCTTCCGTAATAAACTCTCGGTCCGTGACATGTTACCACAGAGGCATCAGTGGATTATCCTATGGATGCTCACATGGTGGGCATGGATATTTCTTATTCTGATCATGTTCGACTCCTATAATAAGATCGACTTCTTCCGAACGCTCATTTTGTATGTGATTGTTCCACTACCGATTGTGCTGTTCTTTGGCCGCGATCTGCAACGGGTCAAGGGTTTTGCCTTCGCCTTTATGATCACAACAATGATTGGTGGCTGGCAGGCTATTTCCATCCTCAAGATCTCGCTTGAGTACCTGATTCAGGATCCAACACTCACCAAAATTGGTGTTATTCGGCTTGGATTGGGCAACTATCACTGGTTTGCCTATGGATTCGCGATCACACTCCTGATGACAATCGCGCTCTATCTGCAAGCAAAAAACCCATTCAAGGCAACACTGTTGCTTGGGGTCGCTGCCTATTGTATCTACTTCCTGTTCATGGCCGGCTCGCGCCAATCGCTGAATGGCGGCGGTATCGCGGCACTGATACTCGCAGCCTGGTCGATCCGCCATAAGGGCATGCCAACAACCCGTGTCGGAATTATTGCAGGGCTGGTCGTGTTTCTAGGCCTGACGCTGTATGCTATCGCGCCAGAACTGATTCTACGAACAAATGAAGCCGATTATGGGAATACCTTCGATGTGTTAAGCGACCGTGGCGGCCTGTGGTTGAAGGGCTGGAGTATCTTCCTCACATCACCAATCTGGGGTACTGGCTTTGAATTCTCCGTCTATGCGCATAATATATTCCTCTCCACGCTTGCCGATCAGGGCTTAGTTGGATTCGCTCTCCTGATCGGCTTTTTGCTGTTCTTCATTCGGCGCGGCCGCGATGTTTGGACAGGCCCTGGCCCACGGGATCTGGCAATCTGGCGGATGTGTTTCACCTGCATCGGGATTTTTGCACTGATTCATGCACAGGCATCAAACGACTCGATCAGTGTCTGGCATCTGTATTTCTCTACCGCATTCCTGTGGGTATTGAGCGACAAGATCGAAGATGCCTCGCACGAAATTCCAACCATTCGGCAACGTGTGCGCGAGCAGCGGCGTATTCGCCGCTCAGCGCCATCTCCACAGATTGAGGGTGCCGCGTGAATGAACCACTCTTCAGCATTGTCACCGTCACACTTAATTGTGCCGAGGATGCCACCCGCACCGCGCAGAGTATCCTGGCGCAATCCTTTGGCGATTACCAGTATGTCGTCAAGGATGGCGGCTCAACCGATGGCACGCCAGAGCGGGTTCGTGAGCTTGGCGTGGCCGTTCACGAATCCGCCGACCATGGAGTCTATAACGCCATGAACCAGGCGTTGCGGCTGTGTACTGGGCGCTATATCTGTTTCATGAATGCTGGCGATCTGTTCCCCAGTTCGGAGACACTGGCACAGGTGGCGCAGACGCTTAGCATGGCGAATGATCCCGACTTTGCCTATGGAGATGTGCAATCATACACCAACCATCCACTGCTGCAAGCCGGCCAGGAACCAGATGGCATGCGCGAGATTCAGTATCCAGATCGGCTCAATCGCTTCTACCTCTTTCGGAAAATGATCTGCCACCAGGCATGGTTTGTTCGTCGGACACTATATGTGGAACGGGGCGGACTCGATGAGCACTATAAGCTGCTTGCGGACTATGCGTTTCTGATGGATATGGTTGCCGGCAAGGATCTACGTTATGTTCATATCCCAGCAGTGACGGCTATCTTTCAGGGTGGTGGGCTTTCCGAACGACAGACGACCATCGCAACAGCGGAGCGCACGGTCATCCAGCGGCGGGCATTCAATCGGATGGAACGGTTATTCTATGGGACAGCCTACTATGGCGCACGTGGGCTTGTCCATAAGATCCTGTATGATTATCTCTATCCCCGGCTCTCACCAGCGCTTCGGAGGCGGATCAATGGCTCCTGAATGGGTGAGCGATGGCCCACTTGCCAAGACATTCCATCTCGCACCGGGCCATTGGGCCGGACACATGCGCATCTATCATCGGATCTGCCTCTCGCTCATTCAGGCAGGCTATTCCGTTGACCTTGCGGCGCACCCGGCCAGCTATGATCACCTTGACCAACGGGTGCAGTTCCATTCACTTGGTGCGCAAGGCCCACTGAATCTCAACTGGCGATTGAGGCAACGCCTGCGGCGCAGCAAAGCTGCCTTCGAACTAGCGATGCACTCAGACGCACAGATCTTCAGCTTCTATGCACCTGAGTTTATTACCTGGGCCGTGCGGATCAAACGAGCGAAGGGGCTACCAATCATTTTCGATTGTATGGAGGATTTTGAGGGCTATGCACTCCAGCGCAGCGGAATTCCGAGTTGGATGCGCAAACCGCTGGCGCGTGTTGTTCGAGCGCAACTCAACTATGCTGCCCGCAATGTCGATGCAATTGTCACATCGGATGTCGGGACAGCACGGATGCTTGCGGCTCAGGCACGCCAGATATTGGTGGTGCATAACTTCCCGCAACTCGAACTTTTTCCAGATGCACCGAATAACGAACCCGAGAAGCGCTATGATCTGACATACCACGGCAGTATTCCGCGCTACCATCTGCAGGTGTGTTTTGCCGTCGATGATGCGTTAACCGCCCGAGGACGCAGGGTCAGTTGGCGCTTTATTGGCCGCCTACCCGAAATCGATTGGTTCAATGAACAGGTTCGCCGCCGTAACGCACCGGATCGCATTCATTTCACTGGGCAAATCCCGCACGACCAGATCGCCGCTGAAGTTCGCAAGGCGCGCATTGGAATTATTCCACTGCCAGATCGACCGAAATTCCATAATAACATCCCGCAGAAGTTGTTCGAGTTCATGGCATTACGCATGCCGGTTGTGCTCAGTGATCTGCCACCCAGCAGGCCATTTGTTGGCGATGGAGCCTGTGGCTATATGGTGCAACCAAACGACCCGCATGCATATGCTAATGCGATCATCCGGCTGCTTGATGATCCACAGCTGCGGCGCACGCTCGGCAACGAGGGGCGTCGGCGCGTTGAGCGTGAGTACAATTGGGAGATGGAATCACACAAATACCTGGATTTGTATGCCGATTTAGTGCGAGCACCGAAACACACACTATGACACACCAGCTTATTATTACCGCAGATGACTATGGCATGTGTGCGCCGGTCAACACTGCAATCGAGGATTGCCTGGCTGCTGGCGCAATGCGTGCAACATGCGTGATGGCGAATATGCCATTGTGGCGCGATGCAGCCCAACTGCGCCAGCGCTTTCCAGATGCCTCAATTGGCCTGCATTGGACGCTGACGCAAGGATCGCCAGTGCTGCCGGCAGAAAAAGTCCCGAGTTTAGTTGATAACACTGGCAACTTTCGATCATTTGCTGCACTCCGAAGCCGAGCACTACGCCAGCAGGTCAACCTGGATGAAGTACAGGCCGAGCTGATCGCCCAGTATGTTCGCTTCTTTGAGGTTGCTGGTGCGCCGGATTTCTGGAATACCCACGAGAATATCCATGTCTCGCCAGGGTTGTTCGGGGTATTTGTTCGTGTTGGGCGCGAGCTGTGTATCCCGGTGATGCGCTGCCAGCGCCGCATCACTGCCCCCAGCACAGGAACTCCAGAGGGCTATGTGCTGCGGCACCCATTCTATTGGCTGAAGGGCTTGGTGATTGCCTACTGGTCGGCACGCGCCGAGCGGCTTGGCATGCTGATGCCAGATGGCGCGATCCATACGCCTGGCTATCGAGCTGGCGAGACGCGGATCGAGGATGCACTCAAGCGAGTGCCTTGGGCAAAGATCCAGCGTGCAGCCGAACTGATCATCCACCCGGCAACGATGGTTGATCGCGAGCTATTTGGCAATGTGACTGAGTCACGCGTGCGCGATTATCAGGTCTTCCGCGATCCAGGGCTGAAAGATCGGCTGCTCAAAGCCGGAGTGAACCCGGTTGGTTTCGAGGTGCTACATGGCAAGTAGCTTGCTCAAGCGTTTGCCAAATCAGCAGGCGCTGTATAACCGTTCGCCACGCGCACTGCAGCGTCTGTTTGTGAATGCGGAGGCATGGCGGCGCGATTGGTTTCGGCGCTATGGTGATTATGACGCGGAACTGAAGCGCTTCGATCCATCCTGGTATACCACTGATCTGGCTACCCAGGAAGCATACCAGATCGAGCAACTCCAGCTTGTTATTGATGCTGCCCGCAGTGATGTCGATTGGTATCACCGCAATCTGCCGCCAATCACGATCCACAGCCTTGCCGAGCTGGGAAACTTGCCAATCCTGGAGAAGGATACCATCCGTGCAAATCGGCAGGCGTTTGTTCAGGATGGCGTGCCAACAAAAGCACTCTGGCTGCATTCAACAAGCGGATCAACAGGTGCGCCACTGCACTACTACCACGACCGCAGCGCGACACGGGCGCATCAGGCGGTGGCCGATGCCATTCTGAACGCCTATGGCTGCCGTGTTGGTGATCGGCGCGTGCGGATCTCGGGCGTGTATGTTGCCCCATACGAACAGAAAACCCCACCCTTCTGGATCTATATCGATCACTATCGACAATTACAGTGCTCGGCATATCATCTTGCGCCCGGCACGTATTCGGCCTATTTGCAGGCCATGCGCGATACTCGCGTCACATATGGCACTGGCTATGCTAGCGCCTGGCATCTGCTGGCCGCCCATATCCTGGAAAGTGGTGAGAAACCCCCGCAGTTCAAGGCAATCTTCACCGATAGCGAAGGGATTTCCCTGGACCAGCAGGCAACCGTTGAACGCGCATTTGGCTGCCCTGTGTACCAGACGTATGGAACCGGCGAGGTTGCCCAGGTTGCCCAGCAATGCATCAACAAGCGCTACCATATCCTAACCCGCAACGCAATCATCGAAATTGTGGACGATGATGGTCATCCGGTTCGGCCTGGCGAGACAGGCCAGGTGATTGTGACCGATCTGATTAGCTTTGTGACGCCATTCATTCGCTATCGTACTGGTGATCTAGCAACGCTAGCCGCAGATTCGTGCAGTTGCGGCTGGCAGAGTCCGGCACTCACTACAATTGTTGGTCGGCTTGATGATCGCATTCGCACACCGGAAGGGCGCTGGGTGCGGGTTGGTGGGCATATCATTCGCCCGGCCCTTGGCGTGAAAGAAAGCCAGATTGTCCAGATCGCCATCGATCATGTGATCGTACGTGTTGTGCCAGGGCCACATTTCGAGCCGGCATCGATGGATACCGTCATGGCAGCGGCACGCCAGTATATCGGCGATTCGGTGCGTGTCACATGGGAGCAGGTCGATTCGCTGCCGCGCACACGATCAGGCAAGCTGCGTCATGTTGTGCGAGAGATCGCATAGAAGGCAGCACCATGTTATTCACGAGCACTGAGTTTTTGGTTCTCTTTCTGGCAACATGTGGATTGTACTACCTCCCAGTGAGTCGCAATTTCCAGGTTCCCATCCTGATTAGTGCCAGTTTTGTCTTCTATGCCTGGAGCTCGCCGGCGCTGCTGATTCTGTTGCTAGCATCGATTCTGATCAATGCGATCACCAGCTATAAAGTCGCCTATGCGACCGAACGGCCCAGACGGCTGTTCTGGGCAACAACAGGCGTGATCATCAATCTGTCTATTCTGGCAATCTTCAAATATGGTGCGCTGCTGCTCAATCTTGCGCTCGGCGCTACTCAATCGGGCACACCTGTCGAAGGGGCGCTGTTCCTGCTGCTGCATCTGCCACTGCCAATCGGCATTTCATTCTATACATTCGAGGGCATTAGCCTGGTCGTTGACGTACTACGCAAGCGTGAACAAGCGCCAATACTCACGAATACTGATTCATATGTTGATCGACGGCTGATCACCCATATTCGCAACACGGCGTTTTTTGTCGCATTCTTTCCACACCTGATCGCCGGGCCGATTCTCAAGGCGCATAGTTTCTACCCGCAGATCGGTATCAAACGCCTGAATGAGGTCAATTGGTTGCTTGTATTTCGATCACTGGTGATCGGCTATTTTCTAAAGATGGTAGTTGCCGATAATCTGAAGGATTATACCTTCTGGATCGCCTACCCCTATTATGAGACACTCGGGACGATCACTGGTTTAGTACTGTTATTCGGCTACTCGATGCAGATCTTCGCGGATTTCGCTGGCTACTCACTGATTGCAATTGGGCTGGCAGCCATACTTGGCTATTCGCTCATGAACAATTTCAATTTCCCCTACATCTCGCGTTCGCTGGCCGAATTCTGGCGACGCTGGCATATCTCGCTCTCCACATGGCTGCGTGAATACCTGTATTTCCCGTTGGGCGGCAACCGTATGGGCAACGCCAGAACCTATGCAAACCTGATTATTGTGATGGTGTTGGGCGGCATGTGGCATGGCGCAGCCTGGAGCTATGCTGTGTGGGGGCTGTTCCATGGCATTGGGCTGGCCATCGAGCGATTATTGGGCCTCGATAAAGAACCCCTAGCCAATACAACCCAAGCAGCGTGGCAGCGTGGGCTGATCGATGGCATCCGAGTGTTAGCAGTGTTCTCGTTCGTTTCAGTCGGCTGGGTATTGTTCAAGCTCCCCGATTTCCAACAGGCGCTTGGCTTCTTCGCAATGTTAGCACGCGATATACGTTCCCGGCCAAACCTAAGCCTGATTGTGCCGGTTCTGATCTTCTCTGCACCTGTGATTCTCTACCATCTGCCGCACTTCCCACCACTCCAGAAGCCAATTGCCAACCTGTTGAATGGCCGAACGTTGGCCATTCGAAATATAGCACAAGATGTAATGCTCGGTATTATGCTGACACTCATCTTTCTGAATAGCGGCAGTTCACAGGCCTTTATCTATTTTCAGTTTTAATCATAATATCTATGCATCAAAAAAGCATTCTACGCCAACTTATAATACCTGTAGCAACGGTATGTGCAGTATTGATGCTGTATCAAACCCTAATCTGGGCTGGGCTATTGAACGCCAGTGATGGTATTACGCAATGGGAAAATAACGTCGTTAGGGCACAGCGCTATCTGTATCGCAGCAACGAACCGATCCGGCTGGTGCTGGTTGGCAGTTCATTGGCCAATAATATCAAGGCCAGCGATATCGCACCCAATGTTGCGAACTTGGCGATGGCGGGTGGCGCTACCCAAACAGGGTTGGAAATGATTCGGCGTGATACAGCGCAGCCATCGATTCTGCTGGTGGAAATCAACGATACGATTGATCGCCAGGAGGATAGCAAGCTGATCGCATCGCTGTATGATCCAGCGCTCTACTGGCTACGCATGTGGGTGCCGATCTTCCGCGAGGAATACCGCCCAGCCAGTGTTTTTGTGAGCCGGCTGCGCCGATTCTCGGATTCGGAGAGCCGCCAGTTGGCAAACCGGGCCGTTGCAAACCCTGGGCTTCTTGATGCAGAGGTTGCGCGGCTTGTCGCAGAACGCAATACGCCATTCACACTCGAACGGGCAGCCCTTATTCGCAGTGAGGCCGAAGGGATTAAAGTTCGGCTGCTCATACTCCGTCAAGCGGGTTGGCGAGTCGTTCTGTTCGATCTCCCACGCGATCAGCGCATTGAAAATACAACTCAACAGAAGCAGGTTCGGGCAATGCTGTACGAAATCTTCCCGCCCGATCAGTATGAATGGTTGCCAGCGCCACCGGCCCGCGATTGGCTCACGCAGGATGGGTTGCATCTCATTCGCGCAGATGCCCACGATTTCGGCCAGTTCATCTATGATCAATTGCTGAAGTAATTCTATATATGATTGGATTCGGGTGATATGATCAGCGACAGCGCACCAAACCAACAGACATTCTGTTCATTCCTGGCCGTAATCGGGCCGCCGGATGATCAACGCTTTGATTACGCACTCAATTCATTGCCGCGCTATCTCTCGGGTGGTCAGGAGTTACGCAGTGAACAAATGCGCTGCGCCATATTCGCGCCCAACGCCAACCCACTGCACCAGTTCCTGCTGCTGCAGCATCAGGATCGGATACTATTCGTTCAAGGGGATTTTTATCAGGCTGTTGATCGCTCTAAGTTACAATCGGCACTCGATGCGCCAGATCTCGATTCACCAACGCTACGGCTGGCACTCGCCAACATGAATGGCACATTCAACGGGTTTCTGGCCGATACCGCCAGCGGTGCGTGTGCCGCATTCACCGATCAATTCGGGTTCAGTTTTCTGTACTATCTCCGCGATGGCAATCGCACCTGGATCGCATCGAGCCTGTGGCCATTGCTGCGCCTCGCCCCTGATCGGGGGCGCATGAGCGGAGCGGGGATGCAGGATATTCTGCTGCTTGGCTACCCAACCGGTGATCGTACCGCCCACGAGAACGTCTTCGCTGTTCAGCCTGGGCGTATTGTTCGAATTGACCATCGTGGCATCCAGTCCGATACCTACGTCCCCACACCTGTTCGCCAAGCACAAGCCATTGATCAGGCCATCGAGCGATTTCAGGGTGCTTTTCGCGATCATTTCTCGTATGTCTCCGAGCGAATTGGCCGTGATCGGTTCGTTGCTACCATAACTGGCGGCCACGATACGCGGGTTGTGCTGAATGCAATGCTCGGCAGCGGTGTCACACCCATGTGCATCACCGGCACCGGGTTTCCAACCCAACTGACAGAAGACGCCATGCGGGCCATGCATGTGGCTCATGTCGCTGGTTGCCCACGAGCCATGGTCGATTATACTCGCCCAGACGACACGCTCGCAGCGGATTCGTTCATTCTGAGTGAGGGAGGCGGAACGGGCCTGTGGATGGCAAACCTCGCCATAGCCAGCCGTTCGTATGGCGATGTGCTCTACTGCGGATTCTCTGGCGATGTGCTATCCGGCAGCCCCGAGGCTGTCAATCCCAGCCAGCATCATGGCATCGAATCGCTGGCGCACGAGGTGTTTCTTTCCAACTATGAATACCAGGCCGACCCCCAGCAACTGGCAGCCGAACTACTCGGCGTGCATCTCGATGATGTGCTCGACCGCTACACACAAACATTTGCGCCATATGCAACCCGCGATCTCCACGATGCCTACCAGATGCAGAATATCGATAATCGCAACTTCCGTCGGATTGGTTATTTTGCCGGAGCCACAAAAATCGGGCTACCATCGGCAAGCCTGTTTCATGATCGCGCAATCGCACAGGCCTATCGTGAGTTACCTCCCGATCTACTGATCAATGAGCGCCTCCACCGAAAACTCTGCTACACAGCCCGCCCAGCACTGGCTTGGATACCAGCAAACCCCTGGCATGTGCCAATGCCATTTGAGCCACTGTTATGGAACTATGTGCGTGGGCCTGCCAAGAAAGCGGTTCGCCTGCTTCGCACGCTACGTGCATCTCACACAGAAGCGCCAACTCCTGCTAACGCCAGGAATGTGGCGCTTGATCCACGCTATAACGAGACACTTGCGCTGATTGAGCGCGCTAATGTGCTCGATACGACAGCCGTTCGTCAGGCACTTGCCGCCGAATCCTATGATCATCGCGGGCATATTCTCTCATTCCGGCTGAGCGTTCTGGCCAAATTGGCGCTGTTCACCCGTGGCGAAACAATACCCGAGATCGAGCATGTGCGCCTATTCCCACGAATAACCCGCATGCTGCCGATCCAAGCCTCCTCATAGAGAGAACACGTCCATGTCCGACTCTGTTCTCTTGTTCAGCAACAAACCAGCAAGTCGCACATTGTGCAATATTTCCGTGTTCTTTGTATAAGAAATGATGATCATGCGTATTCTGTACCTGCACCAATACTTTGTGCCACCCGACACCAGTGGTGGTACGCGCTCCTATGAGTTCGCACGGCGGCTAATTGCCGCAGGCCATGATGTTTGCATGGTGACATCATCGGCTATGTTGCCAACGCAGTATCAGAACCAGGAACATATATATGAAGCGGAAATCGCTGGCATTCCAACGGTAGTGATTCCGGTTGCATATGGTAATGAGATGAGCTTTGGTGAGCGGATCAGGGCCTTTGCCCGCTTCGCCATATTGGCCTCAATCGAGGCAACCCGCCGCCCAGCTGATGTCATTTTTGCGACGAGCACGCCATTGACGATTGCAGTGCCAGGGATCGTCGGGCGGATCTGGCAGCGCATACCACTCGTGTTTGAGGTGCGTGACCTGTGGCCGGAACTACCGATAGCGATTGGCGCACTCCAGAATCCACTAGCGCGTATGGGAGCCTCCATGCTGGAATGGCTGGCCTACCACGCATCGGCGGAGATCATCGCACTCTCGCCAGGAATGGCAGATGGCATCAAACGGCGTGGCATCGCAGACGAACGAGTGACAATCATTCCGAATAGTTGTGACATCGAACTCTTTGATGTGCCAGCCGAGCGTGGCCAGCACATTCGGGCATGTATCCCCGGCCTCAGTGCTGATCAGCCGTTGATTGTGTATACTGGCACATTCGGCAAGATCAATAACGTCGGCTATCTGGTCGATGTCGCAGCTGCACTCTACCATCTTGCCCCCGACGCACGTATTCTGCTGGTCGGTGCTGGTGCCGAGCATGATCATATTGTGGATCGAGCGCGGGCGCGTGGCGTGTTTGAACGCAACCTGTGGGTGTGGAAGCCCATTTCCAAAACAGAAATGCCCGATCTTCTGGCAGCAGCAACAATTGCAACCTCGCTGTTCCTGCCTATTCGGCCAATGTGGAACAATTCGGCCAATAAATTCTTTGATGCACTGGCCGCCGGCAAGCCAATTGCTATTAACTATGGTGGCTGGCAGGCCGATCTCCTACGCGAGACTGGTGCAGGAATTGTGCTATCAGCATATGATCCAACAGAAGCAGCCCACGCAATAGCCACCTTTATCAATGATAAGGAACGACTACGGCAGGCGTCCCAGGCAGCACGAAATCTCGCCCGTACACAGTTTGATCGTGATCACATGGCTGCCACGCTTGAACAGGTGCTTCGGCGCGCATGCGAATGAATCTTTATTTTTAATCACATCGGCTTCTTGCATGATTCATCTAATCTTCATTCATATCGAGTAAACATGATAGCACAACGTACTACAAACATCCCAATACTCTCCATGTTCCCGAAGAGCATTTCAAAAAACCGGAGAGCCGCCATGTACCATCGCTATGGCAAACGCGCACTCGATCTGATACTCACAATTCCAGCGCTGATCGTGCTTGTTCCCGTCATGCTCGTCATCGCAGTGCTGGTTCGTGTACGGCTGGGAGGGCCAGTGATCTTCCGCCAGCAACGGCCTGGTCTGCATGGTGTGCCATTCGAAATCATGAAGTTTCGCACGATGACTGATGCACGCGATGCCCATGGCAACCTGTTGCCAGATGAACAGCGCATGCATCCATTTGGCCAGTGGCTGCGCAGCACGAGCCTGGATGAACTGCCGGAATTGCTGCTTGTGTTGAATGGGACATTGAGCCTAGTTGGGCCTCGCCCGTTATTGATGCGCTATCTTCCGCGCTACACCAGCGAGCAAATGCGCCGCCATAACGCGGTACCAGGGATTACTGGATGGGCACAGATCAATGGCCGCAATGCAATCTCGTGGAACGATAAATTCGCATTGGATGTCTGGTATGTCGATCAGGTATCGTTATGGCTCGATCTGAAGATCATTGCCCTGACCATTGGCAAGATCATTGCTCGCGAAGGGATCAGCGCCGAAGGGCATGCCACCGCCCCTGAATTCTGGGGCGTGCAATCGCCTGAACGTACCGCAAGTCCAGCAGCGCCAGTGATGATGATGCAGCTTCAGCAACCTGCCCAGCACGAGCCAACACCAACAGAACAGTTTGTGCCAACAGCCCATTAATCGTTCCATCTATAGCTAGCAGAACAGGGCGACCACATCGGTCGCCTTCTTTATTGAAGGAATATCGCGATGACCATGGAGGTCATACAGCTTAGACAGAGCGGTATTTGGCTGGAAGCCCTGCAACGCTGCACCCAGTACGATTTTTATTATCTCCCCGATTATCACCGGATTGCAGAAGAACATGGCGAGGGGCAGGCACGGCTGTTCTTGTATCGTGAGCGTGAATACACGATCGCACTGCCGCTGCTATTGCGCCCACTTGAGCATATTGCTGGACTTGAGGAATATGGTGCAGGCTGGTGGGATGCAACCTCTGTGTATGGCTATTGTGGGCCAATCGTTTCACACCAGCACATGCCAGAGCCAGTTCTCCAGGGATTTCGGGTGGCCCTCTCGCACACACTCCACAAACACCAGATCGTGACCGTTTTTTCGCGCATGCACCCGCTCATCCAAGGGCAACGCGAGGTGCTGAGTGGCATTGGGGAATATAGTATTCGCTGGCAGACGGTCTCGATCGATCTGACACAAACACGCAATGACCAACTGGCCAGCTATCGCCAGGGGCACCGCTACGATATCCGCCGGCTGCGGCGTATGGGTATGGAATGCATTCACGACGTGCAATACGAATATCTCACCGAATTTGTGACGATCTATCACGAGACGATGCGGCGCGTTGATGCGACAGCAAGTTATTTCTTTGATCAACACTACTTCAAACGACTCAGCGAGAGTGCTGATACAATGCACCTGTTCATCTGCCGATTGGATGGGCAGGTTGCTTGTGGTGCGCTGATCGGCCTGTGCAATGGCATTGCTCAATACCATCTCGCCGGAACAGCAGATGCAGCATTGCGTTTAGCCCCAATGAAGTTGTTGCTCGATGAAGTACGCCTCTGGGCCGTTCAGCAAGGCGCACATGTTCTGCACCTTGGCGGCGGCCTTGGATCATCGGAGGATTCGCTGTTCCAATTTAAGGCCGGGTTTTCCAATCGCCGCCATGATTTTGCCATCTGGCGTTGGATTGTACACAACGATATGTATGATCGGCTCAGTGATGCGCGCCAGGAGGCCGAACTGAGCCAGGGGCTGCGCGCGCGAACGACAGATTTCTTTCCACAGTATCGCAGCCCTGCGGTTCCAATCACCGCCGATACTACCCAAACCGCTGGTAAGGAATGACACGAATTTCGATCATTGCTGATAATTGATCATAGAGGAATGAACAATGAGTACACCAATGCATATCCCCATGGCCTCACCAGATCTCACCGATGCCGAGCGCGAGGCCGTTGCCAAGGTACTACAATCGCCAATATTGAGTATCGGCCCACAGGTCGTTGCATTTGAACAGGCCGTTGCGGCATATGTCGGAGCCGATCACGGCATCGCGGTCAATTCTGGCACCAGCGGCCTGCACCTATGCGTGATTGCCTCCGATGTGCAGGCGGGCGATCTGGTTATTACAACACCATTCTCATTCATCGCATCGGCAAATTGCATTATGTATGAGCGTGCCATCCCGCTGTTTGTCGATGTCGACCCACAGACTGGCAATATCGATCCGAACCTTGTGGCTGAAGCAGCGCATGATCTGATGCGAGGTGGTGATTCGGCGTTGCGTTGGCTTCCGCGCAATGTGCCAACCTCGGCAATCAACCGTTTACGTGCGATTCTGCCGGTTCATTCATTTGGCCAGCCAGCAGATATGGATCCAATTCTGGCAACTGCCAGTGAGCATCAGCTCACGGTGATCGAAGATGCGTGCGAGGCGATTGGTGCAAGCTACAAAGGCCGGGCAGCTGGAACGCTTGGCGATGCAGCCGTGTTCGCCTTCTATCCCAATAAGCAGATCACCACTGGCGAAGGTGGGCTGATTGTGACCAGCCGTAAAGATTGGGCCGATCTGTTCCGTAGCTTGCGTAACCAGGGCCGCGATATTTTTGACGCCTGGTTGAACCACACCCGCCTTGGCTATAATTATCGCCTGGATGAGATGAGCGCTGCGATTGGACTTGTGCAGACACAACGGATTGAGGAGTTGCTCTGCAAACGTGAGCAAGTCGCAAGCTGGTATAACGAGCGCCTGGCGCATATCGAAATGATCGAGCGCCCACAGATCGCGAAGCAGACAACGCGAATGAGCTGGTTTGTGTATGTTGTGCGAGTGCGCCCGCCAGCGGATCGGAACACGCTGATGGCACGCCTTGCTGAACGCGGCGTTCCGAGCCGACCCTACTTTACGCCCATTCATTTGCAGCCATTCTATCAGCAACAGTTTGGGTTCCAACGCGGCGATTTCCCGATTACCGAATACCTTGGCGATGTGTCGCTTGCGCTACCCTTCTCTGGCGTTATGACCGAGGCCCAGGTTGACTATGTGTGTGAACAGCTCGCTGCATGCCTCACGATGCGTTCATAAGATACCTAACATCTATTACCAGTGAGGCCGAGGAATATATGCTCCTCGGCCTCGAACGTTTGAGCGATTTCAATGCCACAGAACAGAGATAACAAATTGATGAATTGTTGTTTATGTGACCTCGCGTGCCTACACATCTAGTTTTAAAGTCGGTATACTAGTATTCTACATATGCTTCTAACCACAGTACACATTGTTGTGACGGCCATTTGAGGAAACGGTAGGTATACTAAAACCGTTTCCTCAAATTATGTTCCTTTAGTGTATCGGGCGCACTGAGCTATGTAGAATATGTATCCACTGGGAAGCTCGGATGCGAGGAATAAGCTAGTTCATTGTTCAGCCCTTGTTGTCGCATTCCCTCATTCCTATGGTTACTGCGAAAGGATCACCCTGATGAGGCGATTAATCCGCAATCGGTATTTCTTCGCCAGCGATTTGCTCTTCCTTCCACTCGCCGTGTACCTAAGTTATGTGTTGCGCCTAGAAGATCCGAGTGTTGCGAATTTCGTCCCAGGAATGCTCTTGTTTATTGTCATGAGTTTGATTGTAACGCCACTGATCTTTCAATGGGCAAGGATTTACTCACGCTACTGGCGATACGCATCGATTGATGAATTGCTATTGCTCGCCGGTTCAGTTACCGCTTCAGCGATTCTGGTCGGTGCATTAGCGCTGATCGCAAATTGGATTCTACCGGATTTTTTAACGGTACCACGTTCTGTGCCATTCATTTTCATGCTATTGGGCCTGGCTGCAACGGCTGGCCCGCGGCTCGGGGTGCGGCTTATTTCGCGATACAAAACGAGTGTGCATTCTGGCGTACGAATTCCGGTACTTATTATGGGTGCTGGTAGTGCTGGATCCCTGATGGCACGCGAGCTGCGCGAGAGCAATAAATCCGGCATGGAAGCTGTTGGTTTTATTGATGATGATGTTGCCAAGCTCAATATTCGTATTTATGGCATACCAGTGCTGGGCACCCACCAGGATATTCCGCGGCTAGTAGCAAAACTAAACATTGTTCAGGTTATTATCGCCATGCCAACCGCACCCGGTAAGACAATCCGTGAGATTGTTGCAATTTGCGAGAAGGTCGGCGTAAAAGCCAAGATCATCCCCAGTATCTATGAACTCCTGGATGGCAAGGTAAATATTAAGCAGTTGCGTGATGTGCAGATCGAGGATCTCTTACGGCGCAAATCGGTTCATACGAACACTGTTGCCGTCGGTAACCTCATTCGCGGGCGGCGCGTGCTGGTCACTGGTGGCGGCGGTTCAATCGGCAGCGAACTCTGCCGACAGGTATTGCACTTCGAGCCATCCGAACTGATCATTCTTGGTCATGGTGAGAATAGCATTTTCACAATCGAGAATGAGCTGCGCAAGATGCTTCCAAAAGAGACGCAATTGACAGCGTTGATTGCCGATATCCGCTTTCCTGAACGAATCCGCTCGATTTTTGCCGAATATCGCCCAGAAATTGTGTTCCATGCTGCAGCGCACAAGCACGTGCCATTGATGGAGATGAACCCATCTGAGGCGATTACCAATAATGTGCTTGGCACGCGCAACCTGCTCCAGGCCGCATTGGCAAACAATGTTGATCAGTTTGTGATGATCTCAACCGATAAAGCTGTTAATCCTACCAGCCTCATGGGGGCGAGTAAGCGAACAGCCGAACTGCTGGTTCATCAAGCCGCTCGAAGCAGCGGGAAGTCCTATCTGGCTGTTCGCTTTGGCAATGTGCTTGGCAGCCGTGGAAGTGTTGTGCTAACATTCAAGCAGCAGATCGCTGCTGGTGGGCCAGTGACAGTAACGCATCCTGATATGTGTCGCTACTTCATGACCATCCCCGAAGCCGTTCAACTGACACTACAATCTGCGACCCTTGGACATGGTGGCGAGGTGTTCACGCTCGATATGGGCGAGCCAGTCAAAATAGTTGATCTTGCCCGTGATATGATCGAACTATCGGGGCTTGAAGTCGGGCGCGATATCGACATCACCTTTACTGGTATGCGCCCTGGCGAAAAGCTATATGAAGAACTGTTTGTTCCAGGCGAATCGTATGAGCGTACCATTCACGAGAAGATCTTCATTGCCTGGAATGCCAGCAACTTTGTGCCACGCTCACTGAATGAGTCGATCACAGCGCTTGAGTATGCAGCGCAACGTGGAGATCGGGCCGCCATCCTGCGCACACTGCACATGCTTATTCCGCAGATGCGCCGCCCGGTTGAGGAGACGAAACAGATCGAGGCGGCGGTGGAGCAACCACTGCTTGTTCGCGCTGTCGGTACCTAATAGCAGAAACAAGCGAACATTAACCTATTCCTTGTTCGCTTGTTCCTTTACCACTGTACAAGCGAGCAAGATGATGTAGGATTGTTCTGTGTATACGTACTCCCATATGGCTCCATGTAGCGAGTGTTCGATGCGGTGTTGGGAATGGCAGGCATGCCACTCACGCCGCATCACGTATTCCTAGACTTTGTTTAGAGGTGCCTATGCAGAATCTCATGGCGATGGCATATTCTTCGATAAAACAGGTTATTACACTGCTGGTTGTTGGTGCCATCCTATGGACAAGCGGCGGGTTGGCACACGGTACACAACCCAATCAAGGTCAGGCAGCCCCGCCTAGTGGATTGATTGTCATTCAGCAAACGCCGGATGGCCGCGCAACCCTCATCGTTAGATCGACTCAGCGGTTCGAGCTGATCCTGGATGACCAGGGAATCGCCAGTTGGTATGATCTGCGCCGTGATCCACAACGCCGCGCCAACCTCGTCGCAGCGGGAACCCATCTCCTGGAACATCGTGTGGCAGGCAGCACAGCGCCACTTACTGGCCAATTAACGCTTGTACGAGCAACCCCTGTACAGACACAGATTGTGTGGCGCGGCACAACCAGTGCATCACTGGAGCCATTTACGATCACCTATACCATCTGGGTTGGCGGCCAGATTGCTATTACAACGCGCAGTGCTGGCCCCTTGCTTACTGATCTGCACCGCGATCCGCTGGCCACGGTTGGTGCCGTTCTGCAAACCGTTTCCTCCGAAACAATTGATGGTGGTTTGACACAGCGTACGCTCATGTTGTACCTCGATGCCTGGATGGGTGAGGAGTTGGGCATACCTGTACAGGCTATAACGAACAGGCTGAGTGGGGCGGTTCGAACATCTGCGATGGCAAATCAGCCAGTACGGATCGAGATGCCACTTGGCACCCTGCGCCAACCACGGCTGGAGATAGCTCATTGGCCGGGAGCGAATTTCACCATTCGCCGTGCCGGGAAGATACTTGTGGCTGGGCAGGATTACCTTGCCGATTGGGATACAACCAGCGGCCTGCTGGTTGTTCAATATCTTGGGTTGCTGACACCCGATGCTTCTGCGCAGGAGCGAACATTCGAGATCATCGATCAGTTTGCACCAACGACTCTGAGCCTTGGGGTAAGCGGGCGGACGCTGGATGAAGCAACCGGGTTACTCGTTATCGATGCAAATGTTCCAGCAGGTTCATCTCCTCTTTCGAACACAACCAATGATATCTTTAAGATCCCATATATTCAAAGCACTCCGCAGGTGATCGTGACGGGCACAACCCAGGGTGCGCCGGCTGGTTCGGGCGTACAGTTCGTCCTCGATGGCACGATTGTCGCAACCGTGTTTGGGAGTTCTGTGCAGACAACGATCACCCTACCACGGATGCAGGAATACCGCTTAGATGGATATATTGTTACAAGCAACGGCCAGCGACTGAACAACACAGCAGATGATAGCATCGAGACGCTTGGCTACGGGCGGATTTTCGTCGCCATTGGCGATTCGATCACGGCTGGCCTGCGCGGCTATGGGGTTGGGCCAAATAACAATAAAATCGGGCCGATCACCTATTCCTACCCTGTGACGAGTTATGTCAACTCACCAGAGGGCAGTACGGATCGGCGCAATATCTACCAACTCGACAACTATTTTGTGAGTGGTTCGAGTCTACCCGAGTATGATTCCTATAATCGTGGCTATCAGATGCGGCTGAACAATCTGCTGGCGACCTGTGGTGGGACGCCGATGTTCATTCTGAATGATGGCGTTTCGGACAATCGTACCGCTTATTTCGCAAATAGTGGGGAATCGCCCGACCCCAACAGCGTGTTGGCGCGTGCTCCGGCCTATAACAGCCATATTGCAACGCTTGGTGCAGATCGGGTATTGTTGCAGATAGGAACGAACGATGCCAGTGGTATTCCAGCCCCTGATCCCAGCCTGCTCCCAATTGAATATAATCATGGCCTGACGAACGCCATTGCTGCGTTGCAAACACCAAATTCAGGGCTGAAGATCTGGGTGGCGCGCATACCCTGGCGTGGCGACTCTGGCAGTAATGCTGCTGCACTCACGCGGACACAGGATTTCAATGCGGAGATTCCGAATGTGATTACGGCGCGCAATTCGGGTACCAACCCGGTGCGATTAGGGCCAGATTTCTATTCCCACTTTCTCAATAACCCGAGTTACTTGGATGCGACTGATGCATCCAATCTGCATCCCAACCAGACAGGCTATGACAGCATGGCTGATCTGTGGGCAACCACACTCTGCTCTGATCTGCCGCCACCACCCGCGGTAACACCTACATCAACTGCAACTGCGACGGCAACCGCGACCCCAACTAGGACTACTGGATCGATCCGTATTGTGAACCTACCGTTGATCGTGCGGTAGCGCATAACTTTCCCCTCACCCCTGCCCGTTCTCCTACGTGTAGGGTTTTGGTCGAATGCGTCCTGCTGTGCTTTGCCCCTCTCCCCCTGACCCCCTCTCCCACGCCGGGGAGAGGGGATAGACCCATATGGAACCGTGTGCACCCCGCCCACTGGGGGGCGGGGTTGGGAGAGGGGATAATGGTCTCTGCACCCAGCTTTAGGGGAGTTTTGTGCGATAGGTATCGATCATGAGGCCAATGGTATCGAATGGGATTGGTTCAAAGCCAATCGCACGCAGTTCTGGTGTATTCGTAGTGAGCATAAAATTCTGACGATCAAGGGCGGCGAAGCCTGGATTATTCTGGGTGATCAGATTGCGATCAATCGTGAAGATACTGGCTGGAACGCCACGCGGGGTATCGATTGGGGTTGGCACCTGGTAGAACAGATTGCGTTCGACGATATTTCCACGCGGCCAGCGCAGTTGTTCTGGTGGCACATCGCGGATACGAACAATTTCTGGGTAGCGCGTAGCGTAGGGTGGTTGCCGATAGTTCAGCGCATCGAGTTCGTTCAGAAAATCCTGCGGTAGATCGGTCCAATCGCGGTACTGGATGTACACCCCATATGGCGCTCCACCGATAAAGATATTATTTTCGACGCGGTTGAGCGGGCCAGAATTGATAAACACGGCACGCGCACCTGGCCGATAGAAGACATTGCCAATGATACTCGTACCGCTGGCATAGTTATCGAGATAGATCGCCTGTGCGCCGTTTTTGTCTGGCAGTGGCGGTGCGAGATCGAGATCATGGAAATAATTATTGCGAATGATATTGCCACGCCCTGCCCAGGAACCATTGATATGAATCGCACCAACATCGCTGGTTTCGAGTGCAACGCGCCCGATATCATTCAGTTCGATCAGGTGATCGTTGCCACTGTACTGGATGGCGACTGCTGGTGCATCGTGGATGAGATTGTGTGCAACACGCATCCCAACACCCTGGATGTCGATGGCGGCGCGTGAGGTACGGACGAAGCGGGCATAGCGATAGATATGGTTGTTCTGTGCGGTGTTTTCTGAGGCAAGTAGCGTCTGCTGATCGCCTCCCGTCAGCCGAATGCCGCTATCGCCAACATCATAGATATCGCTGGATAGAATGCTGTTCTGCTGGCCGGAAATACGCGCTCCATCCGTGCCCATATTCCGCAGCGTGAGGCCTGCGAGCAGGTTCTTGCTGCCGCCCTCAATCGCAACAGCAACGCCACGGCCACCCTCAATCGTGAGGCCCTGGATTGTCACATATGATGCATTCTGAAGCTGGATTAGTGGATCTGCCAACATAGAAACATACGCCTCACTACGCGCAGGATCATCGGGTGGCCAGATATAGAGTATGCCTGTTGCTCGATCAAGATACCATTCGCCTGGTTGATCGAGTTCTTCGAGCACATTCAGAAATGCGAAGCGCTGGCCGCCAAGATATTCGGCATAATTAAACTGCGCGGCAGTTGTCGAGATCGTGTGTGCATTCTGATCGATGGCTGTCACTCGTTCATAGCGATCAGAATAATCGGTGCTGAAATAGCCATGCGCCCAGATATCATCGGAGGGTTGCCAGCCTTTTGGTCGATCGCCGGGATAGCGGAACGAGTCCTGTTGCAGCTTTCCCTGTTGACCATCGATCAGCGCCCATTCACCAATATTGGGCCAGCGGGCAAGTTGAAGTGGGCGTGTGTTATAGAACAACTCCAATGCACCAACTGCATAGTAGCCAGAATTACGCTCACTGAGCTGGCCGTAGTCATCGATCCCTAATGAACGCAGATTGATCTGGCGCACGGATGGCAGCGCAGCCGGGTTGATGCGCTTTGCCACAGCTGGATCGGTAACTGCGGCAAGTGTGCTGAGATCGAGTAATCGGCCACCAATCAGGCGCACCGATTGGCCGGCAGCGGCACGATAGATCACACGGGCATTGGCACTGCCACCGTCTTCATCGGTCAATATGAGCGGAGCAGACAGCTGGTAGATGCCACCCTGGATCTCGACACTAAGATCGCCCTGTGGCAGGTTACTTGCACGGCGGCGCTCGCGCACGGCGATTTTGGCGCGTTCAATTGTGGCAAACGGGCCATCAGTCTTGTTCGCATTTGGCGTAGAGAGCGTTCCGGACCAGGTATCATTGCCGTTAGTTGCAACATAGAACATGGCTGGCACAGCATTTGTCTGAACAGATGCTGGCGTTGGAGCAACACTGGTTGGCGTTGGAGCGACACTCGTTGACGCCGGAGCCATGCTGGTTGGAGCAGGCTCAGCATTCGTTGGCGTTGATGCAATGCTGGTTGGTGCAGGGGCTACTAGCGTAGAGGGTGGCGGCGCTGGTGTGGCACAGGCAGTGAGGAACACAACGCAGAGGAGCAGGCGGAGACGCATATATCCTACGCTTTCCATAGGGCATCGATATCTTCGCAAATACCAGCAACCAGCACTTCGAGCACGCGGCGGCCCTTTTCGGCGGTTGCCAGTGTTGCATCGCCATAGATGCCAGTTGGAGAATAGACGCCGGGATTTCCGAGTGTGCGGGTCAGCGGCCCTGGCCCTGGATGGTAATCCCTGGTGGCTCTGGCCATTTTAACAGTTTCGGGGGCAATAGCAAGCAACATTGATGTCTCGATCTCGTCGGCGTGTGTGCCACCATCTTGCTCGGCGATTGCATGCTCAATTGGGCCTAATACCTTGAGCAGATCGGTATAGTGCAGGATGATGCCATCGTTCGCCAGCATTTCGGCGGCTGGTTTCAGGGCGCGCAGCGTCGAGACACCGGTATTGAGCACATAGAAGCGCTGCGGGCCAAAGGCGGCTAGGCTGCGGCAGATATCGATCAACAGATCGCGGGCTGTCTCGAGCCGCAGCGATACCGAACCAGGGTATTCAACAAAAGCCGGGTAGAAATGGTAGTTGACCAGTGGTGCGACAACAACCTCGGCCCGTTCGCAGACCCGGTTGGTCAGATACTCGGCCAGAATATGATCGGTGCTGAGGAGCATGTGTGGCCCATGCTCTTTGGCAGCGGCCCCAAGCGGAATAAGCACGATGGTTTCGGGTTTCAGCAGCACCTCTGCTTCTAGCCATGTGCAGTTTTCGAGGAACACTCCAGGCATTGTATGAACCAGTTATAAAAGAGAACAACGGGCAATCTATTAGATAGGTTCTTAGAAACTACGGCTGCAGAATATACCGCTTCACTGCACGATGCATTCCTAGTGTTGAGAGTAGACTACTTGTCTTCCTCCAAAAGGCTCTTCCACTCGTTCAAGCTATTCGTATCATCTGTACTCTGACTATATAGTGTAAAACTAGTTATTCGATGATCATGTAATTTATTTGCATTGTTATCATCGGTAAATAGTTCGCGTTGTAATTCTTGTGGTATACTTTTACTCTGCAAAGAATTACCTCGATTAACAAAATCGCCCATTCTCTCAGTTCCTTTCACAAAGCGCTGTAGGGTGGCGGCGATTGCCTCTTTGCTTTTATCAATTCCTATCCAATATCTTCCAAGTATATCAGCAACTGCTAGAGTAGTTCCTGACCCACTGAAACAATCAAGTATGAGATCTCCAGGATTAGAAGATGCCTGAATTATCCTTTCCAGTAGGTTAGGATTCTTCTCAGTAGGATACCCTGTAGTATAGATATTTTGATTTCTAGTGTCACGGAAATCGTACCAAATATCTTGGATAGGCACACCTTCACTTTTGTCAAGGTAGATTTTTCTGCGCGGGTTACCCGATGCGGACCAGCAAATTTCACCTCGTGCATCCATCTCGTCTAGTGTTTTCGGTAGATATTGCCAATGTTTGCCTGGTGGTGGTGACATTCCACGCCAAGGCTGACCCGTTTCACCATTCCGTGTGCCGGGTGCATGTACAGGTACCTTCTTATATCTGCGACCTGTCCCTTCTTCTATATATGTATACTCTTTTGCTGCTCGTTCAGATGTCCATGCCTCAATAGGCCGATTCCAGATATATTTATCTGATTTTGTATAGAACAAAATATAATCAGAGATATTCCCATACGTTTTCTTTGTATAGTTTTTATGGCTACACTTCCTCCGAGTAATCCAATTTCTAAAGTTCTGAAAGCCAAATACTTCATCCATAATAACTTTCATATGAAATGCCATATTTTCATCTAAGTGGACATAGATAGATCCATCTTCTGCTAGTAACTCTCGAATCAAGATCAGTCGTTTACGCATAAACTCGATGAATCCTGCTCCAATCAGCAGATCTTGATATGCATCAACTTGAGTTCGGGAGTGAAAAACGCTATTTGTTGCAAAGGGTGGATCAATATAGACAAGCTTGACCTTTCCTCTAACATTACTATCGTGCATGAGCGAAGAAAGCAATGGCAGGTTGTCTCCATAGTAGAGACGATTTGGCGACTCGGGTTGATGTGACCATATTGGAAGAGCAGAGATGGGTTGAGTGGCCAAAATTTCCTGTTCAGAAGCTTTACCCTTATAGCTAAGCGTGACTTCCGCTGGCAAATGCTCCTCAGCATACACAGGCATAGATTGAGTTATCCATTTAGTTTTTGGATTTCCCGTTGCCATAGATTAGATCTCCCGTAAATGTAGCCACATTATACTTATTCGCTCTGGTACCATTCGCAACGTCGTAATCATGACTTTGCCACTCCAAGAATCTTCAATTGCAGCGTAGTCGTTCCACATTGATCCAAGCAATAAGCCAGGACCATCATTGAGAAATATGACTTTAGTAGGTAAATTGTGTTGTTGTGCATAGATAAGAATCTCCCGAGCACAATCACGATAACCTCCAGTATGGTCATCCTCTTAGGCTCCACCACGATCTGAGTCATATCTTGCTAAACCTACAGCAAGAACAACCATTTTGTTTTCATCGTAAATGACAAAGTCAACAGGTCGTTTTGGGTTAGGGTACTCACTGAATACCTCGCCAAGCAACACATCTCGACCCGCTCTCTCTGGCCCGATAATAGGAAGATGCGGAAAGCGAGATCTGAATAACTCGAAGAATCGCTCTGTTAGATCATAACCTTTCTTGCCACGATCCTTGTATTCCCACAATAATGCACATAATGGTTCGTCAGGTATAGGGCGGCTTGAAAAGGCAGCCTGAACTTCTTGGATCGGACGGAAATCACTACGATATCTAGCGCATATCTGAGCTGCTTGCGATTTCTTCTTGAGCATTTCGACAGGTGTGCTAGGACTCACGTATCTTTTGAAAACTCGAGAAAGCTGTATTCGCATCCAACTCTCACGCACTTCAGCGATCTGCATGAATAGCCGCTCAGAGGACTCCGATGTGCGGACAAGACGCCCAAACATCTCTAGAACCGGCGTATACAGTAAGCAGGCGTCGATCAGGATATCTGGGTAAAACTCTCCGGTCGCTAAGGTAATCCAATTATGTGCATCTTTTCTGTATTGAGCAAATGTTGTTATCATCTCTGGTATGTCCGTCAATTGAAGTTTACCCTTGTTCTTCAGGCACAATGTTAGCACACAAGTTCCAAATCCGCAAGCGTGTATTTCATTCGTATGATATATGTTTCATCTTTTGAAACTTGATTTTACCATGCTTGTAGGCTTTAGGAGAAGAGCAAGGGCGAATGATTGAAACCAGATAGCAGCTGCTACCACCCATAGCGCTCCGGCCCCCATGGCCGATCAATCGTTTCCTGTTTGAGCAGGCGTAGTGTGCGGCTTGGCACATCCTCATAGACGACGATCCCGGCACCGACGCAGGCATAGGCTCCGATCTTCGCTCCTGGCTGGGTGATCACATTCACGCCAGTGCGGCTAAAATCGCCAAAATAGGTTGCATTTGAACCCGATTCGGGCAGTTCGCGGCGGCCACGGACTCGATGGGGGGTTGGGCCATCATCGAAGCGCAGTGTGCCACACACCGTCGCAGCACCGATATCGACGGCCTGCCCAACGATGCCATAGATTTCGCAGTAGTGCCAGAGATACGAGCCATCGAACTGCACACCGCTCATCTCGGCACCATGCCCAACAATACAGCGATTGCCGATCACTGTATTATCCTCAATCAGGCAGTAATCGCTGATTCGGCATTCATGACCGATCAGAACGGAACCTTTGAGGATTGCACCGTTGATCACCTGCGTTTGCGCGCCAATGATTGTATTGCCGCCCAACACCACGCGATTGCCAATTTTGCTCCCAGGGCCAAGCTCAACAAACCCCTGGATCTCGGCTCCATCGTGAATGCGTGCGCTTGGATGAATTGTGTGTTCGTGCAGTGCTGCGGTTGTGGCGCGCAACACATGATGGTTGGCTTCGAGAATATGCCAGGGTTTATCCATGTCTACCAAATAATCGATTGGCTCAATGGCTGCAATCGGGTTGCCATCGGCAATGAAGCGCTGGAGTGCCTGGGCTAGTTCGCGTTCGGCAGCTGGCATGCCACCAATTGGCACAGCAACCATGACATCTGGGGTTGCAACGAGATAGGGCAGGAGGCGGCGATCAAACACAAACAGCCCGCCGAGCCGATATGGTGCCGATGTGCTATGGCCCTCGATCGACTTCAGCAGGCCATCTTCAACATAACCGCCGATCCAATCGTTGGCGTGGCGTGGCAGAACAATTCGTTCGACAAGGGCAACCGCCGCGTGATCGCCCTGATTCCAGCAATCCAGCGCCCGCTGAATCGTCGCTGGTGAGGTGACGATATCGCCGTAGATCAGCAGAACAGCCTCTGCATCTGTCTGCGATAGCCCCAATACTGCTGCATCGGCAGTGCCTGTTGGTTGGGCCTGATTGACATAGACCGTTTGGAGCGGCCCGCCAAACAACGCAGCCCGAACAGAGCCAGGATTGACACCAACAACAACAACGGATTGCGAGAGGCCAGCAGATACGAGATCATTGGCGATCCGGCGGATATTGGGAAGATTACCGACTGGTGTTGTGCATTTGTTGCGAACCTCGTTATATGGCCAGATGCGTTGACCAGGCCCAGCAGCAAGGATGATGGCAGTGTTGATCGGCATGATACATCTCCTCATTCAATCGATTTGCGCTATCATAGCAGCACATTCGATAGTGAGGAGCACGAAGTATGGCAGTTCATCATTTTCATCCGCACCACTACTTCAACACAATCGGTTCGCACACACCAGTCTTGCATGTGGCCGATGGCGACACGATCATTACGACGACGGTTGATGCCGGTGGGTGGGACAAGGACGGCGTTCAATCTGCTGTACGCGGCAACCCGATGACTGGGCCGTTCTATGTTGATGGTGCCGAAGCAGGTGATACATTGGTTGTACAGCTTGATAGTATCGTGCCCAATCGCAACCAGGGATGGAGCGGGCGCATGGTTGCGCCGAACTGTGTTGATCCCGATTATGTGCCGGAATTACCCTGGATGCCCAAGGGCCAGCGCGAGTCGGCATACTGGCATGTCGATGCGCTTGCGAAAACGGCAACGCTGGCCAAGCCCGAGACAAAACTGGGCGGATTGGTACTGCGAATTGTGCCGATGTTGGGCTGCTTTGGCGTTGCACCGGCACAGGGCCAGGCGATCTCCACCGCGACATCGGCTGAGCATGGCGGCAATATGGATTATCGTGGTTTCACCAGTGGCGTGACAGTCTATTTCCCTGTTTTTGTTCCTGGCGCGTTGCTGCATTTCGGGGATGGCCATGCCATTCAGGGCGATGGTGAAATCGCTGGCACCGGAATCGAGATCTCAATGGATGTGCAGGTCACGGTGCGGGTGATCAAGGGCCAAACCATTCGCTGGCCACGCGGCGAGAATGCCGAGTATATCTTTACTGTCGGCAATGCACGCCCGCTCGATCAATGTGTTCAGCATGCGACAAGCGAAATGCTGCGTTGGCTGCAGAGCGACTATGATCTCGATCCGGTTGGGGCCAGCATTCTCATGGGCCAGGCTGTCGAGTATGATCTTGGCAATATCTTCGATCCAGCCTATACCATGGTCTGCAAGATGTCGAAGCGCATCCTGGCCAGCATTACACCATAATCGAACGTAGCACTGTTGCAATCCGTTCGAGTGCTTCGGCGACATAGGCAACGCCAAGGCCGTGGGTGATGCGCAGGTGGCTTTCGATCCCAAAGCAGGCTCCTGGGGCAACCAGCACATCACCCTGCTGGCGGATCAGTTCGGCAACCTCGATAGATGGCAACGGTGCGTGGTAGCGAACAAAGGCCAGTGCCGTTGCTTGCGGCGGCACAACCGACACAAGTTCGGGGTAGCGGGCGGCCCAGGCTTCGATCTGGGCTGCACCACTGCGAATAAGCTGGCGCTGGCGCTCGATCAGCGTTGTTCGAGTGGCTGGCTGTAGGGCTGCTTCGGCCAGAAGCATGGAGGGAGCGCTGGTTGCGATTGTGGCATACTCATGCCGCCGCCAGAGTTCCTCCACCAAGGCTGGATCAGCCACCGCCCACCCAAGGCGCAGGCCGCTGAGGCCATAGGCTTTCGACATACTGCCAACAATAATCACCCGTTCCGCCATCCCCCAGAATGATGGTGTCTCAGCAATACTAAGCCGTTCCGAACCGATATAGACTTCATCGGCCAGCAGCCAGGCCCCTGATCGCTGTGCAATAGTTGCGATCCGCGCCATCTCATCTGGCGTCAGGATCGCGCCAGTCGGGTTGTTCGGATTAACCAGCGCAATCAGGCGGGTATTGCTGCTAACGGCCCGTTCGAGCGCAGCGAGATCTGGTCGCCATCCGTTCTGGGGATCGAGTGCGAAGCTGCGCACCTCACAGCCGAGATTATGGGCCAGGCCCCACACCTGGCGATAGCCTGGTTCCATCACCACAACCTGATCGCCTGGTTGAAGCAGTGCTTGGCAGATGATCTGATTGGCCTCCGCCGCGCCGACCGTCACCAATACATGGCTGGCAGTGGCTCCCTGATAGCATGCTGCGATCAGGGAGCGCAGGGCCTGCGTGCCATTCACTTCTGGGTAGTGAATTGGCAGATCGAGGAGGTGTTCGATCTGGGCTGGCGTCAACAATTCGCGGATCGTCACTGGCTGAACGCCGCTATCGGCCAGATTATAGCGAACCGTCTGTTCATAGCGCGATTGCCATGCTTCGAGCAAGAACGGCTGGAATGTTTGGATTGTGATGCTCATCGATTCCTCCTACGACTATTGCCTTGGGCGGTTCACGGACTGCCGCTACAGATCGAATGCTGATGATACCACGACCAATGGGTTGGGCGGTTCACGGACTGCCGCTACAGATCGAATGCTGATGATACCACGACCAATGGGTTGGGCGGTTCACGAACCGCCCCTACAGATCGAATGCTGATGATACCACGACCAATGGGTTGGGCGGTTCACGGACTGCCCCTACAGATCGAATGCTGATGATACCACGACCAATGGGTTGGGCGGTTCACGGACTGCCGCTACAGATCGCCCTACAGGTTGGGGTGGATATATGGAAGCATGTGCTACTATTGAATAATTATGAGTGATTGCGATCCGCAGGAACGCGATATATCGCGCCCGCACGACCTAGCAAATGAAGATGGATTGTAATCCCTACAGACAGGATATATCGCATCCATATGAACCAAAGGAAGCATGATGAAAACGATTGGACTGATCGGCGGAATGAGTTGGGAATCCTCGATTGAATATTACCGGATGATCAATGAGGAAGTAAAGCTGCGGCTTGGCGGTGTCCATTCGGCCCAATCCCTTATGTTCTCGGTGGACTTCGCCGAGATTGAGATTTTGCAGCACAATGGGCAATGGGAACAGGCTGGCATCATGCTTGCTGATGCGGCACAGCGGCTTGAACGAGGTGGCGCTGATCTGATAGTGCTGTGTACAAATACCATGCATCTGGTTGCCGATGTAATCACGGCTGCAGTTGGCATTCCACTGCTACATATTGCCGATCCAACGGCGGCTGCGATCCAGGCTCGTGGCCTTCGCACAATTGGGCTGCTTGGCACACGTTTCACCATGGAACAGCCGTTTTATCGTGATCGGCTGATTAAGCAGCACGGCCTGAATGTATTGATTCCAGACGAACACGAGCGTAGCGAGATCCATCGGATTATCTATGAAGAACTTATTCTTGGGCAGATTCACACCGAATCACGGGAGCGCTACCTGGCGGTGATCGAGCATCTTGGGGCTGCCGGTGCTGAGGGGATTATTCTTGGCTGCACCGAAATTGGGCTGCTGATTAAGCCTGAACATACGACAGTGCCATTATTCGACACGACCTACCTGCATGCCGTTGCTGCTGTCGAATGGGCGTTATAAAGGAAACCAACCATGGGTAGTTTGTGGTCACCAGAACACTATCTGATAACAAGCCGTTTTGCTGCCGAAGCGCATAACGGCCAGACGATTACTGGCACTGATTTACCGTATTTGTTGCATGTCAGCCTGGTTGCAATGGAAGTGATTAGCACATTAGCGCTCGAATCTGGTCACGATGGCGATCTGGCGGTGCGATGCGCGCTGTTGCACGATGTGATCGAGGATACATCCATAACGTTTGATGATGTCGCTGGACGCTATGGCAGCGCTGTTGCCAATGGTGTGCAGGCATTAACCAAGAATACCCAATTGCCCAAAGAACAGCAGATGGGTGACAGCCTACGGCGTATTCGCGCCCAACCAGCCGAAATATGGATGGTGAAATTGGCCGACCGGATCTGCAATCTGCAACCACCGCCGGCCCATTGGCCAATTGAACGGGTGGCAGCCTATCGCACAGAGGCTCAATTCATTCTAGAAACGCTTGGTGAGGCCAGCCCATACCTTGCCGAACGGCTACGGGGGAAAATCACGAATTATGGTCGATGAGCAGGAGTCAGAAGTCAGGAGTCAGGAGTCAGAATACCAAGAACCCCTCGCATAAGAGAATAAGGTAGCGAGGAGAGCGGCTATGGGGAGATCCGTGTGCCCGCCCTTCCCATCGGGCCATGGTGTTGAACCAACGCGGCATTCGGTAGGGGTGATTACCCATGCACCAGCTATTCTGAATTCTGACTCCTGGATACAATTCTCGTTACCCCGCCAGGATCGTGTCGATTGCGGCGATTTCTTCGGCACTCAGGCTCACATTGCTGAGTGTACCAACTGCTTCCTCAATCTGGGCAACTTTACTGGCCCCAATCAGCGCCGATGTCATCACATCGTGGCGCAGCACCCAGGCAAGCGCAAGCTGAACCATGCTCTGGCCACGGTTCTGCGCGATGGCTCCCAACTGGCGCACTTTATCAATACGTGTATCGGTGACCTGATCGGCCTTGAGGAAGCCATGCGGCTTGGCCGCCCGTGAATCGCTGGGAATGCCATCGAGATAGCGGTTGGTGAGCAAACCCTGGGCGAGTGGCGAGAAGGCGATGCAGCCCATGCCCTCGCTACGCAGTGCATCCAGCAGGCCATCCTCGATCCAGCGGTTGAACATATTGTAGCTGGGCTGATGAATCAGGCATGGCGTGCCGAGGCGGCGCAGAATTGCAGCGGCTTCGCCGGTTCGCTCGGGCGAATACGATGAGATACCAGCATACAGGGCTTTGCCGCTGCGAACAATCGCATCGAGTGCGCCCATCGTCTCTTCCAGTGACGTCTCGGGATCGGGACGATGGCTATAGAATACATCAACATACTCAAGGCCCATGCGCTTCAGGCTTTGATCGAGGCTAGAAATCAGATTCTTGCGTGAACCCCATTCGCCATATGGGCCAGGCCACATATAATAGCCAGCTTTCGATGAGATGATCAGCTCATCGCGATAGGGCCGCAGATCATGGGCCAAAATCTGGCCAAAGGTCTCTTCTGCCGATCCGGCTGGCGGGCCATAGTTGTTGGCCAGATCAAAATGGGTGATACCAAGATCGAAGGCCCGCAAACACATCGCCCGCGAATTCTCATAGACATCGACACCGCCAAAGTTGTGCCATAACCCAAGCGAGATGGCAGGTAGTTTGAGGCCGCTGCGGCCAGTGCGGCGATACGACATGGATGCGTAGCGAGCTTCATATGGGCGATACTCTGCCATGGGTTACTCCTCTGTATTATCGAATTGCGGCGACACCGCCGTAATTATCGGGGAAGGCATAGATTTCGGTGACGAGCTCTCTGCGAACGCCGTTATACTCGGCGACATACGTTGGCGTACGATAGACTTCACGAAAGCCCAGTGCTGGGTCACTGAGCATTGCGTTGAGCAATGCCCGCACCTCTGGTTCTGGCCGTTGCAGGCTATCCAGCACGAGATAGCGAGCGCGGTAGTGCTGCGCGAGCCGCAGCAGGATCTGCCGATCCACCGTATACGGGATCATCAATGCTGGCCGTTGGCTCTGCCAGTTGAGCTGCCAGGGGTTGCGGGTCATCATGATGGCATCGGCGGGTGTATTGGCGGCCAGCCAGGCATAGGCATCCAGATCGGCGGCATACAATTGTGGTTCGCCGCGCACCTTCTGATCAATCGGTGCCCACGATGGTTGCACCATCAGTGCGATGGCGATGATCGCCATTGCCAATCCAAGCGGTGCCCAGCGCCCATCGCCAATCACCGCGATCCGATCATAGCCACGCCAGAGCGCAGCCGCAGCCAGCAATGCCAGCCAGGGCAACACAACAACAAAATAACGCTCTTCATTTGCGTGCCAATAGATGACCAGAAAGAGTGTATAGGGTACAAATGCCGCCAGCAATAGCCCGATCAGCCTGCGCCGTGTGGCTAGTGCGCCGATGCAACCAAGCAATGCCAGCCATGCCCCCGTATCAAACAGCAGTCGCGTATCCTTATCGCCACGGGCAGCCAGTAGATCCAGGCCAGGTGGCAAACCCTGCCAACCAGGCAGCAGATAATCGCGCACTGCCGTTAACTGATGGCTCATCTTGGCTAGCGTGCGATCAAAGCCCCAGCGCAAGATCCAACTGCGATCTGGCGTGCCTTCACCACCCAATTCGGGGGTATAGACAGCATAGATTTTATCCCATTCGGTATACTCAAGAATCCAGGCATCGTGACTTTCCGTCGAATAATACAGTTTCCCGAACGTCAGCAGATTGCGAACGACAAGCGGTGCCACCAGCACGCCAGCCACCGCACCCCACAACACAATTGGCGCAAGGAATGCAGCAATACTGCGGCGGGTTTGTTGCTGGCCAGCAATCTTTTGGGTGGTGCGGTATCGGCGCAGAACCTGCCCGATCAGCCACAGGCCCATACCAAGCGCAATCACGCCACCACTCCCCGGTTTCTGCAATATCATCAGGCCGGTGAGTGTTCCAGAACCAAGCAGGACCCTCACCCCC
>JBBQSD010000047.1:0-40681 GCA_038214135.1 Chloroflexales bacterium | reverse complement strand
CCTGGTTGGCGGTGATGTTCGCCGCCTTCCGGATGGCCAGAAGGTGCCACAGATTGGCTGGAACCAGCTCCGCTATGTTAATGGTGCTGGCGAACATCCCTTGTTTCAGGGTGTCCCCGATGCCAGCGATGTCTATTTTGTCCATTCCTACTACTGCGATCTGAGCGACCCGGCGATCATCGCGGGGACGACGGATTATGGGCTGGCGTTTCCGAGTGCGCTCCTGCACGAAAACATCGCTGCTGTCCAATTTCACCCAGAAAAGAGTGGCTGCTGGGGTTTGCAAATTCTAACAAATTTTGTTGCCTGGGCAGTATCCGATACCACAAGTGCGTAAAGAAATGAGGCCTGTATGGAAATTATTCCAGCAATTGATATAAAAAATGGCCGTTGTGTTCGGCTTTTTCAGGGCAATTTTACACAGGAGACAGTCTACGACGATAATCCGCTGGCAGTTGCGCGGCGCTGGGTCGAACAGGGTGCTACTCGCCTGCATGTTGTTGATCTGGATGGCGCACGCGCCGGCCAACCGATCCATGTCGATGTGATCGGCGCAATTGTACGAACACTGACTATCCCCGTCCAGGTTGGTGGTGGCATGCGCACCGAGGATGATGTTGAGCAAGCACTTAAACTGGGCGCGGCGCGAGTCATTCTTGGTACAGCAGCCGTGCATGATCCCGAACTCATTACCCATCTGGTTGCCCGCTATCCCGATGCGATCATTGTTGGCGTGGATGCCCGCGATGGCATGGTTGCGACGGCCGGGTGGCTGGAAACTGCTGCGGTTGAGGCGAGTGCATTGGTTCAGAAGATGGCCGAGCTTGGTGTGCGGCGGTTTATTTATACCGATATTAGCCGTGATGGAACGCTCTCCGAACCAAACTATGCTGCAACAGCGCAACTCATTCAGGCTGGTGGTCCGGCGGTGATCGCCTCGGGAGGGATTGCCAATAGTTCGCAATTGCAACGCCTGGCCGAGATCGGCTGTGAGGGCGCAATTGTTGGGCGGGCACTCTATACTGGCGATATACGTCTACCCGAGGCCATTCGCTCGCTTGCGCATAAGGAGGCAGCGTGACAAACAATCGTAATTCAACTAGTAAATACGAAGAAGAACGGCTACGTGCTGCCGAACAGTCGCAGGTTGTGTATCTACAGGGCCAGATCGATGAACTGCGGCGATTGCTCAAAGAGCAGAGCAACAAATATAGTTGGGCGATGGAACAGGTTCGTAAGGTTGAGTCAAGCGTTTCACAGATTGAGGGTTTGCTTGATCGGCACCGCGCGGATATTGCTCAGGCGATTGATTCATCACGTCGCGATATTATCGGCCTGCGCAAGGAAGTCGCTTCTGCATTGGTCAAGATCGATGAAGGCACACGGCCAATTCGTGAGATGCAATCCCAGATCCAGCAGGTTGCCGAGGCTCGTAAGCAGGATCGCGAGTATGTCGCCAGTTGGCTTGTACGGATCGATGATCTCGATCAGCGCATTGCAACATGGGCGGCGCAGATCCGTGAGGCGGATGAACGCTATCGCAATTTGATTGGCCGCCTGGATGGCCTTGTGACAGCCGATGAATCTGTGCGGGTTGATATTCGCAAGCTCAGTGAGGATCTCCAGATCGAGAAGCAGAGTTTGCGCCGTCAGGCAATCGAAGCCCAGCAACTCGTCACCGATCTGCGCCCGACTCTGGAAGCCCATACGAGTAGGATTGACCGCCTTGAAGAGATTCGCCATCGTATTGATCTGTTTGCCGAAGAAATCCCCGTCCAGATCGCAGCACTCGATACACGCCTGATCGAGCAGGTGGGTGAGATCAAGCGGGTTGAACGGATTTCAACCGAACGCTTCCTGATGAACCAGGATCGGGTTGAGGAGATCCGCCAGCAGCAAGAAGAGAAAATTACCACACTTCACGAAACTGATGATCTACATCTGCGGCAGCTTACGGCCTGGCTGGAACGCCTGGATGCCTGGACACGCGAAATTGAACAGCGCCATGCACGCCTTGGTTTACGGTTCGAACAGGTACAACGTGAGCATGGCCTACATCTTGACGATCTTGAGAAACGCGATGGTAAACTGATCGATGTGATGCTTGGTTCGCTACGCACGCAACTCGAGACGATCAAGGCGGAACAAATTGAACGCGGACGCGTACCAGATAGTACGGATTAAGCCATGCTGAAACGAAGAATTATTCCATGCCTGGATGTAAAGGCTGGCCGGGTGATCAAGGGTATCGCCTTCCTGAACCATCGTGACGCTGGCGATCCCGTTCAGCTCGCCGCTGCCTATGATGCCGCTGGCGCAGATGAACTGGTGTTCTATGATATTACTGCTAGCAGCGATGATCGTGGAATCATGCTCGATGTCGTTGAACAAACAGCAGCGCAGGTGTTTATTCCGCTGACGGTTGGCGGTGGCCTGCGCACCGTCGATGATATGTACCGCATGCTACGTGCCGGTGCGGATAAAGTCTCGATCAACACGGCGGCAGTGCTCAACCCACAGTTGATCGAGGATGGTGCCAGGCGCTTCGGCAGCCAGTGTATTGTCCTTTCGATCGACGCGCGGCGGGTAAATGCCCCAAATGAGCCAACGCCACGCTGGGAGGTTTTCACGCATACTGGCCGCGATCCCCGCTCAACCGGGCTGGATGCGATTGAATGGGCGTATCGCGGTGCCGAACTCGGCGCTGGCGAGATCTGTATCAACAGTATGGATGCCGATGGAACCCGTAGCGGGTATGATCTAGCATTGCTGCGCGCAATCTCGGAACGCATTGGTATCCCGGTGATCGCCTCTGGTGGGGTTGGTTCACTTGAGCATATGTATCGCGGCCTGGTTGATGGAAAGGCCGATGCGGTATTGGCGGCCTCGATCTTTCATTTTGGCGAATATACGGTTGCTGATGTCAAACATTACCTAGAAGAGCGCAATATTCCTGTTCGTTGGTAATACTCCTAGCCCATACCGAACCTGTATCGCTGCACATGGCGTAAGGAGCAATAATGGCCAACCCAACCCAGCGCCCGACGAAACCATCGAATATTAGCGAAATTGTCACGAACGTGCTGATTGGCACGTTGTTCGCCTTTTTGGCCTATATCGGCTTCATCGCCTGGCAGGAGCAGGGAGCGATACAACCGCTCCTCCTCGCAATTCAGGAATCGATCCTTGTGGTTCTGGTAGTTACCCGCCGCCGCTCACGCGAGGCCAGCACGGCCTGGTGGGATCGCCTAATTGCGATTGCTGGCACTGCCGCGCCACTGCTGCAACGCTCTGCCGAATCACCAGGGCCGATCTTTTCGGAAGTAGGGGCAGGTATTCAGTTGGTTGCGACTATCATCACAGTTATCGGGACGCTGAGCCTCGGGCGGAGTTTTGGAATTGTGGCGGCCAATCGTGGTGTGCGCACCGGTGGGCTCTATCGCTTTGTTCGTCATCCACTGTATGGCAGCTACCTCATTGGCTACCTTGGCTTTCTGCTTGGTAATCCATCAATCTGGAATATCATACTGATTATTATTACCTTCATATGCCAGTATTTGCGGGCAGTTGCGGAAGAGCGGGTGCTTGCACGCGATCCAGAGTACCAAACATACATGCAGCGTGTGCGGCATCGCTTCATACCGTTTATTTTCTGATTGTGGAGCATTGCCCATGAATGTGGTCGTCCGCTATTTTGCCGGTCATCGCGATATCGCCAAACGTGCTGAGGAACAGTTTGAACTGCCAGATGATGCGACAGTTGGCAGCCTATGGGCACTGCTTGTCGAACATTATCCGCGCCTGGTTGGCTATACCGGCCGCATGTTGTATGCTGTGAACCAGGAGTATAGCCAGCTCGATACACCCCTCCACGATGGTGATGAGGTTGCATATATTCCACCAGTGAGCGGCGGGAGTGCAGGAAATAATAGCAACGAGTTCTTTCGTATCACCAGCGAACCACTTGAGCCGGGAGCACTCATGGCACTGGTTCAATCCCCCGACATGGGCGCGATTGTGACATTCACTGGCATTGTACGCAACCATTTTGCCAATCGGCCAACTGCCGCGCTTGAGTATGAAGCCTTCGAGCCGATGGCCAGCAGCGTATTGGCCGATCTCGCTTCACAGGCCCGCACACAATGGGGCACAGGTGCGATTGCGATTCATCATCGGGTTGGGCATCTTGGGATCGGCGAAACGGCAGTGCTGATTGTTGTGGCAGCACCGCATCGCCACGAGGCCTTTGAAGCCGCCGAATGGCTGATGGATCGAATCAAAGAGGTTGCGCCGATCTGGAAGAAAGAGCATTGGGCCGATGGTGAAAGCGAATGGGCCGAGGACGAGAAAACCCGTAAAAACATCAGATAATGTTGGGATGTAGGGGCGGTTCGTGAACCGCCCACAGGATTCATGCGTGAACCGCCCACAGGATTCATGCGTGAACCGCCCACAGGATTCATTCGTGAACCGCCCACAGGATTCATTCGTGAACCGCCCACAGGATTCATTGCGGTTCGTGAACCGCCCACAGGATTCATTGCAGTTCGTGAACCGCCCACAGGATTCATTGCGGTTCGTGAACCGCCCACAGGATTCATTGCGGTTCGTGAACCGCCCACAGGATTCATTCGTGAACCGCGCACAGGATTCATTCGTGAACCGCCCCGACCTACTCCCGCCCCAATGCCTCAGGTAATCCAAGGATCAGCCCAAGAATTGTGGTCAAGAGCAACAATTGTGCAAAGCCAGCATCGGAGATGGCAAGCACAACAAATCCAGCACATATGATGATGAAGCCGAAGATGATTGGGATGGCATACAAAAGAAACAGGGCGTGGAATAGATTTGTTTCCTCCACGACCCGTCGTAGCCAATGTGTGCATACAAACAGATACTTGCGCTTCACTTGGCCCCCTACCAGCTTTACTGTAGGAGCATTTCGAAGTTGGGCTGATCATCGCTGCCGGTCAGTCGGCGTAGTATCCGCTGCACTGCGCGTAGGGTTCCTTCACCGATCCAGAATGTAAGCAGTGAACCCAGAACTATGCCCAACGCACTGCCAGCTGCGGCACCAAGAGCGAAGAGCATGTAGCGGGCCTTCATTCGTCGCTTCTTCATAGAATCCTCATTGGACGACGACGACGGGTGTTGCCTTGCTCCACAATCGCTCGATTCGATAAAAATCGCGCAATGCGATTGAAAAGATATGCACCACTACATCGCCGTAGTCAAGCAAAACCCAGCCGGTATCCGCAGTTCCTTCAACGCGTGCCTCGCGCCCAAGCTCTGTGCTCATTCGCTCGTCGATTGCTTCAAGGATTGCCTTCAGTTGGCGCTCATTATCACTTGAACAGATCACAAAGTAATCGGCCAATGTGTTGAGCGGTCGCAGATCCAACATAACGATATCGCTGGCCTGCTTGTCCTCAGCTACCTCGACTGCCAGCCGTGCGAGTGTAGTCGCTTCGTGTTCGGTGTCCCTTACCAGAGTAGCCTCCTTATAGCAATGATTCTACCAGAACTAGTGATGCATGTAAATAGCATACTGCCGGAGTACCATTTGTGCAAATCGTGTTATGGTACACCAAACATGATCTTGCTGGCCATTTGAAATGAATCCGGCAAGAGGCGAAAACCAAACAATACCACACTTCCAGCACTAACGATTGGTTGGGCAAGCTCTGAGCTGTGAATGAATGGCGACCAGAGTGGGTTCGGAATGGCCACACCTACAATCAACGCCGTTGCACAGATCAGAATCCCCTGCACAAGCCCTAAAACGCCACCCGCAAGATGATCCAGCCAGCCAAGAAATAGCAATCCAGCCAGCTTGTGTAACAGCGATGCAATGAGGCTGACAGTTCCACTGACTGCGATCATGATCATAATAAACGCAATCACGCGTGCAAGTGTGTTCTCTGTAACCCAGGAAGAGAGCAGATCGGCAACATCGCGCTCATATGTCGCTGCCAGAATGACACCTGCGACAAATCCCACAACCGAAAGCACCTGGCGGATAATGCCCCAGTACAGTCCCATCACCCCACAAAACAACACGACTACAAGAATCGTTGTGTCAATGCCGCTCATCGTTCTCCTCCTCCCTACGACGCTGTAGCCCGCAAGGATGTTTCATTTCTTGAGGGATAGCTAGTGTATACGAGATGAGCACGCTTGTGAAGGGCGGTGGGTGACATGTGGATGACACGAACCCGCCAATAAGCTAAAAGCTAAGATCCGAGGTTGTTACAAACCTCGGATCTTAGCTCCCAAATGCTCCCTCACCCCTGCTTTGCTTCCCTCTCCGATTGGGAGAGGGGTCGGGGTGAGGGCTAAAATAAGGTTGAAGTTAATCGACGGTATATTCACCCTCGACGACGCCTTCGTCCTTGCCGCCTTTACCAGCAGCGTTACCGGCACCCTCTGGCTGGCCTTCAGTATAGGCGTTCTGCGATACCTGATACATGGCCTGTTGAAGTTCGGTTGTCAGGGAGCGCATCTGCGCCTCATTTTCCTGAGCAATCGCCTCGCGCAGATCCTTGATCAATACCTCGATCCGGCCCTTCTGAACTGAGTCGATCTTATCGCCCAGATCGGTTAGCGTGCGCTCAGACTGATAGGCCAGGCTGTCCGACTGATTCTTGAGTTCGATCAGTTCACGTCGGCGCTTGTCCTCATCCGAATGCTTCTCAGCATCGCGTACCATCCGGTCGATCTCGTCCTTATTCAGGTTCGTGCTGGCCGTAATGGTGATCCGCTGCTCCTTGTTGGTCGCCTTGTCCTTCGCCGATACATTCAGGATTCCGTTCGCATCAATATCGAACGTGACCTCAACCTGTGGAACACCACGCGGCGCTGGTGGCATACCCTCCAGCCGGAAGCGGCCAAGGGTCATGTTGTCGGTTGCCATCTCGCGTTCGCCCTGCAGGATATGAATGTCAACAGCCGTCTGGCCATCCGCCGCTGTCGAGAAGATTTCGCTCTTGCGGGTCGGAATCGTGGTATTGCGATCAATCAGGCGCGTCATGATGCCGCCAAGTGTCTCAACACCAAGCGATAGTGGTGTCACATCGAGCAGCACAACATCCTTGATGTCGCCGCCCAACACGCCAGCCTGAATGGCAGCGCCAACTGCCACAACCTCATCTGGGTTGACGGATTTGTTTGGCTCTTTGCCACTGATCTTGCGAACCAGTTCCTGCACAACCGGCATGCGGGTGGAGCCACCAACCAGAACGACTTCATCAAGTTGGCCAGCCTTCAGGTTCGCATCCTTGAGTGCCTGTACAAATGGCCCGCGCAGGCGCTCCGTCAGATCATCTGTCAGTTGCTCGAACTTCGCCCGGCTGATGCGGATCTGCAAATGTTTCGGCCCCGATGAGTCAGCAGTGATAAACGGCAGGTTCACTTCCGTCTCACTCATGCTCGAAAGCTCGATCTTGGCCTTCTCAGCAGCCTCACGCAATCGTTGCAGGGCCTGGCGATCCTTACCCAGATCGATACCCTGGTCCTTGCGGAACTCATCGATCAGCCAGTTGACAATCTTCTGGTCGTAGTCATCACCACCAAGGTGTGTATCACCATTGGTCGCCTTGACTTCAATCACGCCATCGCCGACTTCGAGAACCGATACGTCGAACGTACCGCCACCAAGGTCGAAGACCAGGATCGTCTCGTCCTTCTTCTTATCCAGGCCATAGGCCAGTGCCGCTGCCGTTGGCTCGTTGATAATACGCAGCACCTCAAGCCCAGCGATCTTGCCGGCGTCCTTGGTCGCCTGGCGCTGGCTGTCGTTGAAGTAGGCTGGTACTGTAATCACGGCCTGGGTGACAGGCTCGCCCAGATACGCCTCGGCATCGGCTTTGAGCTTCTGCAGCACCATGGCCGAAAGCTCCTGCGGCGCATAGTCCTTGCCGGTTTGGGTTGAAGAGATGCGCACATCATTGCGCTGGCCCTTGCTAACGCGGAATGGCACCATCTCACGCTCACTGACAGTCTCCTCATAGGAGCGGCCAATAAAACGCTTGACGGAAAAGAGCGTATTTTCGGGGTTGATCGTCGCCTGCCGCTTGGCAGTCTGGCCGACCAACCGCTCGCCATTTTTGGTAAATGCAACAACAGATGGAGTTGTGCGGTTGCCCTCTGCATTCGGAATAACGACTGGATCGCCGCCTTCCATCACCGCCACAACCGAGTTCGTTGTTCCAAGATCGATACCGACAATCTTCGGCATAGTAGTTCCTCTCATATCGCATACTTGCTAGTGCCGGGAAACCCAGCACCACGTTTTGTCTATTCGTAGTGTACACGAATGATGCTAATCTGCTATATGAGTGGTGTTAGAGAACTATTGGAATTTGTATATAGGCAGGATGGCGCACGCCCGTTCTAGAACGCGTCATGATGCCGTAAAAGCCAATTTTAACATAATCAGCGTCGCATCTGATCGCAGCCAATCGTAAGTGGTGGCAAGGTGTTCTCTGCAAAGCGGGCGAGGTGCTGGTGTTCACGCAGGGCGGTTGTGCTGGCGGTGCCGTCTGCCATAGGGTGAGTGTACACCGGTGTGCCGTTCGCGTGCGAGATGTGGTACCATACTAAGCAAAAGGAGTACGCGATGACCTTGCTTGCTGAGCCAGTCCTGGCGGCCAGTGTCGCTGATCAGTACGATGTGATTGACCCGACGGATGTGCGGGCGTTTCTTGCGTCGCACGCACACCTGGTTCCAGTTCTGGAACAAGCGCCTGAACAGATTGCACGCCTGTTTCCTGATGCGCCGCTGCTGCTCGAATGCCATATTGATCCCGACGACAACACTGAAACGCTTTTAATTCGCATTCAGACGCCGCTTGATGCCATTGCTGCAAACCAGCAGATGGATCACTTGCTGGAAGCCTGGTATCTCGATTTGCCCTATGCCGTCCGGCGAGATGCCCTTGTAACCTTGTGGTGACGTATGAGCTTTGATGGACGCGCATTTCTTGGACTGGCGCATACCTTAACGAACACGCTGCCGAACACGGAACCAGCGATTGAAGAAGCGCAGTTACGGTCGGCAATCAGTCGGGCATACTATGCGCTCTTCTGGGTGGCACGAGCCCGCCTCATTGCGGAAGGTGAACGTATCCCGCGGTTGGATGCACACCAAATCGTGATTGATCGCTTTCGCAACAGCCCCTACCGCGCCCGTGTCACAATTGGGTTCCATCTTGCAAACCTTCGGACGGATCGGAACGAAGCCGATTATAAGATAACTAGTGAGCGCCTCCCGCAACTTCGGACGAAAGCTATCGGAATCCTTGACCGTGCCACCTCATTGCTCACTCGCCTTGATCAACTACCATAACCGATATAATTATGACTCGTGGATCACTAGGATCAACTCGCGATGGTTCACAGCTGACTCGCGGTCATCTGCACCCGAGTCACACCTGGTTTGCGCTGGGATGCGGGCAAGCCAGGTGTGTTGCTTATGAGCCTAATACTGACATTAGTAGGGAACAAATTCTGTTTGTATTTTTGGCTGCTCCATGGTGCCACCTGCGGCGTTCGTCCCGGTGAAGGCACCATCACCCACACCATAGACTAACACGGTATCACCTTCAAAATGATCTGGTGTCGCCCACCGGGCATCGGCCCCCTCACCCCCTAATCCTCTCTCCCGTTCTGGGAGAGGGGGTTAGGGAATCAACCATCAACCAAACGCAGATAGTTAGTACCACAGGGCTAGTTTGCGATCTTGCTGAGTATGCTAGAATACCCTTGACATATACATACCCATTTTCCGCCCTGCCTTGCTCAGATAGGAGCATCCGATGTCACGTAATGCCCGATCATTGTCATTGTTGAGTGTGCTCGTACTCGTCGGTTCGCTGGTGGTACTCGTGGTTGAAGCACCACTGGTGCGGGCGAATACCACTGGTAACATCTATTTTGTGGATAATACGAGCGATGCCGATCTCGCCTCTGCGCCAACTGCGTGTGAGAATGATGCAGCCGATGGTGATTGTTCGTTGCGCCAGGCAATCGAGCAAGCAAACGCAAATGGTGGTGGTAAAGGGATCGATTTCTCGGTTCTCCCAACAACTGACCCAAGGTATGATAGTACAACACGACGTTGGACGATTAGTCCGTTAAGTCAGTTACCAGCGCTATCGGCCAGTGGGATACAGATTCTCGGAATTAATGATAGCTTGACCTTTACACCCCAGGTCGTGATTGATGGTTCGAGTTTGGCGTCTGGTGGCGTTGGCTTCCGTCTGACTTCATCTGGAAATGTGATTGCGCGCCTGATCATCGTTAGTTTTGCGGGCAATACCGATACAACCGGGATCGGTGTTCGTATTACAGGCGCAGGGGCATTTGATAATCAGGTTGTTGGGTCATACATTGGATGCCTGCCCCGAACGCTCACCGGCGCAACTGGCAATCAGCGTGCCGGGGTGCAGATTGATGGTGGCGCACAGTTCAATCGGGTTGGCGCTTCTGGTACAAACCGCAATATCATCAGCGGTAATGGTACCAATGGCACTCAGGGAGATGGCATCAAGATATCTGGGCCAAACACATCTGATACTGTGCTTGAAAACAATTATATTGGCGTTGCTATTGATTCAACTGGATTTAATGTTGGTAAATTCGCGAATACTGGGTTTGGGATCCAGATTGTCGATAGCGCTAATAACTCGATTGGTGGTACAACAACCGCAACTCGCAATATCATTTCTGGAAATGGCCAGGCTGGCATTTTATTAACTGGCAGCCTTTCGACAGGTAATACCATTAACTCGAATGTTATCGGCGCAGATCCTGCTGGTACTACCGCATTTGGTAATACAACGCATGGTATTTATCTTGCCGATGGAGCGAGCAATAATACGGTTACTGGTGCAACTGGCGCTCCACTGATTGTGGCGGGTAATACAAACTATGGTGTGCTGATCACCGATAGTGGCACTACGAATAATACGATTAAAAGCGCATATATTGGGCTTGCTCAGGGTGGTATTACATCTCTGCCAAATGGTTCGGGCGGTGTTCGCATCCAGGATAATGCCAGCAGTAATAGTATCGGCACCGCAGCATTAGGAAATGTTATTTCTGGTAATACTGGCTATGGTATCTCAATAACTCGCCAGAATGTTGGTTCTGCGAATACCAATGCCAATAGCATCCGTAATAATATCATTGGCCTCAGTTTTAGCGGCCTAACAACATCGCCCAATACGCTTGGTGGTATCCAGATCGATTCAAGCGCCCGCAATACGATTATCGGTGGGCTTGCTTCTGGCGAGGGGAATGTCATTTCGGGCAATGGAACCGGTGCCGGTGTGACTGTCAATGCCACCGCAGTCGTCAGTACGACGATCTCTGGTAATGTTATTGGTCTGCGGCGGAGTGTTTCTTCTGGCCCATATGTTGCCTCGGCAGGTAATCAGGGCGGCGGTATTTCAGTCGCCTCGGGTGCCCAACGCGTCCAGATTGGTGGCACGCTTGATCGCGCCAACACGATTGCATTCAACGTGGGTAATGGCGTTACCGTTGGCACGAGTGCTATTGCTGTTCAGATCAATTCCAATAGCGTGACGACCAATACCCTTGGTGGCATTATTGTGACTGGTGTAACAACGCCAACCCTGATTGGCAATACTGCCCGTGCGAACCAGGCTGGCCCAGGTATTCAGCTCAGTAACACGCCCAACCCAACGGTGATTGGCAATACTGCATCGAATAATAGCCAGGCCGGTATTATACTTAGCAGCGCAAATGGTGCGATTGTCACCGATAACACTGCAAAGAATAATACGCAGACGGGGATTAGCATTAGTAGTGCGAATTCCGCCATAATTACCAATAACACGGTTGCAACGAACGGCCAGAATGGTCTGCTGGTCAGCGGTAGCGATGCGCCGACCATTAGCTTCAACACAGTGACGACCAGCACACTGAATGGGATCAGCGTTGATACAAGTTCGGCGCGCGTAACATTGAGCAATAATATATCAACTGGCAATACCCAGAGCGGTATCAGTATTATTGGCTCGAATACCCTCACGGTGACACTCAACACCCTCAGCCGTAATAGTGGTGGTTCTGGCCTGATTGTGATCGGCCCAGCAACGAGTGGGCGGGTGATCAATAACACGGTTGAATCGAATGGGGCCAATGGTATGACGTTTGGTGCGCCAGGTGTAACAAGAAACCTCACGGTGACAGGCAATCTGGTTCAGAAGAATACTGGTAGTGGCCTCCTGATCACTGGCGATATCAGCAATATGCTGATCGATTCCAACCAGGTGATCTCGAACACGATCAATGGTATTCAGCTTGGCAATGGGGGTGCATCCCCGAATCCACAGCGAGTCAGGATTTCCAGCAATACTATCAGCCGGAATGGGTTTACCAGTGGTGCCAGCTTCCCGGTAACCGATCCACTACAGCAGCGCTATGGGATTGTATTCAACCCGGTGACGGCTGGCACACCCGGTGTGGCCACCAATCCGAATCATGATATTGACCCGCCGATTGCTTCGTCGCTGATTGTGAGCCAGAACCTGGGTGGCATTGTGTATGGGCGTGTTCTTGCAGATGGTAGTAATGCAGCCTGTACTCTTGTAAACCCGTTGACTGATTGCACGCTTCAGTTTTTTAATACTGATCCAACATCCCGTGATGGCCAGGGTAGCGAGCAGATTTTCCCACCAGTGAACATAACCTCGAATGGCTACTTTACTGCGACGGTTGGGTTTGTTCCGAAACAATTGGCCCTGACTGCGACAGACAAGACTGGCAATACATCTGAGTTTGCTGTCTTCAATGCCAACCCGAGCATTACGCTTGGCGCACCACAGGTATTGAGTGGCAAACCGGGCGATCTGATTACGATTTCGCGCACGATTGCGAATAATGGCAATGTTTCCTTCACAAAGCTGAGAATGACATTGACCACTAATCGCAGCCAATGGGTGCTCACGCCAACACCAAATTCGACATTCCTGCTCGCTCCTGGTCAGTCGCGCACCATTACGGTAACGGTACAACTGCCCACTGGTGCCAGTTCACAGGTTCGAGCCGGTTCGAGTGGCCTGATTACCACAACCATCGATTCGAGTTCAACAGGGCCGGATGCGGTGCAGGCAGTCGTTGCCGATACGATCAATATTCAACAGAGTGTGGTACTGAATGTTTCTGCTGGTTTGAATGGCAGCGGATTGCCTGGCAGCGTTCTCGCCTACCCCCATACCGTCACGAATAATGGGAATATTACGACGACGGTAACGTTTGCGGCGGCGACAACCGATAATGGGGCACCAGCGCCAACCTGGGTGACAACAGCGACGCCGCCGAGCCTGACACTGGCACCAGGGCAATCTGGGGCAACAACGGTACGAGTGACCGTCTCGCCTGGGTCGCAACAGGGCAAGGTGGTTCAGACGACCCTAACAGCCACTCCATCGGTGAATGGCACACCCGATCTCACTCAGGTGAAGAGTGTGATTGATACCACGACGACGACATTGCAGCAGGTTGCGAGTATGGTTCCAGATCGGCAGGCCGATGCCGGCGCTACCGAGACGGTTCAGTTCCGCCATATTGTGACCAATAATAGCAATGGAACGGCCACATTTAAGCTGATTGCTTCCTCCAGCCAGGGCAGTGCGATCACCTTCACATCGCTAACGCCGGGTATCGTGTTGGTGAATGGCAATACCTTCTCGTTGCCAAATACGCCTGGTTCAAATACATTCGATTTCTATGTGAATGTAACCGTGGATCGACGCTTGCTTCCAGGCCAGAAGGATCTGATTACCGTTATTCTGACCGATGTAAGTAATAGTGTTATTGGCGGGGCGAGTGTTCAGGACACAATCAATGTGACGCGTGGCGTGTTGTTCCCACGCCTGTATCTACCGAGGATCGTGAAGCCGTAATGAGAGGAGGGCATGGTGCCCGGATCGATCAGACGCATAAGCGCGCTAGTTCTGCTGGCGCTCCTGGCGGCCCTGGCGCCGACTGCCCGCCCTGCGCTTGCGGCAACCTATACGGTCAACTCGACTGCCGATACCGCTGATGCAAACACTGCCGATGGCGTCTGTGACGCTGGTGGGGGTGTTTGCACCCTGCGTGCCGCAATCGCCCAGGCCAATGCAGCAGCTGGGCCACATACAATCAACTTTAATATATCGACTGGCGATAGTGGCTATAACAGCACACTCGGCACCTGGAAGATTCGCGTCGGTGCAACGACCAGTGCTACGCTGCCAATCATATCGAGCAGTGGAGTGACAATCGATGGTACCAGCCAGTCTGGTGGCCGCGCCAGCGGCATGAAAATTGAGCTTGATGGGAGTGCATTAACATTTGGCGAGCGGGCCTTGTTGGAGATGACCTCATCCGGTAATACGATCAAAGGGTTGGTTGTCAATCGCCTTATTTCCGGCGTCTTCTCGACCGGTGGGATCGGCATTTTCATTGATGGTGCATCTGCAAACTCGAATACCATCACTGGCAACTGGATTGGCCTGGATGCAGATGGCGTGACTGCGGCTGGCAATAGCTTTGTTGGTGTGTATGTCATCAATGGCGATAGTAATGTCATTCGTGGCAATACAATCGCGGGTAATGGCAATCCGACATTGACAACAGGTGCGGATGTTGTGATCGGTCTGTTCAGCGATAATTCGGGTGCTGATCCAGCCAATGGTAATATCGTGGCTGGTAATCAGATCGGAATCAATGCCGCTGGTACGGCCAAGCCCACTGGTGGTAGCCCGCTCGATGGCATTCTGGTTGCCTTTCGGGTGACAAATACTATTATTGGTGGAGCGACAGCTGCAGATCGCAATATTATCTCTGGTCATAATGCTTCTGGTGGTTCGCTAGGCAATCGTAGCGCTATTCGTGTGCAGGGCAATGGCAATAGCGGCACCGTTATTCAGGGCAATTATATCGGCACGGATGTCAGTGGTACGGCTGCGATTGCTAATACCAATGGTGTTACGGTTCGCAATGCAACCGGCCCAGTGCGGATCAGCAGCAATATTATTTCTGGCAATGGCGGCAATGGTGTCAACCTCGAAGCAAACATCTCATCAGTTACTGGCGTAACAGTTCAGGATAATATTATTGGCCTGAGTGCGAGTGGTGCTGGGCTTGGGAATACCCTTTCTGGCGTTGCATTACTGCGCAGCGGTTCCAATGATCTTGGCGTTGATACCACAACTGTGCGCGGCAATACCATTTCGGCAAATGGAAATCATGGAGTTGTTGTTGGCTCGGCCAGCGAGAACCCTGCCCGCTATACCGGGAATGTGATTGCTGGTAATTTCATCGGAACAGCAGCTGGTGGTGGTTCGACGAGCGCAGCGCTGACGAATGCCCTTTCTGGGATTGTGATCTTCTCGGGGACAACCAACACGATTGGTGGTTCGCTCGCAGCAGATCGGAATATTGTCGCAGGGCGCGCACTACAATCCGCAATTCGCCTCTCAAGCGCGAATTCCAGCGGCAATACCATCGCGGGCAATTATATTGGCCTGGCTGCCGATGGAACGACGACTCTGTTGAGTAGTACGGTTGAACGACCGGCCTTTGGTATTCTGTTGGAGAGCGGTTCATCGAACAATACGGTTGGGCCTAGCAATGTTGTTTCGAGCAATGATACTGGCATTCAGCTCAATACCGGCAGCGGCAATAGCATCCGTGGCAATATTGTTGGGTTTGCGAGTAATGGCTCTACGGCCCGTGGCAACACCCAGTTTGGTATCTGGGTACTCAACACAAGCGGTAACACCATCGGTGGCAATACCGCAGGCGATGGCAACATCGTTGGCAATCATGGCCGCTCGGGCATCTTCGTCGATGGCACGAGCGCGACGAATTCATTCATTAATAACACAAGCCGCAATAATATCCAGGATGGCATTCTGCTGAATGCCGCTGGCGCAACTGGCGCGCTGATTGATCGCAACAGCCTGACAAACAATGGCCGTGATGGCCTGCGCATTACCGATGCGACTGGCGTGCGGATCAGCCGTACAACAACGAGCGCCAACACCGGCAATGGCATTACACTGCAAGGGGCTGCCAATGCTGGCCGTGCCGCGCCAACCCTGAATGCAACACTTGGAAGTGGCCCAGGCGGCGTTCCAACCATTAGCGGCACGGCATCTGGCTGTAGCAGTCCTGGCTGTCTTGTCGAAATCTTTAGCTCAACAACCCGCGATGATGGTGAAGGGCCGCGCTACCTGACGAGTGGTACCGCCGATCCATCAACTGGCGCATTTAGCTTTGATGTCACTGGTTGTGATCGCTTCCTAACAGCGACTGCCCGCGATCCAGTCACCAACAATACATCTGCCTTTAGCACCCCAATGGTCGATACAACAACCGGCTGTAGCTCTGCTACACCAACACTGAGCGTTGGAACACCCGCATCCAGTGCTGGCACTCCGCAGATCGTTGTTGCCAACACGCAGAAGTTCTACCAGCATACGCTGACCAATACTGGTGGGCAGGCAGGCACGTTTGCGCTGACGGCTTCTTCCAGCACGCAGGGCTGGGCAACGGCAGTTGGGCCAACAAGTGTGTTTCTGACATCCAACCAATCGGTGACGGTGTTTATTACGGTCACAGTGCCACTGAACGCAATTGGTGGTCAGGTTGAGACGACCAGTGTCACGGCGACATCTGGGGCACTCAGCGACACAAAGAGCGATTATTCGCGGGTAACGCAGACGTTTGGCGTTCAGATTGCACCGCCGCGCAGCACGCTCTTTACAATCGATCCGATCAACCCGGTTGATGTGAACTTTACACACACGATTACCAATACTGGCAATGGTACCGATACCATGACGCTGAGTGCCACCAATGCCACGATTGCCGGTTCGCCGACGTTCTCATTCCCAAGTGGGAATCAGTGTACCCTGGCTCCTGGCGCGAACTGTACCCGCACGGTACGTGCGACGCTGCCGATTGGCAGTGCTGGCGGAACCTTCACTGTCACCGCAACCAGCAGCGGCGGCCCAACTAGTAGTGTGACAGATACAGCATTCACACAATCGGTGATTCCAAGCCTGACGACATTTGCACGCCGCGATGCCTTCCCATCCGATACGGTGTCATTCGTTCATACGCTGACCAATATTGGCTCGCAGAGTGGAACATTCACCCCTACACTCACGCCGCCGAATCCACTGGATGGCTGGAGCTATTCATTTACACCAAACACGAGTTTTATTCTGAACCCAGGGGAAACTCAGCAGATTACTGTAATAGCGACTGTCCCTGGAATAGCAACAACTGGCGCGATCTCTGGAACGATCAAGAGCGCTACACTGCAAGTGACAGCCTCGAGCAGCGCGTTGGCAACCGCCGATGATTCCGTGCGCGTGTTGTTGCAGCCACAGTTTAACTTTAGTGCCGCAAGTATTAGCCCGGTGAGCGCAGTGCCACTGGCAACGGTTGTGTTTACACACACGCTGCAGAACACATCGAATGGTGATGATCGCTATACGCTTATTATCACGCCAACGGCGGGACTCCAGAATGTGACGGTCAGCCCCGCTCTTCCAATCAGTGTCGCACGAGCTGGCAGCGCCCAGGTGGTTATACGCGCCCAGGTCAAGCCTGGAACATTGGTTGGCCCGGAAAGCCTGACGGTCACAGCCCAGACCCTGAGCTTGCCAAGGCCTGTGCCGCAAACCCAGACCGACCTGGTAAATGTGACTGGTGCTGCCGTGCCATCACTGGCCGTTAGCCCTGGAACCCGAACGACCAATCCGGGCGTTGGTGTCACCTTTACCTATACACTCACAAATACGGGCAACCAGCCCGGCGATTTTAGTGTGCCGACGTTTACTCTGCCGAATGCCCAGGTTGGCTGGAGCGCGACTATCCAGGGTGGAACACCGGCCTGCCTCACCAATCTGGCCGCCAATGCAACCTGTGTCTTTACTGTCGATGTGGCGCTGCCAACAAATGCGTTTGCTGGCACGAATATGGTATTGGCAACTATCAGTTCATTAACGACTCCATCGGCACCGAGCGCGACGGCAACAGCGCTGGTGGTTGTGAATTCGGTGCCGAGCCTACAATTCACGCCAGATCGAGCTGGTACAACCAACCCTGGAACCCTGATCACCTATTCGCATCTGCTGACAAATACGGGCAATATCACCGACACGTTTACCTTTACTGTCGTAGTGCCAAGCGGATGGACAGCCCCGCCGCCAGCTACACTTACAGGTGTGCCGCCAGGGGCGAACCGTACAGTGATTGTTAATGTCACACCGCCAGCGATTATTACTGCCGGAAGCGTTGGTGTTGTCACTGTTACGGCGCGATCCAGCAGCGCGCCGAATCCAACAGCAGCGGTGATCGACACAACCACAATTGCCGCCGTTGATGGCGCAACACTGACACCATCAAATCAGACAACAAGCGGTGTGGCGGGCAACACGATCTTCTTCTTCCCGACTTTGCGTAATATTGGCAGTACAACAATTGGGTTTGATCTCAGCCTGACAACGGCTGGCTGGACATCGATTGTCACGCCGACTGTGACATCAGTGCTGCTGCCTGGCGCAACCCTGCCACTGACGATCAGCGTTCAGGTTCCGCCGGGAACCCCGATTGGTGTCGATAATCTTGTGACGCTCCAGGTCAAGCGCAGTGGTGCTATCCCAATCCTCGCGACTGGCCTGTATACTGCGACGACCAGACCAATTGGTTCATTGCTCACGCCAGCGCAGAATGCGAAATCGGCGCTCCCCGGTGCAACGGTCGTCTATACTCATACATTACGGAATATTAGTGGTATCGCCGATACCTTCACATTGCGAACAATTGCAACCAATGGATGGCAGGTCACAGTTGCACCAGCCAGTGTCTTCCTTGATCCAGGAGCGAGTAAGGATATCCAGGTGACACTGATTGTGCCGCCGGCGCGGCCAGCTGGCGAACAGGATTATAGCTATGTTGAAGTCCAGTCGCTGGCGACTCCGGCGTTGAATGCGCGTGGCACAGAGGTGACGACAGTGCTGCGCTTCGCAGCAGCACAGATCTCGCCAGAGCAATCGGTTCGCATTACACCAGGGCAAACGGTCACATTCCAACAGAACCTGATCAATGATGGCAATGCGCTGGATACCTTTGATATAACGGCATCCGATCAACGCGGCTGGCCGATCTCGATTGTCGTTCCGGCTGGTGCACAGACAACGCTGTTACCGGGGCGTTCATTCCCTATTGAAGTGCGTGTGGTTGTGCCGACGAGCGTGACGCGTGGAACGGAAAACCTGGTCACAATCCGGGCGACATCGCGCTATGATGGAACCGCAGTGAGTGTGGTTCAGCGGATGTCGTATCCATTGCTTCCACAGGTAATCACGCCGACGCGATATATCGTTCAGTTGCCATTGATCGTAAAACCATAGTGAGGCGATATATCGCGTCCGCACAGGCGCAAGATATTGGGCCTGATCCATCAAGAGTAGAGCAGAACATGAAAATTCTGGTGTTGCATGGGCCAAATCTGAATATGTTGGGGCGTCGCCAGCCAGAGATCTATGGCCGGATGACACTGGCGGAGATCAATGTTGCACTGCAGGAGCGGGCACAGCAGGCACATGCGGCGTTGTTGATCATGCAATCCAATCACGAGGGTGCCCTGATTGATTTTCTACAGGCCGATGGCTGGGATGCCGATGGAATTATTATCAACCCAGGCGCATTAACGCACTACGGCCTATCGTTACGCGATGCACTGGCCAGCCTGAGCGCACCAATTATTGAGGTTCATCTCTCGAATGTGTACCAACGCGAGCCATTTCGGCATACATCGGTTGTTGCACCGATTGCGAAGGGCCAGATCGCTGGCCTTGGGTGGCGTGGGTATCTGCTGGCCTTGGAATGGTTACTGGGAGATAGGTAGCTGCTGTGCTATAATGCAGCCCCTGGTGATTAGGCCATTGTGATCAGATTGAACAATAAAGGTGAAACATGACCGAGGGTGCCCGCGAACAGGCGCGACCGGAGGTTGATGACTTTGGGCTGAATGCAGTGCGTGAGCTGCTACAACTGCTCAGTCAAACCGACATTACCGAGATTCAGATCGAACGGGGCGGCTCACGCCTACATATTAAACGAAGCCCGCCAGCTCCAGCACCCCTCATTGCTGCGCCAACTGTCGTTGTTTCACCAACGGCAGCACAGGCCGCCATCCAATCCTCACCAACAGGCCCGAGTTCTGTTGGTGAAAGCGATCATCTGTTGCCTGGCCAATCCACGATTACGGCACCGATGGTTGGGACGTATTATGCGGCCCCATCGCCAAAGGATAAACCATATGTTGAGGAGGGCGATATCATCCAGCCTGGTGATCGGGTGGGCCTGGTTGAGGCAATGAAGATGATGAATGAGATTGAAAGTGAAGTATCTGGCCGCATTGTGCGCCTGCTGGTGAAGAACGGCCAGCCAGTTGAATATGGCCAGGTGTTGATGGTTGTCGAACCGATCTAGCAGGGACGCGATATATCGCGTCCGTACGATGCATCTAATAGGCTGCCATTTGCATAGACGCGATATATCGCGTCCGTACGATCTATTAAGCTAATTAGCATTCATAAATATGCAGATATTAACGGTAACAGAGCTGACGACCTACCTGCGCGAGTTGATCGATTCGGATGAGATCGCTCGCGATATATGGGTTGAGGGCGAAGTCTCGAATTTTAATCGGCACTCATCGGGGCACTGCTATTTTACCTTGAAGGAGGGTGATGCCCAGCTTGGTGCTGCCTGCTGGCGTTCGTTTGTTGCGCGAATAGGCACGATGCCTGCCAATGGGGCGGCCATCCTGGCCCATGGGCGGGTTGCATTCTATGAAGGGCGTGGGCAACTCCAGCTGATTGTTGATGATATTCGACCGGCGGGTATTGGCCTGCTGCAGGCCCAGTTCGAGCGGCTGAAGGCACGCTTGGAAGCTGAAGGATTGTTTGACCAATCACGGAAGCGGACACTACCGGCATTGCCGCGCCGGATTGGTGTTGCGACATCGCCGACGAGCGCAGCACTTCAGGATATTCTGCATATTCTTGGGCGGCGCTACCCGTTGGCCGAGGTGATCATTGCACCCTGTAAAGTGCAGGGGGCCGGTGCAGCGGATTCGGTTGTTGAGGCATTGTATCTGCTGTATGAGGCCGATGTCGATGTGATCATTGTCGCACGGGGTGGTGGCTCGGCAGAGGATTTGTGGACATTCAATGAGGAGAGTGTGGCGCGGGCCGTGTTTGCTAGCCCGGTGCCATTGGTTAGTGGCGTTGGTCACGAGACAGACACAACAATGATTGATTATGTTGCCGATCTGCGTGCGCCAACGCCATCTGCGGCAGCAGAATTGGTGACACCGGATCGGGCAGAGTTGACTGAAGTGCTTGATTATTTGCGCGAACGCCTTGATCTGGCGATTGCGACGCGGCTGACCACCACCAAGAATGATGTGGATGTGGTGCGGCGGCGGCTCGAATTGCGCTCGCCAATGGCGCGGATCGGGCGGGATCGGCAATTCCTTGATGAGATGTTGCGGCGAGCAGAAGTGCGCCTTTCCCACCGCATGTCGCTTGAACATGCCAGGCTCGATGGCATGCGGGCACGCCTCACGGCGCTGAGCCCGCATGCTATTCTTATGCGTGGCTATGCCGTTGTGAGGCAGCTCGATGGACGTGTTGTGACACAGCCAGAACAGGCGGCGAGCGGCGAAGCACTGATTGTGACGATGCGTGGCGGCGATCTGCCAGTGAGGGTTGAATGATGACAGAGGTATCCGCAGGGGCGCGCTACGAGGCACTATATGCCCGTATCCAGGAGATTGTGGCGCGCCTGGAAACTGGCGATCTGCCACTTGAAGAGTCTCTGGCCCTGTATGAAGAAGGGGTAGCTGTCGCATCTGCTTGCCAGCAATTGCTGGATGAAGCGGCATTGCGGGTGCAGCGCCTCCAGGGTGGGTTGCTGATCGAGGAGTAAACAGGGCATGTCGTTGAATGAACGCGTCCATCGGTATCCGCGTCGTACCGAGTTACTGATTGAGCTGTTCTCGGCCACAGCTGTGTCTGTTGCGCTTCTCCTGTTTGGGCGTGAAGCTCTGCGATTATACTGGGAGATCTACGGGGTCGATACCAGCCTGTTTGAGCGATTTCCCTGGCTGCATGAGATTGTGCTGCTGATTACAGGGCATATTCCATCGTGCTGTGGTTCGCCAATGGGTGTTGTTTCGGATCTATTGCCATCGCTCATCCTGCTGCTATTCGCGCTATTGGCTGTGATCTGGGTGCGCTACGCATTGCCAACGATTCGAACCAGCCCGCGCGGTATGCTCGTTGAATTTGTTGGCGGATGGCTGGCCGTGCCATGGGAGAGTATCACTGCGATCAAAGTGACCGAGGCCCAGGATCGCTTTGTACTACTGGCTGAGACGAACCGGCAGTACCTCACGAGTTGGCATCGCTGGTATGGCCTTCTGTACAAGTTTGGGTTTCGGCGCTCGATTCTGATCACATCGGCGATTGGCGATTTCGATAGCCTGGTGAAGACGCTGCTTTCGGAGACTGGCCGTGTGGCGCGTGTGCTCGAAGGGCGCGGAGCGCAGTTGCAGGAAGATGCAACTTCATCGTTCTTTCGGATGCTGCTCAGCCCAGCAGCATTTTTTAGCCAGAAGGCTGCTGTTACGGCCGCACCTTCGGCCCGCCCAAATGTGGCAGCCCCCGTTGGCGCTCGCGATGATCTCGTAGCCGGAGTGTATCCACGGCGCATTAGTCTATTATTGCGCTGGAGTGCCATTCTGCTCATGGCCGCCATTGTTGTGCGGGCAGTTGCGCTGATGCTGGTTGGGCTGGCCTTGTTGCTACCGGTGTTGCGCCCGCTGCCGCCGTTTATCTGGCTTGATTATCGTACTGTTGGGCCACTATGGTGGCCTTTCGTTTCTGCACTGCTGTTGCTGCTTATTGGCCTACCGATCGCCCGATTGCTTGGTGCGCTCCTGCCACAGATTGCAGCGCGCCAGGAAGGGCTGGCAGTGAGCTTCTCGGGCCGTAGGCAGATCATTCCATGGGCCAGCCTGGAATCGGTGAAGGTCACTGAGCTATCGGAAACCAACCAGATTGTGCTGATTCAATCGCGAGCAGCACTGCCCTTTACCGCACACCTGAGCAGTTTGATATACGATGGCAGCCTGAAACCAGGCGTGTTTGTTACATCGGCGTTTAGTGCGTTTGAGCCATTACTCCAACGCATTATCCTGGAAGTGATGAGCGGCCCAACCGGCCAGCAACGCCCCATGGAGTCGCCGATTTTTCAGAGCGAAGCGCGCTCCGATCTACTGTTGACGACGCTCAACCCAACGCAATCGCTTGAGCGCTTGGTGGAGGAGTCGCGTGCCGATCCAGCGACCAAGCGGGTGAGTACATGGTCATTGCTGCGAGCTGCTCGTTCGATGGCGGCGTTGGCGATAATGCCAGCGCTCATCCTGCTAGCAGATCTGATCATCCAACAGGTTGAAATGCCTGAACTGCGCTTGTTTGGCGTGGCATTCGCATTATTCCTTCTGGGCATGCTGGAATGGCCAATTATTGCATTGGCCTCGATTGCGTTGGACGAAGGGACTGGTGGCGGTGAAGAGGGTGCGCGGGTTTGGAGCCTGTATCCTGTAGCACAGCTACCGCGCCTGATTGCGCTGATTGGTGTCTTTGTTCTGACGCTCCTCGCGGTTCCGTTTCTGCCCGCATTGATCTGGTTGGCTGTGTTGGCCTGGATATTCGTACTGGCGGCTGGCCTATGGGGCACACTGTATGATTGGCGTGGCGGGTTGCTGCTTGTTGGCGGCCTGATTCCGGTGTTCTTCCAGATTATGGTGCTGATTGCGTACCTGGTGTTGCGGCGGTAAACCGAGTATTCAGGAGTCAGAACCTGCCCTCACCCCCTGCCCCTCTCCCCTGCCCCTCTCCCAGCACGGGAGAGGGGAGTTGCTCTATCCTTGTGCGACAGCATTGCAATGAAAAAGGCTATCGGCTATTTCACACCAATCGCATCAATTCCTCATACACATGCCCATTGGTGGCAACGGCCTCACCGCCATAGATTGTGCTGTTGCCCTTCCAATCGGTAAAGGTGCCGCCGGCCTCACGCAGAACGGGCAGGAGCGCGCCACAATCCCAGGTGCTCATCTGTGGGTCGAGCATGACTTCGGCGCGGCCAGTGGCAACCAGCACATAGCCATAGGAATCGCTCCAGGTGCGTTGCATAGCCGTTGCTGCGACCATACGAGCATAGGCCTCGCCACGGCCATGCCTCTCCATCGCAGAGACATCGGTTGTCAGTAGTAGCGAATTGTGCAGGCTTGTGATCGGCGAGACGTGTGTGCGGCGGCCATTCCAGTAACACCCCTCACCCTGAGCGGCGACCAGGAAATCGCCAATGGCGGGACAGTTAATTACCCCAATGATCACTTCTCCATCGCGTTCGAGCCCCACCAATACCGAATAGAGTGGAACGCCACGAACGAATGATCGCGTGCCGTCGATTGGATCAAGAATCCATTTGTATGTCGCACCGGGGCGGGTTTCGCCCTCCTCCTCGCCAAGGATGCTATGCGTGGGATAGCTGGCCTCAATCAGCAGGCGCATGAGCCGTTCCGATTCGCGATCCGCGATTGTGACCGGGCTATCGTCAGATTTCATTTCGGGCGTGATGTTCGTCTGGTAGTAGCGCAGGGTCAGTTTCCCGGCTTGCCAGGCCAGATCGGCGGCGAATTCGCGCAGGGCGCTTATGTGTTCGGATGCCATAGGGTTCCTTTCTATTATCTTGCAGCATTACTGACTTATTGCCAGAAACTGTTCCGTTGCATCGCTACTGTTTGCCAGAAACCGTTCCCGCCCAGCGGGCACCCGGTTTCCGGCACCTTCCGAGCGGCCAGGCGCTGCGGCACCCAAAGGGTACCCGACCCGTATTTGACGCCTGTGGCCTACCAGATTTATTTGGTCATGCATCGGCTGCGGGCAATGGATGTTGATCCGAATATAGCGTTGCCATCGCAATCAATGAACGTAGGGGCGCTACCAAGCGGCTCGCATCAAACCACCATCGTTGCCTGACCACACAGCGCGTGTTCGCCCACCACGAACGCCGCATTGAACGCGATGGGCAATCTTATTGGTTCTATCGCTCCCAGAACCTGTACAGAACAACACGCCTAGCAGCATACGGCGGCAGAACAATCGCACTCTGTTTCGATGAGCAGAAGGGCTTTGCATCAGCCACCGACGTGCTTTCAATAAGCTATCAGCTATCAGCATTCAGGAGTTGTCACCTCGTCACCTTGTCATGAAGTCACCATGTCAAAATCTCGCGCAGGTTGGCTAGCACAATCTCGTTCTGTTCGGGTGTGCCGACGCTGAAGCGCACATATTCGCGCAAATCGGGCTTTGGGTAGTAGCGGATGAGAATGCCACGCTTGCGCAGTTCATCGCGGATGCTGCTGGCTTTTGCAGCGGCGCTGGCGCTATCCTGGGCGTTGACGCGGCAGAGAATGAAGTTGGCGGCGCTTGGGCATGGGCTCAGGCCAGGGAGTTTGGCAAGTTCGATCAGCAGCCGATCTCGTTCGGCATTCAGGCGGGCGACATTGGCCATGAGCCAATCGGCATCATCGAGTGAGGCTTCGGCGGCGGTGAGTGCGGCGACATTGACATTATATGGTTGCTTGATCTTCCAGAGTTGCGTGGCCAGTTCTTCGTCCATTACGCCATAGCCAACCCGTAGGCCAGCCAGCCCGGCCCATTTGCTGAATGTTCGTAGAATCACCAGGTTTGGCGCGCTGCCAACCAGATCGAGTGCGCTGATTCCGGCAAACTCGGCATAGGCTTCATCGACAACCAGGAGCATTGGCAGTTCCAACAGGCGCTCGATATCGCTGCGCTTGAGGAGGTTGCCGGTTGGGTTATTTGGCGCTGGTAGGAACAGTAAGCGCCCGCCTCGTTCGGCGGCCTCGGCGATCGCCTCAATATCAATATTGAACTGCTCATCGCGCGGGACTTCCAGGACATTGGCGCTGTGCAACCCGGCATTGAATGCATACATGCCAAAGGTTGGCGGGCAATCGATCATCGTACTGCCGGGCGTGAGGGTCAGGCGCATCAACAGATCGATTAGTTCATCCGAGCCAGCGCCGCAGACGATCCGGTTGATTGGTTGGCCAATATGGGTGCTGATCCTGGCGCGCAGGCGGTTGTGTTCGGGATCGGGGTAGATCGCGCTGCGCTGGCCTTCGGCAGGGCTGCCAAGCGCGGCTAGCGCGGCCAAGGCCCGTGGCGATGGGCCATATGGGTTTTCGTTGGCATCCAGCTTGATGATTCGCTCAGGCGGCAGACCAAGCCGTTCGGCCAGGATTTCGATTGGAATCACTGGTGTGTAGGCGTGCAGAGCCGTAATATCCGGGCGCAGAAGCTCATTCAATGTCGGCATAGTCCCCTCGCGTTTGTCTACGATATGGGGCGCATCATACCATGCTTGCTTGCCCTGGTGGTATGCTATAATTTCGCCCACTTATCGAACCATAAAGAATTGGTGCAAAGAATTGGTGGTAATGGCTATGAAGACGGCTCCTCCAAGCATTTCGGCTTTCTTTCCTGCATATAACGATGGCGGTACAATCGGCAGCCTGGTCGTGACGACGATCAAGACGCTTGCGGAGATTACCGATGATTATGAAGTATTGGTGATTGAGAATGGCAGCAGCGATTATACCGTGGAAGTGCTGGAGGAACTTGCCCAGCAGTACCCGACCCATTTTCGCTTTCTTGCCCATCGCGAGGCGCTTGGCTATGGTGGTGCGCTGCAGATGGGCTTTAAGGAATGCCAGAAGGAGCTGATTTTTTATACAGATGGTGATGCACAGTATGATCCACACGAAATAAAATTGTTGCTGCCGGCCATGCGTGATGATATTGATATTGTGAATGGCTGGAAGATCGACCGTAGCGATCCGCTGCATCGGATCATTATTGGGCGCATGTATCATCACTTCGTGAAGTTCATGTTTGGCTTCAAGCTCCGCGATGTCGATTGCGATTTTCGGCTGATCCGCCGCAGTGTGTTCGAGACGATTGATCTCGAATCGGATAGTGGCACGATCTGCCTTGAACTTGTGAAGAAGCTGCAGGATGCTGGTTTCCGCTTTGCAGAGGTGCCGGTGCATCATTACCATCGCAGCTATGGGCAGAGCCAGTTCTTCAATTTCCCCCGGTTGTGGCGAACTGGGGTGCAGTTGATCGATCTGTGGTGGCGGCTGGCGATCCGGCGCGAACATATGATTCGCATTCGTGATCGCCAGAAGCAGCTTTCCGATGTGCGCCGTTAATAGGCACTATGCAAAAAATACATGTTTTGCTTGTGCAGTTGCCGGTTCCGAATAACACGGCGACGAATGTTCCTCTGGCGGCTGGCTATTTGAAGGCCTATGCCTCGGCGCGTGGGCTGCTTGATCAGGCGATCATCGAAATCCTGCCGCGTTCCCTGGCCGATTATGCTGGCGATGCTGCGCTGGTTGAGGCGATTGTTGCCCATGCCCCCGATGTACTCGGGTTTTCGTTATACACCTGGAATAGTGAGCGCAGCCTCGCGCTTGCCGAACGCGTTAAGCAGCGGCTTCCGGGTGTGCTTGTTATTGCTGGCGGCCCTGAAGTCCAACCCGATAATGCCTGGGTTCTGCACCACTCAGGGCTCGATATTGCCATTGTTGGCGAGGGCGAGCAGACCTTTGCCGATCTAGTTCAGGCGCTTGCTGCGCGAACAAGCACAGTGCTCGATGCCGATCTACAGGCTATTCCTGGCCTGATTATCCGTGATGCCATTGGCAAACCGGTGACGACGCCAGAGCGCGTTGCGCTTGCGGATCTGCGGGATGTTCCATCGCCCTACCTGCTTGGCTACCTTGAGCTACAGCCCACCGACATGCTCATGGTTGAGGTTTCGCGCTGGTGCCCGTATGCATGCAGCTTCTGCCTGTATGGCCGGAACATGGGTACTCGGCTTGGCAATCGCTATTTCCCACTTGAGCGGATATTGGACGAAATTCGCTGGGGGCGTGAGCGCGGCCTCAACCATATTCATTTTATTGAGGCTAATCTGAATCTGGTGCCGCCATTCCAGCCATTGATGCAGGCACTGGCCGAAATGAACGCAGATCGATCACTGGTGCTGTATGCCGAATTGCGTGGTGAGCATCTGACAGAAGTGGCTGTCGATGCGTTGGTACGGGCAGGCCTTAGAGTTGCTGAGGTTGGTTTGCAGACGGCGAACCTGGTTGCGCTGCAGACTGCCCATCGCCGGACGGATTTGCAGAAATGGGCGGCTGGCACGCGCCGATTATATGCCAACGGGGTCGAGGTATTGCTCGATGTGATCCTTGGGTTGCCCAACGATGATGCCGCTGGTGTGGCCGAGACGCTTGATTTTATTGAACGTGAACAGCTCGGTGCCTATGATGCCTTCACACTCCAGATATTGCCTGGAACGGCGGTACGCCGCGAAGCAGCCGAGTACCAACTCCAGTATCAGGATCGGCCACCCTATTTTGTGTTGGCTACTAATCGGCTTAATTACCCGACACTGCGATCACTGCGCCGCGATCTCAAGCATGGAGCTGGTCTTGATCCAGACGCAATTGAAGGTTGCCCGCTACCACGGTTTGATGCACTCACAATTGGTGAGCGTCAATCGGCGCTTGTTGATCGCGTTGACCTGAGATGTGCCCAGGATGATTTACCTGCACCAGATCGACTTGCTGCCCATGTTGATCTGATCACAGATGCGAGATTGTTTGAATGTGTGCCATCTGCACTCGATGATCCAGTATCGGCAGCCGAACTCTGGCTTACCCAGGCGATTGCAGCAAACCCGGCAACTCTCTTCGATCTGTATGTGATTGGGGCGCTGCCGACACCAGCAACTCTGCGTGACTGGCGGAATCGGCTACCATTTCAGGCTGGTTATCTTGATCGGGTGGCTGTGTATCGCCGCCATGATCCACAACCAGGCTATGATCGGGTCAGCCCGCGGATCTGGTTGGTGCGGCCCTGGATCGATCAGATCGATCCACACGAATACGCCGGTATTGCCGAGATCATCTGGGCATATCGCCTCGAAGAAGGCGAAGAGCCGCCACTCACAGCCTGGGAACGTGCCGGTGGCGCAGGAATCGCGGTGCATGGTCTCGCTGAGGATGCCATACACCATCTGCGTGAGACATCGGGCCTGTGGGTGTGGAAGGCTCATATAGCCGAGAACCGATAAACCGATAGCCGAGAACCGAGGAGTCAGGAGTCAGGAGTCAGAATACGGAACCAAGAAGCAGGGGGTTAGGGTTAGAGAACTCAGGTTGGGGCGAACCTTGTGTTCGCCCAATACGCCCCGACAACGGATAGATTGTATGGATGGAAGACACAATGTTTGCGTCTCATCGTGCCACAACGCGGCGTTCGTCGTGGGCGAACACGCGCTGTGTGGTCAGGCAACGGTGGTGGTTGGATGCGAACCGCTTGGTAGCGCCCCTACATTCATTGATTGCATGCTGCCATTGTCGTGCTACGGTGGTTGCCCATCCGCAGCCGAGGCATGACAAACGGGTGTTGCGGTACCATCGACGTCCATTACGGGTGCAGGGCGTAGCGCCTGCCCGGTTGGAGGGTGCGGGAACCAGCCGGAACGGTTCCCGCGAAAAAGGCCACGATGGAACAGAACGGTTTCTGGCGAAAAGAGCGATGGAATGGTATCCGACAAATAGAAATTACCAAAGGAAACCTATGCGCGATGTAACAATCATTGGTGCGCCCGTCGATCTTGGTGCAGGGCGACGTGGCGTTGATATGGGCCCGAGTGCGATCCGCTATGCCGGGTTGGCCGAGCGGTTACGTGCGATTGGCTGCCGTGTCGAGGATCAGGGCAATCTGGTGGTGCCATTGGCTGAAACCATTCCTCTGCCAATGCCGGATGAGAAACTGCGCTACCTTGGGCCGCTGGCCGATCTGAATCGGGCGCTGGCCGATAAAGTTGCTCATGCTGTGGAAGCTGGAACATTGCCGATCATGTTGGGCGGTGATCATAGCCTTGCGATTGGTTCGGTGCGCGGCTCGGCGCGTGGGCGGCGATTAGGGCTGATCTGGATTGACGCCCATGGCGATTTTAATACCGCCGAGACGACTCCATCCGGTAATATTCATGGAATGAGCCTCGCGGTGCTGACAGGCCGTGGACATCCAGATCTGGTTGGAACAATGGCAACAATCCAGGATGTGCATGTTGTTCTGGTTGGCATCCGCGATATCGATCCACGTGAGCAGATTGCACTACTCGCATCTGGGGTGCATGCCTTTAGTATGCACGATATCGACAGACGTGGGATGGCATCTGTGATGGACGAGGCTATTCGGATTGCCAGCGATGGTACCCAGGGGTTTCATCTCAGCCTTGATCTGGATGCACTCGACCCGCGTGAAGCGCCTGGGGTTGGTACACCAGTGCCGGGCGGCTTGAGTTACCGCGAAGCGCATCTGGCGATGGAACTGGTGGCCGAAAGCCAACGGATGGTTAGCCTGGATCTTGTTGAGGTCAATCCAATCCTGGATGTGCATAATCGTACAGCGGAACATGCAGTTGCTTTTGCACTTTCGGCATTGGGAAAGCGCATTCTCGATCATTCGTGATCGCCAATGAAAATATGATTTGTAAAAAGTGGTATACTTGCGCGGCTTATGGCACGAAGTTATCTCTGAACTGGTCACTATACGGCGATGAATCTTTAACTATGAGTTGAGATTCCTTAACAAAGTTCGCGCTTTTTTTCACATAATACCCTCAGAGTCGTGGTATGATAGATACAGAAACCAGTAGACGCCATTAAAATGTTAAGCCAGGTGCGGGACGAGGGAGCAGCCTTCGTGTTTTTGTGTGCTAGGGGAGCGGGTCGGCGGCTGAGCGCCGAGCCAAATTGAGAATCGCTAGAAAGGCACCAGATGGCTCAGATCTTTGACCGACGGGCAAATACCATTGCCAAGACACTGCTCTTGGTTGGGTTGCCCCTGCTACTCGCTCTGGCGAGTGGGGCGTGGTGGTTCTATACCCGATCCGATTGGGTGCGCGATGTCAATATTCCGGTGACACAGCCAGGCGGTGGTTACAACCATTTGCTGCATGTTGGCGGTTTCAAACTTGATTGTCGCTACTGCCACAACTCTGTTGAGATTTCTTCAAGCGCGAATATCCCGCCGACTGAAACATGCATGGGTTGCCATTCACAGGTGCTCACAAACAGCCCGAAGCTGGCTTTCTTGCGCGACAGTTATGCCAATGACACGCCCATTCAGTGGAACAAAGTTCATAACATCCCAGATTTTGTCTACTTCAACCATAGTATTCATGTCAATAAGGGTGTTGGCTGTGCAACCTGCCATGGACGAATCGACCAGATGACTGTTGTGTATAAAGCGCAGCCAATGTATATGGTCTGGTGCTTGGAATGCCATCGTGAGCCAGAGAAGTTCATCCGACCGAAGGATCAGGTCTTTAATATGGCCTGGACGCCACCGGCTGACCAACTCTCGCAGGGATTGCGGCTCAAGGATGAGTACAGGATTCGCGACGCCATCGCATTGACGAAGTGTTCGATCTGCCATCGCTGATGTTGATAGCTTGGGATAGATGATGACGAAGCAACTACGTGATTCCGGCGCGCAGGGTGCCGCAAGCCGAGGCAAGGAATTCTGGCGCAGCCTCGAAGAATTGGCTCAAACACCGACATTTGAGGAATGGCTTGGCCGCGAGTTTCCACAGGGAGCTGCGGAAATGCGCGATCCGGCCAGCCGACGGTCGTTTCTCAAGCTGATGGGTGCTTCGTTAGCACTGGCGAGCCTGACTGGTTGCCAGTTTGCGATCAAGCCGCCCCCCCGAACGATTGTTCCGTATGTTCGCCAGCCGGAGTTGGTCATTCCTGGGAAATCGCTGTTCTATGCGACTGGGATTGTCCAACAGGGCTATGCACTTGGCTTGCTGGCGGAAAGCCACGAGGGCCGCCCGACCAAAATTGAGGGCAACCCCGAGCATCCATCTAGCAAGGGTGCCACCGATATTTTCGCGCAGGCATCTATTCTGACGATGTACGATCCAGATCGATCAACTGGTGTGCTCAAGAGTGGGCAGCCAAGTACCTGGCAGGATTTTGTTGCTGCTGCGACGGCAGCGCTAACTGCTGAGAAAGGTGCGCAGGGGGCTGGTGTTCGTATTCTGACGGAAACGATCACCTCGCCAACACTCGCAGCCGATATTCGTACGTTGCTTCAGGCGTTCCCAAGCGCGAAGTGGTATCAGTATGAGCCGCTTGCCCGCGATGGAGCGACTGGTGGCGCTCGATTGGCCTTCGGTCAGGATGCCCATCCCGTCTACGATTTCAGCAAAGCCGATGTTATTGTCGCGCTCGACTCGGATTTTATGGCGACTGGCGTTGGCAGCGTGCGCTATGCCCGTGATGTTGCTGACCGGCGGCGGGTGCGGAAAGAAAACCATACATCGAACCGATTGTATGTCGCTGAACCAACTCCAACCCCGACCGGCTCGCTTGCCGATCACCGCTTACCGGTTCGCGCATCCGCAATCGAAAGCCTGACGCGAGCAATTGCACAGGGCCTTAGTACTGCTGGTGTTGCTGCTGGTGCGGCGCTCTCGGAGAAGGAGAGTAAGTGGGCTGCGGCAGTTGCGAAGGATCTGCTAGCCAACAAAGGCAAGAGTATTGTCGTTGTTGGTGATGGTCAGCCGAGCAGTGTTCACGCCCTCGCCAATGTAATCAACCAGACGCTTGGCAATGTTGGTACGACGGTCACATACGTGGAACCCGTTGATGCAAACCCATCGATTCAGTTTGAGTCGATCAAGGCGTTGACTGATGAGATGCGGGCTGGGCAGGTCAAGGTGCTGTTGTTGCTTGGCGGTAATCCAATCTATAATGCGCCTGCCGATCTGGATTTTGCTGGCGCACTTGGGCAGGTGCCGCTGAGTATCCACCAGAGTTTGTATGTCGATGAAACATCATCGGTGGCAAGTTGGCATATCAACGCAACCCACTATCTTGAGGAATGGGGCGATGCACGCGCCCATGATGGCACCGTGACGATCATTCAGCCATTGATTGCGCCGCTGTACGATGGTAAATCGGCATCTGATGTGATCCATGCATTGCTTGGCACGCCAGATGCAGCAGGGTATGTTGCGCTGACAAACTTCTGGCGTGGGCAGGCGGCGAGTGGCGATTTCGACAAGGCCTGGTTCCAGATACTCCACGATGGCTTTGCCAAGAGTAATGCCACCAAGCCGGTGAGTGTCTCGGTCAGTACCGATTTCGCTGCACAGGCTCCAGCCGCTCCGGCTCAGGATATCGAAATCGTCTTTCGCCCCGATCCCTCAATTGGCGATGGCTTCTATGCCAATAATGGCTGGCTGCAGGAGCTGCCCAAGCCAATCACGAAAGTCACCTGGGATAATGCAGCATATATGAGCCCGGCGACGGCCAAGGAATTGGGCGTCACATCAAGCGATCTGGTTGAGCTGAATTATGGTGGCAAGATCGTTAATGCTGCGGCGCTGGTGGTGCCTGGGCATGCCGAGAAGAGCGTTGTCGTTCACCTTGGCTATGGCCGCACCAAGGCTGGCCGGACGGCAGCGGCGGCTGGTGGGTTTAATGCCTACAGCCTGCGAACAACGGCTGCTCCCTATTTCGGGGGTGGGCTGCAGGTTCGTAAACTGGGCCAGCGCTATGAGTTAGCGCTCACACAGTTGCATTTTGCGCTTGAGGGTCGCAAGGACGATATCGTTCCGACTGGCACGCTCGATGAGTTCATCAAGAATGAAGAGTTTCTGCACAAAGAGGAGCATCACGAGGTTATCTCACTCTTCCCAGCCTATGAGTATAAGTCCTATGCATGGGGCCTGTCGATCGACCTGAATGTCTGTACTGGCTGTAATGTGTGTACAGTTGCGTGTCAGGCCGAGAATAACATTGCAATTGTTGGCAAGGATGAGGTCTCGAAGGGCCGTGAGTTGCAGTGGATCAGGCTCGACCAATACTTTGCGGGGGATGAGAACGACCCGCAGATCTACCCGCAGCCAATGATGTGCCAGCATTGTGAGAATGCCCCCTGTGAGATTGTGTGCCCGGTGGGAGCAACATCGCACGACTCAGAGGGGCTGAATGTGATGACCTATAACCGCTGTGTCGGAACGAAGTATTGCTCGAATAACTGCCCGTATAAAGTTCGGCGCTTCAACTTCTTGCAGTATAGCGATGAGACAACCAAATCGCTTAAACTGGGCCGCAACCCCGATGTCACAGTTCGTTCACGGGGTGTGATGGAGAAGTGTACCTACTGCGTGCAGCGCATTAGCGAAGCCCGAATCGAGGCCGAAAAGGCGGATCGGACGATCCAGGATAACGAGATTGTCACAGCATGCCAGCAAGCCTGCCCGACGCAAGCAATTGTGTTTGGGAACATCAATGATGCCAATGCTCAGGTGACGAAGCTGAAGGCTGAACCACTGACGTTCACTGTTCTTGAAAAGCTCAATAATCGCCCGCGCACTAGCTACATGGCTCGCCTACGCAACGTGAACCCGGAGCTTGGCGGTGCCGAGCAGAAGACGGAGTAGCCAGATGCAGTCACAGCTCAACAAGAGCACTCCCACTGAGACGTACGATGCATTGCTTGGCCCGAACCAGACCCTCGAAAAGGTGACGGCGACGGTCAGTGATATTGTACTTGCACCGATCAAGAAGACTCCGTGGGGATGGCCGATTGGTTTCGTGTTGGCTGGTTTGCTCTTGATCATGTACCTGTTCTCACTGGTAACGTTATTTACCATTGGTGTTGGTATCTGGGGTATTAACATCCCGGTCGCATGGGGCTTCGATATCATCAACTTTGTGTGGTGGATCGGTATTGGCCATGCGGGAACGCTGATCTCGGCCATTCTGTTGCTGTTCCGCCAGGATTGGCGTACGTCGATCAACCGGGCCGCAGAAGCGATGACGATTTTTGCCGTTGCGTGCGCTGGTATCTACCCGCTGATCCATACTGGCCGCCCGTGGCTCGATTATTGGTTCTTGCCCTACCCAAGCACCCTGGGCATGTGGCCACAGTTCCGCAGCCCACTCGAATGGGATGTGTTTGCGATTTCGACCTATGCAGCTGTCTCGGTGTTGTTCTGGTTCGTGGGCCTTGTGCCGGATCTGGCAACACTGCGTGATCGCGCAAAGAATGTGTGGGTCAAGCGCTTCTATGGTCTGGCATCGCTTGGCTGGCGTGGTTCTGCCAAACACTGGCAGCGCTTTGAGATGGTTACGCTGATTTTGGCTGGCCTTTCAACACCATTGGTGCTTTCGGTTCACTCGATCATCAGCTTCGACTTTGCCGTTGCCCAGATCCCAGGCTGGCATGTGACCGTCTTCCCGCCCTATTTCGTGGCTGGTGCTGTCTATTGTGGCTTCGCAATGGTGATCAACCTACTCGTTCCAATTCGGCGCTGGTATAAGCTGCACGACCTGATCACAATGAAGCATTTCGATGTGATGAGTAAGGTCATGCTGGCCAGTGGCTTGATTGTGTCATACGGGTACTTTGGCGAGGTTTTTTATTCCTGGTATAGCGGGAATCTGTATGAGTATGAGGTGATTCTGACGCGTACGATTGGGCCGTATGCTTGGACGTACTGGGCGCTGATCATCTGCAATGTGTTGATCCCGCAGTTATTGTGGTCGCGGCGCATTCGCCAGAATCTGCCTGCTTTGTTCATCATCTCGATTTTCATTAATATCGGTATGTGGTTTGAGCGCTGGGTGATCATTGTTCTGAGCCTAACGCGCGATTTTCTGCCGGCGTCGTGGGGTTCCTATACGCCAACGGTATGGGACTGGGCGACCTATATTGGTTCATTTGGTTTGTTCTTCTTCCTGTTCTTCCTGTTTATTCGCTTGTTGCCAATGATTGCAAGCTTCGAGGTTCGCGATTTGGTTCATAAGACGCAAGGGCACGATTAGCACTAATGCTGGCCAAGGAGGTATGCGATGTTTAAGCCAAGAGCATCCGCTGTACCGGCGGTAAAGCCGAGCCCTGGCGTTTATGGCTTGGTCGCCGAGTTCGATAACGCTGAGGCGCTGACCGAGGCTGCTGAGAAGGCCAAGGCAGCTGGTTATCGGACGATGGATGCCTATACTCCATTCCCAGTTCATGGCTTGGATGAGGCACTTGGGTTCAAGCCAACCCGTTTGCCCTGGCTAATCTTTGCTGGCGGGCTGACTGGTGCAATTGGGCTGTTTGGTTTCCAATCCTGGGTGAATGTCATCGATTACCCAATCAATATTGGCGGTCGCCCGTATTTCAGTTGGCCAGCCTTTATTCCGGTGACATTTGAGGGTATGGTTCTGTTTGCGGCGTTCTCGGCAGTGTTTGGGCTGTTTTGGGTATGTGGGTTTCCGCAGCCATACCATCCGGTCTCGAATACGCCGCGTTTCGAACGAGCATCGAGCGATCTCTTTTTTCTGTGTATTGAGGCCAAAGACTCGAAGTATGACGCGACTCAAACGCGCCGCTTCTTGGAGAGCCTTGGCGCACAGGCCGTTTCTGAAGTTGAAAACTAGGGAGCCCCAGGATGTCGAGCGCGACCCTGCGCGGCCACACCCGGCCGCATACCATGATTATTCGGTTGCTGTTCCTGGTGGGGGCGATGCTGTTAACCAGTGCCTGCCATTTGGATATGTATCAGCAAGCGAAAAACAAGCCGCTTTCCGCTAGCGATTTCTTTCCGAATGGATCTTCGGCACGGCCATTGCTGGCGAATACTGTTGCCCAAAGCCAATCGGCACCCGATGCTCGCACAACAGGGAAGGCAGATGGAACAGGAGATTACGTCACCGATAGCCCTGTTCCAATCACACCAGAATTGATTGATCGTGGCAAGCAACGCTTCACAATCTACTGTTCGGCCTGCCATGGTGCCAATGGTAATGGCAAAGGCACGGTTTCGGGCTTGCTCAAGCCGCCGCCACCATCATTCTATGATCAGCGTATGGTGGACATGCCAAATGGCTACTACTTCTTTGTTATTACCAATGGCAAGGGAGCAATGTATCAGTATGGTTCGCGCATTCAGGATCCAAATGATCGCTGGGCTATTATTGCCTATATTCGTGAGCTTCAGAAGAACCCACCAGCACCGGCACCAACACCAGCTCCAAAAACACCATAACTGGTTGGAGCCAATGGTGGAGGCTAAATTCGTAACTCGTTGTTCGTAACTTCAATCGGGGTATATATGCTAACACAGACCGAGAACTGGCGACCGTCACTAGATCGCTTCCAGCGTTTGGCGTTGATCGTCGGCGTGGTTGGAGCAATTGTCTGCGGTATTGGCGCGGCGCTTGGCCCAGCCCAGTTTTTTCACTCGCTGATGTTTGCCTTTTTCTTCTGGATGACACTCACGATCGGCGCTTCGATTGTGCTGATGATCCAACATTTAACGAGTGGCGTCTGGGGGTTGATGCTGCGGCGCATGCTCGAAGCTGCGCTGATGGCAATGCCGGTTCTGCTGGTTGTCTTCCTCATTCTGATTATCGGCATGGGCGATAACTATTCGTGGATGGATCCTGCCAAGGTTGCTGAGAGTAAAGTACTCCAGTTTAAGTCGGTCTGGCTGAATCAGCCATTCTATATTGTTCGTGGCTTGCTGTATTTTGCAGCATGGATTGGAATCGGCTACGTGCTTAATCGCTGGTCTTCTGATCAGGATCGAACTGGTGATCCAAAGATTGTTAATCGCTTGGCTACGCTAAGCGGCCCTGGTATCCCGATCTTTGTATTACTGTTTACCCTGGCTGCAACCGATTGGGGTATGTCGCTTGAGCCGGAATGGTTCTCATCGATGTATCCAGTCACCTTCATTATCGAAGGCCTGCTGGCTGCAATGGCCTGGGGTGTGCTGGCGCTATCGATCATGCGATCACGCAAGCTGCTGCCCTATAATGTTCCAGTGGATCGATTGCATGATCTTGGCAAGTTCATGTTTGCGTTCACGATTCTGTGGACCTACATTAATTTCTCGCAATTCCTGATCATCTGGTCGGGGAATATCCCCGAAGAGACAACCTGGTATGGGCATCGCCTGGAGCATGGCTGGGATGTTCTGGCTGTTACATTGATGATTGGACACTTCTTCATTCCATTGTTTGGGTTGATTTCGCGCCATCCAAAGCGTAACTTCACAACAATGACAATCGCGGCGATCTATATTATTGCTATTCAGATCGTGTTTGTCTTCTGGTCGGTGACGCCAGCATTCTTCCCTGAAGCTTTTCATATCCACCTGCTCGATCTGGCAACACTGATAACGGTTGGTGCATTCTGGTTGAGCCTGTGGGCACGCAACCTGAAGCAGCGCCCGCTTCTACCACCAAACGATCATCGCATGCCACAGCTCGAACGACAGGTGGCGAATGAGGCTCACGGCCATAGCCATAGTGAGCCAAAAGCAAAAACAGCACATTAATAGGGAGAACAACGAACCATCAGACTCTTGTTCTTTTGTTCTGCACCAAAGGAACAAACGAACAAGCCGCACATTGTTCCATGTTCACTTGTTCCTTCTGTAAGCTCCATAGTTGTATCGAATCTGAATCGGCCATAGGGATCATCCCTGTGGCCGATTTTGCGATCTGATGGTATGATCTATGCGGCGGTTTGCCAATGGGGAGCTCGTATGAATTTCGCAGCAACTGCGGATCATGAATTATTGCGTCAGACAGTCCGCGAGTTTGCCGAGCGTGAAGCTCGACCAACGGTTGCGGCGCGCGATGAACAGATGCAATGGCCGACCGAGCTTGTGCGCAAGATGGGCCAGCTTGGCTTTATGGGCGTCTCGGTCGATGAGCAGTATGGTGGGGCTGGCCTGGATTATATCGCATATGCGATTGTGATCGAGGAGCTTTCGCGGGTCGATGCCTCGCTTGGTGTGATTGCCTCAGTCAATAATTCCTTGGTCTGTTATGGGCTCGAACAATTTGGTACCGAGCAGCAGAAGCATGAATTGCTCACCCCATTGGCATCTGGGCGGGCACTTGGTGCATTCTCACTCTCCGAGCCGGGTGCTGGTTCGGATGCGGCCGCACAAACAACCACTGCGGTTCGGGATGGTGATGGTTATCTGATTCAGGGAGTAAAGAACTGGGTTACAAATGGCGATCATGCGGATACAATTATTCTCATGGCCATGACAGATTCCTCCAAGGGTTCGCGTGGTATCAGTGCGTTTCTGATCGACACGCACGCGCCGGGTGTGAGTGTTGTGAAAGTCGAGAATAAGCTTGGTATTCGCAGCGCACACTCCTGCCAGATGGCGTATGATGGGTATCGCGTGCCAGCCTGGCGTCGTTTGGGTGAGGAGGGCCAGGGTTTCAAAATAGCGCTGACGATCCTGAATGCTGGGCGGATCGGGATTGCGGCACAGGCGCTTGGGATTGCCCAGGGTGCCTATGAGGAAGCACTGGGGTATGCCAAAATTCGTGAGCAGTTTGGCAAGCCGATTGGCGAATTTCAGGCGGTTGGGTTTACACTGGCCGATATGGCAACAAGGATCAAGGCTGCTCGCTTGTTGACCTACGAAGCGGCCTGGCGTAAGGATCAGCATCTCGATTATGTGAGCGCAGCATCGATGGCCAAAGTCTTTGCATCGGAAACGGCGATGTGGGTAGCAACCAAGGCCATTCAGGTGCATGGCTCGAATGGCTATTCCAAGGAGTATCCAGTTGAACGGTTTTTCCGCGATGCGAAGATTACCGAGATTTATGAGGGTACCAGCGAGATCCAGCGTATGGTTATTGCGCGGGAATTGATGAAGTAGCCGGAAATCGGAGTCAGGAGTCAGCATTCAGAATATCAAAGACAGAAACAAAAGAAATGCTCTAAGTCGCTCATCAGCGTTGATAAAGTGCTATTCTGACTTCTGAATACAACATAGCATAGCCCAATGACGGGAGGAATTCAATGCAGCGTCGCATATTCCGAATGACGGTATTTGGTATCCTTGGCATGGTAATGTGCCTGGCACTGCTAACAGCGATGGCAACACCGCCACAGATCCATAGTGACGTGCGTGCTCGTTGGTCGGCGGCTGGGTATGGCAGCTATCGGCTGAGCCTCAGGGTTGAATATCGGGGCACAAACTGTTATCAGCAGCTTGAGGTGCGGGCAGGTCAGACGCCACGGGCGCTGCGGAATACCTGCGAAGTTGCCTGGCTCGATGTGTTGAGCGTCCCAGAATTGTTTGATCTTGCCAATCAGATCGAGGAGATTCCGTCAGTTCGTTGTATGCCATCAATGGCGCATTGCATCTGCCAGCGAGTGTTTAGTGCTCGCCAGATCGATTATGATGAAATGCTTGGCTACCCAGTATTAGTGCTGTCACGTTCGTATGTGCGCCCGAACTGGACGAGCGTGGATTTCTGGGAGAACCTGATCACCACTGGTAGCCCACCGAATTGTGGTGGCCCGTCACCACGACGCCTGACGATCCAGGTGCTCGCGCTCACCGAGATGAAATC
>JBBQSD010000046.1:0-41774 GCA_038214135.1 Chloroflexales bacterium | reverse complement strand
GGCGTCTGCCAGATAGTCCAGCTGTCTGATGTTGCGGCGGCTATGTATTCTGTCGGATAGGCCACCACCGCGTCATCCATGGGTCGGGGCGGTGCGCGAACCGCCCGCACTGACCGGCATTGCCTTTTTTGGTGGGCGGTTCGCGAACCTCCCTACGATCCGACGAACCAACGATTAGACATGCAGATCTCACCCAAACCTTGGTTTCTCTATAAGAATAAGATAGTGATAACACCCTATGATATGCTATGTTGCCTACCCAAATAGTTTACAATTGCGCTCGGCCAATGCCGTTCAGACGCATGCAACCGTCCGGGAGCTGAAGAAGATTGCCCCGGACACACTGGTGCTGATCCCGCGTATCGAATCAGGACCAAGTGCGTTCACGTCGGTTGGCGCGACCCATCTGCCGCGTATTCCAATCGGGCGGCTCTCGCGATTGTATCGCACAACCCTGCTGTATTATGCCGAGCGTAGCGCCTATGCGCTGATGGTTGCCAGCTATCTGAGCTTGCTCAAATTGGTTGGCAAGCGCTATGAAGTCGTGTATGTTCGTGAGGTCATCACTGCGCTGTGGTTGAGCCTGCTGCTGCCAAAGCTCACGGGTGCGCGGGTGATCTACGAGGTTCATGATCTCGAAGCACACAACCCATCGCGGGCCAAGGAATCCTGGGCGCAACCATTACTCGGCCTGGTTGATCGGCTAGTTCTGAGCAAACCAGCGGCACTGACCTCATTAACCGCTGTGTTCCGCGATCTGCTGGCCCGCGATGGCATCCGTGCCGAGCGCGATGTTGCGGTCTTGCCGGATGCCTATGATGGCGAGCGCTACTACCCACGAGATCGGGGCATGGCCCGCCGTGAACTGGGAATTGCCCAGGAAACACGCCTGGTTGTGTATGCCGGGCTGACATTCGCGTATCGTGGTGTCGATCTATTACTTGATGCCATCGCGCAGGCCCGCAGCCAGGTTCCCAACCTGCGCGTCGCACTGGTTGGCGGGCGTCCGCAGGAGATCAATGATCTGCAGGCTCAGGCAACTCGGCTTGGGTTGGGGAACCAGGTTATCTTTGCAGGGCAGCAGCCACAGTCGCGCATTCCGCTGTATCTGGCCGCTGGCGATATTCTGGCCGTCCCTGATACGGTGACAGATATTACCGCCTCGCCGCTCAAGCTGTTCGAGTATATGGCAATGGGCCGTGCGATCATCTGCCCGGATCTGCCAGCACTGCGTGAGATTACGCATGGCGATGGCGCACTCCATATTCCGCGCCGGGATCGGGATGCCATGGCACAGGCGATTGTCCAGTTGTTCAGTGATCAACAACTGCGATCCACCCTAGGAGCGCAGGCATTGGCGCGAGTCGCACCATATACCTATGCACATCGGGCCGAGCGCTTAGTGATGGTCGCCGATGCGGTGGCGCGTGGCGAATCGATCCGTGATCTGTAGTAGCATCGGGCTACCGCAGGCTGATGGATCTTTCCATGTTCATCGGGTATTGGTATCTTTACCCACCGCGGGCTGAAGCCACGCGGCCAGGGGCATCGTCCCCTTGCCGCAGGCTTTAGCCTGCGGATGGTAGGGCATCGTCCTCTTGCCGCAGGCTTTAGCCTGCGGATGGTAGGGTATCGTCCCCTTGCCGCAGGCATCGTCCCCTTGCCGCAGGCTTATGAACGTTTACTCTTTCATCGGGTATGGTTCGGCTGCGTATATGGAGTGCGGCAGCCATGCTGCCGCAGCGCAAGCATGGCTTGCGCAATCCATATCGTCCCCTTGCCGCAGGCATCGTCCCCTTGCCGCAGGCATCGTCCCCTTGCCGCAGGCATCGTCCCCTTGCCGCAGGCTTTAGCCTGCGGATGGAAGGGCGATGCGGGTTCCAGTTAGGATCGCGTCGTGTATTTGGTTTGTTTGTGACGATACATCTGTGCATCGGCCTGCCCCAGCAGTTCATCCAGCGAGCATGGCTGATCTGCCGTAGAGTGTGCAATCCCGATGCTCATGGAAAGTTGATAGGGAACATTGGCCTGAAGATTGTACTGCATGCACTGCGTCTGTAATCGCTGAAGCACCTGATCCTGCTCCTGGGCATCCGAATCCATGGCCAGCACAACAAATTCATCGCCGCCATAGCGAGCAATAATATCCGAATCACGAAATGTGGCGCTGAGGATATGGGCGGTTTGGGCGATAGCCTGACTGCCCATGGTGTGACCACAGCGATCATTAATATCTTTAAGGCCATCCAGATCAACAAAAATGAGGCTCAGGGTATGCTTTGCCCGCTTGGCAAGCTTCATCTGTTGTAGGGCCAGTGTGAGAAAGCCGCGCCGGTTATACAATCCAGTAAGCTCGTCCGTCAATGCAAGCGCCTGCACTTCGGAGAGTGCTTGTTCGAGTCTCGCATGGGAGCGGGCCAATTCCTGGGCGATGGCATCGGTCACGGTGAGTTGGCGCTGGAGCTCTTCGGATAATTCCAGCTCACGTAGGCCGGCGATCAGTAACTGCTCGTTGACTGCGCGACTGTCGATTGCTGCCTGTTCAGCGTGATGATGGGAAGTGGCATCGTCGAGCAGCAGCACGAGGCCGGTCGGGTGTCCATCGTCGTCGGTGATCGGCCAGATACTGTAATTCCAATAGACCTGGTCGTGCGCCGACTGGATCAGCGGTTGGTCAATTCCGAGGGTTGCCTCACCCGTACGATACACGCGATCAAGGATCGCCAACAGGCGCTCCATATCAGCGGTGGGCACCGCATCGATCATGGGCTGCCCAAGCAATCCCTGCGCCTCTGTGCCAAGCAACTCGCAGAGCGCCAGATTTGCGACCCACAACAGATGGGTAGGACCGATAGTCATGGCCATCGGAATCGGCGAATGCTCGGCAACCTTCTGGTACAGAGCCACGCTATTAGTTGGGCGATTGAGCATCTTTGCTACCACATCTGGCCCAGACAATTGTTTCATACGCTTCGAATTTGTGTGTTGTGGCATCCAGCGCTCCGGTAACGATTCACCCAACTCCCGTCCTAGCTCACGATTTGTGCCACCGGCCAGTAGACAGCGCTCGTTGCATCGCCCTGTGTGGTAGCGTAGTTGAGGCTAACCAGCCGAGCGAGTGCGGAGGCCAGGATTGGCCCATCTGGTAGCCCGATCCGCCGCGCCAATACCTGAGCCGGTGCCTTACGCAGTTCGATCAGCGCTTGCAGCAGGATCGTCTCCTGCTCGGTTAGGCCAGGGTAGTTCAATTGCTTGTCTTTGGCAAGCGCCCCAAGGGCACCAATACGCTCACCATCCACAAACGATTCGCGTATAATCATGCCCTGGTCTGTAATCTCATACTGCCAGAGATCTTTGCTATGGTCGCTGTTACGCATCTTAATGATGCGCAGGCTCTTCTTGAGCTTTCCGGCGATCTCAGTATAGTGTAGGAGGATGATATTATCGGCCAGGAAGGAAATCACATATGGGCTGAGGCGCATCTCGGTCGAACTCTGCACAATCTCCATGGTCATGAGCACAATAATATTGCTGCCCGTCAGTGCCCCAACCAAGCGGTAGAGTGATTCGCGAAAATCGGTGCGAAATGTCGGTGCGAGTGCCAGTTCAAAGCCAGTGAGTGAATCGATGACAACCCGTTTGGCATCAATCTCACGCACCGCCTCACGAATCTCGAACAGCGTCTCATCCGGCGATAGATCGAGTGGCCGGATGTAGATGATCTTCAGCTTGCCTTGTTGCTCCAGTTCCTCCAGATCAATCCCAAGGCTTTGAGCGCGCCGTGTATATTCAAGTGGATGCTCCTCGAACACGGCAATTACCCCTGGCTCGCCATGCAATGCCCCAGATGCAATAAACTGCGTTGCCAATACGGATTTGCCTGCACCGGAAGGCCCACTGATCAGCAGCGCATCCCCAAGCGGGATACCACCACCAAGCAATTCATCCAACCCTTCCACACCGGATGTGCCACGACCAAGCGGCTGTGATCGTTTCATCGCCGCTACTGCAATACTCGCACGTGGGAATACCCGCAGGCCAGCTTGGCTGATCCGGAAGGTATGTAAGCCAGCCATCGTCGCCTGTCCACGCGATTTGATCACCTGCAATTTACGAACCACGGAGTTGCGGTCGATGCTCTGGGACAGCACGAAAATACCATCGGCGACGGTAAGCACCGGGTTGTTCTGCCGCCCCTCATCAAGGTATTCACCAATCAGGAAGGTCGTCGCCTGCCAGATCGTCAGGCGTATCGCTAGGCGTTGGGTGAAGCTCTGCAGGTCAATCATGGCAACCTGTGATGCGCTGGATGCGCGAACGGCAGCTTGGAACGAATCCACAATCACGATGCGGGGGTTGGTTGCCTCAACCTGCTGGATAATCCGCTCCAGTACATCGCCCAGCCCTTGTTCAAGCACCATTTCGGTCAGATCCATAAAATGAATGCTCTCACCAAGCTTGGTCGCGTCGAAGAAGGACATTTGCTGCTGGTGGCGCAGGACTTTGATCGGCGATTCGCCCATCACGGTAAAATAGAGCGCCGGACGCGTGGCCGAAGCGTTAGCAAACATCATCTGATGCGCAAATGTCGTCTTGCCTGCTCCGGGTGTTCCAGAGATCAGATTGAAGGAAAATTCAGGGATGCCGCCACCTAGCACTTCATCAAGGCCGGGGACGCCAGTCGGAAGCAGTGGCCAGGGCAGGCGTTGATGCTTAGTCATGATATGGTTCTCTCTGAAGGCGACTCCGCCGCATGTGGCGGGAGATCCGGCCATAGCTGGCGAATGAAGCGCAACCCAAGTTCTGTGCCAATGAAGGTGAACAGCAGGCTGATGAAGCTTGCAAACGTAACTTCCAAGTTATGCGGGATCACCGCCGTATCGTAACCGTGGACAACAGCAGAGAGGCCATTTGTATGTGTGAGGGATGATTCGACCAGCACAGTACCATCTTCAGAATAGAACTCTCGCTGCGCTAGATGCAGTGCCCGTGCCCACAGCGCATCAAATCCGGTTGACCCAAGCAATACCGCCAGCCGTTTGCGTAGCCGAAGATAGGCTCGGTCACCAGCTGCCACGAATTCCTCCGAACTCGTTTTCTCACCGATCTCATAGGCAAGCAGCCAATGTGCCAACTCCTTCGGGGTAGGTAGCATTGGCTGTTCAGGGGTTTCCCTATTGCCCGTACTGCTGGTCAATGATAGCTTCCTTATAAAGATCAGTCACTGCAAGCATAGCAAGATTGCATGCAGTTCTGTAGCAGGAATACTCTGGGTCGTGTATCCGGAAAAAACCTGACAATGTAGGGCAGTATACGCTAGCCAGTGCTTGTGCTACACCGGCAGCGGCAGTGCGACAGTGAAGGTGCTGCCTATACCGACTGTGCTCTCGGCCCACAGACGACCACCATGCGCTTCTACAATCTGTTTGCTACTATATAAGCCAAGGCCGCTGCCGATAATATGCTTGGCGGTATGGGCACGGTAGTATTTTTCAAACAGATGTACGAGATCCTCCGGCGAAATACCAATCCCCTGATCCGCGATAGTAATCAATGCATTTGTGGTGTGTCGATACACTTGGACAATGATTGGGTGATCCTGTGGGGAAAACTTGATGGCATTTGTCAGTAGATTAACAACCACCCGTTCAATCTGCGACACCTCAACAAGCACAAGCAGTGCCGGAAGCGCATCAAGTGTGATGCGTGCATGATCCTCTGGTGCAACAGTTTGGTTGATCATCCGCTGTACCAACGCAACCAGATCAATAGTTGACCGACAGAGTGCATCTGTATCCGCATCGCTGTGGCTACGATCAACTAGATCATCGATCATCTGTTTCATTCGGAAGCTACCCTCGACAATAATAGTAGCACTATGTAGCTGGTGCTCCCGTCCTTGCATTGTCAGCCAGCGCTGAAGCATCTGAGCCCGCCCGAGAATGATCGTCAGCGGTATGCGTAGATCATGGGAAATGAGAGCCAGATACTCATCGCGCATTCGTTGCAACCGTCGTATTTCAGTCATGTCGCGGAACGTAACAACAGCACCAGCAATCTGCCCGTCCATCATAATTGGTGCTGCGGAGTATGCAATTGGTAACATGCTCCTGTCACGATGCACAAACAGAGCATCATTACTGCGTTGGGTCGTGCCGAAGTGCAGTACATCCATAAGCAGGGCCGGAGCCATCGCACTGGAAGCGCCATATGCAGTATTAACAGGTATCACCGCACTGATATCCTGGCTATACAGTTCTGCTTCCGTCCAGCCCAGTATCCGCTCCGCAGCAGGATTGACCATAATGAACCGACCCGTGCGATCAAGCGTAAACAGCCCTTCGTCCAAACTATTGGTGATGGCGTTGGTGAAGGCGAGCTGGTGGCGCAGTTGTTCTGCTAGTGTCTGCTCACGCAAGCCAGCAAGCAGTAACTGCTCATTCACTGCCTGAATGTCATGCACGGCCTGTTCAGCAGATTCGGGTAGGAGCGCTTGTTTATCGGTGCTGCTCAGCGATATATCATCGTTGGGTGTTGCCATAGGGGTGCCTTTTGCATTCATCTCAGTATCAGTCAGAGAACCCGTTCTTTATTGATCCAAAAAAGATTTCTTTGGATGGGCCACACGGTTCAAGCCAACGACCGTCAGGCATGGCAAAGCATAATTCTAGTTGTTGCAGAATCAGTAACTACAGCATAGCAAGATTGTACAGAGTTCAGTAGCAGGGATACTCTGGGTCATGTATCCGTAAAATACCTGACAACGTGAGGGGAAACCAGTATATTCTCCGGCCATAGCGACGCGAGATTTTGCGTCGCTACAGCCCACATTGCGGGTTTCATTACCAAGATCTCATCAATTTATACAAAACATCCTATCTTTTGTTGTTCACATGCGTACAAATCATAGGTATAATGGGCGGTATTACAAACAACTGCGCCCGGCTCACGCCCCCGCAGCCATCTGGAGTATAGAATGAGCCTGATTGACACTGAAGTTAGCCTTCCCGACCTCGAGTCGCGCTCGCCGATTGTGAACGATTTTTCAATCGTCGTTGCAACGGCGAATGGTTCTGGTAGCCAAACGGCCAACAATGTCCTGATCCGTGCCGTGTTCAAGATGGGCATTCCTGTCAGCGGCAAAAACCTGTTCCCCTCCAATATCCAGGGCTTGCCCACCTGGTATACCATCCGCATTAGTAAGGATGGCTATACCGCTCGGCGTGAGGGCACCGAGATTCTGGTGGCCTTCAACGAAAAAACAGCCGACGATGATCTGGCGTCCCTGCCACCCGGTGGCGTCTGTATCTATAATGCCGACGACATCCGCTTCCGCCAGAAGCGCAATGATGTCAGCTATTACCCCTTGCCAGTCAAGCAATTGATCGATGAACCGATCAAGAAATATGGCATCGATCCAAAGCAACGCGGGTATGTTGCCAATATGACCTATGTTGGTGCCCTGGCCGAACTGCTTGGCGTCAATACCGGCGAAGTGCGTGCGGCAATTGAGCGCCACTTCAATAAAAAGCCCAAACCAACCAATAGTAACTATGAAGTTGTCGAAGTTGCTGCTGCCTATGTTCGTGCGAACCTGCGCAAAACCGATCCATACCAGGTTGCATCGCTGAATAGAACCGATGGCATGATCCTGATCGATGGCAATACCGCTGGCGCACTTGGGGCGCTGGTCGGTGGCGTTTCCGTCGTCGCCTGGTACCCAATTACCCCCGCAACCGGTTTAGCCGATAGCCTGACTGAATTTGCGCCACTCTTGCGGGCCGATAGAGAGACCGAAACGACCACCTATGCGATTGTTCAGGCAGAAGATGAACTGGCCGCAGCTGGCATCGTTGTTGGCGCTGGATGGGCCGGTGCCCGCTCGATGACCAGCACATCCGGCCCTGGCATCTCGCTCATGAATGAATTCGTTGGCCTGGCCTATTTCGCCGAGGTTCCATCGGTATTCTGGGATGTCATGCGTATGGGGCCAAGCACCGGCCTGCCAACCCGAGTGTCGCAGGGCGATCTGCTGACTGTCTATAACATGGGCCATGGCGATACCCGCCATGTCTGTTTGTTGCCCGGCACAATGCAGGAATGTTTTGAATTTGGCTATAAAGCCTTCGATCTGGCCGAGCGCCTGCAAACACCAGTGATGGTGTTGAGCGATCTCGATCTGGGCATGAACAACTGGATGACAGCTCCGTTCGAGTATCCAACCGAACCACTGGATCGCGGCAAGGTGCTGACGGCAGAGCAGATCGATGAGCTTGAGCAGCAGTTTGGGCGCTATGGTCGTTATAAAGATTATGATGGCGATGGCATTCCCTACCGAACCTTGCCTGGCAACCCAAACCCCAAATCGGCATATCTGACGCGCGGCACCGGCCATAACGAATATGCCGTGTATAGCGAGCGGCCAAACGATTGGCAGAATAATATGGATCGATTGACCCGCAAGCACGATACGGCTCGCTCGCTGGTTCCGCAGCCAATTGTGGACGATAACCCAGATGCGGCGATTGGTATCATTGCTTTTGGATCAACCGATGGAGCCGTTCAGGAAGCCAGAGATCGCTTGCGCGCTATGCATGTCGAAACCAGCTATCTGCGTGTGCGTGCATTGCCGCTCAATGATGTTGTGCGCGATTTTGTCGCCCATCATGCCCACGTCTATGTTGTCGAAATGAACCAGGATGGCCAACTCCAGCAACTGATTCAGCTACACGCACCAGAATACGCTGGCAAAGTTCGGTCGGCCCGCAACTGCAATGGCCTGCCGCTCAGTGCTCGCTTCATCACCGATGAAATCGCCAAGCAGGAGCAGATCTAGCTATCAGAAGCCAGGCGTCAGGAGTCAGGAGTCAGAAGCTCGAACGTAGCGCACAACAAACGTAAGGCCGTATAGCTATACGGCCCAACAAGGAACATAACCAATGACAGTCACAAAACCAAATACCGTCATCCCGCTCAACGCGGTTGGTCTTTCGAAGAAGGATTATGAGGGTAGTCCGACAACCCTATGCCAGGGATGTGGGCATAACTCAATCACCAGCCAGATCGTCTCGGTCTGCTATGAACTCTCGCTGGCACCCCATCAGGTGATGAAGATGAGTGGCATCGGCTGTTCCAGCAAGACGCCAGCCTACTTCATGAACCGTTCCCATGGCTTCAATACACTGCATGGGCGCATGCCATCGGTGACAACCGGTGCGGTGTTGGCCAATCGCCATATGCTGGCACTTGGCATCAGCGGCGATGGCGATACCGGCAGCATTGGCCTTGGTCAATTCAAGCACATGGTTCGCCGCAATGTCCCGATGGTCTATATTATCGAGAATAACGGCGTGTACGGCCTGACGAAGGGCCAGTTTTCGGCCACCGCCGACGTTGGTCAGACGCTCAAATATGCTGGAACAAACGCCCTGCCGCCGATTGATGTCTGTATCGAAGCGCTGGTTGCCGATTGCGGCTTTGTTGCTCGTTCGTTTGCTGGTGATGCCAAGCAGGTTCGCGAACTGCTCAAGGCGGCATTCAACCATCGTGGAACGGCGGTGATCGATATTATCAGCCCGTGTGTCACCTTTAATAATCATGAAACATCGACCAAGAGCTATGATTATGGAAAAGCGCACGAGGAGCGCATTCAGGATATTACCTTCATCCCAGCTTTTGATGAGGTCAGCGTTGAATACGAAGAGGGCGAGGAGACATTGGTGCGCCTCCACGATGGGCCAGCCGTCAAGTTGCGTAAACTGGGCCGTGATTACGATGCGACCAACAAATGGCAGGCGTTGCAACTGCTCGAAGAGTCCCGTGAGCGCAACGAATTCCTCACCGGTTTACTGTATATCAATGAGGGCCGCAAAACCCTGACTGAGGTGCTGCAGATGAACGATACACCACTGGCGCAGCTCACACCAGAGCAGCTTCGCCCAAGCCGCGAAGCCTTCGCCAAGGCCATGGCCAGCTTCGAATAATATGACAAAAACCTATGGCGGCCAATCCATGATCGCCCCGCTTCGGCGGGTTCTGATGCGCCGGCCAGATGCTGCCTTTGGCAATGCCGACCCAGCCGCATGGCACTATACATCGCGGCCCAGTCTCGAACCGGCGCAGGCCGAGCATGATGCCTTGGCCGCAACGATCCGCCAATCTGGTGCGGAAGTTGTGTATCACGAGCAGCCACAACCAGAGCGAGCCGATGCGATCTTCGTCTTCGATCCAACACTGATCACCGATCACGGGGCGATTGTGTTGAGCATGGGAAAAGAGCTTCGCCGTGGCGAAGAGGCAGCTATGGCGCAGACATACGCGCAGCTTGGGATTCCGGTGCTGGCCACGCTCACCGGTGAGGCACGCGCTGAGGGTGGCGATATGTTCTGGCTGGATGAAGCAACTCTGGCAATTGGGATCGGCTTCCGCACCAATCACGAGGGTGTTCGCCAGATTCGTGCAGCACTCGACCCATTGGGCGTGAATGTTCTGGCCTATGATTTGCCCTACTTCACTGGCCCTGATGCCTGCCTGCACCTACTCTCGCTGATCAGCCTCGTCGATCAACGGATGGCGGTTGTCCACCCGCCACTCATGCCAGTGGCATTATGGCAGGAACTCCAGCGGCGCGACTACACATTGGTCGTCATTCCCGAGGCGGAGTTTATCTCGCAGGCAACCAATGTGTTGGCGCTTGCGCCAGGCCAATGCCTGATGCTCGAGGGCAACCCAGGAACCAAGCGCCTGCTAGAAGAGGCCGGCTGCGAAGTACAGACCTATCGTGGCGAAGAGATTTCGTTCAAGGCTGAGGGTGGCCCAACATGCCTAACTAGGCCGATATGGCGGGGATAGAACCGAGAATTCAGGAGTCAGGAGTCAGAATATCACGAACCCGTGTAGGGTGCGAACCTATGTGTCCGCCCAACACTTTGGCGGGGATAGAACCGAGAATTCAGGAGTCAGGAGTCAGAATATCACGAACCCGTGTAGGGTGCGGACCTATGTGTCCGCCCAACACGAACCAAGAACCGAAAGAACCAAGAACAAGAGAACAAGCGGGCGTATGCAATACGCCCCAACACCACCAATATACATCGCCCGCAGCCGAGGCATGACAAACGGGTTTTGGGAAGCCACAAACATACATTCGGGGTTCAGGGGCGGTAGCCCTTGGCCAGGGGTGTTGGGGCGGTGGCCCGCCCCGACCGCGGGCGCGGGGCGCGTAGCTCCGCAAAAATACCTGCTGCCGAGCACAGCGGCATGAAGAGTGCTGCCGAGCACAGCGGCATGAAGCAAGAGTGGGGTTTGGGGGCGCAGCCCCAAGAATATTGAGAACTTAAGAAAGACTAATGCCCAGTTCCGCCAATGCCGTATTGGCAACCCCATTGGCCCGCATCGTTTGTAGGCGCTGCCGCAGATAGTCGAGGTCGAGTTGTTGGCGGCGAACGATTCCCGCAGCATCAACGAGGTCGTGTTTGCCCTGTTCGGCACCACGGTTCAGAATGAGCTTATGGGCGATCACATCCTCAGGTGAGAGAACCGGCACTGTTGAACCAAGCAGCGAGATACGGCGCAATCGTGTGCGCATGGGCTCATCGAACACAAATGGGTAGGTAGCAGGTGGCTTGCGGATCGTCAGATCATCGAAGAATTTGATGCCGCGCCAGAGGATGCGCTGGCCATCGAATTGAACGACCTTATTCTGGCTTTGGAGCAAGCGGACAACCTCAGCGAGTTTGCCCTGTGTCACCAGCATATCGACATCCTGGATCGGGCGGCGTTGCCCATACAGATGAGCTGCAGCACCGGCGCACACTGCCCAAACAAACTGATCGGCGTCGAGGAGGCGCTGCACAACACCAAGGTTTCCTGCAATCAGCGACATAATGTCCCTTGCTTCGCACACACTATCAATACGTGAGCATACAGATTCCTGCAAGCATAGCACAGGCCGCTGCCGAATGAAGCCCCCTGATAGTCCTGTCGCTGTATAGGTAGAGACGCCCCGATGGGGCGTCTCTACCGTGTTTTTATGTCAGGATGCAGCAGAATGGGCGTAGGTGTGAGCTCGCCAGTGTTCACGATCAAGCCGCATCTCGAAGAATTCGACCATCAGGCCGCGCCGTTCGGAGCTGAAGAAGCGCGACAGATGGCGGTAGCTTGGTCGCTCAAGAATATGCCAATCGAACATCGAACTAGCCTGCCGCCAATCGCTGCTGACATACCAGAAGCCCAGGCGTTCATAGCACCGAACCGCCCGTTCATTTGGTGCAGCAACATCAAGCAACATGATCGCGAACTGCATATCGACAAAATAGTAGTGCAAAAAGCGGGTCAGCGCTTCGGTGCCAAGGCCACGGCTGACATATGGTGAGCCAAAGGTGACACCAAGGCGTGCCTGGCGGTTACGCTGGTCCTTCTCGCGCAGCGAGATACGGCCCATCAACCGGCCATCGAGCCCCTCAACGGCCCATGCCTCACGCTCATATGGCGTCATGAACGCGCCAGGCCAAAAATCGGCACTGCTGAACGCACGCGGCAGGTTCCAGAGTGGCTCAAGCGGATCACTATAGGGTGGCCAGCGCTCCATCACATCATCATCGCCACGATGCCATGGGCGGATGACGGTTCTTGCACTATGCAATTCCATCCGGCCTCCATGCGTACAGGCTGCCATCGAATGGATAGATTCGCCGAATGATCAGATCGCGTACTTCGCTACTGCTGCGCCACGATTCAGTTACTAATTCGGAGGGATAGCCGAAACGGATGCGGTGCAGTTCGAATTCATCTTCATCATCGAGAATAATAATATCGTCCTGCCGCCAGATAACATCCAGATCCAGATCAATGAAGTGAACCACCTGATCATCCCAGGTAGCTGGGGTAGCAACATTGATATAATGCGAAAGCGGACGCCAATCGCTCGCCCAGTTGACAGTCAGGTTATATGGCCTATCGCTCCAGTAGAAACTGAGCGAGTGACGGCTTGCAACCATTGAGCCTCGGTAGCTCTCAACCGGGGTGCCTGGCCTTGTATAGCTCACCAGCAGATTCGGCTCGCTACGGACGACAGATATCGCATAGCGATAATGCAAACTGCCGTCATATTTTGTCGAGGATACCTGCATGGGCCGCATCGCTACCTCTCATCGATCACCGCACGAACCAGTTCGGGCAAAACATTGGCTGGAGGTGCAATAATGATATCATCAGCCAATAATGTATAGACTGATTCGTCGGGGGCGATGGCGATCACCCGTGCGCGTGCGCGCCGTGCGGCGAATGGAAATGATGAAACCGGTTCAATGGCACCGATTGCCCCCAGGCACAAAAAGGTGTCACACTGCTCAACCGCTTGCCTGGCCCGCCGCAGATCGATCTGCGATAGCCCTTCGCCATACATAACAACATCGGGCCGCAGAAAACTGCCACAATGCGGGCAGCGTGGCGGGATCTCGCCAACTTCTTCCCACTGCTGCAGAATATGGCCAGCCTCATAGCAGCGTGAACGGCTGAGGCAGCCATTCAGTTCGATCACCTGTTCCGATCCAGCGCGCATATGCAATCCATCGATTGTTTGGGTAATTAAAGTGAAACTTGGGTAGAACTGTTCGAGCGCTACCAGCGCCCGATGCGTTGCGCTTGGACCAAGCCGCTCTGCCCCGCGCCGCCGATGGGCATACCACTCCCAAACAAGCCGTGGGTTGCGCAGAAATGCCTGCGGTGTTGCCAACTCGCTAACATCATAGCGAGCCCATTCGCCGGTGTGCGCTTGAAGAAATGTCGGAAAATTCGCTTCAGAAGCGACGCCACCGCCTGTCAGCGCAACAACACGCTTGGCGTTTCGCAGATGGCTGATGACTGACTCGGGCAACGTCATAGATCAGGCTCCTCGCCAAACAGTTCGAGCATACAATATTATACCATTGGGTGGATAGAGGGGCTGACGTATGTTTCGGAATGATACGTCACATTGCCAACAATGACCGTAGGGGCGGTTCGCGAATCGCCCGCCTTGTGCAGCATTGCCCTAACAGTTGGCGGTTCGCGAACCGCCCCTACCCCTTGGTTCGTTAGACAGGCTTGACATAGTTGGCCGAAACCCATCCCTCAATGTCGCGGCCATCGATCCGCGCACGAACCTGCATCCATGGAACGCCATCGACGACCCGTGGGCCATCCACGCGCTTGACGCGTGTGCCATTTGGCAGCAGGGTGATGATCCCGGTTGTCAGGCCGGGTCCATCACGCAGATTCAGCCCTTCGCTATCGGGGATACTGACCTCCAGCACCACCCCTGGGCCTTCGGCATCGCCGGTAAGCCAGCCCGGCAGGTTGATGCCAATATCTGGGATTGGGAGTGTGAAACGCGGCAGATGAATATCGGCCAGATGCTCGACGGCAACGCTACCAAGATTATAGGCCCCACACACAACAATCAGAAACACAACACCAATGATTGCCAACCCAAGCATGGAACGATTATTTGTGGTTGGGAGCGGGCGTTCGGGCAGATCCGCGTTGGCAGGCGCGGACGTGCGCCGAACCGGCGCCGGTGCTGTCCGCAGCAATCGGTTCGTCTCACTACGCACCCGTTCACCAACCGATGGCGGCTGCGCGATGGCGAGGCGGCCAGTATCGCTTGATGTCCCCACACTCAGTGTGTCGATTGCCTGCGCCAGTGCTGCAGCATTCGGGAAACGCTGATTCGGATCTCGCACCGTCGCCTGTTTGATCAGTTGTTCGAGTGCTGGGGCGTGGATCTTTGGCTGCACCTGAGCGAGCGTTGGTATGGTTGTACTCAGATGAGCCTGGGCAACCAGCCGAGCGTCTGTACCAGTGATCGGGCGTTTGCCAGCGATCAGTTCGATCAATAGGAGGCCAAGCGAATAGACAACGCCAGATTGAGTTAGTGGCGCACCAGATGCCCGCTCGGGAGGCCGGTAGCAGGCCAGATCGAGCGCAACCGCTTCTGGGGGCGTCAGCCAGTGTTCAACCAATTCGACATGGCCATCCTCAACGACAATGATATTACTGCTGCTGATCGGCGGATATGGCGACCCAGCGGCCTGGCAGACGGCAACAGCACCAACCACCTGGCGAAAATACAGCAGCGCATCTTCGAGCGATAGCGCACCAAGCTCGTGCAGCGTTCGCCCGGCAACATATTCGGTGATCAGGAATGGCCGCCCAGCCAGTTCGCCAGTATCGTAGATATCCAGTAGCGAACGATGCGTTCGCCCGGCCCCGTACTGGGCTTCTTGCAGAAAGCGTTCGCGCATCGCAGGTTGATCGGCTATTTCGCGGCGCAGCAAATGAACCAGCACTGGCCGGTGGAGCCGCTCATCATATGCCCGATAAACCACCGCCAGACGGCTGGCGCCAAGGCGATCTTCGATACGATAGCGGCCCTGGAGCGGTGGTAGGGTGGTTGGGGTTGATATGGACATAACCCTATTGCGGAAGACTCACGGTATCGGTTACGTAGTATTATAGCACACCAACACGCTCGCCTGCGCTATGCTATACTCAGCACTATGATGAATGAGATCGAGGTGCCCGCCGATTGGGCCAGCGTCGAACAACTGACTGCCTTTGCCGATACCCTTGAACAGGAGCATACGCTCTCGGAGGATCAGGCCTATTTGTTGCGGATGGTGATCGAGGAGATCGCCACCAATATCATCAAATATGGCTATACACAGGGGCCTGGCGTGATTCGATTGGCCTGCGGAATGAACGATGGCACGCTGGTGATCGCGATTCATGATCACGGACGGCCATTTGACCCACGAACGATTCCCGATCCTGATCTGGAGAGCGCTATTGATGAACGGCAGGTTGGCGGGTTAGGGATCTTTTTTGTTCGTGAGTTTGCGGATTCGATTGAATACCAGCACGACCCGATAAGCGGATGGAATCAACTTATGGTAATGAAAGAATATCGCGAACGCAGCCTGCCCGAGCGGTTGCGGAATGTGTCGTTCTTCATGCGCCTCTCCGAAGCAGATCTCGAACAGATCGCCGAGCATATTGTCGAACGGCGCTTGAGTACTGGCGAGGTACTGATGCGCGAGGGCGATCCAGGCAAGAGTTGCTTTGTTATTCTATCTGGTACCCTTGAGGCGCTGACCTATCTTGGCGGCAAGGAACTGGTGCTAGAGGTTCGCCAAGCCGGGCAGATTATGGGTGAGATGGCGCTGATCGACCGCGGCCTGCGCTCGGCAACGGTACGGGCCGCCACCGATAGCGTCCTGGCCGAGCTTGATGAGCAGAGCTTCTTCGCACTCATGCACGCCGATCCACAGGTTGCGCTCGAACTGCTGCGCGGTGGAACCGCCAGTTTGCGCCGCACCAGCCGCGATATGATATCCGGGTTGGAGGCCAAGAATGCAGAACTCTCACGGGCCTATAGGGATCTCCAGGCAGCCCAGGCCGATCTGATCCGGCTTGGCCGCATCGAGGAGGAACTCTCGGTTGCGCGGCGCATCCAACAGTTGTTCCTACCGCGTGAACTGCCAGCCCCGCCTGGATGGGAAGTGGCGGCATTTAGCCGTGGTGCATTGGCCGTTGGTGGCGATTTCTTCGATTATATCGCCATGCCAGGCGGACGGATCGGCTTTGTTGTTGCCGATGTCGCGGGCAAGGGCGTGCCAGCCGCCCTGTTTGTTGCGTTGGCGCGCAGCCTGTTGCGGGCAACATCGCAATCGTTGGTACGCAATCGTAGCGATCAGGATCTGGCATTCGATAGCGTCATGCTTGAGGCAATCGGGGTGACAAATTCCTATATGGTGCGCGAGCATGGCGATAATACCATGTTCATCACATTATTCTATGGCATTCTGGAGCCACAAACTGGCCGCTTACACTATGCCAATGTTGGCCATAACCCGCCACTGCTGGTTGCCCGCGATGGCAGTGTGCGTGAACTGGAACTTGGCTGTTTGCCGCTTGGCGTGATCGAGGACCAGAATGTGCGTATTGTTGAGACATTCATTCAGCCTGGCGAAACACTGGTTGGCTTTAGTGATGGCATCACAGAGGCGATGAATGCCCAGAGTGAGATGTTTGGTGAGGATCGCCTGATCGAGACATTGAGCGCCAATGCAACGATTGATGCCGATTCCCTGGTTGAAGCGGTGATCCGCCGTGTCGATGCATTTGTTGCTGGTGCGCCCCAATCCGATGATATTACACTGCTGACATTCCATCATTTGCTGAACGATAAACCAAAGGAGTAAGCCCAATGAGCACTGAGCCACTGATCACGGAAACAATCGGCGATGTTCTGGTGATGACCCCAACGATCCGCTTGGATGCTGTTGGTGTCAAGGCCATTGAAACGGGTGTTAGCGATGCAATCGTCGCACATAAGGGCAATATCATTGTGGACATGAGCAATGTTACATTTGTTGCCAGTTTGGCATTACGCATGCTGCTCACCAATCTGAAGATTGTTCAGCCATTGGGCGGTGATGTGCGGCTGTGTGGCTTGCAGCCAACCGTTGCGGAGGTGTTCCGCAAGAGCCGCTTCGATTCGCTGTTTAAGATGTTTGTGGATCGTGATGCAGCACTGGCAAGCTACCACAAGTGACAGCGGGGGCGAGGCCATGCAGGAGCGGATCGGAGAGGTGATTGAGGCCAGTACAATTGGCTTCACAGCCGGTGCATACGAACTATTGGCAGCGCCGCCGTTTGGGGCATTGGTGCGTGCCCAATCGCGCGAGGCGGGCGTGGCAGTATATGGGCTTGTCTATGATATTCGCACTGGCTCGAAGGAACCAGGCGGGCGAGCATTGGTGCGTGGCCGAACCTATAGCGGCCGCGAACTGTATGATGACGAAATCTATCAGGAACACCCCGATCTGGCCGAGGTATTGCAGACTGAGTTCTCGGCGCTGACGGTTGGGTTTGTTCGTAATGATCGAATCTATCAGTATTTGCCATCGCACCCGCCGCCCGTTCACTATAGCGTCTATGAATGCAGTGGCAGCGAGCTGATTCAGTTTAGCGAAGTGGCCGATTTCTTCCGCACACCGCTGTTCGCCAATAACATCCCTGGCGATGATCTGCTGGCTGCAACGATTCGTGCCGCTGCTCGCGCCCGTACTGGTGCAGAGCGCGAATATCTTGTTCAGGCAGGCCGCGAAGTCGCATCATTGCTCAAAGACGATTATGATCGGTTGAGCGCCATTCTGCGGCGAATCCGGCCATGAGACACGCTTGTGTAGCGCCCTGCTATCAGGTATAATTCCGGTATATGTTGTTCTATAGCAATCCTACCGGATTTGTAAAAAGGGCGGGGATTTCTTTCGGGGGCTGTGCCCGCAAACCCCCACTCTGTGCTATGCACGTTTAGAAATCACATGGGAATAATACTGGCATGGTTGTTACGTTTCGGCCCGTGTTCGAGCCATGTTTGAGGCATGGTTCATGTTGGAACCGCATACTGGTGAGCAGGGGGTGAGAGTGAGTCCAGCGACAATCGTACTCGTACACGCTCACGAGCTCTACCGCCAGGGTCTGCGCTCTAACTTCAGTAACACCGCCGATTTCCGGGTTGTTGGCGAGGCATCGAATGGACAACAGGCCATTCAGCTTGTGGACAACACCGATCCCGATTTGGTGCTGCTGTCGATGGAACTGCCGGGTATCAACGGGCTTGAGGTTGCACGAGCGATCCGGCGTGCTCACCCAAATGTTGGTGTTGTGCTGCTGAGCCCTTCTGTCGATGGGCCGCAGGTGGTGAAGGCCATTCGTGCTGGCATAGCCTGTTATCTGCCACGCAATGTTTCTTGGGAGAAGCTATTGCATGGGCTGAATCAGGTTCAGCGTGGTGAGTACCCAATCAATGAATTGGTATTATCACTACCAGAGGTGGCTTCACAAGTGCTGGCGACATTCCGCCAAATGGCGGCCGATGAGGATACCCAGAGTATCTATTCGCCACTATCGCCGCGTGAACTTCAGGTGCTGGAACTGGTTGCCGCTGGGCGGACGAATAAAGAGATTGCCCAGGAGCTCGATATCAGCAATCAGACTGTAAAAAACCATGTTTCCTCGATCCTTCGCAAACTGGCCGTGAACGACCGCACCCAAGCGGTTATTTATGCGATGCGCCGCGGGTGGATCAAAGTTGCTCTCCCTGGTGAAGGATAGTCGTTAGGAATCAGCTGACTGCTGACTGCTGACGCCGACGATCTATGATACGTTATTATACACTCGCTCTGCTGTTGGGCCTGACGACATTGCTCGTTACTGGATGTGAGCAAACGTCGATCGCCCGGCAGGAAGAGATCCGTAGTTTTGAGACAGTTCAGGCGCTAACGCCGACGATTACACCATCGCCGACTGCGACTGCGACTCCAACTGCGACGCCGACGTTGACTCCAACCATTGGCCCATCGCCAACAGCATTGCCGCCAACACCGACGCTGATTCCATCACCAACACCACTTCCGCCAACCACGACACCAAACCCGGCATTGCGCGATTTTAGCCTGTGTACGCAGATGGCCGGTGCTGTTGATGGCGGCCGCTTCTCGATGCGCGTCACAACGATCACAACAACGGTTGAGACGAATTTCGAGCGTGTTGTGCTGGCACTTGATGTTCCTGGCGACTCGGCAGCGCCGCATGCCCAGGCCAATTGTGTTCCCGCCACGGCAGGCTATGAGATCACCGTGGATCTTGCTGGATGGCAGCATGATGATGCCTTCCGCACGAGTGTTGCAACGGCTACCAAAGCCCTGAGTGGCACAAAGATCCTCTCACAGCTGCAGTATCGCTTTGGTTCGGATACAAGTGCTGGCGCAAGTATCGTTCTGCCTATTACAGAGCCACATGCGTTCCATATTTCACTTGAAACCAAGCCCTATCGGCTGGTGATCGAGGTTGCCAAGAACCCGGCACTTGGTGCGGCCAGCGATATGCTCGCGGTTCCATCACAATCCAAGGCTTCCCCAACCATGCCATTCTACTATCTGCGCGATGGGGACATCTGGAGCTTTGTGGATGGAGCGGCGAAGAATCTGACCAACAGCGCTGAAATCGAAACGGCCTTCTCCGTCAGCACTATAGGCAAGCGGATCGCCTTCTGTCGCGCATCGAGTGCGGCAGGCCAGGCCACGGAGGTCAGTTCGCTGTGGGTGATGGAACTCGATGGCATAGGTGTTCAGGAACTAGCAGCAGCAGGGCGCAGATGTAGTGAGCCGGCATTCTCACCGGATGGCAAACAGGTTGCCTTCGTTGTGGATGAGGATGCAACCCGCGCACAGCCGCCACGCCTCAGTATCTGGGTGATCGATTTCACCAGCGGTAAGGGGCCGGATCGGCTGACATCGCCAGGAACTATCATGGTCGCTGGCACACAGCAACCAACTCCGGATGAGTGGAGCCGCTTTGGGCCGCAATGGATCGACGCTACTCGATTGGTGTATGTGGCACAGGCTGAGGATGGCCGTAGCACACTGTTCACACTCACGCTTGCTGATCGAAAAGAAGTTGAGATTGGTGCATCACTGCTGGTGGTTCCCAGTGGCCAGGGACAGCGGATCGCACGCTACCTTGGCTTCGGAAGGCCGCTTGTAGCCCCCGATGGCAAGACGATTGTGATTGAGGCGCTACGCGCCGATAAGCCTGGTGCGGATCTGCTACTGCTTGATGCAGATGGTAATGAGCAGAAAGGCCCGCCAAACGATGGCTACTGGGCGCGCCCATTGGCCTTCGCCGATGATGGTACGCTGTATTACCTGACTAGCGCATGTGATAGTGATGCAGCCCAGAGCTATAGCGTGATCGCGTATTCGCCAGGCGGCAAGAACCAGACAGTGGCAATTGGGCAGACGGCCGGTAGTTTTGGGCAGTTTGTTGCTCTGGGCAATGGCCTGGCCTATGTGAACTTCGCCGCTCCTGGCATTCCCGGCCCGCGTGGCCCGCTGAACCTAAATGGAGTTGGCGCGAGTTCGTTGTGGTTCTGGGATCTCACAAGCGGCGCACGGACGAAACTGCTTGATGCGGAAACAGCGATTACGGGATTGGGACGCTAGGAAGAGTCAGGATTCAGAAGTCAGCTTCTTCGTGCAGGTGTGCGTTCGTGCTACCACGGTAGCGATTGTCTCTGGAACAAGCATTAATCGTTAGCGAACTGAAAGCTGAAAGCTGAAAGCTGAAAGCTCATAGAAACCATGACCACTCTGCTCGGCGTTGATATTGGCGGGACATTTACCGATTTTGTCCTGCTGCACAACGGGCAATTGCACATCCATAAGCTGCTCAGTACTCCCGATGATCCAGGACAAGCATTGATGTCGGGAGTTTCCGCCCTCGGTGTTCCCTCAGCGATTGTGCATGGCACGACTGTGGCGACGAATGCGTTGCTGGAGCGGCGTGGCGCGGCCACCGCGCTGATCACGACTGCCGGATTCCGCGATGTGCTGGTGATTGGCCGCGGGGATCGGCCAGAACTGTATAATCTCGATGTGACCCGCCCCGAGCCGCTTGTTCCAGAACAGTGGCGGCGGGAACTCAACGAACGGCTCGATTATACTGGCGCTGTGCTGCAGCCACTGGATGCACATGAACTTGAGCAGATGATCGAGTGGCTGGCGAATCAGCAGATCGAGGCCGTGGCTATCTGCCTGTTACACGCCTATGCCAACCCAGAGCACGAGCAACGGGTTGTTGCAGCGCTGCGGGCGTTCGATCAGCAGCGCACCAGTTCAACCGATCATGCAGGCTTGTATATCAGCGCATCGCACCAGATCCTGCCAGAACCACGTGAATATGAGCGCACCAGCACCACGGTTGTGAATGCCTATGTTGGCCCGGCGCTTGATCGCTACCTTGGGCGTTTGGGAGCGCAACTCAGCGCACAGGGCGTTGGGTCATTACGGATCATGGCCTCTGATGGTGGTAGCATGGGCCTGCACACGGCCCGCGAACTAGCCGCACGAGCCACGCTCTCCGGGCCTGCTGGTGGGATTGTTGGGGCGGCCTTTGTTGCAGCGCGGGCTGGCTTTCCACGCATTATCACGTTTGATATGGGCGGCACTTCAACCGATGTTGCGCTATGCAATGGCAGATTGCCGCGCAGCAGCCAATCACAGGTTGGCGGCCTACCCGTACGCCTGCCGAGCTTGGATATCCATACCGTTGGTGCTGGTGGCGGATCGCTTGCGCGCATTGATGCTGGCGGTGCCCTCCGCGTTGGCCCGCAGAGTGCTGGCGCGAACCCTGGGCCTGCCTGCTATGGCCGTGGCATGTTGCCAACCGTTACGGATGCGAACCTGCTACTCGGACGATTGCAACCAGATCACTTTCTTGGTGGGCGGATGCTGCTCGATCAGCAACGCGCTGAGGCAGCAGTTGCACCACTGGCAATGGCAGTGTTTGGCGAATCCGCGGTTGACCGAACGGCACTTGGGATTGTTCGGGTGGCGAATGCAACAATGGAACGGGCGATTCGCACGATTTCGGTTGAACGCGGCGATGACCCACGCGATTTTGCGCTGGTTGCGTTTGGAGGCGCAGGGCCACTGCACGCAACGCAGCTGGCCGAAGCACTGGGCATGCATACCGTGTTGGTGCCGCGCTACCCTGGCGTCCTCTCCGCAATGGGGATGCTGGCCGCCGATGTCACCCGTGATACCAGCCGGACCCTCATGGCCGATCTCGCAACCCTGACACCCATAACAATCACCGCACTGATGCAGACCCTGGCAGATGAAGTTCTTGCTGCGCTGGTTGCCGATGGCGAACCAGCGCAGCACTGCCGGATCGAATATGAACTCGAATTACGCTACCAGGGCCAATCGCACGAATTGACCGTGCCACTTAGTAGCGTAGATGCCCCCCCCCTCCCCAACCCCTCGCCCATCAGTGGGGAGGGGCGTACAGAGTTCGCAACCGATCAATCCCCCCTCGCCTTGGCGTGGGCGAGGGGGTCAGGGGGAGAGGGCAGAAGAGCAGACCTGGCCGCAGCAGCCACACAATTTCACGAATTGCACGAACGGCGCTATGGTCACGCCATGCGCGATCGGCCAATTGAGGCGGTGTTGTTACGTGCGCGAGGCATCAGCCCACGCCCTGAATTGGATCTGGCTGTTGATCTGCCAGCGCGCCAGGGATCACTAGCGGCTCGGGCAACCGTCATCGCCTGCCTTTCCGCTGATCCGCAGCCACAAGCGGCGGCATTATATCATCGCGATGATATGCGCATGGGCGATCAGTTTAGTGGCCCAGCTGTGGTTGTTCAACTTGATGCAACAACGATCATTCCACCAAACTGGCAGGCAGTTGTTGACCGAGATCTCAATCTGGTGCTGACACGCCACACATAATATGACACTTCTATTTCGGCCAATGGATGCAGATGGCGCTCGGACGCTGATCGGCTGGCGATACCCGCCGCCCTACCAGATCTACCAGCTTGATTTAAGCCCAGCACATATTGGTGAGGCTGTTGCATTTCTGACCGATCCACTCAATGCGTATTGCCGGATCGAACAGGCCGATGGCTCAATTGAGGCGTTCTGCTGCTTTGGGCTTGATGCTCAGGTTGATGGTGGCGATTATAGCGACGATGCGCTCGACCTTGGAATGGGTGTGCGGCCCGATCTCACCGGCCAGGGGCGCGGCGTGATCTATGCCACTGCTGTCGTGCAGCATGCATTGGAAAGCTATGCGCCAACAATATTACGGGTGACGATTGCCGAATTCAACCAGCGCGCCCAACGGGTCTGGCAGAAGACTGGTTTCAATCAAGTTCAGGAATTTCGTTCGGCAACGAATGGCCGTGGGTTTGTGATATTGACCCGTGATGGGGTAGGCGAGGAGTCAGGAGTCAGGAGTCAGGAGTCAGAATAGAGCTTTCAGCTTTCAGCCGTCAGCTTTCAGGAATGTGCCAGAAGTAGCCACTACGATATCTCGACCGCAGCCGTGGCATGACCAACGGGCGTTGATACGCCACCAAGCTCCATTCGGGGCAAGGCCCCCGACCGTGGGTCGTGCGGACGGAACCGCCCTGACCGCCTGCCACGCGCAGTGGCATATGTAGAACAATTTCTCAAATGATGCTAGCCGCGCATAGCGGCATCCATTAACCATATTAAGGAGCCTTATGTCAACCCAGGATGAGTTACAGAAAAAAGTTGATGAGTTCAAGATTGGGACGTACCAGCGCCATATCTTGATCTGTGCCGACCCAAGCGAAGCGAAGTGCTGTGCCCGCGAGGATGGGCTAGCATCGTGGAATTATCTCAAGAATCGGCTGAAGCAACTCAACCTCTCGATGACCGATGGTGGCGTGTATCGGAGCAAGGTTGGCTGCCTGCGCGTCTGCGTTCACGGCCCGATTGCGGTTGTCTACCCTGATGGTGTGTGGTACCACTCCTGCTCGCCCGAAGTACTTGAGCGCATTATCCAGGAACATCTGATCGGCGGGCAAGTTGTGAGCGACTATGCTTTTGCGTCCAACCCGTTGTCGATCACCTGATGCTGCTGTGCAGGGCAGGCGTTTCGCGTCGCTATGCGCGGCTGGCGGCAGGGAACCGGTTCCTATTCTTCCGTTTTTCAGGGCTACGCGCCCGCACCACGAATGGATGTGATTGGCACGCCAACACCCGTTGGTTCTGCCTTGGCTGTGCTAGGTCATCGACGTCCGCATGCCGCGCAAACCGCCATCACCTCTACCTGTGACCCTGTGGTTACGGCAAGCTCTTCAGATTAAACCGATTCAGATACCATATCCGCTCCTCGCTGGCGCTTAGGCGGCGGAGGTCCCCCGGAAGGCGAAGCAGGTACGGTTGGCGAACGTTATCATTAGGATCCTTACTGCGTTGGTTCGAAAAGACGATCATCGTCGCATCGAGCCAGATTGGATTGCTGCTTGCTACAGGCAGCGAGGTTATTTGCTGCACGTCTGAACCATCAGCTTGCATGATACAGATCTGTCGGTCGTAGCTGTCTGATCTTGGATTTCGCACAAAGGCAATCCGGTCGCCACTTGGCGACCACGCCGGAATGTCTTCATGATAGTCATCTGTGTTGGTAAGATTAACTGCGTCACTGCCATCGGGGTTGGCGGCGAAAATGTCAAAGCTCCGACTAGTGAAGCGTGTGAAGACGACCGTACCGACCGGCGACCAATCCGACCAGCCATTGTTTTCCTCGCCCCAGGCTGCTATCTCGCCCGTGGCGAGGGTATAGGTATAGTTCCTGGCTTTCTTGTCTCCTTCCAGCGGCACTCCTGTAAACATAAGCGCACGACCATCAGGCGACCATGACGGATACTGGCTATTCAGAGAGATTGGTGAGATCTGTTTGACCTTGCCACTTGTAGTATCAAGAATCCAGATTGTATTCTGGTCGTTGCCTGCACGCACTGATGTGAAAGCAAGCAACCTCTGATCGGGCTGCCACACCGAGTCGAGGGCATCGCCCCCCGTATCGATATAATGCAGGCTGATCCGCTTGGGCAATGCAAGGGCAATCTGCCACTGGCGATTGGCCCCTCGTACGGAGACAAGCAGTGGTACTGGCAGTTCCGCATCCAGCGAGATCGCCACCGGACGGTAGCGCTCGCGCAACATTGCCAGCTCAGTATGATCGCTATCGGCGAGAACTGCCTCGGATGATAAGAGCCTGCACCAAGTCTGGGAGTCCATCCTGCCATTGCCCGACAAACCATTGCGACGTTGAAACTCTGTAACAGCGCTCATCGTCTGGGCGTTGTAGATGCCCATTCGATCTGTGGTGTAGCCGAGGTGAGCAAGACGGCGCTCCACTATCGCGACGTCCTCGCCGCGAAGAGCCTCGTTGCTGGAAGCGCCCGTACCGAGTAGGCGAAGCTGGGCGCAAGGCTGCTGGGTGCCCTGCGCTCCGGTGGTGAGCAGCAGATTATCGAAATGGATTGCGAGCCGATCATCAGCGCGAGCGAAGAAGCCAACCGTCCCAACTTTCGGTGCCGCTGCCGGTGTCGTGAGCACCTCTGTTCCGTCCACAAGTATCGTCAGGCTGTTCTCATGCCGCTCAATGACCAGCCGCACCACCTTGTCCAGGCTAAGCGGTGGGATGGCACCCTTGGCGGCAGAGAGCACCTGAAGCTCAGGCCCGATCCCTTTGATCAGCAACATCACATCGCCATCGGTCGTCAGCCCCACTCCATAGAAAGATAGGCTGCTGTAGTCGGCCTGATCGCCACTTACTTCAAATAGCAGGCCAAACATGCCCGTACCTTCGATGGGCTGGAGGTCAATGCCATAGCGCGTTGGTGCAAAGCTCAGGGTGGGCAACACATTATAGAGAAGCTTCCCAGGGCTCGCTGTGCTAAAAGCAAAGCTTTCTGCACTATACCCGTTCACAGTCTGCTCTTGGCTCACAAAGAGCGGAGTCCAGCCGCTAGTGATCTGGGAGAAGTCGTCGTAGAGCAATGGTGTGAGCACCGACGGAGTTGATGGGATAGTCGTGGCCTCTGGCCTGACGCCTACTGTAGCTGTGGAGGATTGAGCGCCGCTCTCTGTTGGCATAGAAGCCTGTGGTACGGGAGTAAAGGCAACTTGGCTCGGCTCCCGATCAACCGAAGCTGCTGGAGTGCTGGTCGTCTCACGTGGTTCAGCGGCCTGCCGCCGAAATGGCCCATTCAGGATAAAGGCGGCCAGCAGGAGCAGGAGCAGCGCTCCTACTCCGATCAAGATTAGCAGCGATTTGCGCACAGCGCTCCTCCTATTGCCGACAGTATTACGCCGATCAGGATGAGGGCTAGGGCTCCACCCTGGAGATTCGTGTGGTGCAGGTCGGCTACGCTGACCTGCACCACACATGCTCTGCCATTATTCCGAGGCATTCTTTCAAGGTTTCGTGGGTTCCATAGCCCACACTTCTGTAGGCAGCCGACGCATGAATGTGCATGCGTAGATGCCAGGGCCGGGCACCGCACCACCAAGGGTGATCAGGTCGCCTGACTCAATGAGCATCGCTTGTCCAACGCGCACACTATTGAGATACGTTCCATACGTGCTTTGGAGATCCCGGAGCCAGATTTGGTCGCCATAGCGATGGATCTGTGCATGAACACGACTCACTCTTCCATGGCCACGCGGGACGGTCAGGGCGCAGCTTGACGCACTTCGCCCAATCTGGAGCTCAAGCGTGTGCAAAGGAAATACCTGCGCCTCCCCTTGTTCGTCATGGCTCATCAGGTAGGCATAGGCCTGGTCTGAAGGCATGAGCGCACTTGCGGTCGTCCAATCCACACCGTGGAAATCTTTGATGAGCTCGACAATCTGCTCTGAATCGAGTCGGTACGGGCGAAACAGGTGGTCACGATTCTCGACGAGTTCAAAGCGCAGGGCCGCAGCCCAGGCCGGGAACTCGTTCGGGATGAGCAGGTCGAATCGCCCGAAACGGCTGTAGTCAATATCGGCCGCACCGATAATCGCAGACTTCACCTCTGCGGAGATCACCATCCCTGGATGGGTGAAGCAGACCGCCGACTGAACTCGCATGTTCTTACGAAGGTTGTGCTCCATCAGCGACCACCACACTGCACATCTTGGCAGGAGTCCGTCACGAATGGTGTTGGCGTAGCTTTGCACCTGTTCACGCGGGTTCGCGAAGCCTTTTGACTCAGATCCAGCCTTCACCTGGCCATACTCCGTCATCCATGTCGAGCCATTTACGCGTAGCTGACCCGAGTTGTGCTTCAGCTCAACGATGCCGACGCCAAGTTCGGTAAGCACAACCAGATCGGCTTGTGGCTTGTCAAGATTAGCAATCACAACATACTCTTGCAGCTCGTCGCGAAACGATGCGTAGAGCCGCTGCAGCAACGACAGCGCGCCAGCCGTCTCGGAAGAGTGAACCGGTGGCAAATCCTGCTTTGCATCGCGCCTCACAAATGCTTTGACTGGCATGGCCGAATCCTTTGCTGATGCGTCCAGATGACAGTATTGTATAAAACCTAGCGGGTGCCTGTCAAGCGTGCTACAATAGATATGCCCTTTAGATAGACCTTTTCTGATGCCAAGCCTTTTTGCCGTGAATGCATCGTCATGGTAGGCAGCTAGAAGACTCATATCCGGCGTTCGTTTGCACCAGAGGATCCTCCACCCATACAACCTTGCGGAGGCCGAACATGCCTCTTCCCGTAGGTCAGACAATTAAAGATCGCTACCAGATCAGCCGTATCATTAGCACTCAGGGCGGTTTTGGCAACACCTATCTTGCCTTCGACAGGGCGCGTCAGCAGGATGTTGTTATTAAAGAAAGCAAGACGGCTGCTGATATTGAGCAGGAGGCACTTCTTAGCGAACTCCAGATTCTGCTGAACCTAAGCCATCCTCGTCTCCCGAAAGTCTACGAGGGTTTTTTTTATGAGCGACAGCTCTGTGTGTCGATGCAGTACATTCCTGGCCGCGATGTCTCAAGCTATCTTATGCTGGTTGGTTCGGACAGGCGTGCAGATCCACCAGACAGGCCAACCGTTCTGCGCTGGATCATTCAAACGCTTGAGGCTCTCGCCTATCTTCACAACCGCGGAATTGTGCATCGGGATATTAAGCCGTCGAATCTGCGCGTTCATACAGAGACCGGCGATATTTTTCTTCTTGACTTCGGAATCTCATACCATATTGATCGATCCTTGATCCGGGCCCACTCACCGCGCTTCTCTCCACCTGAGCAGCACGATCCCAACGGCATAACAACCCCGGCATCGGACATTTACGCAGTCGGTGCGACGCTCTACTTACTTCTGACAGGGCGCGAGCCACCATACCGTGATGATCACAATGACAAGACGATCAGCCTCCCAACCGAGGAGAATCAGACTCTGCCCAAGGAACTCGAGAATATTGTGGTTAGGGCGATGTCTTACAAAGCGGCAGAGCGCTATCAGGATGCCCAGAGCATGTTGGACGAGTTTCAGCGCTTGGGCTATGCCCCACGGCCTACTCCCTCGATTGCTCCACCAAGTGATCGAGAGCCACAGGTCAGCGTACCCCTGATTGCCGAGGAACACCTCGTACAAACGCTGGCGACGGTCACCTTGCCAAACCTTGATGCTACCGATGACGTGCCCCCACAACCTATCGGGCTGCCGATCAACGAGATCATCAAGGGAGGGTTCCATAGTTACCACATCCGCAGAGAAATCTCGAGTGGTGGTTTCGGCACTACATACCTCGCCTTCGCTATTGAGCGGAATCAGGAAGTTGTGATCAAGGTCAGCAAGGCGTCCGAGGACACAACCCAAAATTCTGTTCTCGCCGAGCGCGAGTTGCTCAGCAAGCTGAAACATCCGCGCCTGCCAGCGGTGTACAACGCCTTCTTCTATAAGAGCCTACTCTGCATTGAGATGCAATATATCCATGGTCGCGATGTGTCAAGCCATCTCCATAATGAACCGCTTGATCGGCCTAGAGCGATGCTGTGGATCCGGCAACTCCTGGAAGCGCTTGCGTACCTGCACAAGCGCAACATTGTCCATTGCGATGTCAAACCCTCGAACCTGCGTATCGACACGGAGACCGGCAATCTCTTCCTGCTCGACTTTGGGATCTCTCAGCAGAATAATCACTTGGTTGTACGGGGGTTCTCCAGATATTACTCGGCACCGGAGCAGCGATTTGGCAACGGTCAGATCAGCCCGGCAACCGATGTCTATGCCGTTGGTGCGCTGCTCTACACCTTCCTCACTGGAGTTGCCCCACCCGAAGCGACTGCGCAGACGCAGCCAGTTCTGTTTCAGGAGGGCGATTCGCAGGCGATCTCAGCGGATCTCAGCCGGATCACACGCAAAGCGCTGCGGGTTGACCAGGCTGAGCGTTATCCGCATGCACAGGCCATGCTGGACGATCTTCAGCGCCTTCCCTATGTACGTGCTTCCCCTTCATCTGCTGTTATATGGGGTGGTGTCAGCATTGTGGTAGTGGTACTGATTGTGCTGGCGATCACAATCGCTACGCTTGTCTCGGAGCGATCCGAACCGCCTCTAGCGGCCTCAGGAGCGACGCCCGAATTTATGGTACGTGTGACACAGCCATTGGCGACTGCAACGCTTGGTGCAACGCCGACAAGCCATCCAGAGCCTGGGGCTTCGCCAGCGCCTACGCTTGCGTCAACCATTATTGTGACTGATACGGCAGTGTTGCTGGCACCACCGAGTCGCACGCTCGTGCCCACCATATCGGCCCTACCAACGTCTGTGGCGGAACCTACTCCTGGCTCCTATCTAGTGCGCCAGATCGAAGTCGCGGGTCAGGCGGATAGCGCTGCGATCAACGTCCGGATGTTGCCGGTGAGCTTCACCTTGATCGGCGAGCGCTTGGAGAAGATTCAATCGGTGGTCCTCCAGCCCAAATCGCCAGGGCAGCGCACAATCAACCTCCATCTACTGAATAGTCTGCCCAACCGTGCCGACTTTGAGCTCGCCTCTCTGCCGCTCAGCTTTCGTACCGGCGAGTACGAACTGATGATCAATGGTGAAAGGAATCGCACCCTCGTGCTGCGTGACTATGTGCGCGAGGCACGACTCCAGGGTGTCAAGCTTGAGTACCGATACCTGGCTGCCATTCGACCATTCCCGAGTATCCGCTCTAAAAACCAGGATATCCCTGGCCCATTCACGATGCTTTACCAGCAGCCGGACCCGGCGGAGAGGGGTTCGTATCTTCGCAATGGCGATCTAGTTGAGATCCTCGATGACAAGACGAACCCCAACTTCTATCGGGTACGTGTCAGAGAGAATTTTGATCCTAGCCTTGTGGGAAAGGAGGGCTGGGTTTGGGCATGGGTTGTGGATGGCACGCCCCCTTCACCACCCACGCCAGGCGCGATCCAGATGCCCTACAATATCCGGGGCGAGTCGCTTGAGCAGGTCACTGAGTGGCTCACTCAGCGTGGCGTACCGGCTGATAATATTGAGAGCGATCCCCAGTCTCGCGAGCGCATCCCAGAGGTCTTCGACCATTTCAAGCCCAAGGATGTGGTCAGCTCACAGCCCGCAGAGGGCGAGTGGATAGCTCAGAGCAGTAAAGTTATCCTCGGCATCCGCGCCCCGTAACTTGCAAGTACACATCGGGCTATTATAGGCCGCCCTTATGAAGATGAACAATCCTAACCTCTAACCCCTCGATGCTGCTTCTCAGTTCTCGGCCTCGCCTCCCCGCAACATGGATGATGAGATAGGGTACAATAGCATTCTAGCGGCGCGGAGCTTCCGGGCATGTGCGCTGTGGAACCCTTGAGTGATGGAGATGTACCAATGAGTAGGATTGCCATTCACGGCTTCGGCCGCATCGGTCGATCGGCGCTCAAAGCAGCGCTACGGGCCAATTTGTGGACACCGGTTTCGATTTCGGATATTCGCGATACGGCGACATTTGCAGCGGTTTTTGAGGTCGACTCAAACTATGGTCGCTGGCCAGAGCCTGTTTCATCAACCGAGAATAGCTTCTCGATTGGCGGGCGCGAGATCCCCTACTATAACTCAATGAAGGAAATCCCCGATTGGAATGCGCTCGGTATCGATCTGGTGATCGATTGCACAGGCCGCGCAGTAACCCGTGATGGCGCACAGGCCCATCTGGATCGCGGAGCCAAGCGCGTGCTGGTTAGTGCACCAAGCAAGACGGCCCAGGATTGCGATGCTGTGCTGCTGGCTGGTATCAACCTGGATTCGTTTGACCCAGAGAAGCACAAGATTGTGAGCATGGCAAGCTGCACCACCAATGCACTAGCACCGGTTGTGAAGGTGGTGCTGGAGAACTTCGGCATCAAGACTGGCCTGTTCTCAACGGTGCATGCCTACACCAATACACAATCGCTGACCGACCAGCCGATGCGGGATCGGCGCGACTCGTGGGCCGCTGGCGAGAATATTATCCCGGCATCATCTGGCGCAGCCCGCGCACTCCAGTTTATCTGGAAGGATCTGAAGATCACCGGCAAAGCCTATCGCGTCCCAGTCAAAACCGGCAGCATCGCCGAGTTGAACCTGATCACCGAGAAGGCCGTCACCGTTGATGAGGTCAAGGCTGCCTTCCGCAAGGCCGCTGCTGAGGCTCCATTGAAGGGCGTGATGGATGTGCTAGAGCAGGAATGGGCATCATCACGCATCGTTGGCGATCCGCATTCATCGATCATCGATCTGCCGATCACCCAGGTGCAGGATGGCACCCTGGTTTCGATTGCAGCCTGGTACGATAACGAGGCCGGCTATTCGACACGTCTGGCTGAGGTTGCCGGGTTCCTGGCGGGCAAGTAGTACAGGCGCAGGCCATAGAGACGCAAGATTTTGCGTCTCTATGGCGCATGTGCAGTGCGGGGTTATGCTGGCATCACCACCCCGCACGATGTTATACCGGATTGATCACCTGGGTATACAACGCACTGCCCGCAACATCGCGGAGTGTCACTTTCAGCGTACCCGTCTGCCCATCGATCTGCACCTGCCCAAAGAACTGCATGCCAGCCGATGGTGGCAGATTGACCTGACCAGTTGGCGGAATTTTCTGGAACACAACCTGCGGCCCAAAGGTCTTGTCGAGATCATTAGGGCCGAACGTCCCCGAATTGAGCGGCCCTGAGACAAATTCATAGAATGGGTTGAAATCGCTGAATGCAGCCTTGTTCGGGTCGTAGTAGTGAGCCGCTGTATAGTGGACATCGGCGGTCAACCAGACGACATTAGTGATTTCGTTGTACTTAATAAAGCGCAGCAGATCAACGATCTCTAGCTCGCGGCCACGCGGCTCGCCAGGATCGTTATTGGCAACTGCCTCAGAACCCTGGCGCGTCACAAAATTATCGAAGATCACCAGGCCAATTGGCATATCGGCAGCGATCACCTTCCATGTCGCATCCGATGCCAGTAACGCCTGTTTCAGCCAACGGATCTGGTTGCGGCCAAGGAAATCGCTACCTGGTGTGCGCGCTAGCTGATCATTTGGGCCATTCGGCGCGCGGTAGCTGCGCATGTCCAGCATGAAGACATCCAGCAGCGGGCCGTAGCTGATCGTTCGATTGATTGTGGTGCCACGCACTGGCACATATTCAAGGAAGGCCTGTTTGGCTCGGGCGGCCAAGAGCGAAACATCCTTGACGGCATAGCGTGGGTCGTTGAGAATCTGACCAGGCCACCAGTTATTGACCACCTCGTGATCATCCCATTGCCCGAACATTGGCGTAATACTATTGAAGTAACGCACGTTATTATCGAGCAGATTGTAGGCGAAGTTGCCCCGAAATTCCTGGAGGGTTTCGGCAACCTTCGATTTTGCCTCGGTGGTCACATTCTTCCAGATCGTCCCATTGGCCAGCTTCACCTCCGCACGGATGGGATTATCGGCATAGATCGTATCGCCTGAATGGATGAAGAAATCCGGTTGGAACCAGGCCATGGTGTTATAGATCTTCATGCCACCCAAATCCGGATTGATCCCCCAGCCCTGTCCAGCGGTATCTGCCGACCACACAAACGAGATGTTACGGCGGTCGGCGGGGCTGGAACGGAAGCGTCCAACCTGTGGTTCGCTGACATTCCGAGCATCCTTTGGATCCTGGAAGCGCACCCGATAGAAGTATTGCTGACCAGCCTGCAAATCGCTGAGATTGAGTTTGGCGGTATAATCCGAACTCGCCTGGGCAATTGGCCCCTGGATCGTTCGCGCATCCCGAAACTGCTCATTGGTTGCGAGATCAACAAGTAATTGCGCCGGGCGATCCGTTTTGCTCCAGATCAACGCCTGTTCTGCTGTAATATCGCCTGTCGCAATACCACTGGTGATCTGTGGGCGCAGATTGTCGGAAACAACCTGAGCTGGGGCACTGGCCAGCGCTACCGTTGGCAGAATCGTGCTGGCAGCGACCGTCGTTGCCGCACCCACCAGCCCCCGCAGAAAATTCCGTCGGTCGATCAAACGCCGATTGGTTGGCATGCGTTCCTCCTCATGCACAAAACAAAGCGCGCTGATCATAGCACACCGCGGGCTGATAGAAATTGACGAATTCATCGGGAATCTGCGGGCGGCTGAAGTCGCGCCTGATGGCCTGATGGTGTTCGCCCGCGCAGGCGAGCGTCCTGGCCCCACGCCGTAGGCTTCAGCCTGCGGGGCATAGTGCAATTAGCCTGCGGCCGGGGATACCATTGGCGATTGAATAACCATTCTGCGCCAGGCCAGCAGCCCGCCAATAGCCAATATGAGAAAGACAACATACAGACCGGCGGTGAGATAGACTTCTTTATAGACGTAGATTCCAATCGAGAGCAGATCAACGGCGATCCATAGATACCAGTTCTCGAATTTTTTACGCATCAATAGGATTTGTGCAAGCACACTCATACTGCTGGCTGCCGCATCCCAGAACGGAATATGGGCATCTGTGTAGGTATCGAACATATAGCCAATTGCGGCGGCACAGATCACCAATCCAACACCAAGGGCAATGATCTGATTGCGCGATAGCCGGGTGATCGAAAGTTCGCTACGATCCTTCCCGCCATGCAGCCATAGATACCAGCCCTGAAAACTGGTGACGAGAAAGAAGATTTGTAGCAGCATGTCGGCATACAGCTTGATCTCATAGAACAATAACCCATAGGCGATCACACTGACAATGCCGGTCGGCCAGCACCAGATATGCTCGCGCACGGTGAGATACACCGATAGCAGCCCGAACACGACGCCAATGATTTCGTATGTGCTCATGATATGCTCCCTTGATTGGGCGTCAGGAATGGGCTGCCACTCAGCGCGATAGCCAGATCAACCGGGTTCTGGTATTTGCTGTGCTTGGCTAGAACCTGCTTGACCCGTGCGACCCGTGTATCGAGATCGCCACGAAGCAGATAAAACGGAATATGCCGCATCTGCAAATCGGCCAGAATCTGCTTCTGAAAGACTGCCCGTTCGGCAGCTCCCGAACGATCCCACGTATCGTCATATGGAATATCGGTATCGCACACGAACACGAGATCATAGCGTGCAGATGCGGCCAATGCCAGATCGCGCAAGCGTGCTTCGGCCATGCCATGATAGGAGAGCGCGAACATATAGGTGGTTATCGCATTTGTATCGGTGAATAGGTAATGGTTGGCCTGTGCAAGCAGAAGTTCCTCGCGCTCAAGGTGGCATTCGGCGATCTCCACAAGCTGTGCTGGCGTGAGCCGACGCTCGATCTGCTGCTGCTGCCAATATTCGCGGCCATATTCTGGCATCCAGGTGGTGTTGAACTCTGTGGCCATGCGCTCCACAAGTGTTGTTTTACCCGTCGATGGTGCGCCAAGAAAGACGATATTGCTGATCAGATCGCGATAGACAAGCGGGTGCAGTGCATCGCGCAGCCCGTATGGATCGGCACGAATGCTGGTGCCCGAGAATGGGCGCTGCTGCCGTGCTGGATCAACCTGGCGATTAACTGCTCCCAACGCCTTGCTCATATGATCGCCATAGAACTCGCTTGAGTAGAAGTGTGTGATGCCGCTGATCTTCAGCCGATCAATGATGTAGTTCTCGTTGATCGCCCGGATCTCTGGCGTATCACCAACTTCCTTCGGGCCATCCCATGCCTCAATCACATGAATGGCCGGGTAGAGCTTGCGTAGCCAGGCGCTACGAACCGGCAATGGCACATCGGTGACCTCCTGGCTGTCGTAGATCACAACAATCAGTTGATCGACCTCGGCCAATGCGGTTTCGATCATGAATTGGTGCCCGCAATGCAATGGCGCGAATTTGCCCAGCGTGAGGCCAATACGGGGTGTTTGTGTGTTCATAGTCATTTAGTGTCAAATATACACTTATACTATTGGGCAGTATAGCAAAAATATTGATGGTGTCAAGTGGCAATACTTGTATGGAATGCGGCAGCCAGGCTGCCGCCCGCGCAAGCATGGCTTGCGCACTCCATACTACCTACAATCAACAGATGCAGAGCGGTATCTCAGGGCTGTGGTACTATACCGACATACAGAACGATTGATCCCGCACCTCTGCTGCGCTTCCCCTCTCCCAGTGGGAGAGGGGCTAGGGGTGAGGGCGATTGGATGATACTCTCCCACACAAGAGGAGGACGATAATGTCTACTGCGCATGGTCTCACGATCAGCGGGCCGATGACGCCTGCGTATGCAGAGATTCTAACCGACGAGGCACTTGGGTTTGTTGCCACACTAGCCCGCGCATTCGAGCCACGCCGCCAGGAACTTCTGCTGCGCCGCCAGGAGCGCTGGGCGCTGCTCAAGGCTGGCCAACAGCCCGATTTTCTGCCCGAAACGGCCCATATTCGCGGTGGCGATTGGCGGGTCGCACCGATTCCTGCCGATTTTCAGAATCGGCGCACCGAGATCACCGGGCCAACCGATCGGCGCATGGTGATCAATGCACTCAATTCCGGCGCGAATGTGTTTATGTCCGATTTCGAGGATGCCAACTCGCCCAGTTGGGAGAATGTCGTTCAGGGCCAGATCAATCTGCGCGATGCGATCCGCAAAACAATCAGTTTTACCAACCCGGATGGGCGCGAGTATCGCCTACACGGCCAAACCGCAACCCTGGCCGTGCGCCCACGTGGCTGGCATCTTGTCGAGAAGCATGTGCAGCTTGATCGGCTATCAATCTCGGCCAGTTTGTTCGATTTCGGGCTGTACTTCTTCCATAATGCCAATGAACTGCTAGCCAATGGCAGCGGCCCGTATTTCTATCTGCCAAAGATGCAGAGCCATCTTGAGGCCCGGCTGTGGAATGATGTCTTTATTCTGGCGCAGGAGCAGCATGGCCTGCCACGCGGCACGATTCGCGCCACCGTATTGATCGAGCATATTCTGGCGGCCTTCGAGATGGAGGAGATCCTGTATGAGTTGCGCGAGCATTCGAGTGGGTTGAACCTTGGTCGCTGGGATTATATCTATAGTTTTATCAAGGCATTCAACCATCGCAGCGATTGGATCTTCCCAGATCGTGTGCAAGTATCGATGACGACAGAGTTCCTGCGTTCGGCAGCTGAACTGGTTGCCTATAGTTGCCATGCCCATGGTGCCCACGCCCTTGGCGGGATGTCGGCCTTCATCCCCAATCGGCGCGAGCCAGATGTGACAGAGCGGGCGCTGGTTGCCGTCAAGGCCGATAAGGAGCGTGAGGCTCGGCAGGGTTTTGATGGTGCCTGGGTGGCCCATCCAGATCTGGTGCCAACAGTTCAGGAGATCTTTAACAGCGCCTATGCTGGGCCAAACCAGATCGCCAGGGTACCAGAGGCGCATGTGCAGGCCGCCAATCTGCTGGCTATTCCACAGGGCGAGATCAGCGAGGCAGGGCTGCGCAATAATATTAGCGTGGCACTTCAGTATATCGAGGCCTGGTTTGGCGGGCGGGGTGCGGTAGCGATCTTCAATCTGATGGAAGATGTTGCCACTGCCGAGATTGCGCGCTCACAGATCTGGCAATGGGTTCGCTACCGAGCCAAACTCAGTGATGGGCGGGTGATTGATCCAGCACTCTATCAATCAATCCGCGATGAGGAATTGGCCAAGCTGCACGATGGCCATGATCAGCAGCGCCTTGTAGCAGCAACAACCCTACTGGACACACTGGTGCTGAGTGAGGAGTTTGTGGAATTTCTGACACTGCCGGGGTATGAGCGATTAGAGTAACTTTCATGGCTTTTTTTGCGGGAACTGTTCCGGCTTAACCTCACCCCCGGCCCCTAAACCGATGCGGAGCGGGGTGCCCGCAGGACGGGGTGAGGTGATGTATTGTCAGAAGATCACTCGTTTGCGAATAACCACAACCTGCTGGCCATTGATGATTGATTTGAGGAATTTGATCGAACGATGGATCCAAGAACTGATTCTGCCACCCTTCCACAGGCGTGGCTTCTCACGGATTCCATGCGAGATAGGTAGAGCGTGGGCACCCTGGACCGTGAGGGCATAGATATATGGTTCAACCACGAGCTTTCGCATTGCTTTCGTCGTTTTTGCGCCATAACGAGCGGCGTGGGTATCATATAGCCACGAGGCCTTCTTCTTGAAGCCATGGAAGTGGAAGAAGATAAGCGGCTGTTCATCGACAAACACGCCCTGCGCGGTTTTTCGAAAGGCATAGTTCATAAAATTCCATGGCGCAACATTCGCCCCTTTGTGCTGAATCACTCGCACATGGTCAAACTTCTTGGGCCACTGCTCTAGATATTTCTGGTCGGCATACCGATCACCCTCTAGCCTGTCGTAGCACCAATCCAGGCATTGATCACACCAGAGTTGTAGACACGCCAACCCTTCGGTGTCGCATCTGAACGAGACCAGGCCAACATTATAAATGCCATATGGATCCAGCTCTGCCTTGAGGCTTTCGTGATAGCGATGCTCGATGATACCAATAGAGACTTCCTGCATTTCATCAAAAATCGGTTGTGGATCGGCGAAAAAATAGATATCGGCATCAAGATATGTGACCATATCAATGTTTGGGTTGTTGTTAGCTACATACTGCGTGATAAACGGTGTACAGGTAAAATAATATTCGATACGAGTGCGGCCCTGCTTGACATCGAGCAGACATGGGAAGGCGCGCTCAAGTTCCTCCAATGAGACAAGCCCGAGATTGGGTAGCTTCAGGGCAGCCAAATAGCTGTAGCATATCGCATCCAAACACAGCACCCACAGCTTGAAATTCGGCAGGAGATGCTGAAGGCTTGTGTAGAGCGCCAGGCCACGCCGTAGATAGTGAATATCAAAGTATGTGCAGAAAGTAAGCATGTACTGTCCTCATCGTCCTTCTCAACCCAGGGCCTGCTACAGCGCTGATGTGCGTGACTGACACAATTTCCTCTGTCACATGAGTATCTGGGACACACATCACCTTGGATAATCGCATGATAACAAGTACATAATAGAGTGTAGCGATGAAATTACGATGATTGCCATTTGTTGGTACGTATCGTCTTCGTAATTAAGCCATATGCTAGCTGGTATGGCAAGCACTGAAATAGCTTACAACATGCATCCAACTATCACGCCTAACTCAGAACCGTGGCGCATGGAATGCTGCCACTTGCTTACCCAATATGGCATCTGTCTGCCATCGGCCATCAATCGTATGCTATCATAGGCGCTGTGGGGTTTATTGCGCGAATTCGTCGGCTACGTGAAATTGGGTTGGTGGGCGATCTTGTCCTATCAGCCTTGTTTTGTATACCCCTGTTTTTTGCCGTTCAACTCTACCAGCCTGTGCGTAGCACCCTGCTTATAGCCAATGCAGCGCAGGCCGTGTTGCCGCTTGATGGCTTTTTTGCACTTGAACGCTTCCCCAATGCGGTAACTGGCTTCCGCTGGATGCAACAACATGGCACCCTAGAACTCCCCAACCCTGGTGGAAGTGTGCTGTTGCGGTTGACGCTGTTTGGAGTGCCTGCTCAGATCACACCGGTTGACCTACATGTTGCTGCAAACAATTATCGCTGGACTGTGACGCCAGAACCGCGCCATTATGAAGTGCTGTTGCCGCCAAGCCAGTGGGAGCGCCGCATCCTGGCCTTTGATGAACCAACCCAGCGGATCAATAATCGTGATCTTGGCCTGGCGCTGATCGATGTGCGAGTAACGGGCGGCAGTGCGACTCCAATCATTCCACTGGCATTACTCGCCTTTGCAGCATTATCTGGCTATGCGGCAGTTCGGCTGGCAGTTGCCCGTGCCCTGCCTATTATCTTCTTACTGGCGCTCAAACTTGGCCTATTGGCAGTGTATCTTGCCGCAGCCTGGCGCTTTCCGCTGTTTCTGACATGCTTGGCACTCTGTAGCGGACAGTGTCTGGCCTTGATCGGGCTAGAGCGTGCTAGGCAGATTGGCAATCGATGGCTACGAATTGCCGCAGACACTGGCGTGTGTGTGGCGCTTGGCATCTGGCTCGCCGCAACAGCAGCGGGGATCCTCTCGTTTGCGATGCTGATTGGCCTAGCCGCTACCACCTATGCGCTCTATCTGTTGTTGCGCCAGGCAGCGGTTGGCATGCCAGCTATTCTTGGAATCAGCCTGGGTGTGGGTCTGGTTGGGCTACTGCTCAACACACTATTGGGATCAATGGCGGTGTTGATTGGCCCAGGGCTGATCTATGGTGCCATCGGGATACTGGCGGCTGTGATATTGAAGCGAGGGATTGCTGGCCGATCTATTCGCTACGAAACGACCCTATCGGCCTGTTTGTTATTCCTGCTACTTGTGTATGGCACCGCCCTGAATGTACAACAATGGAGTGCAGATCTGAGCCAGGAGGATATTGCCTTTATCTGGCAGGATGGCACATCCATCGCAGCCGGTATCAATCCCTATGCGCGTGTTGAAACGGTGATCACCAGCGGAAATAACAAATTCTCGACCTATTTCCCGCTGTTCTATCTACTGGTTGCACTGACCAATAAGCTTGGTGTTGTGAGCTTCAGCGGCTTTATTGCACTATGGCGCTATGGCTGCCTGGCGTTTAATCTGTTGATTGCTGTGCTGATCTATAGTGGCCTGGCTCGCCGCTCCAATGCGCTACTGGGCGTGTTTTTTGCTGGAATCTGGCTGCTGAACATCTGGAGCCTGCATGTTGCACGGGTGTTGCAGATCGATTTCCTACCGATTAGCTTCCTGCTGCTCTCGATTCTGCTGTTTGATCGCCAGCCACGCATGGCGCTGCTGTGTTTTGGGGTATCGTTGGCAATCAAACAGATTGGGATCTTTCTGTTGCCAGTGTATCTGATCCTGATCTGGCAGCGCAATGATTCTGCCCCTAGCAGTAAACGCCCAGGGGCTGTGGTTCGCGAACTGGCTGGCGGGTTGGCGCTCATGCTCAGTATCCCATTGCTGGTATCGCTGCCATTTCTGATCTGGGATGCCGAGAGCTTTATTCGTTCGATTCTGATCTCGGTTACACGCAACCCAGAGACGGTGATCGCGCTGGAGACCTTCGATCATCTGACGCGCCAGATCTTTCCGGATTTCAGTGGTACACCAACCAAACTGCCCATGCTGTTGTTCATGCTGTTGATCTATGGCGCAGTATTCCAGCGCAAGATTGGCCTGGCCGGAAGCACATTCGGCAGCATTGTCGCCTTCACCATCCTCAATTCGGTATTGTTCTTCCAGTACTGGGCATGGTTTATGGCGGTGCTGCCATTGCTATGGTGGGAGTTAGGCGAGCGAGGAGTCAGGAGTCAGAAGTCAGAAGTCAGAATGGTTTAACACCTGTATTGCTTTGTCGGGTAGCAAGTATGTTCGGGTAGTGGCGCGTATAGTTCTCCACCTGAATATGGCCATCTGGTTAGCGCCTCCGGCAAAGCAGCAGTGCATGCGTAATCGCATGATCTGGGGCGCAACTTGGCGTGATCCGCTGTATATGCTCACGCCAAACCTGCCAATCTATGTATTGGGGGCAGCATACCTTCGATGCACTTGGAAAGTATGCGCCACAGTGTACGATCAATCGTTGGTTGCTGCTTGATCTCAAGCTCGAACTGCGCGTGCGGCTACCCGATATCTGGATACGCGATTATCCATATCTGCCCTATCTTGAGGAATGTTTCTTGGGTGCCGCGCTGCAACCGCTGCTCGCACAGATCTATGAGCATAAGATCACGTTCGAGGATCTGCCGGACGATGCCATCGATCAACTGCTCAATGCTTCGTTTGCACAATCAGCCGAGATCGGCATGAAAGAAGGCCTACGATTGCTTGACGATTCACGCAAAGCGACGATTGCACTGACTCGCCTGCTTGGGTAGGAAGAACATACGATC
>JBBQSD010000045.1:0-41942 GCA_038214135.1 Chloroflexales bacterium | reverse complement strand
ACCTTCTGCGCCTCGCGCCGATTGCCGCCCTGCTGCTGATTGGCGGATTAACTCTTTACACATACCGCGATTTGCCAGGGCGAGCCTTTGCCGCCGATGACTACCAGTGGCTGTTGAGTGTTCGTGATCTGGCCCCTGCCGAACTGTTTCAACACGCATTCGATCCACTAGCACAGCAGCATTTCTACCGCCCATTGATCTGGGTGATTTTCTGGGTTCAGGTTCAGCTCTTCGGCCTCAATCCCTATGGATTCCATCTCGTCTCGCTGGCACTGCATCTGCTGAATGCGCTGCTGGTTGGCCTGCTGGCATTGCGCCTGATGAGGTTGTACGGACGCGATATATCGCGTCCCTGCGGTGCGGTACTAGCCTGTGTGTTCGCCAGTGCGTTCGTAGCCCTGCACCCAGCTCCGTTCGAGGCAGTTGTGTGGATCTCGGCTCAGAGCGAACTACTGGGATCGTCACTGATCTTGTTGGCAATCCATGTATGGATTCTCCCCCTCTCCCGTTCTGGGAGAGGGGGTCAGGGGGTGAGGGCAGCAATCGGTGCAACCATACTATTGGCGCTGGCCATGCTGGCGAAAGAGAGCGCCATTCTCGGGCTGCCATTGATGTTCCTGCTGGATACCAAGCGCGAGCGGCAACGCTGGCACTATCTGCTACCTCTAGCAATCACGCTGGCGTTTGTTGCGCTGCAATATATTGTTGGCCAGGAGAATCGCGTGCTGCGCGAGGGATTGTATGGCATTGGGCCACAGTTGATCACCAATCCGCTGCGCAGCCTGGCATTGATTGTTGCACCACTCCCTGGAACCGAACACGCCGATAGTTTCTGGCTTGTGCCAGTTGGCACAATTGTCGCACTGGTTGTGTTGGGCATCCTGGTAATGAGCATACGCAGGACGCCTGCGGATTGGCGGAATGGGCTTGCGCCATTAATTCTTGCGCTTGTGCTGAGCCTGGCACCAACAGCCCCATTCACCTCCCCACCCGATTCGCGCTACCTGTATTTGCCAGTCGCCATGATGGCATTAGTTCTTAGTCGTATGATCAGCCATTGGTTAGAACGCAACTACGCGCCCACTTCACCTCGGTTCAATACTCTTGGACATCGTTCAGCTCCAATCTTATGTGTACTGATCATCATCGGCTGGTGCATGGCATTCTGGTGGTGTTCCGGCGAATTAGCGGTACGCGAATGGCGTTTTTCTGCTGGGAACGGCCCAGGCGGCAGCCTATGGCGTGTCGCTGGCGAGATCTGCGCCGTTGAATCGCCACGCCGCATGATCATGGTCGAACCACCAATAGCACCGCCGCATGTCGAGGCAATTGTTCAACTGGCCTGCGGGACGAACACCCGCACGCTGATCGTTGAGCGCGATGGCATCGAACAAGCGATCCGAACCGGTTCATTTGTGATCGGGTTTCCTGGCGGTAGCGCAACCATCGAACAGCGCATAGCGAACAGATAGCTACACTATCAATCAAATCTGCGTAATCTGCACAATCTGTGGATGAATCGTGCTCCGGTTCGACACTCACTTGCGAGCAGTTATATAGAATTGTCATCCAGAGCGGTGCTGATTGCGCTATAATGCCAACATCAAGCGCAAACGACAGACGCCCGTATGTGGCGCAGCCGGAGGAGCAGCCTGGTGCCCACCGTCTTGCAGCAACGCAATAATCTTGATCCCGAAACGCTTATTGCCATCGAACGATCGCGATTACAGCGCTATCTGCCAACCGATTTGTACGAAGGCTTGGACGAACCGCAGGCCGGTGGTCCGTTGTTGCGCCCCTTCATTCACCTTGCCGCAACCCACTACACAATCACAACCTACCTGCCCGATCTGCTGACGCGCTATCTCCTTGATCAACAGGTGCAGAGCCCCTGGCTGCGCTGGATCGAGGGATCACTCCTGTTTGCCGATCTGTCTGGCTCAACCGCCCTGGCCGAACGGCTCAGCGCACTTGGCCGCGAGGGGATCGAACTGGTCACAGAATTTCTCAACACCATCTTCGAGACAATGATCCAGGTTGTTCAAGCCCATAATGGCGATCTGATCAGCTTTGGCGGCGATGCACTGCTTGTGTTCTTCAGCAGTGATCATCATGCTCATACCGCCACCCGTGCAGCACTGGCCCTTCAGGAAGCCATGCGCGATTATGTCACCACGGTACCGAATGTCGGCTCCTTTCCCATGCATCTGCATATTGGTGTGGAAAGCGGCCAGGTTGGATTTGTCAGCGTTGGCAGCCCGGAGTCGCTGCACTATGGCGTACTTGGCACAACCGTGAATAGCGTTGCCACAGCAGAAGGGCTGGCTAGCCTTGGCGAAGTTGTCGTTGGCCCAGGAACCCGAGCGCGGTTGATGAGCGACCTGAGCGGGGTTGAGGTCACACCTGGGTATGCTCGCATCACGAACCTGCATGGTGAAGCTCCACGGTGCCTGCCACCGCCAGAATTAGGGCCGGTTTATGCCGAACCACAGGATGCTATCCCAGCACTCCTCAACGATCTCGATCAGCTGAGTGCCTATATTCCCGATGTGCTACTCAGCCGTATTCTGGCCGATCCGCAGCGCCCACAGATCGAGGCCGATCTCCGCCCTGTAACGGTCATCTTTGCCCAGGTGATCGGCCTTGAGCAATTGGCCGAACAACTTCCCGCCGAACAGGCAGCACGGATTATACAGATCTATGTTGGCGCAATGCAGGAAGTGATCGAACAATTCGGCGGTGTTGTCAATAAGCTCGATATCGCCGATGAGGGCAGCCGATTGGTCGCCATTTTTGGCGCTCCAACAGCCTATGAGGATCATACAGAGCGTGCGGCACGGGCGGCCCTTGGCATGCGTGATCGGCTTGCCGATGTCAACCGAGCGATTGCCGCAGCCGTCGCTGGCACCAATATGGCATCGGCAGAGATCGAGTTGCGCCAGCGGATTGGGCTGAACCTTGGCACTGCCTTTGCCGGTAATGTTGGCAGCCCGGCCCGTAAAGAGTATACGGTGATGGGCGATGCGGTGAATGTGGCGGCACGGGTGATGTCCAAGGCAGCCTGGGATGAAGTCTGGTGTAGTTCGATGGCAGCTCGTGCCGTTGCTGCACGCATGCACTGTGATGATCGCGGATCGATGCTACTCAAGGGCAAAGCGGCTCCGCTACGGCTGTTCCGCCTGCGTGCCGAGCGCGACACCCCCGATGTAGTTGTCAACGATATGGGGCCACTGATCGGGCGTGAACGTGAGCTCACATGGCTGCTTGGCGAGATCGATCTGGCAGTAGGTGGATCTGGGCGAGCGCTACGGATCGTTGGCGAAGCAGGGGTCGGCAAATCACGATTAGCAGCCGAATTCCTGGAAACGGCCCGCCAGCGTGGCATGCGCCTGCTCCCGGCGGCCTGTTTCTCCTATACTGCTGGTATCCCCTATGCCGCCTGGGGCGAATGGCTCAAAGCACTGTGTGGCATCATCGCTGGTGATGATGATGAAACCCGCACTGCCAAACTTGCCAATCGGCTGCGCGATCTCGATCCCGAGACAGAAGAATGGCTGCCGCTGCTTGGCGATCTCGTCCGGCTCGATATTCCCGAAAACCGGTTGACCCGTGGACTCGATCCGCAGTTGCGCCAGGCGCGCCGCTTCGATCTGCTCGAACGATTACTCCATCGTGCCGCTGAAACAACCCCGGTTCTAGTATTCTTTGAGGATCTGCATTGGGCCGATCCAATCTCGATCGACCTGTGGCGGCGGATCACACATTCAGTTGCCAATCACCAGATTCTGTTAGTCGGTCTCCACCGTGGATCACCAGCATTCACCGCCAATAGTGATAACGCGAATGTCCTGGAACTCCACGAACTCTCGGCTGCCGAAAGTGGCGTTCTGGCCGATCATCTGGCTGGTGCCTTAGAACTGCCAGCAACACTTGTCCAGCAATTGATCACCCGTTCATCTGGCAACCCGCTGTTTCTGGCCGAACTGCTGCGCACCGTCGCGGATCACCGTTCGACGCACCTCCCCGATAGTGGCATGATGTCGCTGGATAATCTACCGGAAAGTTTGAATGGCCTACTGCTCTCACGCATTGATCGGCTGGATGAAGTAAGCCGCAGTATGCTCCGGGTCGCATCGGTGATCGGGCAACGCATCCCATTTGGCGTGCTACAATCGATCCAGGTTGCCGATCAAAAAACACTTATTCGCCAGCTTGCCCGGCTCGATAGTGAAGAGATGACCGTTCTGGAACGGATCGAACCAGAACGGGTGCATGTCTTCCGCCATGCACTGATCCAGGAAGTCGCCTACCAGAGTATGCTGTATGCCCGCCGCCGCGAGCTGCATGGCCGCATCGGAGAATATCTGGAGCGCCAGTATGCCGATGATCTCGATGATTACTATGGCCTGCTCGCACATCATTATCGGCTGAGCGATAGGCGCGATAAAGCGGCTGAATATCTGCTCAAAGCTGGCCAGGCAGCCCGCGAAAACTATGCCAACGAGGAAGCAATTCAGTACTATCGCTGGGCGCTCGAAGCCCTTGCCAATGAAGCCGACCCGCGCACATGGGAGGCCCATGATGCACTCGCCGAGGTGTTTGAGTCAATTGGGCGCTACGAGGAGGGGCTGGAACAGCACGCAGCAATCATAGCCGCCCCACAGGTCACTACCGATATCGCCCGCCGCGCCCATCGCAAGCGCGGCAGTATTCACGAGAAACAGGGCCAGTATGCTCTGGCGCTCGAAGAGCTCGGCCACGCCATGACGATTGCCAGATCGGGAATCCCAGATCTGGCGCCATTGGCGCTCGCACGCACCTATTGTGATATTGCACTCGTGCGGCAGCGCCTTGGCGAATATGATCAGGCAATTGCCGCCTGTGAGGCAGGGCTGGCCCACATGCGCCAGACGGGCCGCAGTCGCTGGGATGAACTGATCGAGGCGGATCTGCACTCGATTCTTGGCGGGATCTATGGCATGCGCGGCGATTACCCACGCTGCCAGTATCACTTCGAACATTGCCTGCGCGCTCGTGAGGCCGCCGATAATCTTGCCGGTGTGAGCGCATCGCATAGCAACCTTGGGTATCTCTGGCAGCTCCAGAGCGAATATGAGCGTGCGCTTGAACACTATCGAATCGCCGATCAACTTGCACGTAAATTGCCACTACCCTACGTCCAGATGATAGTCGGAACCAATGCCGCCGATGCCCTGATCAGCCTGGGGCGTTACCCAGAAGCCGAGCAGCGCTGCCGTGAAGCGCTCGATTTATCAAAACAAATGAACGCCCAGCATACCACGGCGCAGGTCTATAACACGCTTGGGATTGTCTATTCACATCAGGGCCGCTACGCCGAAGCTCTGGTTGCCTATGCCGAAGCACAGCAACTCAATTGTGCGCTTGGCAGTGTATTTGAGGAAGCCAACACGATCTTCAATACCGCACGGGTGTATACTGCGCTTGGGCGTTATGCTGAAGCGGCGAGCGCTGCGCTTCAGGTGATCGAACGCGCCGCGACAATTCAATCCCAGCGGCTCAAGGCCGAGGGCCTGATCGCCCAGGCCGAATCCGCAATTGGGATTAGCGATTTCGCAACGGCAGCCAATGCCGCCATCGAAGCGCACGAACTAGCCATGACGATTGGCAGTAAGCACGATAGCGGCATCGCTTACCGCCTGTTGGGGCAGATCGCCGTTGTACAGCGGCAACCCTTCATCATGCACTTTGAAGAGAGCATTGCGCTATTAAATACTATCAACTATCGTTTTGAACTGGCCCGCACATGGGCCGAATATGGCCAGGCCCTGATCACAAGCGGAAACCATAGCGCTGGCCGTTCGTACTTACAACAGGCGCGTGAAGCGTTCCATACAATCGGGGCACATGGTGAACTGAACCGGCTCGCCCCAAAATATCGAGAGGAGCATCAACCACATGTCGCAACACGAAATCGAGCGCGTGATTGGCCGCGCAGCAACCGATTCCGCATTCCGCCAAGCCCTGATCGATAACGCCCGACAGGCCTGCAAGGGCTTTGATCTGACCGAAGAAGAGCTGGATGCGCTTGAGAAACTCGATAGCAGCAGCCTTTCCAGCTTTGCTGCATCACTCGACACCCGCATCTCGAAATCGGGTGGCGCAGGCTTCATCAAATAACAGAGTCCTTCAAATAAGAAACACTCAGGGGTGGGTAGAGATGCAGAAATTTGTGTCACTACCCACCCCTGAGTGTTTCTGTAGGCCTACAAACTAGAGCGAATCAAGAAAATCCTGCACAAATGGCACCTGTTCAGCATAGTCGATCAGAAACGCATCGTGGCCAGCAATCGATTGCAGTTCGATATGCGTCGCAGCCCGCCCGACTTGGCGCAGCGCAGCGGCAATCATTTGCGATTCAGATGTTGGGTAGAGCCAATCACTATCAAACGAAAGCAGCAGCACCTCCGCCTGGCTTTTAGCAAACGCGGCTTCCAACGAGCCATGCTGCCCCGGCAAATCCCAGTAGTCCATGGCCTTGGTGATATACAGGTACGAATTGGCATCAAAGCGATCATTGAAGCTGCGCCCCTGATATTCCAGGTAGCTCTCAACCGCAAATTCCGGCTCAAGCTCATAGCGTGGCCCTGGCGTACCCTGGTAGTTTCGCCCAAACTTCTGCTCAAACGAAATGTCGCTGAGGTATGTCACATGGCCGATCATGCGTGCAACGGCCAGGCCATCGTTTGGCGGTTCGTGACCATAATAATTGCCACCACGCCAGTTCGGATCGCTCATAATCGCCCGCCGCCCAATTGCATTCCAGGCAACCGATTGTGTCGAATGGCGTGCAGAGGTCGCAATCAGTATGGCACCACGCACACGTTCTGGGTAGGCAACCATCCATTCAAGCGCCTGGAAGCCACCCATCGAGCCGCCAGCAACCGCATGCAACTGCTCAATGTGTAAGCAATCCAGCAGCCGTGCCTGTGCCCGAACCATATCCCCAATTGTGATCACTGGAAAGTTGGCACCATATGGCTGGCCAGTGGCGGGATTGGTACTGCCTGGCCCTGTACTACCCTGGCAGCCACCAAGCACATTACTACAAATAACAAAGTATTTGTCTGTATCAAATGCCCGCCCTGGCCCAACCATGGCATCCCACCAACCTGGCTTGCGATCATTCCACGAATGGCGGCCAGCCGCGTGTGCATCGCCAGAGAGCGCATGCTGCAACAGGATTGCATTATCGCGCCGCGCATTCAGGCTGCCATAGGTCTCATATGCGAGCGTGATCGGCCCAAATGAAGCACCGCTCTCAAGTTGTAGTGGCTCGATCCAGGTCGCATATTTTCGATCCACCAGCCCAACGCCGGGATCATAATCGTTTGCGAGTGCAGTCATATACTGTCTCTCTTACCCAAGATCTGTTGACCATTCGTGACATGGTGACATAGTGAAGGAGTGACATGGTGACAGATACTGAGTCGAAGTTGTACTACACCAATAAAGCACAGTCCCCTTGTCACCCTGTCACCTTGTCCGATGTTATACCTTCGCCAATGCCTGTTCGATATCGGCGATGATATCGTCAATCGTCTCGATCCCGACCGAAAGCCGAACATAATCATCGGTCACGCCCGTCAACACCTGCTCCTCGGGCGTCAGCTGGCTGTGGGTTGTTGAGGCTGGATGGATTGCCAGGCTCTTTGCATCGCCAATATTGGCCAGATGCGAGAACAATTGCAGGCTGTCGATAAAGGTCTTGCCTGCTGCTTTACCACCCTTTATACCAAAACCCAGGATGCCACTCTGGCCTTTCGGCAAGTACTTCTGCGCCAGGGCATAACTCGGATGATTGGGCAGGCCAGGGTAGTTCACCCAGGCAACCTTCGCATGCTCGCTCAGGTATTTGGCAACAGCCAATGCATTCTGGCTATGGCGCTCCATGCGCAATGGCAGCGTCTCCAGGCCCTGCACGAACAGGAACGAATTGAACGGGCTTAATGCAGCGCCAATATCGCGCAACCCCTGGACGCGCAGCTTCAGAATAAAGGCCAGATTACCAAAGGCCTGGCTGAATACCAGCCCATGGTACGATGGATCAGGATTGGTAAAATCTGGGAAGCGGCCATTCGTCCAATCAAAATTACCACTATCGACAACAACGCCACCAATCGATGTGCCATGGCCACCAATATACTTCGTGGCCGAATGAATGACAATATCGGCACCATTCTTGATCGGCTGCCACAAATAGGGCGTCGCCGTCGTGGCATCAACAATCACAGGCACGCCGGCCTCGTGGGCAATAGCGGCAATCTTTTCGAGATCAAGTACATCAAGCTTCGGGTTGCCGATCAATTCCAGGAAGAAGGCCTTGGTGTTGCCATCAATCGCATTGCGGAAGCCATCATAATCGCGTGCATCAACAAAGCGGGTTGTGATGCCGATCTTCGGTAATGTATGCCGGAAGAGATTATAGGTACCACCATACAGGTCGGTCGATGAGACAATATTATCGCCAGCATTGGCGATATTGAGGATCGATAGCGTTTCGGCAGCTTGTCCAGATGCCATCGCTAGGGCGGCCACACCACCTTCGAGTGCGGCAATACGCTGCTCAAAGACATCAGTGGTTGGGTTCATAATACGGGTATAGATATTGCCAAATTCCTGCAACCCAAACAATCGCGCCGCGTGATCGGTATCCTTGAACTGAAACGAGGTTGTCGCATAGATCGGCACCGCTCGTGCGCCTGTTGTTGGATCAGCCTGCTGCCCAGCATGCAACGCCAGCGTCTCAAACCCGGTGAATTTCGTGTCCGCCATTGGAATAAGCTCCTCTCGTGAGGGTAACAAAAACCCTCATCATATATCGAGATGAGGGCGGGAATATTTCTGATAGAGCACCCCTTCACGGGAAGGGGCCAACATCAGATAGCCCTCTCATCTTCCAGAACAGTCTGCCGGAATTGGCACCCTAATGATCAAGCAACGAAATCGCAGTCGTATAACATGTGATTCGTGGCTCTTTCCAGGGTTGCCGAGGTTTCATAGGGCCGGTCCCTCCACCTCTCTGGATAAGAGTTCGATTATTTAATTGTTGACATACATGATAATTCAGTTAGCTTTGATTGTCAAGTTACAATGCCTGTGACAGGGCCTTTGCAAACGCAATTTGACGAATTACGATCTTGCCGTTAACATAGCGGGAATACTATTACTATTCTATGTGGCGATGTAGCCCACGCACAGCTTGTGTGGGTTCTTTGTGTATTCGGCGCGCTGTGCCGATCAGGCTGTGCTATGTTCGAATCCTATCAGTTCGATCAAGCCTATGATGAGATGTTCGTCTCCAGCGATGATCCACGGCTGCCCTATCAAACACTCTATGAGCGTCTACAGGAACTGACGCCAGAGGCGCTGCATCAACGCCAACAGGCAGCGGATCTGATGTTCCTCAATCAGGGCATCACCTTCACTGTCTATGGTAATGAAGCCGGAATCGAGCGCGTCTGGCCCTATGATCTGCTGCCACGCATCGTCACCAATAGCGAGTGGTCGGTGGTTGAGCGCGGCCTGACGCAGCGTATCACAGCGCTGAACCTGTTCTTGAACGATATCTATCATGCGGGCAAGATCCTGCAGGATGGCGTTGTGCCCCGCGATCTTGTATACAGTTGTAAACACTATCGGCGCGAGATGCGTGATCTGCGGGTGCCACGCGGCCGGTATATTGCGGTGGTTGGAACCGATCTGGTGCGGTTGCAGGATGGGCAGTTTGCCGTATTAGAGGATAACCTACGGGTTCCGAGCGGCGTCTCGTACATGCTGGTGAATCGCCAGGTCATGAAACGGGTTTTTCCACTGCTGTTCCAACGCTACAATGTTCGTCCTGTCGAACACTATGGCCGAGCGTTACTGACAACGCTTCAGGCCTTGGCACCCTCCGAACGCCAGAATCCAACGATTGTGCTGCTAACGCCAGGGGTGTACAATTCGGCCTATTTCGAACATACCTTTCTGGCGCGGCTCATGGGCATTCAGCTTGTGGAAGGCCGCGATCTGCTCGTTCACGAAAATATTGTATATATGCGAACGACTGCTGGTCTGCAACGGGTTGATGTGATCTATCGGCGGATTGATGATGATTTCCTCGATCCATTGGCCTTCCGATCCGATTCGACCCTTGGCGTTGCCGGGTTGATGAATGCCTATCGCGCCGGTAATGTCGCCCTGGCGAATGCGGTTGGAACGGGTATCGCCGATGATAAAGCCTTGTATGCCTATGTTCCGAAGATTATTCGCTACTATCTGGATGAAGAACCAATTCTGCCGAATATCGAGACCTATCTGCTCACAAATGATTCAGATCGAGCCTATGTTCTGGAACATCTGGACGAACTGGTGGTCAAGGCGGTTGGCGAATCAGGTGGCTATGGCATGCTGATCGGGCCGCACAGTACCCGCGAACAGCGTGATGAGTTTCGCCAGCGTATTCTGGCTGATCCACGCAATTATATTGCCCAGCCAACCCTGGCGCTCTCGCGGGCGCCCTGTTTTATCGATGGGCAAATCGAACCGCGGCATGTCGATCTGCGGCCATATGTGTTATATGGCGATCAGGTGACGATTGTTCCAGGTGGGCTAACCCGTGTTGCGCTGCAGCGTGGTTCATTGGTGGTCAATTCGTCACAGGGTGGCGGAAGCAAAGATACCTGGGTGTTATCCGAATGATGAATAAGTACTGGTATTGCCTATGCTAAGCCGAGTTGCCGATAGTCTCTACTGGATGAGCCGCTATCTTGAGCGGGCCGAACACACAGCACGATTGCTGGATGTGAATCTGCATCAACTGTTAGAACAAGCCTCGGCTCCTGCGGATCGGCGAATCGCCCGATTGATCGCCAGCCTACGGGTCACATTGCCGGCTGCGATCGCAGAGGATCCATATGCACTGACCAGCACGCTCACATTTGATGCTGCGAATCCCGATTCGATTGTTGCGGCGATTGCGACAGCCCGCGAGAATGCTCGCCAGGTGCGTGAGCAGATCAGTTCGGAGATGTGGGAGCAGATCAATCGATTGTACCTGCACGTCCGTCGGGCCGGTTCCGATGCCGATTGGCGTTCGGAGCCACAACAGTTCTATATCGCCGTTAAGGAAGGCGCTCATCTCTTCCAGGGCATCACCGATGCAACTATGAGCCACGACGAAGGCTGGCAATTCATTCAAGTCGGGCGATTTATGGAACGAGCCAGTGCAACGGCAGCCCTGTTGAATGTTCATTTCGCAGGCGAGCAAAGTAACACCCTGGTCAGTACATCGCTTGAATACTTGGACTGGGTCGGGATGCTGAAATCGTGTACTGCGTTCGAGGCCTATTGTAAAGTGTACACCGCCGAAATTCATCCAGAACGAATCGCCGAATTCCTGCTGCTGAATGCCGAGTTTCCGCGTTCGGTTCGGTTTGCGGCGGATGCCGTTCAACGAGCGCTACATGTGATAGCACGAACAACATCGGCACGCAATGCAGGGCGTGTGGATCGGCTGGCTGGGCGGTTACGCGCAACCCTCGATTATGGCCAGGTCGATGAGATTATGCTTGACATGCAGAGCTATATCGAACAACTTCAGCGGCAGTTCGCACAGATCCATAGCGCAGTAAACAATACCTATGTCTCCTACCCTGCCGATTCGGTTATAGGAGCGTAATGTACTACTCAATCCGCCATGTGACACGCTTCCGCTATAGCTCGCCGGTGAGTGAAAGCGTGATGGAAGTTCGGATGCAACCGCGTGATGATGGCAACCAGAACTGCCAGCGCTTTCAATTGCAGACGGTTCCGCGGACGCGAATTCAGAACTATTTCGATCACGTTGGCAATGCTGTCCACCATTTCAATGTGCCGAGTCGCCATTCCATCCTCACAATAACAGCAGCGGCGTTGGTGCGCGTGCTTCCGCCCGACCCGATCCCCGAAGCGCTTGCCCCAGAAACCTGGGATGCACTCGGCGGCCTGTTGGATGGCTATGGGGTCTGGGATCTGTTGCAGCCAAGCCATTTCGCGCATCCGACCGAAGCACTGCGTGCCCTGGCCGCTGATCTCAAGATTGAACGTGGCCCCGATCCGCTCACGACGCTGCGAACGATCAACAGCGCGATCAACCAGGCATTTGAGTATGCCCCGCAGACAACCCGTGTCGATTCGCCAATCGATGAGGCACTATCGCGCCGCCGTGGTGTCTGCCAGGATTTTGCCCATGTGATGATTGCACTGGTGCGCGAACTTGGCATTCCCTGCCGTTATGTCAGCGGCTATCTATTCCATCGTCGGGAAGATCAGGATCGCTCACAGGCGGATGCGACCCACGCCTGGGTTGAGGCGTTATTGCCAGATCTCGGGTGGGTTGGCTTCGATCCAACCAATGATCTGCTGGCGAGTGCGCGCCATGTTCGTGTGGCAGTTGGCCGCGATTACGATGATGTCCCGCCAACACGGGGCGTGTACAAGGGTGGCGCATTGGGCGAGCTCGAAGTATCGGTGCGCGTGGCTCCCTCCGAGGCACCGCCACCACCACCAGATCCCGATCCAGATGAGCCACGCGGCGGCTGGCCAACCTCCGAGGAAAGCCAGGAACAGCAACAGCAACAGCAGTAATTAATCAACTTCTATCCCACTGCCTGCAATAACCTCGCCAATCTGCCAGCACGGCTGATCCGCATCGGCACAGGCACGCTGGAATTGTTCAGCCGCCGCTGGAGCAAGCACAAACAACAGCCCCCCGGATGTCTGTGGGTCGAACAACAACAACTGTTGTGCTGCATCAACTCCCTCAGCAATCTGGACATAGCCATCCTGCATCAGAAAATCCCGATTGCGGCCAAGGCCACCAGGCGCAATCCCAGCGCGGGCATAATCGAGCGCTCCTGGCAGGAATGGCAGCGCAGCAGCAGTGATCCGTAGCCCAACGCCACTATTGCGAGCAATTTCGGCGGCATGGCCAAGCAACCCGAATCCGGTAATATCGGTTGCACTATGGATCTCAAATGCCAGCGCCAGTTCGGCAGCACGCCTGTTAAGCGCCAGCATACTCTGGATTGCAGCCTCAAGATGGGCTGGCTCAACGACACCACGTTTACCAGCCGTGGTGATCAGCCCCGTCCCGAGCGGCTTGGTCAGCAAGATCCGATCACCAATTTGAGCATTGGCCTTGGGGGTAATCTTTGCTGGATCGATCATGCCAGTCACGCACAGGCCATACTTTGGCTCCTGATCGATCACTGTGTGACCACCAGCGACGACTGCTCCCGCCTCAGCAACTTTGTCTGCTCCGCCCTGGAGAATCGCCTGAATAATATCGGCAGGCAAATCGCTGGGAAACCCAGCTACGGCCAATGCCAAGATCGGCTTGCCACCCATGGCATAGATATCGCTCAGCGCGTTGGCAGCCGCAATCGCCCCAAAGGTGTAGGGGTCATCCACAATTGGTGGGAAGAAATCGACAGTCTGCACCAGTGCAGAAGTCTCGCTCAGCCGATAGACAGCCGCGTCATCGCTCACATCCAGCCCAATCAACAGATCTGGATGTGTCGGCAAACGCAATCCCGCTAATATATTCGATAGGGCACCCGGCCCCATTTTTGATGCTCAGCCGGCACAGGAGGCCATGTCGGTCAGGCGGCGAATATCATCTCGGCTGTGCATATGGCCCTCTGCATAGATTGACGCGCTGATAGTCGTCCACTAGAATTATACTCGATTCAGCTGTATGGAATGCTCAGGTATGTTTCCTGGCGTTATCATATGGGAAAGTGTAATGAATATGCCCGAATACCCCGTCGATGCGCCACGGCTCACATATATGTGGCATGGGCATCGTATCGCCTATTATACCGATGGGGATGGCCCGACCGTTCTGCTCATTCATAGCATCAATGCCGCTGCATCATCATTCGAGATGCGCCAAACTCTGGCTGGCTTACGCACCAAACACCGTGTCTATGCACTCGATTTCTTAGGCTATGGTGGCTCGGATCGGCCGGCGCGGCGCTATAGTGCCGATGACTATGCAATATTGATCGCCGATTTCACACGCGAGGTTATTGGTGTTGGCACACGGGTGATCGCCAGTTCACTCAGTTCTGCTTATGTCATTCGCGCCGCTGCCCGCAATCCCGGCCTGTTCGGCGCATTGATCCTGGTCTGCCCGACCGGTATCGTCGATCTGGCGCAACCAAAGCAGCCTGGTGCGGCCTACGCGCTGCTGTATAGTGCAATTGGCGATGCGCTGTTTGCAGGATTGACCAGCCGAGGGAGCATCCGCTATTTTCTCTCATCGCAATCCTACTACGATCCAAAGGCAGTCGATGATGCGCTTGTGGATGGATTTTGCCGGGCAGCAAACCAGCCAGGTAGGAAGTATGCGCCGATCTGCTTTCTGACTGGGCTGCTGAACTGCAATATTGCCGAGGAATTTGGGCAACTGCAACAGCCAATATTGCTCGTATGGGGCAAGAACGCTGATATCACACCGCTCGAACGGGCACAGGCATTCCTTGAACGCAACCCGCGCGCACGACTGGAAGTGTTTGATCGAGCACGGCTTTCAATTCAGGATGAACACCCCGCCCAATTTAATCGCCTCGCGCTCGAATTCTTCGCCTCAACATAAACCTATGGCAGCGTGAAGCGATCACGCTCAGTGCCATCAGAATCATAAACAACCATCTCCAGTACATCGGCGCGAACCTCGGCAACCAGGTAGTGAAAGTAATCGCCACCAAAGCCACCATATGGCCACGAGCCACTGGTTCCGACAATAAGCTGGGGAACGCCATTGATCACCTGGCGATTATACAGATGCTCATGGCCACAGATATAGGCCGTGACACGATACTGGCCAAGCAGCGCCCAGAAGCGATCACGCTCCTTTGGGTACACATCAAGCGCGCTGCCAACATGCGGCCCAATCGGGAAGGCCGGATCATGGCTAAAAACAAATGTGTAGCGATTGGGGTTATTCTGTAATTGCGATTCCAGCCAGGCCAACTGCTCATCCCCAAAATGGTGTGCATCGCCATACATCTCCGAATGAACCGAGATGAAACGCACCCCATTGTAATCATAGGCATAGCTCAATCGTGCCAATCCCGGTGGGCCATTCTCGGGCAATTCGGGAAACGCCTCGCGCATCATATCAGTGGCCCATGCATTGCCCTGAACATCGTGGTTGCCTGGTGTCGGCAGCAACCAAGGCATAGCAGTACTAGCTTCGCCAAGCGGGGCGATAGCAGCACGCCAGCGCAGCCATTGCTCACGAACACTCTCCTGATCATCAAGTGCATTGATCAGATCACCAACTGCCAGGGTAATTGCCGGTTTCGCAGCAGTTGCAAGCCCAACAATCTTTCCCATCATTGCTGGCGGATCAAGGCCCTCGGTACGCGTATCCCCAAGCACAACAAAACGCCATGCTGCAGGTGCTTGCGGTGTTTGTGTTGGCGCGATAGTGGGGGCGAGAAGTACTGTTGATGATGGCGAGGGTTCGATAGTGGGTGCCGGAGTGGCAAGCGCTATTGTCGTTGCAGCAGTGCTGATCGGAGCCAGGGTTGGTATTGGCGTCCGAAAGACCCGTACCGTCGATTCGGGTGGTTTGCCACAACTCGCAATGGCACACAATGCCAAGCACAAACTAAACAATGCAACAGGTTTCATGCAATAAGTATAGCATGTTCAACGATGATCAAACTCAGCGACGATCAAATGGTGGCGTTGCGTTATGCACCATCTGCTCAAGCTCATCGAAGGCCGCATAGGCGGCACGATACGCAACAGGATCGCTGCTCGCTACACCGCGTGTCTCGAATTCATCAATATCCAAGCGCAACAGGCTCTCTCGATCCGGCGGTACAAACAGATCCAGATCGAGATCATCAGAATGGATGGCATCGGCAGTAAATTGAGCCGGGTAGGAAATATTGCAATACCAGCCCTTCAGCATGTCATCCGCCGAGTGCAATTCGAAGATCGCATACCAACGCTCGGTATAGTAATGTTCATAGAAGCAATCGCCTGGTTCAAACACAACATAGCCCAGATCGAGCCGTGGGCGCGTCCAGGGTGCCCGTATAAGCCGGTAGGCAGCAGTATCGATCAGGAGTTCAGCCTCAAATGAGACAGTGGTCTGTTTATGGGGTTTATGCAGATGGATAGTAATCGGCATGAGGGCTAGTTTAACTCATCACCCGAAAGGCTATCCCGCAGGATATCGATATACTCAAGCGCCAGGCCGGTTCCAATCGCAACACAATTGGCTGGCTGATCGGCAACATAGCATGGCACACCAGTAACATCAGTCAGCAGATCGTTAATGCGCCGCAGCATCGAGCCACCACCCGTCATCACCATGCCCTTATCGATAATATCGGAAGACAACTCTGGTGGTGTTTCGGCCAGAACCGCACGGGTCGCATTCACAACAGCATCGAGCGTTTCCTGAATGGCCTCGGTGATTTCGTTCGAATTGATCTCGATTGTGCGTGGCAACCCCGCAACCTGGTCACGCCCGCGAACCTGCATCGTCAGTGGGCGATCAAGTGGCAGCGCTGAACCGATCTCAATCTTGATACTCTCAGCCGTTCGCTCGCCGATCAGCACATTATATTTGCGCTTCACATAGGCCGCGATAGCTTCATCGAATCGGTTGCCACCAACTCGCACGGAAGTACTGACGACAATATCATTCAGCGAAATGACAGCCACTTCGGTCGTTCCGCCACCAATATCAATAATCAGATTGCCAGATGGTTGCGCAACCGGGATATTTGCGCCAATTGCAGCGGCGAGTGGTTCACGGATGAGGTAGGCTATTCGAGCACCAGCATCCTCGGCTGCACGCTTCACCGCCCGCATCTCGACCGTCGTCACGCCAGCTGGAATACAGATCATCACATCTGGTTTGCTCATGCTGAAGCGGCCATTGGCCTTTTCAATAAAATATTTGAGCATCGCCTGGGTAATATCATAATCGGCGATCACACCATTGCGCAGTGGCCGGACGACTTCAATACTCTCTGGTTCGCGGCCCAGCATTGCCAGCGCATCCGCACCAACCGCCTTGATTCGATTGTCTTTCGTTGAGAGCGCGACAACCGATGGCTCCGAGAGCACAATTCCACGACCTTTGACATACACGAGCACATTCGCGGTGCCGAGGTCGATTCCAATTTTGCGAGCCATAGCCTTTATTCCAATACCACATGCTGAATGACGAGTAACAACCGACAGGTGCCATTCATCGGTTTCATTCTAACCGATCACTGGATCCTGTGCGTGTCACTCGTCACGCGGCATTCATTGCCCGTCTAGCGCGGTTTTCTGAGCCGTTGAATACCAGCAACCTTCAGCTGCACAAGCGCCTTGCGAAGTTCAGCTTCGGCGATCTTGATATCGCGATCACTCTGCTGCCCACTCAGGAGTTCTTCTGCACGCTTGCGAGCTGCTTCCGCACGAGCTTCATCAATCTCGTCTGCCCGATCAGCTGAGTCGGCCAGGATTGTTACGCGGTTTGGCAGGACTTCCAGGAAACCGCCGGTAACGGCAAATGGTGTCGTCTCACCATTCTTGATAATATCAAGTTCACCCACGTCAAGGATGGTCAGTAGCGGCATATGCCGTGGCAGAATACCGATGCGGCCATCCTTGGTTGGTGCATTGATCTGATCGACATCATCAGAGAACACAACACGTTCAGCAGTGATGATTTCGAGATGAATAGGCATAGATACCACCTAGTTACTTACGAGTTGCCTCGAACGCCCGCAGCACATCATCGAAGCCGCCCTGCATATAGAAGAGTTGCTCAGGGATATTATCGCCCTCACCAGCCAGAACCCGTGCGAAGCTCTTCACCGTTTCGGCAATTGGAACATACTTGCCTGGCCGACCTGTGAACTGCTGTGCAACGTTGAACGGCTGCGAGAAGAACAATTCAATCTTGCGCGCACGAGAGACGGTCAACTTATCATCGTCGGAAAGCTCTTCAACACCAAGAATGGCGATCAGATCTTGCAGATCTTTGTAGCGCTGCAAGATACGCTGCACTTCGCGCGCAATACGATAGTGATCAGCACCAACAATATTCGGATCCAGAATACGGCTGGTCGATGCCAATGGATCAACGGCCGGGAAGATTGCCCGAGCAGCGATGCTTCGCTCGAGCGTAATCGTCGCATCCAGGTGTGCAAACGTCGTCGCCGGAGCCGGGTCGGTCAGGTCATCGGCTGGCACATACACGGCCTGCATTGAGGTGATCGAACCACGCCGAGTGGTCGTGATCCGCTCTTGCAGCTCACCCATTTCTGTGCCGAGTGTTGGCTGATAACCTACTTGCGATGGCATACGGCCAAGTAATGCCGAAACTTCCGAGCCAGCCTGGACGAAGCGGAAGATATTATCAACGAATAGCAGCACATCACGGCCTTCATCGCGGAAATACTCTGCCATGGTCATAGCTGTGAGTGCCACCCGCAAGCGTGCCCCAGGCGGCTCATTCATCTGCCCAAAGACCATCACGGTCTTGTCGAACACGGTCGTGTTCTCATCGATCCGTGCTTCCTGCATTTCGTGAATGAGATCGTTGCCCTCACGTGAGCGCTCACCAACGCCAGCAAAGACGGAATAGCCCGATTGTTCCTTGGCGACATTGGCGATCAATTCCTGAATAACGACCGTCTTGCCCACGCCAGCACCACCAAAGATACCCGTCTTGCCACCACGGGTAAATGGTGCAATCAGATCAATCACCTTAATACCCGTCTCAAAGATCTGGGCCTGTGTCGACTGATCCTCAAATGAGGGCGGTGCCTGATGAATCGGCCGATACTCAGCCGCATCTACTGGCGTATCATTATCGATTGGTTCGCCGAGTACATTAAACACGCGGCCAAGCGTTCCTGGGCCTACTGGTACCGAAATTGCGCTACCAGTATCAATGGCCTTCATCCCACGGCGCATACCATCGGTGGTGCTCATCGCAACAGCCTTGACCCGACCATCACCAAGATGCTGCTGAACTTCGGCAATCAAGCGACCGCCTCCATCAAGTGCAACCTCGATTGCATTGTACAGAGCTGGTGTTCCATGCTCGGGGAACTTTGCGTTCAGCACAACACCAATGATATCGGTGATCTCTCCTGTGGCTCCGGCCATGTCTGTCACCTCATTTCTTCCAGCGCCGCTGCACCAGAGGCGATCTCGGTGACCTCCTTGGTGATGTTGGACTGGCGTGTTTTATTATATGTCAGGGTTAGTTCGCGCCCGAGTTCTTTGGCATTATCGGTTGCGTTGCGCATAGCAACCATGCGTGCACTATGCTCGCTCGCAATCGACTCAAGCACAGCTTGATACAGCTGAACCTCAACGAAGCGTGGCAGCAATTCGCGCAACACATCCTGTTGATCAGGCTCATAGTTATAGTCGTTCATCTTTTCAGCTGGCTCGGTTGGCGGATCAACAGGGATGAGCCGCTTCACAACAGGGCGCTGCGTCAGCGTATTAATGAACTGGCTATACACAACATAGGCCTCATCATAGCTTCCATCAAGAAAGCCATTGATCAGGTTTGTCGCAATTCCAAGTGTATCCGCCAGGCTCGGGTAATCGCCGAGCTTTGTCACCTCGGCAGTCAGCGCCTGGCCATTTCGCACCAGGAAATCGCGCCCTTTTTTGCCAATCGTCAAGACCTTGACACCGCGATCTTGTTCGCGCTGTTCAAGAATAAAGCGACCAGTGCGGCGCAGCACATTCGAGACAAGGCTCCCTGCCAGCCCACGGTCGGGAGTGATGACAACAATACCAACGGCTCGAATAGGCTGGCGCACTTCCAGAAGCGTTCCAGTACGTGGCCCAACAATCCGAGCGGTCAGTTCTCCCATCAAATCAAGCATGCGATCAGAATATGGGCGCGTCGCAAGCACATTGCGCTGTGCACGGCGCATCTTGGAGGCCGATACCATCTCCATTGCACGTGTAATCTGTGAGAGGTTCTTGACCGAACGAATACGTCGGCGAATTTCGCGTGTGCTTGGCATATCAACCCCAGAATTCAGAATTCAGTATTCAGAAGCCAGAAGAAGGCACTGATAACAAGGTTACTTGCTACGTCTATGGCTTTTGTTATGCAGTGTTGTCTATTCTGACTCCTGACTCCTGACTCCTGAATACGTACTACTCGTAGCTACTCGTCTGCTTGAATTCCTTGATTGCGTTCTCCAGCCGGCTCTTGATCTCTGGCGACGGGAACTTGCGATCCAGCCGATTCTCATAGATCAGTTTCATCAGGTCGGAATGGGCCGTCTGCATATACTGCAAGAAATCAGTCTTCCACAGAACGACTTTTTCGACCGGCACGTCATCAAGGTAGGCATTATTGGCAGCAAACAGAATGGCTACCTGTTCCTCAAGCGGCAATGGCGAATAGGCGGGCTGCTTGAGCACTTCCTGCAATCGCTGTCCGCGATCAAGCTGCGCCTTGGTTGTGACATCCAATTCGGAAGCAAACTGGGCAAACGCCGCTAGAGCGCGGAACTGAGCCATGTCGAGCTTTAGCTTATCGGCCACCGAACGAATGGCGCGGGTTTGGGCAGCGCTACCAACACGCGAAACCGAGACACCAACGTTCAGCGCTGGGCGAATACCAGCATTGAACAGATCACCTTCAAGGTAGATCTGACCATCGGTGATCGAAATCACGTTGGTTGGAATATAGGCCGAAACGTCATTGGCCTGTGTCTCAATAATTGGCAATGCCGTGAGTGAACCGCCGCCATAATCCTCACTCAGGCGAGCCGCTCGCTCAAGCAGGCGTGAATGTAGATAGAACACATCGCCTGGATATGCCTCGCGGCCTGGAGGGCGGCGCAACAGTAGCGAAACCTGGCGGTAGGCAGTTGCGTGCTTGGAGAGGTCGTCATAGACGATTAGGGCATCCTTGACAAGCTGCCCATCGATCATGACGCCATTTTCCATCACTTCCTCGCCCATCGAACAACCGGCATAGGGAGCGATCCATTGCAGCGCAGCCGACTCAGAAGCCGTTGCGGCAACAACAATCGTATACTCCATCGCGCCGAACTGCGCCAGCGAATTGACGATCTGGGCGACCTGGGCGCGCTTCTGGCCAATGGCAACATAGATACAGACCATCCCTTTGCCTTTTTGGCTGATGATCGTATCGATTGCAACAGTCGTCTTGCCCGTCTGGCGGTCGCCGATAATCAGCTCACGCTGACCGCGTCCAATCGGGATCATACCGTCAATCGCGATGATACCAGTTTGCACCGGAGTATCAACTGATTTACGGGTAATAACACCAGGAGCAATACGCTCAATCGGTCGGCGGGATGTCGTCATTATTGGCCCATGCCCATCGATTGGTTGCCCAAGCGCGTTCACCACCCGGCCAACAAGTTCCTGGCCAACCGGAACCGAAATAATCTGACCGGTCGCATTGACCTGATCACCCTCTTCGATTCCAAGATAATCGCCCAGGATGACTGCACCAACCATATCGCGTTCCAGGTTCAGTGCAATCCCGAAGATCGATTCACTTCGGCCAGCTTTTGGTGGGAATTCGAGCAATTCCGCAGCAACCGCCTGCTCAAGGCCATTGATACGTGCAACGCCATCACCAACGGTGACAACAGTGCCGACATTGACCAGGCGCGGTCGCAGATCAACGCCTTCCTGAATGCTCTTGAACAGGCGATCATATAATTCTTGAGTAGCAACGGCCATAGTTGGCACCTCTATGTAGCTAACAGCCATCAGCCTTCGGTATTCAGTAAACACGCATGTGTTTCCCGAACCTCTACCTGATATTCGTGTCTGATGATCATATATTAACGGCTGAAAACCGACAGATCATAGCTGAAAGCTTGACCTAGCCGGCCGCCATATTGCGCTGGATTGCCCCCAAACGTGTTCGCAAGCTATTATCGAGCACCTGATCGCCGACACGAATGATCAGGCCGCCAATCAGCGTCTCATCAACCTGGAATGTCAGCTGCAGGTTCTCGCCATAGCGCCCACGCAAATCGTTCGTGATATGGTCGCGCTGTTCGCTGGAGAGTTCGACGGCACTCGTGATCTCACCAAGAAGTTGTGCCGTGCCACCCGCCTGAATATACTGCTCAAACTCACGAACAACCGCCGGTAGCTGTGTCAACGCACCAGCATCAGCAAGACCAACCAGGAAACGACCAATGATCGGCGGTGCATCAGCTGGCAGAGCTGCCGCAATTTGTGCTTGCAACTCTGGGCCATCGCTACTGGCGATCTGTAGATGCGGGGCGGCCGCTTTGAGCGACTGGAGCGCTCCGCCGACCAGCGCGTCATAGAGTGCGCGTGCCGCCTCCCGAGCTTCAGACGTACTCACGGTGCTCCCCTTCATTCACCACTAGTTTTGCCGGCCAAGGCTGGCAAGTGATTCTTCAATCAGCTTATCGTGGTTCGTTTGTAGCTCAGCCCCAAGCACCTTCGTGGCAGTCAGGGTGACTAAGCCAGCGACTTGATTCTTCAGATCGCTCACCATCTGCTCGCGCTCACGCCCAGCCTGTTCGCGTGCATCTACGCGAATGCGATCCGCCTCAGTGCGAGCCTGAGCGATGATCTCCTGCTCCTGTGCGCGGGCACGTTCCTGCGCCTGCACAACGATTCCGGCTGCCTCCTGGCGAGCCTTGACGATTTCGGCGTCGTAATCACGCTTTGCGCTGGCGAGTTGTTCCTTGATCTTATCCGAGTCGCCGAGGCCATCCTGAATACGCTTTGTGCGCTCATTCAGCATGTTCAGCACCGGCTTGAACAAAAACGTCGAGAGCAACCATACCAGCAGCGCAACGTTTGCGATCTGCGCGATCAGAAGCGGCCAATTAATACCAAGTTTTTCCACTGCTGTTCTCCTCGTCCGCAGGCGGCCGCCAGCGATGCTAGATAATGTTAAAGCCGATCAGCAGGCCGAACACCAGGGCGAAGATGAACAGCGTCTCCGTCAGCGCGAAGCCAAGGAACATATAGGTTCGCACCAGGCCCTCAGCCTCGGGGTTGCGGCCCATTGCCTGCAGCGCGCCGCTGAAGATGATTCCAATGCCAGCACCTGGTCCGATCGCGCCGAGGCCGATCGCAAGCGCCATAGCTAACAGTCGCAGGCCAGAGTCGGTCATGATAGTGGCTCCTCCTCAAAACAGTCACTCGTGTCACCAACATACGTATATACTATAGGATCGCTATGCACTCGGGCCAGCGCCCGCGAGCTCCATATTAGTGCGCGCCAGCCTTCTCATCGTGGCTCTGATCATGCCCGCCATGCGCCGTGATCGCTAGGCTAAAGAAGATCAGCGTGAGCACCGCGAAGATCACTGCCTGGATGAAGGCAACAAAAACCTCAAGACCATAGAAGGGTAGCGGCAGAAGATATGGGAACAGGAACGCCATAACCACCAGCACCACTTCCCCACCAAAGATATTGCCAAAAATACGAAAGGTGAATGCAATAATGCGCGTAAACTCGCCAATTAGCTCAAGCAAGCCCACAAGCGTCTGCAGCGCGCCCTCCTTGAAGGGATTGACAAAGAACTTACCCAGGTAACCGCCAACTCCAAGCGCCTGGAAGCCGAAGAACTCGATCATGAGGCCTGCAACAAGCCCAAATGCGAGTGTGACGTTCAGATCCGCAGCAGGAGCACGCAGCAAAGGGATGAGCTTGTTCTCGCCATAACAGGCACCCGGCCAGTTCGCAAAGAAGGGGTTTGGCGGAATGCCCTCGGCTGCAGTTCCTGCAACTGAGACGAGTGAAGCCTGCGCTTTCTCCTCGGTGTGGCAGATCCCAATACTGCCAATGCCAGGCACAAGCGCAAGCAGGTTCGCAACCAGGAAGAAACAAAAGATTGTGGCCGGAAGTGGGAAGAACTTTCCGACGTTCTTCCGGTCAATGCCCCTCGCAAAGTTGTATAAGGTCTCAATGACGACCTCAATAACATTCTGCAGGCCCGTTGGAACCAACTTCATCTTGCCCACACCAACAATCGCCAGAATCACCAGGATGATGTCGATCAGGATCGTCATCAATAGCGAATTGGTGAATGGAATACCACCCGAACATGCCTCACCCTTGAGTGTTCCAGTGAGACAAAATAGTGGTTCAGCGGCGGCCGAAATATGCAGATCGGCCTTGGTCATCCTGACACCAAGCAGGTACAAGACTAAGCCGACCACAGCAAAAACCCCGAGTATAGTTAGTATCCGGTTACGCATGCGGTCTCAACTCCCTTCCCTGTGTACATACATTGGGAACTCTTTCACAATCTAGTATACCATAAATGGTGTAAGCGAGTCAAATCATGTTGCCCGCATTTGTCGTTCTAATTGTCGCCCTGATACTCGTTCTGATTACTATCTGAATGGAGGCATAAAAATTCAACCTGCCGATACGGACGAGGTTGATGTGTAGAGAGGAACGCCGCCGTTCACATCTTTTACACCTTTGGAACGCGAGTATAGCATAGGTGGTAATAGCGCGCAAACACGCCCTAAAAAACAAAATCTGTGCGGTTCGCTAATCACCTGACTCTTTTTTTATCTATGTTTCCCTTGTTCTTGGCCTGTTGGTATGCTAGGATAGGATATGATCATACTATTGTGCTATATACACTAGCCACAATGATCAACGCTCAACCATCGCAAGTTTACAGGAACCAGCCCGTGCAGCTTGAAGGACGTCTCGCGCTTTTCCCATTTCGCGAACTGATCGAGATGGTGCTCTACAGTTCCGTTAAGGGAATGCTCGCGGTACATAGCGGCGAATTGACCGCACAGATCTACTTTCGTGATGGCCAGCCAACGCACGCCTGTGCAGCCGAGCTGCGTGGCATTGCCGCAGTTGCTCGTGTATTCGAATTGTCTGATGGTGATTTTCACTTCTATGCTGGCAGCGAACCGGATGATCAGACGATCTGGCTTGATCCACACGATCTGATCGAGCGTAGTGAGCAGATGGCCCGCCAATGGGCACCACTACGTCCACATATTCCTGCACTCACCTGGATTCCTGTACTGATCAGTGGTGCCAATACGGCAAGCATCCAAATTGGCGAAGGAATCTGGCCTGTTCTTGCAGCTGTTGATGGCCAACGTACTATTATGCTGATCGCGGATGAATTGCGGCTTGATCACTATGATGTGTGTGGTGCCCTGGTTGTGCTGAAACACAAAGGCCTGATCACAATTGGTGCGCCCACAGTACCGCAGCCACAAACGGGTGTGCCCGCAGCGCCCGCTGCTAGCAAGCGTGGCTTCTTCGAGCGCCTGATTGAGCGAACGCTGGAAGAAGAGGCGCAGAACCCGGGTTCACGATACGCTCCACCTGAAAAGCGCTACGTCGAGTCGGAGTGATCTACCGCCATCTCCTGAATATGCTGATGTCACTCCTGCTGATCGGTTCTCTGGTCGCATGGGTTGCAATCCCGGATACCCGCAGCGCTATAAGCCTCTTGCTGCTCTTGTTTGCCCCTGGCGCTTTCCTCGCACACCTATTCCGATTTGCTCCGGAAGCCGCATGGCCTGTGCATGGAGCGATCTGGATCGGACTCAGTGTGGCGCTCATCACCCTGCTCTATGAATGGGCGACAGTTGTTCATCTGGCGCTGCTGCCCCCAATACCAACACTGATCATTGTGCTATGCGCGATTGGCATATCCCTGCTTGCATGGAGCAAACGTCATGCAACAATGCACAGCCATATTCTCCTGAATTGGAATATTGGCATCATGCTGCTGTTTCTGGCAGCACTCGCCCTGCGGTTCTATCAGATCCGTGACCTTGTATTGCCAGCCTGGGTGGATTCACTCCATCACGCCCTGTTGATCCGTATCGCAGCAGAAACTGGACAGATGCCGGTCACACTACAACCATACCTCCCGGTTGAACACCTAACCTACCACTGGGGCTACCATGTTGTCAGTGCAATGGCATTTCAGGCTGCCAATTCACCACTTCCAGCATCATTGCCACAGGGGATGCTCTGGTATGGGCAGATTATTGGCACGCTCATGGTTCCAGCCTATGCCGGATTAGCAAGCTACCTCTGGCGTCGGCCATTTGCGGGCCTGATTGCAGGGCTGACGGTTGGTTTTCTTTCGGTTATGCCAGCCTTCTTTATTAGTTGGGGGCGCTATACATTGCTCATGGGGCTGCTCGTTCTTCCCGCTGTTCTGATCAGCACCCATATGGCATTACATACACCATCGCTACGAACCATTGTGCTGGCAAGCATAGCATTGGCTGGATTAAGCCTGGTTCATTTTGTTGTGTTTGTGTTTGCACTGATCTGGTGTCTGGCACTCATTGTGGTGGAACGGCCAAGGCGCTGGTATACACTTGGCGCGGCGCTGCTTGGTGCAGGTACTATCACACTGCCCTGGCTGATCTTCCTGGTGGGGCAGGCTCGGCTTGGTTCAGGTGCATCAGCAACCTATGTCGCTGGAAATGTATCATATAATGCACTACCGTTCGAATTACTCTGGGCTGGGAATAACAAACTCCTGCTGATTGTGGCCGGAATTAGTGTGTTGCTTGAAGCCATGCGTAGATCTACCATCGCCGCACTTGTGACAATCTGGTGCGCATTGATTATGCTACTGGCGAATCCATGGATTATTGGGCTGCCGTATCTTTCATTTGTAACGAATGAGACGGTCGTTATCTGCCTGTTTGTCCCCTGTTCATTACTGATTGGTGGCGGCTCCGCAATCGTTCTGGAATGGGCTTCATTGCGCATGCAACGCCATCGGCTCGCGCACAGGGCTGGCGTGGCTGTAATAATTGTTCTGATCAGCGCACTCACAGCCTGGGGCACCTGGACATCACGATCAATCATTCGGCCAGATACTATTCTGGCTGATCGTGACGATCTGGCCGCTATCACCTGGGTTTCTGAACATACGCCAACAACAGCCCGTTTCCTTGTAAATACCGCTGGTTGGCTTGGCAGTGTTGATCGTGGTGCCGATGGTGGCTGGTGGTTGCTGCCGCTTGCAAATCGTCAGGTCAGCACGCCGCCTGTGTTATATACCTATGCGGATGATACGACAGTGGCAGCTATTCAGCGAACGACGCATTGGCTACGCGATACAAATAGGCCAACAGATGTGCAATTAGCCAATTTTATGCGCGAACATGGCTTTACGTATGTATATGCGGTTGTTGGTGGGATTCAACTCGATGCAGCCCGGCTGCGGGATTCTGCCCTCTTTGAGCCGGTGTATATGAACGGTCGTGTTACGATACTGCGACTGCGTTGAAATCTATTTGCATCCCAGCGCTCTGCTATAATAGGCGTGTATACGATGATCCAAACGAAGGCGAGTAGTACTCCATGGCCGAAGAGTCCCAGCTTAGCGAGCGCGAGCGTGAAATTTTAAAGCTCGTCGCAACCGGTGCGACCAACCAGCAGATCGCTGGAGACCTCGGGATCAGCATCAACACCGTCAAAGTGCATATCCGTAATATCTTTGGGAAGATAGGCGCGAGCTCACGAACAGAGGCAACGCTCTATGCCGTGCGCAATGGCCTTGTTGATATTGCTAAGGCAGTTCCAGCTATCAGTGATAGCGCTGTCACCATACCCGAAGCACCATCAAAAACAACTCTGGCAGAACCCACGGTTTCTCGGGTTGAACCACCAAAACAAACCGGATTATCGCGCAGGGTCATTGCGGTTATCGGGACGATTGGCGGGCTTGCGCTTGCCCTGCTTCTGGCAATGCTGTTCCGATTGCAGCTTCCATCGGTAGCAGCGCCAACTGCTATCCCACCAACAGTATTTACCTCAGTCTCTGGGCCACCAACAGTAACGGCCAACTGGACGGCACAGCGCGATGTACCGATTGGATTGAATGCCGCAACCGCAGCCAGCGTTGATGGGAAAATCTATCTAATTGGTGGTCGCTCTGCTAATCGTGTTTCGCCGCAGACGTTGCGCTATGATCCATCCAATAATGCATGGGCAGCGCTTCCCGAAAAACCGCTACCTGTGTCGAGTGCGCAGGCAGTGGTGTTGGGTGGCAAGATCTACATGCCCGGTGGCGAAACAGCCGATGGATCGGTGAGCGACGCACTCGAAGTCTATGATCCGGCGAATCAATCCTGGCTACCAATGGCAAAACTACCCCAGCCACGATCTCGTTATGGGTTAGCGGCTGTCGATGGGCGGCTGTATCTGTTTGGTGGCTGGGATGGCACCAAGGAACGAGCCGAGACACTGGTATATGATCCATCCACCAACCAATGGCGTGAGCAGGCCGCCATGCCAACGGCCCGGGCCTATTGCACGGCCGTTGCGGTGGATGGCAGAATCTATGTACTTGGCGGGGAGGCCGCGAATGCGCCGCTCAGCGCCAATGAACAGTTTACGCCAGCCATTGATGGCACCGGCACATGGGCCAAAGTGACGCCGCTTGAACAGCCACGAACACGCTTTGGCGCGAGCGCTATTACGAATAATATTGTTGTGGTTGGTGGAACAGCGAATGAAGAACCAGCGCGGTATGATGTCCGCAGCGGTACATGGCAGGTCCTAAAGGCACCGGCATTGCCACTCGGGACACAACCAGCAGTCGCAACACGCGATTCATCCGTATTTGTCGTCGCTGGCGATCCAGCAAAAGCCGCCAGTGCATTCTATGAACTAAAACTGCTGTTTACCGTCACAATCACCCTACCATAGACAGATAGAGACAGATTATGTGGCAGGCAGCCAGGCCAATTTCGAGCCGAAATTAACATTCACAACCAGGCGCTCATTTGGGGCTTTGCCAGGTACCCATCGCCATATTTCACCGGCTGCCTGCCCCCACGCCTCTGGGTCACTTTCTGGCTTCCAGCCAGCCGGAAGTTGAACGGCTAGCAGTGATCCATTGGGCGACCACACCACATCCTGGCCGCCTGGTAAACTATACAGCGCCTGCCCGATCACCGTGCGCGCCCCATCTGGCAGAATAATTTCGCGGGTACCCTCCAAGCGCACCAGTTGCACCTTCCAGGCCCCATACCCAACCAATCCACGTGCATTCCCCACATCGTTCTCAATCGCCGCGATAATCCGGCTATCGGGCGAGAAGCGTGTTGGCAATAGCCAACCAGCACCATCGGCAACAGATTGCCCCTTGCCTACGAACGAAGCGCCCATCTCTGTCAGATTGATATCGACCTCGACTTGCATGCCAAGATAGCGATGATAGACGACATGTTGCCCATCGGGCGACCAGGAAGGGCCATAGACGACTAAGCCATCGCCTGTTGAACCCTGGGCCTGCGCTTTAGCAAAGTTCCAGCCATTCTGCCCCAAACGGTTTATCAGCCGAATACTATTACCAACCAATGGCCCGGCTGCATCGTAACCAGGGGCGATTTGTGTTGGTGGCGCAACATAGGCAATCCGCCTACCATCAGGAGAGATCGCCGGATCACAGCCAGGAGCCAACGATGTCTCGTTTCCACTGTTCAGATCCAGTGCGCGAATTTCAGCCTCGGCACACCAATGTGACCATGTAATCCATTCGTTGGCATACAGTTCTTGTGAAGCAGAAGAACCATAGATCAGGGTACGGCCATCGGGTGACCAGGAGAGTGTTGCCTCGGCACGATCATTGCGCGTAACCTGGTGCAATGCACTGCCATCACGCCCGACCAACCAGATTTCGGAGGTAAGCCCAGAACCACGAAGAATAGCGATCAGGGCACCACCAGGAGCTGGCAAGAAATCGGTCGTATCATCGGCAATCTTCCGTTCAGCGCGGGTTCGTATGTCGTGAGCCCATACTGAGTTTCCACGAAGGAATAGAAGCTCTTCACCAAACCGAACAACCGGAACCGGCGACGAAATAATCGGCAATCGGGTTGGCACAACCGTTGCAGCAGGCGCTACCGTCGCTCTTCGAGTGGCAGTCGGCAATGGAATTGGCGATACTGTTGGCTGAAGTGTCGAGCGCGCCTCAAGATTGCTTGACAATGGAGTTGACTCATTCGTCTGAGGAGCATTTGTCGGCACAGGCGTTGGTACAGATGTCGCAGGGCGTGGCGTTGCTGGTGCAATTGTGGCCCCAGTTGCACAACCAGTTAGGGCAAGTAGGGCAATGAGTAGAGCAAGCGGGAGGCGAAGTAGCATTGGCAGACCTCTATGCTATAGCGTTACTGTAACGGTTTGCATCACGTCAATGCGTTGCAGTGTAGCACAACGAGGTATGGGAGCCTATGGGTTGCCGATGACATGCGGGTGAGATTCGGCCTGTGCTATAATACGTCATCGCTGTATTGATTGAACGATATACCGACCTAATCGGTATTATGCATAAGAAAGGCCTGTGCGCAATGACCGCCAGCCCGGCCCAGATTGTCCAGCTTTCGTGCCCATCCTGCCATAACCCTGTACGCGCCCAGGTCTTTACGCTGGTCGATGCCGGCCAATTCCCCGAACTAAAGAGCCGCCTGTTGGCTGGCCAACTGAATGTATCTGTCTGCCCAAATTGTGGAACACCAGCAATGATCAGTGCGCCAGTGATCTATCATGATGCAGCCAAACAACTCTATTTTGTGTTCTTCCCACAGCAACTGAATGCGCGGCCAGAGGAACAGGAACGCTTCATTGGCGATACAACCAGCCTGTTCATGCGCACGCTCCCGCCCGATGCTCCACGCAGCCATTTGCTTGCACCCCGGCGCTTCCTAACGCTCAATGGCCTGATCGATGCCGTTCTGGAGGCCGATGGGATCTCAAAAGAGATGATCGAAGCTCAGCGGGCACGAGTCGAACTGATCAGCCAGTTGGCCGAGGCCTATGAGGATGGTGAACAGCAACTGGCGGCCCTGGTTGACCAGATGCACGAATCGCTCGACTATGAGTTTTTCACCACACTCACGGCATTTGTCGAGGCCAGTGCTCAATCTGGCCGCGATGATTCGGCGGCACTCCTGGCAGGCTTACGCGATACCCTGCTAGAACTAGTTGGCGGTGCGCCTGCTGGCCCAGATGATCAGGATCTCGGGGACGAGGACTACGAGGATATTGATCTTGAGGCCACGATTGCACGACTCATCGAGGCCTCTGATGATGAGGTCGAGGCGATCATTGGTGAGGTGCGCCCAGCAATCGATTACAGCTTCTTTGAGGAATGGACGCGTCGGATCGATGCAGCCGAGCAGGCTGACGATCTGACCACAGCCGAGCGACTAACGACACGGCGGGCACTGGTTCGTGAAACAGTGGAACGGATGGATCACCAGGCCCAAGAAATGTTTGAACGTGGTGCCAAGATCCTCGATGCCGTATTGGGTGCGCCGGATATGGCCAGTGCGCTGCGCGAACAGGGCGATACCATCGATGAGGCATTTCTGCTGGTTCTTGAGACTCATATTGGCGCAGCACAGCGCGCTGGCCGCGAGGATATCGTTGCAGCGCTTGGCGAAGTCCAGCGGCTGGCGACGGAATTCTTGCAGGAGCAGCTCACCCCCGAGGATCGCTTCATCAATGAGCTGCTTTCCGCCGAGACACCACAGGCAGCCACACGATTGCTGCGCCAGAACCCAGCCGTGATTACAACGGCATTTGTGAAACGGCTGAATGAGTTGGCCGATGAATCAGAACAGGCTGGGCGCAAGCCACTCGGCGAACGGCTGCGCCAACTATCGCGTGAGGCAGGAGCGATGCTGTTCTAGTGGTGAAACCAACCTTCGATGCGGCGTTGGGGGCGTATCGCATACGCCCAGGCGCGCTATATCACGTCGCTACGGCCATCGACATAGCGGGTTTCATTATACAAAAAACGGTCTATGTGGAAGTTGTTTTGGCCTCAAGTTCAGCGCGGAACTGCCGAACAAGCTGTTCTAGGCGTGCGTTGACGATCTCCTGCCATTCTGTGGCTTCCTGATCATCGAGGCCGCCACCGCCATACTTCAACTCCATGGCCATATCCCAGCCGCGTTTCAAGGCGAACTTCTCCAGTTCCTCCTGGCGTGGCTGTGGCCAGCGCGTGATAAAGCGCTGGAACGCCTTGACGAGCTTGCTGCCACCATCTGGGTTGAGCGATGGAAGCGCAATCCATTCGTGGTCATCGTGGGCAGGATCAGGCTTTTTTGCAGATGTATAATAAATGAGTTCACATGTGCGGCAGTAGCGATACTCGCCAGCACCCGTATACGCGCCAGGGTTGCCTGCAATGGCACCAATAAGCATTCGATCCGTGATCGCCATAGTCACTCACTCTAGCTGAGACAGATGCGATTCCTACCAGCGATCATAGCATAGACCGAAGCGATTGTACACAGGCGGTTAATACAAATCCAGGGCTTACGATTCGAGGGCGTAACGCCCAGGAGCTTTCGCCCTGGGATAGAAGCCCTTCACTCGCTTTAGCCGCTTTCGTCGCCCTAACGATGTTGTTATATACGTCGTCCTAATGCGGTAAACGGCTTGTAATCGAACATATTTTCTGGTATACTGGTGCCATGCACCGAACCATCCAAACAACCTATCGCTATCGCCTTGACCCGACTGCTGCACAAACGAAGCTGCTGTACCAGTTTGCGGGTGCCCGTCGGTTTGTCTGGAATTGGGCGTTGAATCGGAAGCAGGAAACCTATCGCACAACGGGCAAGGCACCTGGGTTCAATGATTTGTGTGTCGAACTGACTCGGCTGAAACAGGAGCGCGACACGGCCTGGTTGCGCGAGATGGAGAGCCAGTCGCTCCAACAGGCGTTGCGTGATCTCGAGCGCGCCTTCCAACACTTCTTTCGCCGGGTAAAGCAGGGCGACAAGAAAAAGGGCTATCCAACGTTCAAGTCCAAACATCGCGATACCCCACGCTTTCGCATTCCCCAACGGGTACAGATGGGTGATTCGTTCGTGTCGGTTCCCAAGATTGGCATGATTGCTGCCATTGTTCACCGACCCTTTGAAGGAACACCCAAGGGGGCAACCTTCAAGCGCGAGGCGTGTGGGCATTGGTATATGCGCATTGTCACCGAACAGCAGCTTGCCCCACGCACCAACCAACCCGTTCGCACGCACGTTGGGATTGATCTGGGGTTGACGTCGCTTGGCGTGCTGTCCAGCGGCCAAACCATCGACAATCCGCGCTGGTATCGCTCTTGCGCCCGCAAGCTCAGACGGGCACAACAGGCATTCAATCGATCCACGCAGGGCAGCGCAAACCGAACGAAGGCACGTATTCGCGTGGCGCGGCTGCACCAAAAAACCCGCAACCAACGGAACGACTTTCTGCACAAACTCAGTACCGATCTGGTACGCCACCACGACCTTATATCCATCGAAGATTTGAACGTGAAGGGCTGGCGAAAACCAAGCTGGCGAAAAGCGTTCTCGATGCCGGATGGGGGCTGTTCCGATCCATGCTGACGTATAAAGCGGATCGGGCGGATACCCACCTGATTCTGATTGGGCGATTCTTCCCTTCTTCCAAAACCTGTAGCATATGCGGGCGAGTCAATCACGCACTCACCCGCACAGATCGTATCTGGACATGCCCCTGTGGTGTGACCCTTGACCGCGATCTGAACGCCGCAATCAACATTGATCGAGAAGGGTTCCGCCTGTTTGAACACACTGTCGCGGCAGGACATGCCGAGACACAAAATGCCTGTGGAGACGTGGTCAGACCAATCCACCGATTGGCGCATGTCGATGAGACAGGAAGCCCAATCCGTTAGGCTTGGGTATTTCACACAAAGTAATTCCCCTCTCCCCGGCGTGGGAGAGGGGTTAGGGCAAACATCACTATGCTGAATGTGGCGACCAACAGACAACATAGGATTCGATGCGCTGACCTGGCGTTTCGGCTTCATCCTGAACAAGCGAACCGCCAGGATGCTGTTCTGATTGGCTATAGAGCGGCATCGCAACAAACAAGCTGCCACGGGTGATCGGCACAAACACATGCGGCTGCTTCTGCCATGTAGCGCCATCGAGGCGGTATACCGCAATATCGCCCTGCATGAGTGATGCAAGATTCAGCAATTCCTCTGGTAGGTTGTAATACAAGATCAGCGTTGGATGGAGTTCCGATGGCAATGCCGCATTACTGGCCAGGCTGTAGGCTGCACTCAGAATGCGTGTCTGCGATCGGAGCGTAGCCATATATGGCACACCTGCAACACGGGTGGTCACAACCTTGACTGTGTCATAGAGCTGATCAGGCTCGCTACCTTCCGGTTTGTAGAAGAACAACATGGCATTGCCATCGGCAGAACCAGCATTGATCGGGTTTGCTGGTGCCGGATTGTGAAATGGCGGATCGCCACCCTGCGAAAACGTTGTTATCGCAAGCCCACCTTGCGTTCGCACAAAGACATGTCCATCGAGGGTTGGCAATGTAACTGGTTTGCTCATCCAATCTGCGCCATCGACACGACCAGCATCTTCCAGAACAATGCCAGCTTGGTTACTCGCCTGGCCAAGGGGGTAGATCGCCACCTGCGTTGGCTGGGTATGATCGGCGAACCGCACCCGTATATATACCTGTGAGCGGCCCTGCTGATCAACCGTAGGCGCAGGCACAACAGCAACAATTGGCAGTGCGCTGGATTCATAGGGCTGCCAATTCGTAATATGCCGATCCGAGTTCACTGTTCCGTGGAGAATGAGCGGGTTCTCATTCGGTGGTGCGCTGATCAAAACAACCGTATCATCTGGCTTGGCACCCAACAATGGATAATCTTGATCTTTTGAGCGGGCATCCAGGCTACCCTGGGCAAGAATACGTGTTGGTGCCTGCTGCTCAGTAAGATCCGGCAGCACATACAGCCAGCAGTGGCGAAATTGCATTGGTTTCTGGAATTGAGTAATCAATTGCTCGGCTTCTGCGCTAGCCTGGCGTGGTATAACTACCTGTGGCACATCTGGTGCTTGACTGTATTGTTCATACCAATTCTTTTGCAGGAAAAAGCGTGGCAGCGCCCCTGGTACCCGCTGCGGCCCAACTCGTTGTCGGCGATTTGATGGGATTTTTCGATAGTGTTTGGCGCGTAATTTTCTCCATGCCTCCGAACTCAACTCGCTGATGCCTTCGGTATTGGCCATGATCGACTCAGTGCCAGCCACAATTTGTGGAATGATAACGGTAAACGCTGCTGCTATGCCATCGGAGATCGTCTTTGGTGGGCTGAGATACTCATCACCAAGATACAGTGCATAGTGGCCCCACTCATGGACGAGAATGCGATATGCCTCTGGTTCTTCCCATGTGAACGCAACCTCCTGCCGATCACTCCACACTCCACGTCCGATGCGGATCGGCCGATGCTGCTCTTTTTCAAACATACCACCGACCCAACTGCGTGGATGCAGGCGATTCGAGGCCATAATCTGAATATCGGCACATCCCATTAGCTCCACACCGCCAAATATCACCTGGCCAAATGCCATCCAACCATCAGTCGCATCGAAGAGGAAGTCGGATGCCTGCTGAAAGGCCCAGCGCAATCGTTCAAGAAACACGGCATCGGGGTTCCATTCGAGTGCAACAATCACATTGAACAGATAAAGGTTCGGTTGAAACGCGCCACTTTCTGTTTGTACAGGTACGACGGTATAGCAGCGATAGGCCCAATTAGGAATCCGAGCAAGCAATGTAAATGGATCGGGCGGTGCTGGCTTGAAATTCGCAGCCAATACGTCATTGCTCTGATATAATCCATCGGGTAGCGGATAGCCACGCGCAACCAAATGTTCTATGTCATCAACTGCGGGCTGGAGGCGCACTTTCGCAATAGGCGTGGGAAGTGATGTCGCTGGTTGAACTGGAGGAAGGTTGACATCCAGCGTATCTGGAGTTTTTGGCTTCGTCGGCTGATCGTCGTTGAGAATGAATATTTCGTCTAGTTCACTCATATGTTGCCTCCTATTGTGATAATGAGTAGATCCATGCTATGACCGAAGAAGTACCATCGACCGACCAAAAACTCCTCTCGTTCTGTGGAATGCTGCACTGGTTTGATAGCGATCTGTTGCTGGCGCTTGCTCCAGAAGCTGCTGAGATCATTGGCCCGCTCCTATCGAGTGATATGGTGGTTGCACTGCCAGATATGGCCGCGTTCCGCATTCGCGACGATATTCGCGTGCAGATGTTGACGCAACTCCGCACTGATCATCCACAGGCAGAGCTTGCACTACGAACCCGGATGTTCCACTATTTTCTCGCCCAGATGACTCAGGTTCAAGATCCCCTAACCGGCTCTCGGTTAGCCGAAGATGATTGCCTTGCCCATCTGGGCGAACTGTTTCTGCTGATTGCCGCCCGACGGGAATGGCAGACGATCACGCGCTATGTTGCGATGGTTCGTGCGGTCAATCCTCGGCAAGCTCGGCATCTCCAGCAGTTGTTGTTCTACGATGGCTTTATTGCGATTCGCACCCAGAATTATGATGGCGGCCAGCAGCTATTGCAGGAACTCCTGCGCCAACCGGATCTCTCCAATGATCTGCGTGTACAAATTTTGAATGCGCTTGGGCAGGCCCATTGGTTCCAGGCTCGCTATGATCAAGCAATTGCAGCATATCTACAGGTTCACGAACAGGCCAGCATCCTCAAAAATCTGCCATATCAGGGCTACGCACTCCTAAATATGGGCATGGTCTATAGTGAAATAGGCCGCTATGAACGTGCGCTCGACCTGAGCCTGCAAAGTTTACAGGTGTTTCGCCTGTTGGGCAATACGACCCGCCAAGCGCAGGCGCTGCACGAAATTGGCAATAATGCGATGCAACTTGGCCGCTGGAGTGATGCACAACAACACTTCCAGCAGGCGATCCAGTTATATCAGGCGATTGGTATCATGGCGCAACTCGCCAATCTGTATTCCTGCCAGGGGTTCCTCTTTCATATGTTGGGCGAGGAAGCTTCTAGCGAAAGCGCCTATCTGCAAGGTCTCGCTGAGGCGCAATCGGCAGATCACGGCGATGTTGCCCTCACAATGGATAATTTGCTGCATCTTGGGTTTCTGTACCAAACTCAAGCGCGCTGGGATGCCGCACTAGCAGCCTATAATCAAGCAACCTCCTTGGCGCAGCGGCTACGCAATCACCATGTGCTGGCATTGATCCAGTATCGGCGTGGCGATGTGTTCAAGCGGCAAGCCGATTATGCTGCGGCATTGCAGGCGTATCACGAAGCAATCACCTATATCGAAGATCTGCGTGGGATGACCGAAAACGAGGAAATGAAACTTGGATTGCTTGGGAGTAGCCAGCAGATCTATGAATCGATGATACTACTGTGCCTTGAATGTGGCCGTGTAACTGATGCATTTGATTATGTCGAGCGCGCACGCTCACGCGCATTCCTGGATATGCTGGTCAAAAAAGCACCCGAACTGTATGCCGTCGTCGATCTGCCAACCGTAAAGCTCAGCGATATCCAGCAGCAGCTTGCAGATGATGCCGTTCTGATAGAGTATTTTACGATTGGGGTACTGCCTCAGGGTGAGCATGTGCTCAATAAGCTTCCGAAAGAGAACACACGCCTTCGCGAACACTTGACCCTCACTCCCCAGATTTTGCTATTTGCTATTACCCGTAATCACTATGAAGTCCATCGTGTGGCGTTTAATCCAAATCTCCTGCGGCCATCACCGAGTGATCCAGTTCCAGGGCGGCATCTTCTGCAGGATCGGAAGCTCACCCATTTATATGAGCAGTTGTTCAGCCCAATTGAACACCTCCTCCCTGCGTGCAAGCTGCTGTATATCATTCCGCATGGGCCGCTGCATTATGTCCCGTTTGTTGCGCTGCGTGCGCCGACCAATAGCTACCTGCTGCATGCAACAGGGCCAGCAATTGCGCTTGCACCAAGTGCAACAATTCTGTTGCGTAATTGCCTTGGGCAAGCCAGTGGCCGTGGCCGTGGCATGCTGGCCTTGGGCTACAACGGCCAGGGAAACAATGCACTTCAGTATGCAGAAATCGAAGCCGATGCCATTGCTGCGTTAATGGGTGGCGTTGCGTGGACAGGTGCTGCGCCAAAAATCGAAGGCCTAATAACCGATGGTACACACGCCCGCTGGCTGCATATTGCCGGCCATGCGATCTATAATGCCCTCGATCCGCTTGATTCGAAACTGTATATTGCTGCCGATGAAGCCCTGAGTGCCCGAACAATTATCGCTCGGCTCAATCTACATGCCGATCTTGTCATCCTCAGCGCCTGCACCAGCGGCCTCAGTCAGGTAGTCCCTGGCGATGAACTATTTGGTCTACAGCGTGCGTTTCTGTATGCTGGCGCGGCAACTGTTATCTGTACCCTATGGGAAGCCACCGATATTGTCACCCTGCTCGTAATGGAACACTTCTATCAGGCGCAACTCCAGGGGCAACCCCCAGCAGCAGCATTACGAGATACGCTGGCAGCTGTTCGGGCGATGACGGGATTTGAGCTTGCAATAACCTTTCGCCGTTGGCGAGATATGTACGCTGCGTATGCTGCACCCCTTGAGAATCTGGCAAATACTGCTATGCAGCAAGGCGACGCCCAGCCCTACGCAGATCCACGGTATTGGGCACCATTCATGTTGATTGGCCGACCTACGTAATAGCCGAGAACCAAGAACCTAGCATTGGAAGGCAGCAGATAACCCAAAATCGATCTACTCAATTGTTAAGGTGTGGCTGTATACGCTGGCGCGATCTCAATCCGCAGGTATGGGATTGCACTCAGAGGAACTGGTTCAAAGGAAACTGTGCCACTCTCGTCAGTCGTACCCTGCCAGGTTAGTTGCTCGGCCTGGGCCCGCACAACACTGCCGTGCTGATCGAATGAATCACGACTCAGGATCTCAACAAACACCCGAACACAACTCATATCCGGCTGCTGATCAACGGCAAATACCTCAATTCTTGCATTGACGCCAGGGATGCTGCCTGATTCCTGGATATAATCGTACAGTAAGCGGCCACGAGCATTGCCAATCAATAATGGCGGGCCTAGTGTATTGAGCAGTGATTCTGAAAACACAATAATCAAATGCCCAGCCATATCGATCCACCAGGGTCTTGTTCGTTGATTGGATCGGAGAAATGACAGATCAGCTGGCGGATACATGATCACTTGCGGAAGCTCGCCAGTAAATACTGGCCTCCCAATCGCCAGCAGTTCTTCCAACTCGCTCCGACAAATTGAACAGCCAATAAGATGAGCTGCGATCTGCGGATAGCGTTCTGCAGGGTTATGGCCCTGCACAAGGATCGTGGCGTATAACAGAAGCTGCTCCTGCGCTGCGTGGTGTGCTGCAACAGATGCTTTCGATTGATTAACAGGTTGCTTGCCCTCAGTCATGAATATTCCTCTCTCCCTAATAAGGAGCAGCCAATAACAAAATCTTGCACATCTCATCACAATGTAGCAGAACATGTCATTGGGCGCGTTATAGTTCGGGATCTTCGGGAAGCAATCCCGCTCCATGCGCAAGCACCCGCCACTGTGGATCCTCACGGAGCTTCTTGCTCGCACGTGAACGAAGCTCGTGAACACTCTTGACCGATACCTTCAGGGCTTGGCTAATTGCCAGATCATCCATGCCACGCAGATATTTCATTACAAGCGCCGCAATCTGATTAACTGCTCGTGGATAAGCACGCCGAAATTCGGCAATAAGTTGATGAAGCTGGGCCAGGGCTTCCTGCTCAATCACAACAAGCAGTGGATCGGGCTGAAGTGGATCAACAAGAAACGTAATCATGGTCTCTTCGTTATCACCGATTGCGTTCTCAAGAGAATAGGCATAATAACCAGCTTGCCGACGCAGGATGCGGGCAGCATTCATCAGTTCACGAAATGCAAACATAAGAAACGCAATTGGCACCCGGCAGCGTGCAAAATCGGTATAGATCCGTTCAAGTGCCATTTGGGTTGCATCATCACAAACTTCTGGGTAGCGCCAGGCTGCCGCAGAATACAAATAGCGATGCAGCTCCACGTACCCGCGCTCCTGGCGATCAAGCCCTTCGCGCCCAGAACACGCATGATAGAGTGCCAGGCTATAGACACCAATTGCAGCTTTTGATGGACTATCAGCATTGCCCTGTCGCATGTACTCGACAGTTCGACGTGTATACTCGGTCGGTTCAAGAAGATAGCACTGATAGCGCGCAATAACTCGCTCAACCGCCTGTTGGCATTGTTGTTCAAGCATATCAGAGGTAATTTCCATCTGAGTCATACGCGCATTCCTAACACTATGAAAACCAACTGGAGCAGCGATTCGATTGCATACGCAATCAAGGGCCTTCTCGACCACACTGACCAAGCGCAATACCAAACAAACACAACATGAACGGGCTGCATGGCGATTTCTTTATTATACTTCATGTCTCACAACAGCCGCTATGCGAGTGCTACCTCTACCCATCGCGTTCATAGGGTTCTGCTGCCAAATATGCAAGCAACAAAAAGTCGAGGGCAGCAATGCGACCCTCGACTGTATGGAACGGGCTAACGCCCAAAAGATGGTAGGCTAATCCAGCACATAGTCTGTCTTGATATTCGCAAACATAGGGATCGGCGTTATACTAATAGTTATAGAAGATAAGTACAGTAGAAAGCAGATCAGCAATGAAGCTTGGCCTCGGGCTCTATGGGAATATGCTCACAACCGATAATTTTCGCTTTGCAAAGCATGCTGGTGCGACACATATTGTTGCCCATATTGTTGGGAATTTCAACAAACAGCAGCAACGAACCACCGCTGGAGGCACATCCGGTTTTGGAGTATCAGATCCAGAGGAACACATCTGGAGCGCCGCAGGCATGCGCGATCTTGCTAATGCGATCCGCGCCGAAGGATTGCAACTAGAGGCAATCGAGAACTTCGAACCAGCGCATTGGTCGGATATTCTTCTCGATGGGCCACGTCGCAATGAACAGATAGAACATGTGAAACAAATCATCCGCAATACAGGAGCGGCCGGCATTCCAGTCTTTGGTTATAACTTCAGCATTGCTGGCGTGTGGGGGCGGGTCGAAGTACCAGCAGCGCGGGGTGGCGCACTCTCAGTAGGCTACCATAATCCAGAGCAACCACCCATTCCACACGGTATGGTCTGGAACATGATCTATGATCAGAATGTCTTTGATCCAGAGGGCCGCAACGGAACCATTGCGCCTATTTCCCACGAAGAACTATGGCGGCGCTTTGAAGCCTTTTTGCACGAGGTACTACCAGTCGCCGAGGAAGCTGGTGTACGCCTCGCCCTTCACCCAGATGATCCACCACTTGCGATACTGCGCGGCACGCCACGGCTTGTCTATCGTGCGGATCTCTATCAGCGCGTGCTCGATAGCGCTTCTAGCCATTACAATGGCATGGAATTCTGTATTGGCACACTGGCCGAGATGAACGATGGCAGCGATATCTATGAGGTTGTTGATCGCTATAGCAAAACTGGCCGAATCTGTTATGTCCACTTCCGCAATGTACGCGGGAAAGTACCAGTATATGATGAAATGTTTGTTGACGATGGGGATGTAAACATGGCCGAAGCGATGCGTATTCTCAAGCGCAATGGCTACGATGGTGTTGTTATCCCCGATCACACGCCAGCCATGAGTTGTGCGGCACCATGGCATGCAGGCAAAGCCTATGCATTGGGCTGGATGCGCGCAACGCTAGCTTTGATCTAATAGCTTATATTTAGTTCACAGTCATGCAAAAGCTCACTTCTCCATGGAGAAGTGAGCTTTTGCTAATAGTATAGCGCACAGACCTGTTCTCCCAGCGGTCAAACCGCCAGTACCTTCGGCGCAGCTGCGTTTCACGACCCGGTTCGGGATGGAACGGGGTGGGTCCACAGCGCGACCTGCACGCCACTGGTTCAGGGGCCAATTCCGTTCGTGA